>DASTJM010000073.1:0-82563 GCA_035716545.1 Streptosporangiaceae bacterium
GGCGGACGTCTCGGTCTGGCGGACGTCTCGGTCTGGCGGACGTCTCGGTCTGGCGGACGTCTCGGTCTGGCGGACGTCTCGGTCTGGCGGCCGGCTCGCGGTCCGGCGGCCGACGCCACGGGTCAAGTCGGAGAGACTACCGGGCGGGTTTGCTGAGCTCGGCCAGTTTGGCCGGACTTGGCTGGCCCTCTGCCGGGCGCTAGCGACCTCCCGGGTCACGGAGCCTTGTGGGTTAGCGGAGGTCCTTGGGCAGTCACCCTCAGATCAGGACAATATTCGCTCGAACATTCATAATGCCAGCGCTCAAAGTGGGTGCTCGTGCACCGGTCCGGCGCGAATCGCCTGAAGTCGGTGTCGAGCAGGCGCTAACTGACCGCGCACCGTCGTGCCCGGCCGTTTGACGGGGGGGTTTTCGTGTCCGGGAGGGTTGTCCGTGGTTTTGGCGGAGGATTTCCGGGTGCGGGAGGTTTTTCGTCGTGGGACACGAAAATCCGCCCGCACCCGGAAACGCTCCACCAGGAACCCGGCAACCCTCCCGGCTAGGCCGGCAACCCTCCCGGCTACGCTCGCAACCCTCCGGGCCGCTGGCAACCCTCCCGGCTACGCTCGCAACCCTCCCGGCCGCTGGCAACCCTCCCGGCTACGCCGGACCCCTCCCAAGCCAGGGAACCCTCCCGTGGGGGTGCGATGCGCCTGGGGGCGATTCCCGGAAGACAATGCCTTCTCTGGGCATTAAGTATGAACCTGCCCGGAAGAATTCCGGCGGCGGGGTGCGGGTAGATTCGCGCGTTCTGGGTGCCGGGTTCATCGTCCGGCGTGACTCGCGTGGATACGCGGATCGATGGTGAAGGAAGGAACTCAATTCCCTCATGTTGCGTGCCTCAGGTGTGCGATGCGCTCGTGGGCTGCGATGCGACGCGGTAACCATCACATCCAGCTCAACAACCTCGTCAAGCTCAGCCTGGGCGATCACCTCGGCCGCTTGGAGTTCGCGCTTGCCGGATTCCGGGCCGGCGCGTTATGCGCGGCGTGCCGTTAGCGGATTAGGCCGCTGACCTCGAGGCGTGTCCTTCCAGAACCTGGATGGGCGCCAGACGGAAGCGTGGTCGGCGCGGTAGGCATAGTCGAAGCCTGTCATTAGCAGGTACTGGCGCAGGTGCTTGTTGGACACCCAGAGCACGACCCAGCCGATGTGCATGCGGCGGGCGTTGAGCCCGGCAAAAATAAGCTGCTCAGGCGTGAAGTCGTGGTGGCCGGTCTGCTCCCTGATCAGATCGTGGTAGAAGGGCTCGCCGTCGATGCTCGCCGCTGTCGACGTTGGCACCCGGGACAGCAAGGCATCGGCAAGCGGATGCTGGTCGGCAGTGGCGAGCACCTGGGTCTCGTCGGGGAAGGGCAATCCGGTGACGCCAGTCCCGCCGCGCAGGCCGAATGGCACGTCGACAACCACGGAACTGGAGTGATCGGCCGCGATCGGATTATCGAGCGCAGGCAGGCCGGTCGGCATTGTCGTGGCCCTTCTCGGTGGTGTCGTGAGGCCGGCCTCGAAGACGCCGAGCACGAGGACCACGACGAGCAGGTGCTTGGCGTGCTGGCGCAGCCAGTCCACCGTGTAGCCGGCCAGCAGCGCGATCGAGACCAGGCCGAGCTCGGCGATGCGCGATGGTTCGCGGAACCCGATAAGGCCCGGAATCCTGATAAACCACGTATAGGGCAGCACCAGCGACACGCGCACGCCGTCCCATGCCTGAGCCAGCGGGGTGGCCGTGCCTCCCGGCAGGATCAGGTCGGCGCCGATCGCCAGCGCGGCCGCGGTGAGCCATAGGCCCGCGAGCTTCCAGGCGCTGCGCCGCCGCCAGGCGAGAAGCAGGCCGACCAGGGCAAGCACGGACGGTATGAAGCCGAACGTGCTTGAGTCCTCCGCATGTCCGATGCCCAGGCCAAATGACGCTACTCGCGGTGAGGGCAGGAAAAGGTCGGGCAGCTTAATGCCCTCCAGGTACGACGACGCGTTCAAGGTGGCGGACGGGCTGCCGGCCGCATTGGCGTGGACGATCGCCACGATCTGCGGCGCGGCCACGGCTATCGCGGTGGCGCCGGCGATCGCGGCCAGGACGAATCTGAGCCAGTGAACTTTGAACCGCCGGGGCTCAGATTCCGGTCGGCGGCGAAGCCGAGGTCGAGCGAGCAGCCGCCTCGGCAAGGGCGACGTCGGCGCCGCCGGCAAACCCGGTCTGGCCGGCCGCAGCCTGGCCGGCCGCAGCCTGGCCCGCCGCGGCCTGGCCCGCCGAAACCCGGCCTGCCGCGGTCTGGTCTGCCGCAGCCTGGCCCGCCGAAACCCGGCCTGCCGCAGCTTGGCCCGCCGCAGCTTGGCCCGCCGAAACCCGGCCTGCCGCGGTCTGGTCTGCCGCGGCCTGGCCGGCCGCAGCCTGGACAGCCAACTGGCGCGCTGGGACACCGGTTCAGGCGGCGTGCCGCTCGGTGACGGCGCCGTTTCGCGCGATCTGCGCACCAGGCTGGGCAGCAGCCAGGAGCCTATTGCCAGCATCGCGACGATCAGCGCCAGGACGGCGGACTCCTGGTCGACGAGCAGGCTGGCGCCCAGCACGATGCCAAGCACGATCGCCTGCCCAGGGCCGGGCCGGCGCCGCAGTCGCACGGCGGCTTCGAGTGTCATCGGCAGGAACAGCGCCCCGGCCGCCAGGTTGAGGTGCACCCAGCTCTGAAAGTCAAGCAGCGATGAGTACCCGTAGAAGGCCCCGGCGGCGATGGCTCCGATCTGGGACGGCACCCAGAGCCTGGCCACCCGGTACATGGCGTAGGCGAGCAGCCCCGGCATGATCACCGACAGGACGGTGTAAGAAGCGCTCGGCCCGAACACGAGCGTGACGGGCGTCATGATCAGGCCGACTAGCGGCATCAGCGCGTGCATGCCGAGATCGGTCCCGACCGGGGCGGCGAGGTATGTCGTGTGCCACGGATCGGACAGATGCACCACAGAGCGGGCCACCCACCAGAAACCCCAGACGTAACTCCCGGCGTCACGGGTGGCGGGGAGCCTGCCGGTCAGGTAGGTGGCATGCGGCCAGGTGACGGCGACGCCGACGCCGATGTAGCTGAGCAAGATGATCAGGTGCGCGGTGACCGGGCGCCGCACGATAGCCATGAGCGGATTCGGGGGGGCGAAGGGTGGCCTCAAGCCGGGCGGCGCCTGCCGGGTGGACGTGGCTGCGGTCAGGTCCGAGTGCACACGTAACAATACCTTCCCGGCGGCTTAGCGGAAGGCACTCTTTATCAAATATATCCCTTATCTAATCGTGGAACTTTGTACCATGCGTATTCGTTACTTAGGGCCTTTGGATTCGACGGCGGGGACGGATTTCGACGGCGAGGACAAGATTCGACAGCGGGACGGGATTCGACAGCGGGACGGGACTCGACAGCGGGACGGGATTCGACGGCGAGGACGAGATTCGACAGCGGGACGGGATTCGGCTGGCGAAGGCGGCCTCGGCTGGCGAACGCGGATTCGGCGAGCTGGAGTCAGCGCAGCGTCGCCGGGGATTGGCCTCGGATCGAGGCATCCAGCACTTCGGCCAGATGCGCGACAGGCACCGGTGTGCCAGCCGCAGCGAGCGCCGAGCTGATCTGGAGCGCGCAGCCCGGATTCGCGGACACGACCAGGTCAGCGCCGGCCTGGCTGACCGCCGCGGCCTTGCGGTCGCCGAGCTCGCGCGCGGTGCCCGGCTGCACCAGGTTGTAGATGCCGGCCGAGCCGCAGCACGTGCCAGCGTCGGCGAGTTCCACGAGCTTGATCCCGGGGATGGCCCGCAGCAGGCCGCGCGGCTGGCTGGTGATCCGCTGAGCGTGAGCCAGGTGACAGGCGTCGTGGTACGCGACGGTCAGGGCCAGCGCGTGCCGCGGAGCGGCCGGACCCAGCGCGGCCAGGAACTCGCTGAGATCGGCCACCCTGGCCGACAGCGCGGCTGCGCGATCGGCCAGCGCCTGGTCATCGGCGAGCAGGTCGCCGTACTCCTTCATCGCAGAGCCGCAGCCCGCGGAATTCACTACGATCGCGTCAACGCCCGCCTGCTCGAAGGTCGCGATCAAGGATGCGGCAAAGGCGCGGGCCTCAGCCCGCCTGCCATCGTGCAGGGACAGCGCACCGCAGCAGCGCTGCGCGGGGGGAATCACGACATCGCAGCCCTCGGCGGCGAGCACCCGCGCGGTCGCGAGATTGACCTGCGGGAAAAACACCTGCTGCACGCATCCGGTCAGCATGCCGACCACCGCCCGGCGCTCGCCTCGTGCCGGGATTCGCGAAGGGAGCCGGCCGCGCGGGACACGTCGAGGCGGCCTGCCCGGGCGCCCGGGCCGGGCGGGGGGCCCGGGCAGGGCGGGGGCTAGTCGCAGCGCGGCGGCTAGTTCCGGTGCCAGCCGGCCTACGCCGCGTTGCACTAGCTTGTCGGTCCGGGTCCGCTGCGCCGCGCGCAGCGGACCCATCAGCCACCGCATCCGCGCCGGGTAGGGGAACGTCGCGAAAATCGCCGCCCGCAGCGCGCGCTCCCTGGCCGACCTGGGCGGCAGCGCGGTGACCGGCACGGCGCCAGCAGCGCCGGCGTCTGCGGCCCACGACCTGGCCGCCTCGATGAGCTTGTCGTACCTGACTCCCGACGGGCACGCAGGCACGCATGCCATGCAGCCCAGGCAGCGGTCAAGGTGCTCGGCGGCCGCGTCGCTGGCTTCCTCTCCGTTCAGCAGCTGGCCGATCAGGTGAATCCGGCCCCGGGGCGAATCCATTTCCTCGCCCCAGAGCTGATAGGTCGGGCACGAAGGCAGGCAAAAGCCGCAATGCACGCAGTCGCCGACGATACCTTGCAGCTCGCCGGCCGGGTCGAGTGCGTTGCCGGTGTTCGTACCATTTGTGAGTTCGTCCATGAGCTACAGCCCCCCGGCGAATCGTCCTGGTGACATCATCCGGTCCGGGTCGAACTGCTGCTTGACCGCCCGCATCACAGCCAGCGCCGGCACCGGGCCGAAGAGATCGACGCGTTCGGCTACCGGAGCCGGCGCGCGCCGCACGACAACGCTCGCCCGTGCCTGGGAATGCCCCGGATCGCCAGCCTGCCCGGCCCGGAGCAGGTCGGCGCGCAGGCGGGTGATGAAGGTGGCGGCCTGGTCAGGCTCGGCGTCGGCCGGCAGGGCGACACCGAGCACCCCGGCTGCCGCCGACCCGTTGACGGCCGGATCGAGACCGGCCTGGCGCGCGGCCGCTGCCAGGGCTGCCAGCACGTCGGTGAGATCACGAACCCAGAAGGCGAGCTGCAGCAGCGTGCCAGCCGGGACCGCGCCCCGGCCCGTGTCCCGGTACGGCACGGGCGCCGCGCCCCACCACGGCGGGGGTTCTCCGGCGGCAGTCGCTCCGGGAACGAGGCCAGCCAGCAGGGCGGCGCGTTCCGCGACTCCCGCCGCATCGCCTTCGAGCGCTACGGCCAGGCGGGCCGGCGCGCCGGCGGCGGGCCGCCAGTCCAGTTCGGCGGCCACTGGTGCGATCTCAGCCCGCAGGGCGACGTCGAGCAGCTGACGGCAGTCGGGGGGCGCGCATTCGGCGAGGAGGTAGGCCGTGGCTGGCGGGATCGGATGCAGGCGGAACGTGGCCTGCGTGATCAGCCCCAGGGTGCCGCGCGATCCCGCGAAGAGCTTGCCGAGATCGTAGCCGGCGACGTTCTTCACGACCTTGCCGCCCGACTTCGCCACCGTGCCGTCGGCCCGGACCACGGTGATCCCGATCAGCAGGTCGCGCGGCGTGCCGTAGCGCAGCCGAAGCGGGCCAGCCACGTTGGTCGCCAGCAGGCCGCCGACGGTGCCCGTGCGCGCTGGACTGGAGTTGGGGGGCGCAGCGGGTGGGGGCAACCCGACGGCCCTGCCCGGCACGGTGCCCGGGCCGCCGCCCGGGGGGTCAAGCGCCAGGCGCTGGCCGGCGCGCGCCAGCACCTCGGCGAGCTCGTCCAGGGCGACGCCAGCCTCGACGGACGCCACCAGGTCGCCGGCCGCGTGCTCGATCACCCGGTTCAGCTGCCTCGTGTCGATGACAAGGTCGGCCCGCTCGGGGGGCGAACCCCAGTCAAGCTTCGTGCCGGTTCCGCGGGGCACGACGGCCAGCCCGAGGGCGGTCGCTGCCTTCAGCACGGCGCTCGCCTCTCCGGTGCTCGCCGGCGCCGCGACGACAGCGGGCTGGACCCCGCCGATCTTGTCGGCGGGGGTGGCTGCCCTGACCTCCGCGCAGGCGGCGGCGAGCGATGCCGGGATCGAGTCAGCGGCCATCGGCATCGGCCCTGGGTGATTTGTTCATCATGGCGGTCTTAAAAGATCTCGGCCTGGCCCGAAGCCACGAGCGGGTGCGGTTCGCGCCTGACCCCGGGGACTTCCCCGCACATGCGCGGGGTCGGATAGATCTTGCCCGGGTTGCACAGGCCAGCCGGGTCGAAGGCGCAGCGGAGCAGTTGCATCGTGTCCAGGTCGTCCGCGCTGAACATCTTCGGCATGTACTGCGACTTGTCCACGCCGACGCCGTGCTCGCCGGTGATCGAGCCGCCGTGGCTGATGCACACGTCCAGGATCGCTCCGGACAGTTCTTCGGCTGCCGCCGCCTGCGCCTCGTCGGCGTCGTCGTAGAGCACGAGCGGGTGCAGGTTGCCGTCGCCCGCGTGGAACACGTTCGCGACCCGCAGGCCCGCGGCATCGGACAAGGCGCTGATCCGGTCGAGCACCTCGTGCAGCGCGGTGCGCGGCACGACGCCGTCCTGGACGATGTAGGCGGGGCTGATCCTGCCCATCGCCGCGAACGCCGCCTTGCGCCCGCGCCAGATCAGTGCCCTATCGCCGGCGTCGGCGGCTTCCCTGATCTCGAAGGCGCCGGCGTCCTTGACGATCTGCCGTACGGCGGCGGTCTCGGCCTGGACATCGGCCGCGGGCCCGTCAAGCTCGACGATGAGCACGGCGCCCGCTCCTGCCGGGTAGTGGCAGGCAACGCTGGCCTCGGCCGCCTCGATCGTGAGCGCATCCATCATCTCGATCGCGGCCGGCAGGATGCCAGCGCCGATGATCGCGGACACGGCCGCGCCGCCCTGGCCGGTCGTTTCGAACGCGGCGAGCAGCGTCGTGACCGCCTCGGGGATCGGGGTGAGCTTGACGACGATCTTGGTCACGATCCCGAGCGTGCCTTCCGAGCCGGTGAAAGCGCCGACCAGGTCATAGCCGGGGGAGTTGCCGGTGCCGTCGCCGAGCCAGGTCAGCTCGCCGTCCGGGGTGACGACCTCAAGGCCGGTCACGTGGTGCACGGTAAAGCCGTGCTTGAGACAGTGGGCGCCGCCTGAGTTCTCGGCGACGTTGCCGCCGACCGAGCAGATCTGCTGGCTGGACGGATCGGGCGCGTAGAACAGCCCGTAAGGCGTCGCGGCCTTGGTGACGGCGAGGTTAGTGACGCCTGGTTCCACGATCGCGCGGCGGCTCACCGGGTCGATGTCGATGATCGCCCGCATCCGTGCCGTCACGATCAGCACTCCGTCCGCTCTCGGCAGGGCGCCTCCCGACAGGCCAGTGCCGCTGCCCCTGGCCACGAACGGTATCTTCGCGGCGGCGCACGCCCTGACGACTGCTGCGATCTGAGCCGCGGTCTGTGGCAAAACTACGACACCAGGTGAACAACGGTGTGCAGTCAGTCCATCGCATTCATAGGTGCGCAGTTCCATCGGGTCTGTGATGACAGCGTCGCTGCCGCAGATCTGTGTCAGTCGCGGGATCAAAGCTCCGATGGTCATACCCTCATCATCCCCAGAGAGCGCCGGATAGTTCTAGTGCCCCAGGACTCTCACCTCACGCGAGGCGGCGTGTTCAGCGGCGAACCGAGCAGCCTGGCGCCCTCCTGGCGCCCGCCTCGGTCAGTTCAGCCTCGCGCGTGCGTTAATGAGGTTCGGCTGGCCGGGACCGGCCAGCCAGTGTTCACCGGCGTGCCCAGTTGGGCTCAACCTGCCGAGCTGATGTCCTGCCGCGGACTACCCGGCGGCCAGGTCAGTCAGCGCGGCGGGGATTAGCCGGTGCGCCGGACCAGCTTGTGCGTCGCGCGTTTAGGGACCGAGACCAGCCTCGGCTACGCCGGCTACGGCTTGAAGGCGGTTCGGGCGGCTGCCGAGCCTGGGCGGGCCAGTTCCCAGTAGCCGTAGGTGCCTTGCTCAAGCAACTCGCGGCCGGCTTCGGCGAGTGCCCCGAGCGCGGTGAAGGCGAAGGCGCCGCCCACGCTCACTCTCCCCACGCCCATCGCGGCCAGGTCGGCGATGGACGGCACCCCGGGGAGGGCGAGTACGTTGACCGGGCGGTCGACCGAGGACACGATCTCGCGCAGTTCGGTCGCCTTGGTCACCATGGGGGCGTAGAGCACGTCGGCGCCGGCCTCGGCGTAAGCCTGCAGCCGGGTGATCGTGTCGGCCAGGTCGGGGCCGGAGCGCAGGTAGTTTTCCGCGCGGGCCGTGAGCACGAAGGGCACGGGACCGGCGTGGGCAGCCTCGGCGGCCGCCGCTACCCGCTCGCGAGCCAGCCCCAGGTCGTACAGCGGCGAGTCGGGCTTATTCGGGTAGTCCTCGATCGAGCACCCCGCCAAACCAGCAGAAACAGCCAGCCGCACAGTCTCGGCAACACCAGCGGGGTCGTCGGCGTAGCAGTTTTCCAGGTCGGCCGACACCGGCAAGTCGGTCGCCGCGACCAGCGCCGCCGAATGCGCAAGCGCCTCGTCGCGCGTCACGGTGCCATCGAGCCGCCCGAGCGTCGCGGCGTAGCCGCTGCTGGTCGTCGCCAGCGCGGAGAATCCGAGCGAGGCCAGCAGGATCGCCGAACCGCGATCCCACGCATTCGGCATCAGCAAGGGGGAGTTCCCGCGATGCAGGTCAAGAAAGCGCGCGGCTTTCTCAGATTGAGTTGGCATGGCTTGAATTTAGCGTGTCACGGCATTCGCTCATAGGCCGGGAGAGTCAGGAACTCGACGTACTGATCGGCAAGCGCGACTTCCTTGAACAAGGCCACCGCTTCTCCGTACTGGGCGGCATCGAACGCATCACCGAGAGCCGAGGCAATCTTTGCCAGTTCCTCGTCCACGATCCGCTCGACCAGCTCCCGCGTCACCTGCGGCCCCTCGGCCAGGGCAACATCATTGTGGAGCCACTGCCAGACCTGGGAACGCGAGATCTCAGCGGTCGCCGCATCCTCCATCAGGTTGAAGATGGCCACCGCACCCGTCCCGGCGAGCCAGTTCGCGAGATACTGGAGCCCGACGCTCACGTTGTTGCGCAACCCGGCCTCGGTGATCGTGCCGGGCGTCGACGCCACGTCAAGCAGCTGACCAGCCGAAACCTCGACTTCGTCGCGGCGCTTGGTCAGCTGGTTCGGAGCCTGGCCGAGCACCCCGTCGAACACCTCGCGGCACACGGGCACCAGGTCAGGATGCGCCACCCACGACCCGTCGAACCCGTCACGCGACTCCCGCGACTTGTCGTCCCGCACCTTCGCCAGCGCGACCTCGTTGACCTCGGCGTCCCGCCGGCTCGGGATGAACGCGGCCATACCGCCCATCGCGTGCGCGCCGCGCGAGTGACACGTCTTGACCAGCAACTCGGTATACGCGCGCATGAAGGGCGCCGTCATCGTGACCGAGTTGCGCTCAGGCAGCACGAAGTCGGTACCCCGCGTCCTGAACTTCTTAATGATGGAAAATAGGTAGTCCCACCGACCGGCATTCAGGCCTGAGCTGTGCTGGCGGAGCTCATAGAGGACCTCGTCCATCTCGAACGCGGCCGGAATCGTCTCGATCAGCACGGTGGCCCTGATGGTGCCTCGCGGCATCCCGAGTTCATCTTGCGCGATATTGAACGCCTCGTTCCACAACCTCGCCTCCAGATGGCTCTCCATCTTGGCGAGGTAGAAATAAGGGCCTTTGCCCTTGTCTAGCTGCCGCTGCGCGCAGTGGTAGAAGTACAGCCCGAAGTCGAACAGGCTCCCCGACATGCGCTGGCCGTCGACCAGCATGTGCTTTTCGTCCAAGTGCCAGCCACGAGGCCTGACCACGATCGTGGCCAGTTCCTCATCCGGGCGGAGCTTGTACTCCTTGCCCTCGGCGCTGGCGAAGTCGATCTTCCGGTCGAGCGCGTCCTTCAGGTTGAGCTGGCCGCTGACCATGTTTTCCCAGAGCGGGGTGTTGGCGTCCTCGAAGTCGGCCAGCCAGACCTTGGCGCCCGAGTTCAGCGCGTTGATCGTCATCTTCTGGTCGGTCGGCCCGGTGATCTCCACCCGCCGGTCGACCAGCCCAGGCGCCGGGGGAGCGACCCGCCAGGTGCGGTCAGCGCGGATGTGCTCGGTGTCGGGGAGGAAGTCGAGCGTGGCGCCGTTGATGAGTTCCTGCTGGCGGCGTGCTCTCGCCGCGAGCAGTTCAGCCCGGCGGGAGATCAGTTCTCGCTGCAACTTCGCGACCAGGCCGACCGCCTCGGGAGTGAGGATCTCGTCGAAACGGTCCTTGATCGCGCCCGTGATCTCGATGCCATGGCCATAGCTCATCTGCGCGCGCCCTTCTTTCAGCTTATCGGGTTAGGTTGTGACTAGCCCGGTCCGGCGAACTGCCCCTCGCCGATCGCTCTAACCTTGGCACATCGTGCCCGGCGGGCACATGCTGGCCCGCCGGGCACGCTCGCCTTCGCTCTCCGCCCTCGGGCACATCTTGACCCGCTGGGGTGTTATTGAGATGACGGTGCTGTCCGAGCGTGGCAGCATCGAGTGACCGCTCTTCCGATGGGCGGGCCCGTACTGGATGGCAGATGACAGCAGAATTTGAGAACTACGCCGACGACAGCTTCGCCGGCGAGGACCCCGAGCTCTACGACGCCGGGCAGGCGGACCTGGAGGACCGGCAATCGCTGCGCCGGGTCGCGGGATTGTCGACCGAGCTCCAGGACGTCAGCGAGGTTGAGTACCGGGCACTGCGACTGGAACGAGTGGTGTTGCTTGGCGTCTGGACCCAGGGCACCCTGGCGATGGCCGAGCACTCGCTGCGCGAGCTAGCCGCGCTGGCCGAGACCGCCGGGTCCGAGGTGCTCGACGGACTGACGCAGCGGCGCGGCCGCCCCGACGCGTCCACCTACGTCGGCGCGGGCAAGGCCGCGGAGCTGGCCGACCTGGTCGCCGCGACGGGCGCCGACACGGTGATCTGCGACGGCGAGCTGACGCCCGGACAGCTGCGCAAGCTGGAGGGCGTGGTCAAGGTCAAGGTCGTTGACAGGACCGCGCTGATCCTGGACATCTTTGCCCAGCACGCGAAGAGCAAGGAAGGCAAGGCACAGGTCGAGCTCGCCCAGATGGAGTACATGCTGCCGCGACTGCGGGGCTGGGGCGAGTCCCTGTCCAGGCAGGCCGGAGGTCGGGTTGCGGGGGGCGGGGGAATCGGCACCCGCGGTCCTGGTGAGACCAAGATCGAGACCGACCGGCGCCGGATCAGGACCCGGATTGCCAGGCTCCGGCGCGAGATCTCCGAGCGATCTGTCGGCCGGGAGGTACAGCGCGGCCAGCGGCGGCGCAACGAGGTGCCGTCCGTGGCGATCGCCGGCTATACGAACGCTGGCAAGTCCAGCTTGCTCAACAGGCTGACCGGGGCGCATGTGCTGGTGGACAACTCGTTGTTCGCGACGCTCGATCCGGCCGTGCGCCGGGCGAAGCTGCCCTCTGGCGTGCCGTTCACGCTGACCGACACCGTGGGTTTCGTCAGGCACTTGCCGCATCAGCTGGTGGACGCGTTCAGGTCGACGCTTGAGGAGGTGACCGACGCTGATCTCCTGCTGCACGTAGTGGATGCCTCGGATGCCGACCCCAGGTCGCAGCTCGCGGCCGTGCGCGAGGTACTCGGCGAGATCGGCGCCCGCGAGGTGCCTGAGCTGGTCGTCTTCAACAAGGCCGACGCCGCTGACCCGATCCTGCTGAAGGGCCTGCTGCTGGCGGAGCCTGCCTCGATCGCCGTGTCGGCTAAGACCGGCGACGGCCTGCCGGAGCTGCTCGCCTCGATCGAGCAGCTGCTGCCAAGGCCGGCCATCGAGATCGCTGCGCTGCTCCCGTACTCGCGTGGTGACCTACTCGCGCGGGCGCACCGCGAGGGTGAGGTGCTCAAGGTTGAGCACACGGGCGCCGGGACCGCGCTGACCGCGAGGGTGTCACCGGACCTGGCCCATGAACTGGACCGGTTCGTAGCGACCAGCGAGACGGCATAGGCGGCGGGCGAAACCGCGCAGGCTTCGGGTGAGACTGCGCAAGCGGCGGATGAGACTGCGCAGGCTGCGAGCGCGAACACGCAGGCGGCGGGCGCTCCCGCGCAGGCTGCGAGCGCGCCCGCGCAGGCGGCGGGTGAGACTGCGCAAGCGGCGGGCAAGTGCCCGCAAGCGGCGGGCGCGACGGTATAAGCCAGCCTCCGGCCGTTCCGGCCACGTTCCGGCGACCGCACGATTTGTCTGGTATGGAGGTTGTGTTACCGGATAGTGTCGCTGGCTCAACTGAGTAGTGCAATACGGGCACGCAACCGATATGGTATGTGCGTTCCCGTAGAGCGGACCGTGCAGTCACATATCGTTACCCGATTAATGCTGCAAGACCCAGCGTCGCAAGACCCAGGCGCTTGACGAGACCACGGCTTATTCGATGAGACCCAGTGCAGTCGTCAGACCGGCCGGTGCGGTCGTTGCGCGGCCGCCATGCGGTAAGCACCCGCGTGGCCTGCGGGACATACGCATGCTGGCCAGGGCCTGGACGCGGGCCGGGGTCTGGTCGGGGGCCAGCCGGTGATCCGCCTCCTGACCAACATCGGTCGCCTGTGGACCGGCACCGAGATCCTCAGCAATACGGCCATCCTGATGCAGGATGACCGCATTGTCTGGGCCGGGGTGGCAACGCAACTCCCGTCCAGCCTGCCCGGCGTCATCGACGACATAGTCGACGTCGACCAAGTGGAAAATCTTGGCGGCGCTCTCGTCACGCCCGGGCTGATCGACTCGCATACGCACCCGGTCTACGCGGGCAACCGCTGGGCCGAGCTCGCCATGAAGTCCGGCGGCGCGTCGACCACGGAGATCGTCGCCGCGGGCGGCGGCCTGTCGTCGACCGTCACGGTGACGCGCGGGACCGACCCGTGGACGCTTTGCAATCACGTCCGCGGCCGCATGCGTGACTGGCTGCTGAGCGGTACGACAACCATCGAGGCCAAGACGGGCTATCACCTGACCAGGGATGGCGAGCTGGCCGACGTGCGGTTGCTGCGCTCGCTTGAGGCCGAACAGGACATGCCGCGAGTCCACGCGACTTTTTTCGCCGCGCACGCGCTGCCGCCCGAATACTTCGGACGTCGGCACGACTACGTGGACGCGGTGGGTTCGTGGTGCGCAGACGCGGCCGCCGCAGGAGCCGACAGCATCGACGTGTACTGCGACGAGGGCAGGTTCACCGAGCATGAGGCACGCTGGATGCTGGGGGTCGGCCGGTCGGCCGGCCTGCTGCCGCGCATTCACGCCACTGGTGACTCGCGCTTTGGCGCCGCGACACTCGCCGCCGAGATTGGCTGCGCGTCCGCGGACCTGCTGAGCAACGCCGACGACGAGGACGTGATCGCGCTGGCCAAGGCCAACGTGACCGCTGTGGTCTGTCCGGCCACCATCGCCGAAAGCGGTAGTACGGCGCCAGTGCGGGCGCTGCTCGACCGGGGCGCCAATGTCGCCCTCGGCTCCGGCCACTCCCCAGGCACCAACGGCATCACCTCGATGCCGCTGGTGATCACGCTGGCGATCGCCAACTTCGGGATGAGCGTGACCGAGGCGCTCAGGGCCGCGACGGTGGGCGGTGCGCAAGCGCTCCGCACACCTGATCGCGGCGCCATGGGTCGCGGCAGGCTGGCCGACATCGTGGCTTGGGACGCCGACCATGAGGGCGCTTTCGCGTGGTCGCACGGCCTGCGTCCCTACCGCGTCTGGCGCGGCGGCGAACCCGTCACTCTCTGACTGCCAATGCTCCCCGGGGTGTCTCTGCGTCTCCGGGTGTCTCTGCGTCTCCGGGTGTCTCTGCGTCCCCGGGTCTCTCTGTGTCCCCGGGTGCCTCGTCCGTGGCCTTCCCGGGAAACCTGGGTACCACCGCGTCCTGTGGCGCCGCTGGATGCCAGCACGCACGGAGCCTAAATGCCCGGGCATCCGGGACTCTGCGGGTAACGCCCTTGGTCTCGGGGAGGATTGCCGGCGTCACGGGGAGAACGTCGGGTTCCTCGGAGTTCCTGGCGGAGGGTTTTCGGGTGCGGGAGATTTTTCGTCGTGGAGCACAAAATCCCTCCCGGACGCGTCAACTCTCCGCCAGGAGCGCGGACAACCCTCCCGGACGCGTCAACTCTCCGCCGGGAACGCGGACAACCCTCCCGGACAAACCCCGTACACGAAACCTTCTCGCCTAGAGCCAGGGCACACGGGTTCGTGCTAAGGAGGGCAGCCGTGCTCTCGGCGCTCAAGCACCCAAGCTCTCGCCTCTCGCGCTCGCCAGGTATGGCAGGCTTGCGGTCATGGCAGCGCGATCTTCCGGCGAGAGCAACTCTGCGGCGATTACCGTGATCGTCGGCGAAGAGGACCTGCTGGTGGAGCGCGCCGTCAAGAGCGTGCTATCCGGGCTGACAGCGGGTCCGGGACAGTCAGAGCCCGACGTGCATGAGGTACGTGCCGCAGACCTGGCCACTGGAGAACTGGGCATGCTGATGTCTCCTTCGCTGTTCGGCGGCGAGACTGTCGTCATCGTGCGGGGCGTGCAGGATGCCAGCGCGGCGATCGCGACTGAGCTTGGCAAGCTCGCGGCCGATCTGCCGCCGGAGGTGACCCTGGTCATCACGCACTCAGGCGGGGCCAAGCATAAGGCGCTGCTGACGGCGCTGAGCGGGGCGAGACGGATTGACTGCCCGGCCGTGCGCCGCTTTGGCGAGCGGATGGAGTTCCTTCGCGCGGAGTTCGCCAGGGCTGGGCGCAAGGCGGACGACGGCGGTCTGCGAGCGCTGCTTGATGGCGTCGGGACTGATCTGCGTGATCTCGCGGCGGCCTGTGATCAACTGGCGTCTGACATTACTGGGGTGGTCACGGCAGCGGCAGTGGCCAAGTACTGGCGGGGGCGAGCTGAGGCGACGGGGTTCAGCGTGGCCGACCGGGCGCTCGAAGGGAACTTGACCCAGGCGCTTGCCCAGCTGAGATGGGCACTGGCCGTCGGCACCGCGCCTGTGCTCATCACTAGCGCGCTCGCGCGCGGGCTGCGCACTCTTGGTCAGGTCGGATCCGCCTCTCGGCGCAAGAGCGGCCCCGCGCTGGCCTCGGAGTTGGGGATGCCACCCTGGATGATCGACAAGGCCCGCCAGCAACTGCGCGGCTGGTCCTCGGCGGGCCTAGCGCGCGCGCACTGTGCCGTGGCTCTGGCCGACGCCCAGGTGAAAGGTGAGGGAGCTAGCGCTGGCTACGCACTCGAGCACGTGCTGCGCGTCATAGCTGAGTGCCGATCTGCGGACTGAGGATGACAGCGCTCACTTCCCAGTCTTGCCATGGACGGCGGGGGCGGGTCGCCGCGGGCAGTTCGCTGCGGACCGATCGCTGAGGGTGGATCGCTGCAGACGTGCCCGGGCAACAGCAGCATGGCCTGCACATTGTTGTCCCGATAGCAGGGCAGCGTTGTCTCGATAGCAGGGCAACCGAATGCTGCTGTCGCTGTGCCAGTGATCACGAGCAGCGCGGCCCCGCTTGCTGCTGTTGGCGGGACCGCGGCCTAAGGCCATGCAGTGCGCATGTCCGCAAGCCCTGCAAGCGGGCGCACCAGTACGCCGACGCGGCTTGCATGGCAGGTCCTGCGGCGCAGGGCTGCGGCGCGGCTGGCAGGTCCTGCGGCGCGGGGCTGCGGCGCGGCTGGCAGGTCCTGCGGCGCGGGGTTGCGGCGCGGGTTACAGGGCTGCGGCGCGTTTTGCGAGCGCGGACTTGCGGTTCGCGGCCTGGTTCTTGTGGATTATGCCCTTGCTCGCGGCCTTGTCCAGTTTGATGTAGGCGGTGCGGAGGGCCTCCGTCGCCTTCTCGGGGTCACCGGCATCGGCAGCCTCGCGGAAGCTGCGCACCGCGGTCTTGAGCGACGACTTGACAGCCTTGTTGCGCTGCCTGGCCTTCTCGTTCTGCTTGTTGCGCTTGATCTGGGACTTGATATTCGCCACGCGAAAAGCCTCGCTAGTTCTGCTGGGTACTGAGTCATGACGTGCCCGTCGAGCCGGGGCGCGGTGACGCACCCACCGCAGCCGCTAGCCAAAGGCCGTGGGCAACCGATCTACAATATCCGAGATTTAGCCGTCGGCTCAAACTCGTTGCGGAATCAGCCGTCGGCCGGTCACTGGCGTAGGCACCCGGCTCGGCATGCAACCATAGACGGCGACTGGTCAACCGAGTCCGAGTGGATGATTGTGCCATCAATGTCCGATCCGTCGCCGTCACCGAGGCCACCAACGTCGCCAACGTCGACGCCTGCCGCACCGTCCCGCGCCAAGCCCGCGACGGGCTCTGCCGTGCTGCCTGAACCCTCGCGCACAGATCAGGCCGTGATCAGGAACTTCTGCATCATCGCGCATATCGACCACGGCAAGTCGACCCTGGCTGACCGGATGCTGCAACTCACAGGGGTCGTCGGCGATCGCCAGATGCGGGCGCAGTACCTCGACCGGATGGACATCGAGCGCGAGCGCGGCATCACGATCAAGAGCCAGGCGGTCAGGCTGCCCTGGCGCGGTCCTGACGGCCGGAACTACGTGCTCAACCTGATCGACACACCTGGACACGTCGACTTTTCCTATGAAGTATCCAGGTCGCTCGCCGCCTGCGAAGGCGCGATCTTGCTTGTGGACGCCGCTCAGGGCATCGAGGCGCAGACGCTCGCTAACCTGTACCTCGCGCTCGACGCTGACCTGCATCTCATCCCCGTGCTCAACAAGATCGACCTGCCGGCCGCCCAGCCGGAGAAGTATGCCGAGGAACTGGCCAAGATCATCGGCTGCGCTTCATCCGACGTGCTCAGGGTCTCGGCGAAGACCGGTGAGGGCGTGACCGACCTGCTCAACGCGGTCGTCACCCAGGTGCCTCCGCCGGCCGGTAACCTCGACGCGCCGGCCCGGGCGCTGATCTTCGATTCCGTATACGACACCTACCGTGGCGTGGTCACCTACGTGCGGATGATGGACGGCAGGCTCTCCCGCCGGGAGCGCACGCTGATGCTGTCGACCCGCGCGACGCACGAGACACTCGAGGTCGGGGTGATCTCGCCTGAGCCAGTGCCGTCGGATGGCCTGGCAGCGGGCGAAGTCGGCTACCTGATCACCGGCGTGAAAGACGTCAGGCAGGCGCGCGTCGGTGACACAGTGACCAGCGCCGGCCGGCCGGCGGCCGAGCCCCTGGCCGGCTACGCCTACCCCAAGCCCATGGTGTTTTCCGGCCTCTATCCGGTCGACGGCGACGAGTACCCGGATCTGCGCGATGCGCTGGACAAGCTCAGGCTCAACGACGCCTCGCTGGTCTACGAGCCAGAGACGTCGACCGCGCTCGGGTTCGGATTCCGCTGCGGCTTCCTTGGCCTGCTGCATATGGAGATCGTCAGGGAGAGACTTGAGCGAGAGTTCGACCTATCGCTGATCTCCACCGCGCCGAACGTGGTCTACCGCGTCGTCATGGACTCCGGCACTGAGGTCGTCGTCACGAACCCGAGCGAGTTCCCGAGCGGGCCAGGCGGCATGGCGACGAAGACCGGCGTGATCGCGGCTGGCAAGATCGCGCAGGTGTTCGAGCCGGTCGTGCGCGCTACGGTACTAGCCCCAAGCGACTACATCGGCGCGATCATGGAGTTGTGCCAGTCGCGGCGCGGAGTGCTGATCGGGATGGAGTACCTGTCAGCCGATCGGGTCGAGATCAGGTACACGATGCCGCTCGCGGAGATCATTTTCGACTTCTTCGATCAGCTCAAATCGCGCACCCGCGGCTATGCGTCGCTCGACTACGAGCCAGCCGCAGAACAAGAGGCGGACCTGGTCAAGGTAGACATCTTGCTGCAGGGTCAGCCGGTTGACGCGTTCAGCCAGATCGTGCATTCCGATAAGTCGCGCGAATACGGGCTGGCGATGACGGCGCGGCTCAAGGAACTGATACCGCGCCAGCAGTTCGAGGTACCGATCCAGGCAGCGATCGGCGCCAGGATCATCGCCCGAGAAAACATCAGGGCGCTGCGCAAGGACGTGCTCGCGAAGTGCTACGGCGGTGACATCACCCGCAAGCGCAAGCTGCTGGAAAAGCAAAAAGAAGGCAAGAAGCGAATGAAGACCATCGGCCGGGTCGAGGTCCCGCAGGAAGCCTTCGTCGCGGCCTTGTCGGCCGAGCAAACCTCCGACAAGAGCCGCTGACACGGCTGCCGGGAATACGGCTTCCCTGGGTACGGCGCCTAGGGTGAGGGCGCTTGCTGGAAGGCGCCATTCTTCGACGCTACCGCTATGCCAATCACGATCGCCAGGACGAAAAGCAGGGCGAACGCCAGTCCCACGTACCCGAGTATCATTCCGGCCAGCGCCATGCCCGCGCCCTGCTCGCCGGTCATCTGGATGCGCCGGCGGGCGATGTGCCCGAGAATGATCGCGGGTATTCCCGAGAAGACCCAGAAGCCGAAGATCTGCACCACGCCGAGGACCAAGGCCGCGATGGCCATGCCGTTGGTTGTCGCCACTGGCCCGAACGGGCCGTTGCCCGGGAAGCCGCCCTGCGGGTAACCGCTTGGGTAGCCAGCGCCCTGAAACCCGGCCTGATTTCCGCCGCCCTGATATCCGAATACCTGCGGCGGCGTCGCGGGCATCCGGTTCGGCAGGTCGGCGGTCAGCCCGGTCAGCTGGTCATAGGTCTGGGCATTGACCAAAGCAGTACTGCGCGAATCGAATTCTTCCCAGCTCAGCCTGCCCTGGGTGTGCGCATCCGCCAGGATCGTCCGTACGTTTTCCCGGTCCGCGTCGGTGACCCGCATGGAGCCGTATCCGTACCCGCCTGCTGTCATTGCATTGTCCGTTTCCCCTGTGCTGCGAACACCTGCGTGCGCAGGTCATCCCGCTGGCAGGTCCCCGATAGTAGTGCCATTACGACTTGGCTGCGAGCACGATCAGTACGGCGGTAAGTATCGGAAGCAATACGCCCAGATACCCTAGCACCAGCCCGGCGACGGCCATGCCATCGCCTTGCTGGCCTGTCCTGCGGATCTGGCTGCGCGCCAAGTGCCCGCAGATGATCGCGACGATCCCTCCGATGCCGAACAGGAAGATCTGGGCAAGCCCGAAAGTGAGCGATACGGCCGCGAGCCCGTTCGTGCTCGGTCGCGGCGCGGCCAGGGGCACCGGACGGTAGGGGACAGGGCGGTGCAGATCGGCGGTGAGGGTCGACAGCTGGCTGTACGTCTTCGCCACCACAAGCTGCGAGGATCTGTGGTCGAACTCATCCCAGGACAGCCTGCCGTCCGCATAGGCGTCCTGCAGCACCTGGTGAACCTTCTCCCGGTCAGTGTCGGTTGCCCGCATCGCCCCGTAATAGCTGCTCGCTGCCATCGGCGCCCCCGTCACCTCACTCGGCCGCAGGAAAACTGCTTCCCAGAGTATCCCCTGATTCGGCTAGCCTGCCGATATGCCCAGCGCACACATCGTGTCGGTCAACGCCGGCGCAGCCAAGCCAGTGGCCGGGCTCGGCGACAAGCTCCGGACGGCCATCGACAAGCGCCCGGTGCGCGGTCGCATGGGGGCCGGGCGACTCGGCCTTGACGGCGATGTGCAGGTGGACAAGGAGTTTCACGGCGGTCCCGATCAGGCCCTGTACGCCTACGCCAGGGAAGACCTGGACTGGTGGACGGAACAGACAAGCCGAGAATGGATGAACGGGATGTTCGGGGAGAACCTCACCACCTCTGGGCTAGACATCAGCGGGGCATTCATCGGCGAGGTCTGGCAGCTTGGTCTGGACGCGGTGGTGCAGATCACGGCGCCGCGGATCCCCTGCAGAGTGTTCGCGGCCTGGACCGATGAGCGACACTGGATCAAGCGTTTCGCGGCTGCCGGGCGCCCAGGCGCTTACCTGCGAGTGCTGGCCGGGGGCGAGGTCGGCGCTGGCGATACCATTACCGTGCTGAGCAGGCCCGAGCGGCGCGTCACCATCACCGAGTCGATGCGGGCCTTCTACGGCGATCAGGAGCTCATGCGCGTGCTCCTCACCGTCGAAGGACGCGGCGCTAAATGGGACTCGATCGGCGCCAGCGTGCTCGGCCGGGCGCGGGTCTAGCCTCCCGATGCCCGGCCTGCCGCCCGACGGCGCCACCATGCCGGCCGACGGACGGCTCGCTGCTGCCGGACTCGACGGGCTGGACCGCATACCGTTCGGCATATATGTGCATGTGCCTTTTTGCCGGACCAGGTGCGGCTACTGCGACTTCAACACCTACACCGCCGCCGAACTAGGCGGTTCCGGCGTTAGCGCCACCGCATCGACGTACGCGGGCCTGGCGATCGAGGAGATCAGGTTCGCGCGGCGGGTGCTTGGCGAGCCGGCGCCGAGGGTGAGCACCGTGTTCTTCGGCGGCGGGACGCCGACGCTGCTGCCGCCCGGCGAGCTGGCCGCGATCTTGACGGCGATCGGGGATGAGTTCGGGCTCGCGGCCGGGGCCGAGGTGACCACCGAGGCCAATCCGGACAGCGTGGATGCGCGGTCGCTCGGCGAGTTGCGGGCGGCAGGGTTCACCCGGGTGTCGTTCGGGATGCAGAGCGCGGTGGACCACGTGCTTGCGGTGCTTGACCGGTCGCACACGGCCGGGCGCCCGCAGCAGTGCGTGGCGTGGGCGCGGGCCGAGGGGTTCGCCCAGGTCAGCCTGGACTTGATCTACGGGACGCCGGGGGAAAGCGAACGCGACTGGGAGCGCTCCCTGCGCGGCGCGATCGAGGCCGGGCCCGACCATATCTCGGCGTACGCGCTGATCGTCGAGGACGGCACCAGGCTGGCCGCGCGGATCAGGCGCGGCGAGCTAGCGCCGCCCGACGACGACGAGATGGCTGACCGGTACCTGGCGGCGGACGAGGCGTTCAGCGGGGCAGGGCTTACCTGGTACGAGGTGTCCAACTGGGCCGCGGGTGCCGGCGATGCTGGCATCGGCTCAGTTTGCCGGCACAACTTGCTCTACTGGACCGGCGGCAACTGGTGGGGCGCCGGGCCTGGTGCGCACAGCCACGTCAGCGGCACCCGGTGGTGGAATGTTCGCCACCCCTCCGCCTACGCGGCCCGGATCACCGCCGGGGTAAGCCCGGGCCAGGCCCGGGAGGAACTGACGCGAGCCGAACGGCGTACCGAGCGGATCATGCTGACGACCAGGCTCGCCTCCGGCTGCGAGCTCGCCGGGCTGAGTGCCGCCGGGCTGCGGGCCGCTGAGGTCGCGGTGGCGGACGGCCTCGCCGAGTGCCTCCCATTCGAGGCAGGACGGCTTGTCCTGACCGTGCGCGGCCGCTTGCTGGCCGACGCCGTGATCAGGAACTTGATCGGCTAGAGCCGCCTGGCGCGGCCTCAGACGAGCTCGGCGCACAGGTAGGCGGGGATGTGGTAGTGGCGGCCGCGGCTTGCGGCGATGGACGCGCTGACCAGGTAGCCGGAGGTGACCAGCCAGGCGAACAGGCCGCAGGTGATCGCGATCTGGATACCGAGCTGCAGCGAGTCGAGGGCCAGCAGGGCGCCGACGATCGCCGAGCAGACCGCGTAGACCGCCATCGTGATCGCGGTGTTGAGCGCCTGGGCGGCGTGGACCTTGACGTACGGCGAGTCCTTGCGGCGGCTGATCACGTACACGACCAGCGGCGGCACGAAGCCGAGCAGGCCGGCCGAGAGATAGCTCGCTGCCGCGGCGGTCCTCGCGCGAGGACCCGGTCCGGCCGGGCCGGGCACTGGCGGGCTCGACCGGGCGGGAATGGAGACCGCGATCGTGCCCCGCCCGATCGCGGCGCTCGCTGCCGCGGCGTGCGCGCGTGTACGGCGCGGGTGACCTGACCTGAGCCCCATACCGGCCGCTCCCGACAGTTGGCATCCAGTGAAGTTCATCACTCTACGCACATTGAAGGGCGCTGACAGTGACTTAAGTTAGTCCGTCGCGAAACCCGGCAGGTCCACACGGTGACTTGGCACGGGCTGTCCAAGTATCGTTCGGCCATAGACTTGGCACTCGGGACTGATGAGTGCCAGGGGAGGTGAACGCGTGCTAGATGACAGGAAGCTGGCGGTGCTGCGGGCCATCGTCGAGGACTACGTCTCCACCCACGAGCCGGTCGGGTCGAGGGCTATCGTGGACCGGCACAATCTGGACGTGTCACCCGCGACGATCCGCAATGACATGGCGGTGCTCGAAGAGCAGGGATACATCGTCCAGCCGCACACCAGCGCCGGGCGAGTCCCCACCGACAAGGGTTACCGCCTGTTCGTCGACCGGCTCTCCGCCATCAAGCCGTTCTCCAAGGCTGAGCGGCGTGCGATAGAGACCTTCCTGGCCGGTGCCTACGATCTCGATGACGTCGTCATGCGCACAGTGCGGCTGCTCGCCCAGCTCACGAGGCAGGTGGCGGTGGTCCAGTACCCGTCACTCAGCAAGTCAGCGGTCCGGCACATCGAGCTCGTGCCCCTGCACGAGACCAGGCTGCTGGTCGTGGTGATCACCGACACCGGCCGGGTCGAGCAGCGGGTAGCCGAGCTGCCGGGCAGCTATGACGAGGACTCGGTGACCCAGCTGCGCGCCGTGCTCAACGCCTGCCTGGACGGGCGCAAGCTGACCGAGATCGCCTCCGTGGTGGCCGATCTGCCCGAGCGGGTCGCGCCCAGGGAACGCGCCAACGCGGCGGCTGTGTTCTCTGTCATCCTGGAGACGCTTGTCGCACGGCACGACGAGAAGATCGTCGTCGGCGGTGCCTCGAACCTGACCCCGGCTGACTTCTCGGCTGGCCTGCGCGAGGTGCTCGAGGCTCTCGAAGAGCAGGTCGTCTTGATGCGCCTGCTAGGGGAGTTTGACGATCAGGCCGCGGTGACGGTCAAGATCGGCGCGGAGAATGATGTGCTTGGCCTGCGCAGCACCTCGGTGGTGGCGGCAGGCTACGGATCGGCCGACCGGCCGCTTGCGAAGCTCGGCGTGGTCGGACCGACCAGAATGGACTATCCAACTGCGATGGGAGCTGTACGCGCGGTGGCACGGTACACGGGCCAGATCCTGGCGGAGTCGTAGGGGTGAGCGTGACAACGGACTACTACGCCTCGCTCGGCGTGAGCCGGGATGCGAATGCCGATGAGATCAAGAAGGCATACCGGCGGCTTGCCAGGGAGTTGCATCCTGACGTTAATCCGGATCCGGTGACGCAGGAGCGGTTCAAGGAGATCACGCAGGCCTACGAGGTCCTGTCCGATCCCGAGAAGCGCCAGATGTACGACCTTGGCGGCGACCCGTTCGCGCGGGCGGGAGCTGGCGGGTTCGGCACGGCCGCAGGATTCCCGTTCAGCGAGTTCATGGATGCGTTCTTCGGCGGCAGCGGTGCCGCGACGCGGGGGCCGCGAAGCCGTGCCCGCCGGGGCCGCAACGCGACCATCAGAGTCGACCTTGACCTCGCTGAGTGCGTGTTCGGCGCGACCCGCGACCTGACGGTCGACACCGCGGTCGTCTGCCCGACCTGCTCAGGCGAGGGCTCGGCGCCAGGCAGCCACCCGAGCACGTGTGATGTCTGTAACGGGCGAGGCGAGGTCAGCCAGGTCACCAGGTCGTTCCTCGGCCAGGTGATGACGTCGAGGCCGTGCCCGGGCTGCGGCGGTTTCGGCACCGTGATCAGGCGGCCATGCCCCGAATGCGATGGCGACGGGCGGGTCAGGACCAGGCGTACCGTCAAGGTCAGGATCCCGGCCGGCGTCGAGGACGGCACGCACATCCAGCTCGCCGGCGAGGGCGAGGTAGGCCCTGGCGGCGGTCCGCCGGGTGACCTGTTCCTCGAGATCGTGCAGCGGCCGCATCAGATCTTCGAGCGGCACGGTGACGACCTGCACTGCACGCTGACTATCCCGATGACAGCCGCCGCGCTTGGTGCGACGCTCCCCATCCAGACCCTGGACGGGCCGGCCAACATCGACCTCAGGCCGGGTACGCAATCGGGACAGACGATTCCCCTCTACAGCCAGGGCGCGTCACACCTGCACGGCCCGGGCCGCGGGGACCTGATCATCCACGTGACCGTCGAGACGCCGACCAAGCTGGAGCCCGAGCAGGAGGAGCTCCTGCGCCAGCTCGCGAGACTGCGCGGCGAGGAGTCGCCTCCTGGTCGGTTCGCGCCTGGTGAGCAGGGCTTCTTCTCCCGGCTGAGGGACGCGTTCAACGGCCGGTAACGAAGGCGGCGGGAGCTGCGCTGACGTTGGCGCCGAGGCTGGCGGCGTGGCTGGTGCCGAGGCAGTCGGCGGCGCGGCCGGTGCCGTGGCCGGGCGTACGACCCCGCCTGTCTTCTTGTGCGACGACGGCTCGTTGCGAACCGCGGCGGTTGTCCGGCTGGCCGGCCCCGAGGGCAGGCACGCGACGACCGTCCGCCGGATCGGTCCGGGCGAGAGGGTCGACCTCACCGATGGCCAGGGCCTGCTCGCCCGCTGCGTAGTCGCCGGCGCCCGCGCCGGCGAGCTCGAGCTCGCCGTGCAGGAGCGCGTGACGTGGCCGGCGCCGCGTTGCCGGGTGATCGTGGCACAGGCGATCTTGAAGGGCGACCGGGGTGAACTGGCCGTCGAGCTGATGACCGAGGTCGGAGTCGACGTGATCGTGCCCTGGGCGGCCGAGCGCTGCGTCGCCCGATGGCGCCCGGACCGTGACTCACTCGGCCGCTGGCGGTCGACCGCCCGCGAGGCCGCCAAGCAGTCGCGGCGATCGTGGTTCCCCGAGCTGTCGCCGTCCGTGCGGACCGCTGAGCTGGCCGGGCGGGTGGCCGATGCCGATCTCGCCGTCCTGCTCGACCCCGCCGCCGGGTGCCCGATGACAGAACTCGCGCTGCCGGACCAGGGGTCGGTCCTGCTCGTGGTCGGCCCGGAGGGCGGCGTGACGGAGACCGAAGCCGCCGCCCTGACCGGCGCAGGCGCGGTTACTGCCAGGCTCGGGCCGACCGTGCTGCGCGGCTCGACCGCCGGGGCAGTTGCCGCGGCGCTCACGCTCAGTCGCTGCGGGCGCTGGGCCTAGGGCGTGTGACAGGGTACTGGCGGCACTGGCGGACTGGTCGGCGCTGGTGACGGCGGCGACACGGTATCTGTCGGCGTCGGGCTCGGATCGTTTGGTGCCAGGACCGCGTTGTCCAGCGTCATGGCGCCGGAGCTGAGCAATACCTTGCCCGTCGCGTCCGGGCTGGCCGAACCGTCTGGCGCCGGAGTTGACGTCGAGGCTGCCGGCGCGGGCGGCGAGTTGGCGGGCGGGCTGACCGTGCCGGTGTCCGGCGGGGTGGACGGCGAGGTCGTCGGGTTCGACGAGGTCGGTGGGCTGGTGTCCGGCGGGGTCTGGCTGCCTGTCGTCGAGGAGCTGGGAGAGGGGGAGATCGTGCAGCTCGGCGAGACCCACGGATTGGGCGCTCCGTGCGTGCTGACAGGCGGGACGATGCCCGGGCCGCCACCGCCGGGAGTCGGGTAGGACTGCTGCGAGCTGGCCGTTTTCGAGCGACTCGACGACGGGCTGCCCGGAGAATTGAAGGGCACGCTGTGGGCGACCGTCGAGATCGCCGCGGGCAGTGCCGTGACCGCCAGGCCCGCCGCGCTCACGACGAACAGCGCGGTGACGGCGGCGGCGGCGGGGCGGAGCCAGCTGAGCCAGCCGGGCCGCCCCAGATCGGGCCTGAAGCGATCGCCCACCTCGGCGAGCGCGGCGAGCACCCAGGCAGGGCGGGTGCCATTTGCGTGGCTCCTGCGCTGCGCCGACGAGCTGCGCTGCCAGTTCTGCCAGAAGCGGTAGTTCGGCCGCAGCCGGGCGCGCGTGGCCTGGCGCGTGGCGATCTTGGCGCGGATCTGGTCAAGTCCGTCGGCACCTGGCTCCACCGAATCGACCGCGAGGTGCAGGGCACTGCGCAGCGCCTGATCGAGGTTGCTGTCGCCTGGCTTGCGGCCCATCATGCGTCACGCTCCAGCACTGAGCGCAGCGCGTCCATCGCCCGTGAGGTGTGGCTCTTGACCGCGCCGCGGGTGATCCCCATCGTAGAAGCGATCTGAGCTTCGGACAGGTCAAGGTAGTACCGCAGCACGACTACCTCGCGCTGCCTGACCGGCAGCGCGCGCAGGGCCTTCACGACGGCGGCGCGCTCGATGAGGGCGAACGCCCCGTGCTCGGCGCTCGGCATGTCGGGGGCGGCCTTAGGCGCGTTGCGGTCGACAACTACGCGATGCCTGAGCACAGAGCGTGACCGGTTGACAACCGCGGTCCGCAGGTAGGCGAGCGCCTTCTCGCCGTCACGCAGCCGGTGCAACCCGGAATGCAGCGCGACGAACGAGTCCTGCACAACTTCCTCCGCGGTAGCGATGTCATGAACTAGCAGCACAGCAAGCCGGACAAGCGGCCGGTAATGAGCGCCGTACAGCTCGATGATCGCCGCATCGACGACCGCGGTGCGGTCGGTGAGCCCGGAACTCGCGACCGGCGGCACTGCTGCCGGCTCGTGCTCGGCGTCCGGCGGCACCGGTGCCGTTTGCGGCACAGATGCCGTTTGCGGCACAGATGGAGCTTGCGGTACCGTCGGCTGTGCTGGGACCGAGTCAAGTGCTGGCACGACTGATCCAGCCACGAGGGTCTCGGTCACCTTGTCTTGACGCGCGTGCGGGCCGTTTGGTTTACGCACTGTCGTCACGAAGTGTGGCGCGGGGGCCGCGCGTCCTGCCTGGCGTCACGATCCCAGCCGCTCCAAGGTGTCTACGCACATGCTTCGGTGCACGATGTCTCCCCGGGGTTCGCTCGGGTGCAACCATATATGTCGGCAGTGACCAAGACGAAGAACACGTTAAGATCGGCCCGTGCCCGATTGCATATTCTGCGGAATCGCATCCGGTGAGGTGCCGGCTACTGTTGTCCGTGAAAGCCCTCGCACGCTCGCATTCCGCGACATAAATCCTCAGGCGCCGATTCATGTGCTCGTGATTCCCAGGGAGCATCACAGCGACCTGGCTGCCGTCGCCGCGGACGCGGACTTGCTCGCGGAGCTGGCGGCGCAGGCACATGAGGTCGCGCTGGCTGAGGGCATAGCAGATACCGGATACCGAGTGGTCTTCAACACCGGCAGTCACGGCGGCCAGACCGTCGCCCATGTGCACGCGCATGTGCTCGGCGGCAGGGCGATGTCGTGGCCTCCGGGCTGAGGCGGGGGTAAGTGAAGAAACAACCGGGCGATCACGGCACTGGCGAACTCAGCCAGGGCCGCGCTCATGGCGGGTTGCAGCACAGCTGTGCTCATCAGCCGGACGAGGGCGCGACTTCGCTGCGGATCGTCATACCCGAGCCGCACTCGATGGTGAGCCTGCTGGGCTCGCGTGACGAGTTGCTGCATGTGGTCGAGCAAGCCTTCGAGTCCGATATCCATGTGCGCGGCAACGAGATCACGGTCACCGGCTCGGCCAGCGAGGCGGCCGTCATCGGCGAGCTGTTCGACGAGCTGACCAGGTTGCTCGCAAGCGGTACCGAGGTGACGCCTGACGTCGTCGAACGCAGCGTGGCCATGCTCCGCCGCAAGTCCGGCGCCCGCCCGGCCGACATCCTCACGCTGGACATCCTGTCCTCGCGCGGCCGGACGATCAGGCCCAAGACGCTCAACCAGAAGCGCTATGTTGACGCCATTGATAAGCACACGATCGTCTTCGCGATCGGCCCGGCCGGAACAGGGAAGACTTATCTGGCGATGGCGAAGGCGGTGAAGGCGCTTCAGGCCAAAGAGGTCAATAGGATCATTTTGACCAGGCCCGCCGTAGAGGCTGGCGAGCGGCTCGGGTTCCTGCCAGGCACTCTTTACGAAAAGATCGACCCTTACCTGCGGCCGCTGTACGACGCGCTGCACGACATGGTCGATCCGGACTCGATTCCGAGGCTGCTCACGGCTGGCACGATCGAGATCGCGCCGCTCGCCTACATGCGCGGCCGCTCACTCAACGACTCGTTCATCATCTTGGACGAGGCGCAGAACACTTCCGCTGAGCAGATGAAGATGTTCCTTACCAGGCTGGGGTTCGGCTCCAAGATCGTGGTGACCGGCGACGTCACCCAGGTCGACCTGCCGTCCGGCCAGGTCTCCGGCCTCCGCATGGTGCAAGACGTGCTCGATGGCGTTCCTGACGTGTACTTCTGCAAGCTTACGGCGCACGACGTCGTCAGGCACAAGCTCGTTGCCGACATCGTCGACGCCTACGCGCGCTACGACGAGGCCAGGGCGGCTGCGGAGGCTGGCCGGCTGCCCGCCGGTCGGGCCAGGCGAGATGTCAGCAGGCCGCGGTGAGCATCGAGATCGCCAACGAGTCCGGAGCCGACGTCGACGAGGCAGCGCTGGCCGGCCTGGCCAGGCACGTTCTCGGGGAAATGCGGGTGCATCCGCTGGCCGAACTGTCGGTGCTGCTTGTCGACGAGCCGGCGATGACCGACCTGCACGTGCGGTGGATGGGCGAGCAGGGCCCGACCGACGTGCTGGCCTTTCCTATGGACGAGCTGCGGCCGCCGGCGCCGGGCGGTCCGCATGGTGAGCATGACCAGCGAGATTCAGCCGGAATCCCCGGCCTGCTCGGCGATGTGGTCATCTGCCCGCAGGTCGCCGCCGGGCAGGCGCGTGCTGCCAAGCACTCGGTGTCCGATGAGATCGACCTGCTCTGCACCCACGGAATCTTGCATCTGCTCGGCTACGACCACGCTGACCCGGCGGAGCACGGGGCGATGTTCAGCCTGCAGGACAGGCTGCTCACGTCGTGGCGAGCCGAGCGAGCCGATATGCCAGGCACCGGGGTAAGCCAGGCGGCCGACGGCCCGGACGGCGGCCGGCCGGTCTCCGGGTAGGCACGCCATGGGCTGGCTGATAGTCGCCGCCGCGTTGCTCGTGCTGTTCGCCGGACTGTGCGCGAGCGCGGACACCGCGCTGCTGCGGGTTTCCAGGGCAGGGGCCAAGGAACTGGCCTCATCGGCGGGCGAAGCTTCGGCTCCGCTGCAGGCGGTGCTCGCCGAGGTACCCAAGTACATCGCCGTGCTGCTGCTCGCGAGAATCGCGGCCGAACTCGCCGCTACCGTCATGGTCACCGCAGCCCTGGTCAGCTGGCTGGGGCACGGCTGGCGTCCTTACCTCATCACTGGCGCCGTGATGGCTGCGGTGATCTACGTCGTAGTCGGCATCGTGCCGAGGACGCTGGGCCGCGAGTACGCGGCGAGCGTGGCCGACAGCGCGGCGTCGATCATGCAGCCAATCGTGCGGCTGATGGGTCCCGTCCCCGCGATGCTGCTGGCGGTGGGCCGGGTGCTTGGCCGCGACGGCGCCAGCCAGAATGGGCCATCAGGCGAGGAAGAGGACCTGCGCGGGCTGGTCGACCTGCTCGAACGGCGACGGGTCATCGAGCCGGGCGAGCGCGCGATGATCCACTCGGTGTTCGAGCTCGGCGACACGATCGTGCGCGAGGTGATGGTGCCGCGCACCGACATGATCTATGTCGAAAGCGGCAAGACGCTGCGGCAGGCGATGTCACTCGCACTGCGCAGCGGCTTTTCCCGGATCCCGGTCGTCGGGCAGAACCTGGACGACGTCGTCGGCATCGCGTACCTGAAGGACATCGTGCGCCGCACCTACGACTACGCCGACGGCCTGGCGACTGAGACCGTGTCCTCGATCATGCGCCCGGCCACGTTCGTGCCCGACAGCAAGCCGGTCGATGACCTGCTCAGGGAAATGCAAGCCAGGCAGATCCACGTGGCGATCGTCATCGACGAGTACGGCGGCACGGCCGGGCTTGCCACGATCGAGGACATACTCGAGGAGATAGTCGGGGAGATCGCCGACGAATACGACCAGGAGCAGCCACCAGTCGAGTGGCTAGGTCCCGAGCACGCCCGGGTGACCGCCAGGCTCTCCGTCGATGAACTGGCAGAGCTGTTCGGCGTCCGGATCGAGGCGGAAGACGTGGAGACCGTAGGCGGGCTGCTGGCGCAGCGTCTTGGCCGGGTACCGATCGCCGGCTCGACTGCCACCGTCGCCGGGCTCAAGCTCGCTGCGGAGAGCCTGGCTGGCCGCCGCAACCGGATCAGCACGGTCACGGTAAGGCGCATCCGCGGCGCGGGCGCCAAGCGCGCTCAGCAGGAAGCCGAGCCGGAGGAGCAGGCCGATCACGCCGGCCGAGGCGCGCAACGCGGCACGCCGCCTGAAGGTGCGACCGAACCGGGCACGTCCCCGGCCGCGTCCGCCAACGGGGCCACGTCACGGGATGACCAGCTCGCGTGGGCTGCCGGCGATGAGCCTGGCTCACCCGCGTCGGAACTCGCTGACCGCGCGGCCGACCTCGAGCGCGACCAGCCCGACTCGCGCTAACCCGACGCGCGCGGTCCGACTCGCCTGGGCTAGCCGATGCTCTGGGCCCGGCCGGTTTCCGGCGGTTCGGCCGGCGGCCGGGCCGCGGGCCGGGGGTCCATCGACGGGCGCGAAAGGTCAGAGACTGGGTGGCCCGGCTCGTGGCGGGTGACAGCTGGGGTACCCGGCTGTCACCCGCGCAGGAGCAGGGTGCCCCAGGTGCGACGCGGAGACTGGCCGCCTGCCAGTAGGCTCGCTCGGGTGAACCAGGCTCCGGTGGATGACGCTCAGCTAGGTCCAGAAGATCTGAAGATCATCACGCTGGCGCGGTCCGCGCGGGCGAGGCTCGGGTCGGCGGAAGGCGCGGCGGTCAGGGACGACACTGGCCGGACGTACGCCGCGGTCAACGTCATCTTGCCGTCGCTGAGGTTGTCCGCGCTGGTCGTCGCCGTCGCGATGGCCGCCTCCAGCGGGGCGACTGCGCTTGAGGCCGCTGCCCTTGTCAGCGAGGACACCGGACCGGCGCCCGCCGACGTCCGGGCGATCAGGGATCTCGGAGCGGATGCCCTGATCATCCATGCGACCCCTGGCGGTAACGTCCGCCAGGTGGCCCGCCCATAGCGCCCGGGACGGGAGCATGAATGCGCGGGCCCGGCCCGCACCCTGGCCGAAGCGCTAAAGATGACCGGCGCCGCCTGGTAGGGGAGAATCGCCTGCGTGGAAGCGACGCCGACACCGCAAGGCCGGAAGGCAGCTCAGCAGCCAGCCCGGGAGGCACGCCAGCAGCCAGCCAGCCCGCCAGCCAACGGGGCCGTCGGGCAAGCAGCCCGGCAGGCTCGGGCCGCGCAGTTCGCCGCTGGGTTCGCGTGCTTTGCCGGCCGCCCCAATGTCGGCAAGTCGACACTGATGAACGCGCTGGTAGGCACCAAGGTCGCGATCACCAGCAGCCGCCCGCAGACCACCCGCAGGGTGATCAGGGGCATCGTGCGCCGGCCGGACGCTGAGTTGATCATCATCGATACTCCCGGCCTGCACCGGCCGAGAACGCTCCTGGGCGAGCGGCTTGACAGCCTCGTCCGGTCGACCCTGACGGAGGTCGACGTGATCGGCTTCTGCGTGCCCGCCGCCGAGCGCATCGGACCCGGCGACAAGTACCTGGCGGCTGAGCTGTCTGGCCAGGCTCACGCGAGTACGCCGGTTGTCGCGATCGTCACCAAGGTTGACGAGGCTTCCAGGGAGCAGGTCGCCAGCCAGCTATCGGCCGTGGCCGGCCTGGCCAGCTGGGCCGATGTGGTACCGGTCAGCGCCGTCACCGGATTCCAGCTCGACGTGCTGACCGAGGTGCTGGTCAGCCACCTCCCCGCCGGGCACGCGCTCTACCCGGACGGCGAGCTGACCGATGAGCCCGAGCAGCAGCTGGTCGCCGAACTGATCAGGGAGGCGATACTCGAAGGTGTCAGGGACGAGCTCCCGCATTCCATCGCCGTCGTGGTCGAGGAGCTGGCACCGCGCGAGGGGCGCGATGACCTCATCGACGTGAGTGCCGTGATGTATGTCGAGAGGCCGAGCCAGAAGGCGATCGTCATCGGCGCAAAGGGAGCCAGGCTGAAGGAGGTGGGGTCGCGAGCACGGCGGCAGATCGAAGCGCTGCTCGGCAGCCGCGTGTACCTGGACCTGCGGATCAAGGTCGCCAAGGACTGGCAGCGCGACCCGCGGCAGTTGCGCAGGCTAGGTTTCTGATGAGCACCTCACGAAATTAGAAATTATGAAATTATGCGGCATCGGGTAACTTATCCTTACACGAGCAGACAAGTACGCTAAGTAAATTTCCCGGTTCAGGAATCTGTGCCAAACTCGGAATTTTTGCAAATCGATAACCGCAGAACGCTGGTCGTGTGATGATCGGGACTCTGCCGGGAGGGGTCCAGGCGGTCCCCCGACGCCTGGGACAGGGAGGAAGCGCATGCGGGTCAGGCTCAGTTCCCGGGTGTACTACCGAACGATCGCCAGTGGCGTTTTCCACTGCGAGCGCTGTGGCGGGGACCGGCTGTACCGGCACCGGACAGGCCGTCGCTGGGCCAAGGTTCTCTGCCTGCCCGTCGTCCCGCTCGAGAGTACTGGTGAGCACCTGCGGTGCACGATCTGCCGTACCTGCTACCGAGTCGAGCTCCTTGCCGTGCCGACCATCGAGCAGATGCGGGCGGCGCTGCGCAATGCGGCTACGGCCACCGCCCTCGCCATGTTGTGGGCCGGGGGATCGGCCAGCCAGGCGGCCAGGCGCCGGGCGGTGGAGCTGATCGTCGGCTCTGGCTCGCCGGCGTACGGCGAGCCGGATCTGCTCACCGCCCTTGGGCGCACGGAGTCCGAGTGCACGGACTCGGACTCCGATGACTGCGGGCCGCAGAACGCTGGGACAGCCGCCGCGGCCGGGCCGGAGGCACCGGTAAGCTGCAGGCCCGTTCCTGAACAGATCCCTGGCCTTCGATCTGCTGTCCAGACCCTCGCCATTCAGCTGGAGGCGCACGCCAGGGAGTGGTTCCTCGCGAAGGTTGTTCAGGTGGGACTGGCCGACGGCTCGCTGAGCGCGGCCGAGCGGGACGTGATCGGGATCGTGGCCCGCTACCTCGGGCTGAGCCAGGCCAGGGCTGAGGACGTGATCCAGCTGGCCGAGGAGGCCGCACAGGCCGGGTAGCCGGATGCGCGACAATAGTCGCCGTGAGCCTTTACCGTGACGACGGGATCGTGCTGCGCACCCAGAAGCTGGGCGAGGCCGACCGGATCGTCACCATCTTGACCCGCAAGACCGGCCGGGTCAGGGCGGTCGCGAAGGGCGTCCGCCGTACCAAGTCGCGGTTCGGTGCCCGCGTCGAGCCCTTCACGCACGTCGACCTGCTGCTGTATACCGGGCGTTCGCTCGATGTGATCACCCAGGCCGAGACGGTGCGAAGCTATGGCGATCCGCTGGTCGGGGACTACCGCCGGTATACGACGGGTACCGCGATGCTGGAGACGGCCGAGAGATTCACCACGATCGAGAAGGAGCCGGCCCTCCGCCAGTTCCTGCTGCTCGTCGGCGGGCTGCGCACGCTGGTCGACGCCGAGCACGACCCGAGGCTCGTGCTCGATGCCTTCCTGCTGAGATCACTGGCGGTAGCCGGCTATTCCCCGGCGCTCGACGAGTGCGCGATCTGCGGCGCCAGGGCCGGTGAGAGGCCCGCGCAGACAAGGCGCACGTTCGGGGTCGCGGCCGGCGGGCTGGTCTGCCGGAACTGCCAGGCCCCTGGCGCGGCCACGACGACCCAGGCAACCGTCGACCTGATGAAGGCGCTGCTGCGGGGGGAATGGGAGGCCGCCGACGCCAGCGAGCGTCGCCACCAGGTCGAGTGCAGCGGGCTGGTAGCCGCCTACGTGCAATGGCACCTAGAGCATTCGCTGCGTTCGCTACGTCATGTGGAGCACGCATGAGCCGGTCATTTGTCAAGCCACCCGAGCCGCACTCGTCCGGCGCGAAGCCGCCAGCGATCCCGTCTGACCTGGTGCCCAGGCACGTCGCGCTCGTCATGGACGGCAACGGCCGGTGGGCGAAAGAGCGCGGCCTGCCTCGCACCGAGGGTCACAAGGCGGGCGAATACTCGCTGTTCGACGTGATCATGGGCGCGATCGAGCTTGGCATCCCGTACCTGTCGGCTTATGCGTTCTCCACCGAGAACTGGCGCCGCTCGCCCGACGAGGTTCGCTTCCTGATGGGCTTTAACCGCGATGTCATCAGGCGCCGCCGCGACCAGCTCAACGAGATGGGGGTGCGTGTCCGCTGGGCCGGGCGCAAGCCCAGGTTGTGGCGCAGCGTGATCTCCGAGCTAGCGGACGCCGAGCGGCTGACGGCCGGCAACTCGGTGCTGACCTTGCAGTTCTGCGTGAACTACGGCGGCCGGGCCGAGATCGCCGACGCCGCCGCGGCCCTGGCCGCCGACGTCGCGGCCGGCAAGCTCCGCGCCGACAAGATCGACGAGAAAGTGTTCGCCAGGTACCTCGATGAGCCCGGCATCCCGGATGTGGACCTGTTTGTCCGGTCGTCGGGGGAGCAGCGCACGTCCAACTTCCTGATCTGGCAGTCGGCCTACGCGGAATTCGTGTTCCTCGACACGCTGTTCCCCGATTTCGACCGGCGCCACCTGTGGCAGGCCTGCGAGATTTACGCGAGCCGGGACCGCCGCTACGGCGGTGCCGTGCCGAACCCCGTTCCTGATTCAGCCGCAGACCCGTCTTCTCCTCACGCCAGGCGCCCGCACCGCCAGTTAGGGGTGACAGGCTGAAGCGGACGCCGGGAGGCGGCAGGATGCAGCCTCCCGGGGAGCCGCGCTAGCCGTGCAGGCCGCGGATCACGGCGCCGATCATTACGCAGCCGACTACCGCGACCCTGAGCAGGCGGCCCTGAGCGGACAGGCGCGGCCAGGAGAGCGCCGCCAGCCAGGCGAGCACCGCGGCCAGCCCGAAGAGCGCCCCGCCGCCGGCCCACCCGGGCAGCGCCAGCCCGAGCACCAGCAGGCCGACAGCCAGGACCGGCGGCAGCCAGGGCGGCAGCTGATGCAGCCAAAGCAGCCAGGTCGCGCTGCGCTGCTCAAGCGTTTCCCTGGATGGCGAGGCGCCGGGAGTAAAGAGCGTGTCACCCCGCGGCAGCGGCCGCGGACGCCGAGCCTGCGCCTTGCCCCGGTTGCTGCTCACGCGCGGCGTCCTTCCATCTCGCGAACTTCCGCTGCGAAAGTCCGTGCTGCTAAACAAGTTGCCACCACTGAGGTCACCGACCACGATAGCGGCACGACGCGGGCGGCTGATCGCGGCTAAGCTGACAGGCACCGCCACACGCCACAGCCGGGTTCGGCCACGTCTGGCACACCTACTTCGCCTCAGGCCTGGAGAAACTTGATGGCTCGACGCAACGACCGAATGGAAACCATCGTCGGCTTGTCGAAGCGACGGGGCATTGTCTACCCGTCGAGCGAGATCTACGGCGGTTTGCGGGCGTCGTGGGACTATGGTCCGCTCGGCGTCGAGATCAAGAACAACATCAAGCGCCAGTGGTGGAAGTCGACGGTCACCGAGCGCGATGACATCGTCGGCATCGACTCGAGCGTGATCCTGGCTCCCGAGGTGTGGCAGGCCAGCGGTCACCTCACCGAGTTCGTCGACCCGCTGACCGAGTGCCAGAGCTGCCACAAGCGGTTCCGCGCCGACCACCTAATCGAGGCGTACGCCGGCAAGCACGACGGCAAGGAGCCCGAGCACGGCCTTGCCGGCCTCGCCTGCCCCAACTGCGGCACCCGGGGCGCGTTTACCGAGCCCCGGATGTTCAACGGCCTGCTGCGGACGTACCTGGGGGCGGTGGAGCGCGACGATGAGGCGGGCCAGGAGTCCGGGCTCGCTTACCTGCGGCCCGAGACCGCGCAGGGCATCTTCATCAACTACAAGAACGTCCAGCAGACCGCACGCAAGAAGATCCCGTTCGGCATCGGCCAGATCGGCAAGTCGTTCCGCAACGAGATCACGCCAGGCAATTTCATCTTCCGTACCCGCGAGTTCGAGCAGATGGAGCTGGAGTTCTTCGTCCGGCCCGGCACGGACGAGGAGTGGCACGAGCGCTGGATACAGGCCCGCATGGCCTGGTACCTGGGCCTGGGGATCGCCGAGGACAACCTGCGGCTGTATGAGCACCCGGCGGAGAAGCGCTCGCACTACTCCAAGCGCACCGTGGACATCGAGTACCGCTTCGAGTTCGCCGGCAGCGAGTGGGGCGAGCTCGAAGGCATCGCGAACCGGACCGACTTCGACCTGTCCGTCCACGCGAAGGCCTCTGGCCAGGATCTGTCGTACCTGGACACGCAGACGAACGAGCGGTTCATCCCCTATGTGGTCGAGCCGGCTGGCGGCGTCGATCGCATGATGCTTGCTTTCCTCCTCGATGCCTATGCCGAAGACGAGGCGCCAGACGCGAAGGGAGCGATGGAGAAGCGTACCGTCCTGCGCCTGGATTACCGGCTCGCACCGGTGAAGGTGGCCGTGCTGCCGCTGTCCCGCAATGCCGATCTATCGCCCAAGGCGCGCGACGTCGCCGATTCGGTCCGTAAGCGCTGGAATGCGGAATTCGACGATGCCGGCGCGATCGGCCGCCGTTACCGCCGCCAAGATGAAATCGGGACGCCATATTGCGTTACCGTCGATTTCGACAGTCTTTCCGATAACGCCGTGACCGTTCGCGAGCGCGACTCGATGAAACAAGACAGAATCGGAATCGACGGGCTGATCGCCTATTTGGATGAAAGGCTCGCTGGGTGCTGATCGCCCGTCGCCAGAACTCCGGCGCCGGGGGGATATCGCACGGGTGATCGGGCGGCGGATCGCCATCCGATCACCCGTTTGCGGAGCGGTGCTGCACGCGGTCATGGGCCAGTTCCGCCCCTCAGCAGCTCGCCCCTCAGCCGCGAGTTGACCGGCGGTAAACCTCGGCGGCGGCTTGATGAAAACCCGGGGGCAGTCCGGCCGCCGTCATCGTCGCGGCGATTTCCTCCATCTCAGCAACCCAGCGCCAGCCTTTCCTGGCGGACGAGTTCCCCGCGCCCTTGAGCAAGGCTTCCAGCGTGGGCTGAGAGAGTGCCCACTCGCCCCTCAGGTCGTCTTCGACTCCCTCGGCCTGGGCGAGCGACATCACCGTGAGCAGCAGGGCAGCCGAGCCCTTGGTCCAGGCCGCGTAGGCCATCTTGATCGAGGAAGCCGCGTACGGGCCGGCGGTGATGACCCTGGAGTCAACAGGCGTGCCAGTAAACAGTGCTTGCGCTCGGGCGGCGTCCTCGCCCGACAGGTACAGGCGGGTGCTGCCGCCGGTGACCGGCGGCGGGCCGATGATGCCGCCGTCGGCGTACATCGCCCCGGCTTGCGTGATGACGTCGGCGACTTGGGCCGCGGTCTGCGGCGAGACCGCGTTCGCGTCGACGTAGAGCCCTTGGAAGCTGGCCGTCGCCGCGACTGCCGAAGCGACGTCGAGCGCGGCGTGCGGCGGGCAGATCGACAAGATGACCTCGGCCCCTGCGGCGAGCGCGGCGATCGTTCCGGCGTCGGTCAGCCCGGCGGCCTTCGCCCGGTCCGCGGTGTGCGGGCTCCGGTCCTGCGATGCCCAGAGCACCTGGTGCCCGCGTTCGGTGAGGCAATGACCGACGGCGGCACCCATCTCACCTGGGTGCAATAGCCCTAGGACCGGGCTTGGCGAAGTTGACATAGCTGGAGGGTAGCCGCCCGACAGTAGGCTGTGGCCTATGACGGACTTTATGGGGATAGTAGCCAGGGCGCGGATAAGAACGAGCGACAAGAACTGGGCTGAAGCGGCGGAACTGTGGGAGGAAGTGACCGCCGCCAATCCGGTGAATGGGGATTACTGGGCGCGTCTGGGCGAGGCCAGGTTCGGTGCAAGGGACTACGCGGGGGCTCGTGAGGCATGGGAGAAGGTCCTGCGGCTCGGGCTGCGGGAGACGGGCCTGGCGGAAGATGACGTGACGCCGCTCATGCCGGGCGAGGTCGCCTGGCGCATCGCCTGCTGCGACGCCGCCGCAGGCGACCGCGAGGCGGCTGTCGCGGGGCTGCAGGTGGCGCTCGACCGGGGGATGCGCGACCCAGCGCGGGTCAAATCGCAAGAGCACTGGCAAGCGTTGCTTGACGACGAGCGAATCCGCGGCATGGCCGGCGTCATCGATTCGGACTCGATGACGCGGGACGAGGGCTGGAGGTATGACCTGGCGTTCCTCGCCAGGGAGATCAAGCGCGTGGCCTACGCCCCCTTCGCGCTCCAGCCGGAGGCGGAGTTCGACCGGGCTGTGGCCGAGCTCGACGCCGCGATTCCCGTGCTCACCGATTCGCGGATCATCGTCGGCATGATGAAGCTGGTCCGATACCTGGATGACGGGCACGCCTTCGTCCAGTGGCCCAAGGACGATAAGGAGCTGTCCCGTGTGTTTCCGGTCGACATGTTCCTGTTCTCCGAGGGCCTGTACGTGATCGGCGCCGGTTCCGGCTGCGAGCACCTGCTCGGTGCGAAGGTCGAGAAAATCGGAGCGCTGACAGTCGACGAGGCCATGGCCGCGCTGGACCCGATCATGACCAGGGACAACGAGCATTGGCTCACGTTCATGTTCCCTGCGCTCGTGCGGTGCCCCGCGCTCTTGCGCGCGCTTGGCATCGACGATGCCCTGACCGTCAGCCTGCCGGACGGCACCGTCACCGAGGTCAGGCTCGAGACCAGCTCAGACAAGGTTCAGCTTGACCGGTATCCGCCCGGGTGGGTGGCCCTGACCGACACCGTGATCTCCGGCGACGGCGTGACCGTGCCGCGGCCGCTGCACCTGCGCAACCGCGAGCTGCCGTTCTGGTTCGAGTACCTGCCGCGCGATGACCTGGTCTACTTTCAGTTCAATGCCGTGCGCGATCACCCTGCGGAAAGTTTCGCGGCGTTCTGCGACCGGCTGTTCGGCTTCATCGAGGGCCGCGGCGTCGGCCGCCTCGTCATCGACCTGCGATGGAACCCCGGCGGCAACACCCTGCTCTCCCAGCGGCTGCTCCACCACCTCATCGCCAGCAAGCTGCTCAGCCGGCGCGGCGCGCTGTTCGTCATCATCGGCAGGCTGACGGCCTCCGCCGCGCAAAACACGGCGACCGCGATCGAACGGGAGACCTGCGCCATCTTCGTCGGCGAGCCCACCGCGTCCCGCCCCAACTTCATCGGCGAGCGGATCGACTTCGAACTGCCTTACAGCAAGGTGCAGGCGAACGTGGCCGACCTGCTCTGGCAGACCTCCTGGCCTGACGATCACCGGACCTGGACCGCGCCCGACATCTACGCGCCGCCGACGTTCGAGGCCTACCGCCGCAACGAGGACCCGGCGCTGGACGCGATCCTTTCGATCCGCGAGCACGTCCCCGGCTAGCCAAGCTCGGTCGCGCGAGAGTTTTCAGTGGTCGGGGTCAGTGACACGATCAGGCAATGCCGTTGAGCGAAAGTTGATCTTCTCACTCCGGGCCAGGTTCGGGGAGGGTTATCAGTGCTCCGGGTCAGGATCGGGGAGGGTTATCAGTGCTCCGGGTCAGGATCGGGGAGGGTTATCAGTGCTCCGGGTCAGGATCGGGGAGGGTTGTCCGCTGCTGCGCGGGGAGTTTTCGTGTCCGGGAGCGTTTTCTCTCCTATGAGCGGTGAACTTTCCCCGCTGTGAAGAGGCTCCCCGTAAAGCGCGGTGAAGTTTCCCCGATCATGAAAACGGGGCACCGGGCACCGGGCACGGCAACCGCGACAGGCCGACGCCCGGCCTCCCCAATTCAGCACCCTCCCAGGACAGCAAGAGAGCGGCAACGTTGCGGTGGCCGGCTGCGGCCCGGCAGCAACGAGGGCGCGACGTTGCTGTCGCGGCCAGCGTGGGCCGGCCCGGCGGCGACACCGGCAGGCACCGGGGTGCCAGCCCGCGATCAGCCGGGCCGCCAGGCACAGCAGCCTCGGACGGGCACCCGCCGACCAAGATCAACTTAAGCTAAGCGGCCGTCGCGTAATAACCCGCAGATTGGCGATCTGGCCTCCCGGAAGGTGAGAGCGCCCCGGCGAACTGCCTGGCGGCTGGCCCGCCGATGGCCCATAGGTGGCGCCAGAGCGCCACGGATGTCCCAAAGGTGGGCCTCAGTACGAGACCAACCCGCGTGTTAATAATCTGCAAGCCCTAAACTGCATTGCACGATCATGAAACCCTGACGCTTTACGGAGTCCTGAGCCGGCCGGGAGTAGCTAAGCCTTCGGCCGCTCGCGCTACCATGCCGCGAATGGGAGGACTGCGCGAGCGGAGGCGGGCAGCAGCGTCAGCTTGCCTGGGCGGACGATGGCTAGCCGGCCAGGGTGTCCTGGCGGCGACCAGACAATCAGCGTCCTGCCGTCGGGGTCTGACCACAGCACGTCGCTCGATGACGTCGGCCCCGTATCGAACGTAGTGATCCGGCGGCCGGTCCTGGTGGAGAAAAGGCCGAAACCCGACCTGTCCCCGGTCAGGTTGGTCACCGCCGAGACGGCCGTCGTGCCTCCCGGCGTCAGGAAGAAGTTGCCGGTCACCATGCCGCCGGGCACCGACATCTGCGGCTCGTGAGTCCTTTCGAAGAACGTCACCGGTACGGCGATGCGGCTGTCTTTGCCCAGCGACTGTCCTGAGGCCCCGGTGTCAAGCAAACGAAGACCGGGGCTCGTGCTGCCCCAGTTGTAGGCGAGCGTCCTGTTGTCGCTGCCCCAGCTGAGCAAGCCGGGCCCGAAGGGCTCGCCAAATCCGCTCCAGGTGTGCGTTTTGCCCGAGCGAAGATCGATCACCGCGATGGCGTACTCGGCCTGGGCCAGGGGCACGCCCCAGCTGTAAGCGATCTTGGTGCCATCGGGAGAGAGCGTGACCCGGGCCGCCAGGTCGAGTCCCGGAAGGTTTTTCACCACCTGAACGACCCTCAGCCGACTCCCGTTGAAGCGAAGCAGATAGAAAGCCAGTCGCTGCGATCTCAGCCCGTGGCCGCTGCTGTGCCAGTACAGCCCGGTCACACCGAAGGTGCGGTCGTCTGAGGCAGCGGTGACGCTCATGACCCAGTGTTCGGGCGGCAGCGTGACCTTGGCCAGAAGCGTGCCGGCGGCTGTCGAGTAGATGCCGGCCCCGTGGCTGTGGACCGCGTAAGGCCGCCGAGTACCGGTCAGGGCGATGTAGTACCGGGGAACGGCGCTTGCCGCGGCAAAACCCCGCCCGCCGACGGAAGCCGTCGCATGCGGGCGCACCGCAGGGACCGAGGCAGCGGTGACACTGATGGCGCACACGATGGCGGCCACCGCGGCCGCCGCCCCCGCAGGCGCAAGCCAGCGCACCTGCCAGCGTGCCTTCCGGCCCCGCTCAGGCGTCTGGTACTCCGCTGGTACAGACGGTGCTGGAAAACGCAGTTGCGGCAAATGCAGCGGCGGCACGCTGGTGACCTCGGCGCCGGTCTGTACGAGAGCTTCGGCGAGCTCATCCTCAAAGCTGATCATGGTCTCTCCTTGAGCGTCCGCCGTAGCGCCGCCAGCCCCCGCCGCCTGCTCGATCGGATCGTGCTCGGGTTCATCTCCAGGTCGCGTGCGATCTCGTCGTCATCGATCCCGAGGAAGTACCTGAGCACGAGCACGTCGCGCTGCCGGCCGGGCAGCGCTCGCAAGGCCGCGACGATCGCCTGGCGCCGTTCGCTGGTCAGCACCCGCGCCTCAGCGGAATCGAGAACCCCGGCCAGATCGCCGTAGCCCTCGGCGATCAGCAGATCGCGATGCCTCCCCGCAGCTCGCAGCGCGCTGCGGCAGCCGTTGAGCACCGAGGAACGCAGGTATCCGAGCGCCTTGTCCTTGTTGGCCAGATGCTCCCAGCGGCGGTAAAGCCCGCAGAAGGCGTCTTGCACGATGTCCTCGGCCGCCGCATGGTTGCCGACCATGATGTGGGCGAGCCTGATCAAGGTCAGCGCGTGATCGCGGTACAGGGCCGTCACGGCGGACTCCGGGTCGGCCCCGGCCACAGCCACGGCCAGGTCGGGGTTCATGCCTGTAAGACGTGGCACAGCAGGATTTGTTGCACTCACCGCGAAGATCGGCCCCCGATACACCTCCAGCGGCGCCATAGGACCGCTCAACCTCGGTAGAGTCGTCTTGGGGCAGGGCTTATCAAGGACAGAGATCATCGGGGCTAGTTTCCAAGGAGAGCAGCGCACAGTGCCTAATACTGCACAGCCGAAGTACGTCTATGACTTCAGTGAAGGCAACAAGGACATGAAGGACCTTCTCGGCGGCAAGGGCGCCAACCTCGCCGAGATGACGAACCTGGGCCTGCCTGTCCCGCCTGGCTTCATTATCAGCACCAATGCCTGTCGCCATTACCTGGAACACGGCTCGGTACCCGACGGGCTCGCCGCCGAGGTCACCGGCCACCTGAAACGGCTCGAGCAGGCGATGGGCCTCGATCTCGGCGCCGCCGACGACCCGCTGCTTGTCAGCGTGCGGTCGGGCGCGAAGTTCTCGATGCCGGGCATGATGGAGACGGTGCTGAATATCGGCCTGTCCGACACCTCGGTGCATGGTCTGGCGAAGAAGGCGGGCAATGACCGTTTCGCCTGGGACTCCTACCGCCGGCTGATCCAGATGTTCGGCAAGACCGTGCTGGACATCGAAGGCGAGAAGTTCGAGCACGCGCTCGAGGCGGCCAAGACCGCCAAGGGCACCAAGAACGACCTCGACCTGGACGCCGATGACCTGCGCGCCCTGGTCGACACCTACAAGGGCATCGTCAAGACCGAGACCGGCCGTGACTTCCCGCAAGACCCGCGCGAGCAGATGGACATGGCGGTCACGGCGGTGTTCAACAGCTGGAACGCCGACCGCGCCATCCTCTACCGCCGCCAGGAGCGGATACCGGCCGATCTCGGCACCGCCGTCAACGTCGTCGCGATGGTCTTCGGCAACCTGGGCCGCGACTCCGGCACCGGAGTCGCGTTCACGAGGGACCCGGGCAGCGGCCAGCAGGGCGTCTACGGCGACTACCTGCAGAACGCCCAGGGCGAGGACGTCGTCGCCGGCATCCGCAACACGGTGCCGCTGCAGGAGCTCGAGCGGATCGACGCCAAGTCCTACGGCGAGCTGATGGACATCATGTCCACGCTCGAGAACCACTACAAGGACCTGTGCGACATCGAGTTCACGATCGAGCGCGGCAAGCTCTGGATGCTGCAGACCCGCGTCGGCAAGCGAACGGCCGGCGCGGCGTTCCGGATCGCGACCCAGCTTGTGGACCAGGGCCTGATCGACATCGACGAGGCGCTGCGCCGGGTCAACGGCGCGCAGCTAGCGCAGCTCATGTTCCCCAGGTTCGACGCCAGCGCCAAGGCCACCGTGATCACGAAGGCCATTTCGGCTTCGCCGGGCGCGGCGGTCGGCAAGGCCGTGTTCGACTCGGCGACGGCGGTGGAATGGGCGGCCAGAGGCGAGGACGTCATCCTGGTACGCCGCGAGACGAACCCGGACGACCTGCACGGCATGATCGCCGCCCAGGGCATCTTGACCAGCCGCGGCGGCAAGACCAGCCACGCCGCCGTGGTCGCCCGCGGCATGGGCAAGACCTGCGTCTGCGGGGCCGACGAGCTTGAAGTCGACGTCCTAGCGCGCAAGTTCACCGCCAAAGACCTCACGATTAACGAAGGCGACGTCATCTCGATCGACGGCACTTCCGGGACCGTGTACGAGGGCGATGTGCCGGTGGTGGCATCCCCCGTGGTCGAGTACTTCGAGGGCAACATCCAGCCGCACGAGGCCGACGAGCTGGTCAAGGCCGTGCACCGGATCATGGCGCAGGCCGACGACCGCCGGCGGCTCGGCGTCCGCGCGAATTCCGATAACGGGCCGGACTCCGCCCGTGCCGTCCGGTTCGGCGCTCAGGGCATCGGCCTGACCAGGACCGAGCACATGTTCCTCGGCGAGCGGCGTCAGCTTGTCGAGCGGCTGATCCTGGCAGAGGACGACGCGGGCCGCGAGGCCGCCCTTGCCGAGCTCGAGCCGCTGCAGCGGGGCGACTTCGTCGAGATCCTGGCAGCGATGGACGGACTGCCAGTCACGATCAGGCTGCTCGACCCGCCGCTGCATGAGTTCCTGCCCGACCTGACCGAGCTTTCGGTCAAGATCGCGCTGGACGGCGACAAGGCGACAGAGAAGGACAAGAAGCTGCTCGACGCCGTCCGCCGCCTGCACGAGCAGAACCCGATGCTCGGCCTGCGCGGCGTCCGCCTCGGCATCGTGATTCCCGGCCTGTACCAGATGCAGGTCAGGGCGATCGCGCACGCGGCCGTCGACCGGGTGAAGGCGGGCGGCGACCCGAAGCCGGAGATCATGATCCCGCTCGTCGGCGCCGTCCAGGAACTCGAAGCCGCGCGGCACGAGACCGAGCAGGTGCTCAAGGAGGTCGCCGCCGGGACCGGCGTGACCGTGCACACGCTGGTCGGCACGATGATCGAGGTGCCGCGGGCCGCCCTGACCGCGGGACAGATCGCCGAGGCAGCCGAGTTCTTCTCGTTCGGCACCAACGACCTGACCCAGATGGGCTGGGGCTTCTCGCGCGACGACGTGGAGGGCTCGTTCTTCAGCAAGTACATCGAGCTGGGCATCTTCGGTGTCTCGCCGTTCGAGACGCTGGACGCCGAGGGCATCGGCCGGCTGGTGAAGATCGCCGTCGAGGAAGGCCGCAAGACCAGGCCTGACCTCAAGATCGGCGTCTGCGGCGAGCACGGCGGCGACCCTGACTCGGTCCACTTCTTCCACGAGGCCGGGCTTGACTACGTGTCGTGCTCGCCGTTCCGCGTCCCCGTCGCGCGCCTGGAGGCGGGCCGCGCGGTCGCGCTTGCCGAGACTGGAGGCAGCGACAGCAGGTGAGTTCCGCGTACGACGCGCACTCAACCTCACGATTGGCCGCCGAGCCTCCCAAGCGCAAGGGCCGCACCGCGTTTCAGCGGGACCGGGCGCGGGTGCTGCACAGTTCAGCGCTGCGGAGGCTGGCGGCGAAGACGCAGGTCGTCGAGGTGGGGCGGGCCGATTTCCCGCGTACGAGGCTGACGCACTCGCTGGAGTGCGCACAGATCGGGCGGGAACTCGGTGCCGCCATCGGTGCCGATCCTGACCTCGTCGATGCGGCGTGCCTGGCGCATGACCTGGGGCACCCGCCGTTCGGCCACAATGGCGAGTACGCGCTGGCCCGGATCGCCAGGGACTGCGGCGGCTTCGAGGGCAACGCCCAGAGCCTGCGCCTGCTCACCAGGATCGAGGCGAAGATACCGGGCGCCGGCCTGAACCTGACCAGGGCCACGCTGGACGCCACGCTCAAGTACCCGTGGCTGGCCTCGGCCGCACCAGCCTCTGGCAAGTACGGCTGCTACGACGAGGACGCGGGCGCCTTCGAGTGGATCAGGGACGGGGCGCCGGATGGCCGCGCCTGCCTGGAGGCTCAGGTCATGGACTGGGCCGATGACATCGCCTACTCGGTGCACGATCTGGAAGACGGGCTGCACAGCGGGCTGATCACGCTGGAAAACCTTCGGGACCAGGATGAACGCAGTGCCGTCGTCGAGCTCACCCTGGCGAGCTACTGCCGCCCGGGGTCGGTCACTGAATCCGGGCTCGCCGACATCTTCGACCAGTTGCTGAAGCTCGACTGCTGGCCAGCCGCTTTCGATGGCGGGCCGCGAACCGCCGCCGCCGTCAAGAATCTGACCAGCGAGCTGATCGGGCGGTTCTGCGGTGCCGCCGAGCGAGCAACCCAGAGGCTGACAGGTGGCGCCCCGGCAACCCGTTACTCCGCTGACCTTGATGTTCCTAGCCAGGAACGGCTTGAATGCGCGCTGCTCAAGGGCGTGACCGCGTACTACGTGATGCGGCGCGAAGGCGCCGCTGAGTCCCAGGCAAGGGAACGGGCCGTGCTCACCGAACTAGCCGCCGCCCTGGCCGCCGAGCCGGACGCGCTCGACCCGATGTTCAAGCCGGCCTACGCGGCCGCCGACGCCGGCGCCGGGCGGCTGCGCGTGATCATCGACCAGATCGCCTCGCTCACCGATACTTCAGCCCTCGCCTGGCACGCGCGCTTGTGCCGGCCGGTCATGGCCGGTGACCGGTGTGACCGGTGAGACCCATGAGACCCGTGTGATCCGTCCTGCCTGTCGCCGGGAAGCGGGGAATCTTTACCGGCCCGCCTCAGGGATTCAGCGCAGTGAGGGGGTCGCGGCCGGATCTGACCAGCGTCAGGATCTCGCCTAGGCCGTCGAGTGACCAGCTGTCCTCGGTGACGTCGATGGCCACCCGGGCGCCGGCCACGTGCATGGACTCGATGTGCAGCGGCAGGAACGCCGGCGGCATCGCCGGGTCGCACCATAGCTTGCCGTTGGGCACGGACGGGTCGAAGCGCAGCAGCGTGCGCAGGAGGTGGAAGGGCGCCGCCGACGCCCACGCCTGCGGTGAGCACGAGGTCGGATAGGAGACCGGTTCGGGGAAGTCGCCGCGGTCGAACCCGCAGAACAGCTCGGGCAGGCGGCCTCCGAACCACTCGGCGGCCTCCAGGATGCCGACAGCGACCTGCTGCGCTTCCCTGATGAACCCGTACCGCATCAGCCCGGCCGCGCAGATCGCGTTGTCATGCGGCCAGACGGAGCCATTGTGGTAGCTCATCGGGTTGTAGGCGCAGTTCGCGGCGGACAGCGTCCTGACCCCGAAGCCCCCGAACATCTCCCGGCTGGTCAGGTTGCGGGCGACCGCCGAGGCCTTGCCCGCGTCGATGATCCCGGTCCACAGGCAGTGGCCCTGGTTCGAGGCCAGCGAGTCGATCTGGCGCTTGCCGCCGTCGAGCCCCAGGGCGAAATAGCCCTTGTCCGGTATCCAGAATGCCCGGTTGAAGTCGTCCTTGAGCTGCTCGGCCTTTCCGCCCCAGTAGGCCGCTCCCTCGGCGTCCTCGCGCTCGACGCAGAAGTGCGACTTCGCCAGGTACGCCGCGTAGACATAGCCCTGCACCTCGGCCAGCGCGATCGGCGGCTCGGCGATCGTTCCGTCGGCGAACGTGATGCCGTCGAAGCTGTCCTTCCAGCCCTGGTTGGCCAGGCCGAGCTCGCTGGTGCGGGAGTACTCGACGAAACCGTCACCGTCGGCGTCGCCGTAGTTCACGATCCAGTCCAGGGCACGGTCGGCGTGGGGGAGCAGCTCGCTGACGAGCCTTCGGTTGAGGCCCCAGCGGCGGAGCTCGCCCAGCAGCATCACGAACAGCGGCGTGGCGTCGACGGACCCGTAGTACACGCTGCCGCCGCCCAGCCACAGCGACGCCTGCATGCCGAACCGCATCTCGTGCAAGATCTTGCCTGGCTGCTCCTCCGTGGCCGGGTCAGTTTTCGTGCCCTGCAGGCCCGCGAGCGTGCGCAGCGTGCCGAGCGCCAGCGACGGGTCGAGTGGCAAGATCATCCACGAGGTAAGCAGCGAGTCCCGGCCGAAGATGGTCATGAACCAGGGCGCCCCGGCCGCGATCACCGCACGGTCGGCGTGGTCGGGATCAAAGATCCGCAGACTGCCCAGGTCCTCGGTGCTGGCGGCGAACACCGTCGCGAGCCTGGCGTCGGAAGCCTGCACCAGCGGGCTCTGGCGGCGCCAGTCGGCCAGGCGCTGCTCGGGTCCCTCGTTGCCGGCGAACGCGGCCACCGACCTGAACTCGATGAGCTCGCGGCCGTCGAGTGACGGCGTGATGCGCAGCGACGTTTCCCAGCAGCCGTGTCCGGGCACGACCACGTGCCAGCTCAGGCTGGTCGCGGCGACGTCGAGGTCGGCGCCGGCCGGGTTGGCGGTGATGGAGGCGCCGCGCAGGTGGGCGCCGGCCTTGCGGTTCAGCTTGATGGAGTCGTCGTCGAGGTCGACGGTGAGGCCGTCGGGATTGGCTGGCGCCCGGCCTTCCTTGACCTCGAACACGTCGGCGAAGTCACCGTGAATGCCGACGCGCAGTTGAACGGGGAGCGGCCCGGCGCTCATGTTCCGCAGCGTGATCGTCTCGTCCATGCCGTCGCTCAGCACCCGGCGCCTGGTCACGAGCAGGGTGCTGTCGGCGAGGCCGTCAGGCGGAGGCAGGCGGGCCAGGAAGGTGCACGCGAACGGCTCGCGTGACTGGGGCGTCAGCGGCTCGGGCGGTTGACCGTTGACGGTCAGCTCAAGCCGGCTGATGAGCCGGGTGTCCCTGACGAACAGCCCTTGCGAGTTCCCCGGCCGGATGTCGCCGGATGTCTCGCAGATGCAGAAGGTCGTTCCTTCGAGCAACGTAACCAGGCCACTGCTCACCGTGCTCGCAGGCGGGCCGTCGAAAGTCCAGACCTGCCCCATCAAGGTGCCTCCTAGGATGGACTGCCCAAGATCGTTACCCGGCCCGTGCTCCGGACTAACCCAGGGTTTCGGCTGGCACTGGCCGTCTGGCTGACGCCGGGTCGCCGTATCCTGACCGGTATCGACATTTCGGGGAGGCTTCGTGGTGGCCGTGAGTGCCCCGTCACTTGGCGTGCTGGCGCTGCAAGGCGATGTGGCCGAGCATCTGCGCGCGATCGAGGCGGCGGGCGGCGTGGGCGTGCCTGTACGCCGGCTGGCCGAGCTCGACGCCGTGGACGGCCTGATCATTCCCGGTGGCGAGTCGACAACGATCTGGAAACTGCTGGCGATCTTCGAGCTCGCGGAGCCGTTGCGGGAGCGCATCGGCGCCGGGATGCCCGTCTTCGGCTCCTGCGCCGGGATGATCCTGCTGGCCGGCAACCTCGTCGAGCGCGCCTCTGGCCAGGAGCCGCTCGGCGGGATCGACATGACCGTGCGACGGAACGCCTTCGGCAGGCAGGTCGACTCGTTCGAGAGCGACATCTGCCTGGCGGGCGTCGACGGGCCGCCGTTCCGCGCGGTGTTCATCAGGGCCCCGTGGGTGGAGAAAGCCGGCCCCGACGTCGAGGTTCTGGCGACCGAGCCAACCACGGGTAAGATCGTCGCCGTCCGCCAGGGCCGGGCGCTTGCTACCGCGTTTCATCCCGAGCTCACCCCGGACAACCGCGTGCACAAGATCTTTATCGACATGGTGAGGGAACGACCATGAGCGGCCACTCCAAGTGGGCAACGACGAAGCACAAGAAGGCTGTCGTCGACGCCAGGCGAGGCAAGCTGTTCGCCAAGCTAATCAAGAACATCGAGGTGGCTGCGAGGAGCGGCGGGCCCGACGTCACCGCTAACCCGACTCTGTACGACGCGGTACAGAAGGCCAAGCGCAACTCGGTGCCCAACGACAACATCGACCGCGCCGTGCGGCGCGGGGCCGGGCTCGAGGCCGGCGGCGCTTCGTACGAGACGATCACGTACGAGGGCTACGCGCCCGGCGGGGTCGCGCTGCTGGTGGAGTGCCTGACCGACAACAGGAACCGGGCCGCCTCCGAGGTCCGGGTCGCCCTTACCCGCAACGGCGGTTCGATGGCGGACGCGGGGTCGGTGTCGTACCTGTTCAGCCGCAAGGGCGTGGTCATCGTGCCGAAGAACGACAAGCTCGGCGAAGATGACGTGCTCCTGGCGGTGCTCGACGTCGGCGCCGAGGAGGTCAATGACATCGGCGAGTCGTACGAGGTCGTGTCGGAGGCTACCGACCTGGTGCCGGTCAGGACCGCGCTGACCGGAGCCGGCATCGACTATGACTCGGCGGAGACGCCTTTCCTGCCGTCGGTCGAGGTGCCGCTGGACGAGGAGACCGCGCGTAAGGTGTTCAGGCTCATCGACGTGCTCGAAGAGTCCGACGAGGTGCAGGACGTCTACGCCAACTACTCGGTCTCCGACGACATCATGGAGAAACTGGGCTCCGAGTAGCGGGTCAGCGTCCCGGGGCTGGTGATCGGCATAATGATCGTGTCCCCGTCACGGCATGGTGATGGCAGGCGAGCGCTCCCGCGACACGCGCTCGCTGGGTAGCTGATGTTAGGCCATCGAACCTATAGAGTCATTCCCCGAACACTTGTTCGTCGGGACGCTGAGGTTACTGCATGCGGGTGCTCGGGGTTGATCCGGGGCTGACCCGGTGTGGTATCGGGGTGGTCGAGGGCGGGCCTGGAGTATCGCTGCGCCTGGTCGCGACCATGGTGGTGAGCACTCCGGCTGGCGCCGACATCGGCAGCCGGCTGCTTGCCATCGAGGAGCAGCTCGAAGAGTGGCTCCGGCTGCACAAGCCGGACGCCGTGGCAGTCGAGCGGGTGTTCAGCCAGCACAACGTGCGGACGGTGATGGGGACCGCCCAGGCGGGCGCGGTCGCGATCGTGTGCGCGGCCAGGCACGGCATGCCGGTCGCGCTGCATACGCCGAGCGAGGTCAAGGCCGCAGTCACCGGCAACGGCCGGGCAGACAAGGCGCAAGTCACGCACATGGTGACCAGGCTGCTGCGGATGGCCGACCCGCCAAGGCCGGCTGATGCCGCGGACGCGCTCGCGCTGGCGATCTGTCATCTGTGGCGCGGCGGCGCGCAGGCCAGGCTGGCTTCGGCGACGACACCGAGAGGACCAGCATGATCGCTTATCTGGAAGGCATCATCGCGACCGTGGCGCCAGAGGGCGCGGTTATCGACGTCGGCGGGGTCGGCTTGCTCGTGCAGTGCTCTCCCGGTACCCTCGCCGGGCTGTGGCCGGGGGAGCGGGCCAAGGTCAGCACCTCGCTGGTCGTGCGGGAGGATGCGCTGACGCTGTACGGGTTCAGTACCGACGACGAGCGCAATACCTTCGAATTGCTGCAGACGGCGAGCGGGATCGGCCCGAGGCTGGCGCTTGCCATGCTGGCGACGTTCAGCCCAGACGGGCTGCGGAGCGCGGTGACCGCCGCCGACGTGACGGCCCTGACCAGGGTGCCGGGGATCGGGCGCAAGGGAGCGCAGCGGATCGTGCTCGAGCTGGCCGGGCGCCTTGGCTCGCCAGGCGACGGGGCAGTGACTCCCGGCTCGACGGCTGGCACCACCGGTGCCCGGGCCTGGCGTGATCAGGTGCGGACCGGACTGATCAACCTCGGCTGGCAGCCCAGGGACGCTGACCAGGCGATCGCCGCGATCGAGCCTGAGCACGCGGGCGGCGAGGTGGACGTCGCGGTCGCGCTGCGCGCGGCGCTGCGAGTGCTGGCGAGGCCATGACCGAGGGCGGTTCGGTCCCGAGCCCGGTCTCGCCGCTGGCTGACGCGGACGAGCGGCTGATCGAAGGTGCCCTGCGGCCACGGCAGCTGTCGGAGTTCGTCGGCCAGGCGCGGCTGCGCGAGCAGCTGACGCTCGTGCTCGAAGGCGCGATGCGGCGCGGCAAGGCACCCGATCATGTGCTGCTGTCGGGACCGCCAGGGCTGGGCAAGACGACGATCGCGATGATCATCGCGGCCGAGCTCGGGGCACCGCTGCGAATCAGCAGCGGCCCTGCCATCGAGCGGGCCGGCGACCTCGCCTCCGTGCTGACCTCGCTGACCGGCGGCGAGGTCGTTTTCATCGACGAGATTCACCGGCTCGCCAGGCCGGCCGAGGAAATGCTGTACCTGGCGATGGAGGATTTCAGGGTCGACGTCATGCTCGGCAAGGGCCCGGGGGCCACCGCCGTGCCGCTTGACATCGCCCCCTTCACGCTGGTGGGCGCGACGACCAGGGCCGGGCTGCTCCCGGCGCCGCTGCGCGACAGGTTCGGCTTCACCGGGCACCTGGACTTCTACGATCCGGCCGAGCTTGGCGTCATCATCCGCCGGTCGGCCAGGCTGCTGGGAGTCGAGCTGCGGGACGAGGGCGCTGATGAGATCGCCGGCCGGTCCCGTGGCACACCCAGGATCGCCAACCGGCTGCTGCGCCGGGTCAGGGACTACGCCGAAGTGCGAGGTGACGGAATTGTCACGCTCGAAGCCGCGCGAGCCGCGCTCGCCTTGTATGAAGTGGACGAGAGCGGCCTGGACCGGCTCGACCGTGCCGTGCTCACCTCGCTCGTGTGCAGGTTCGGAGGCGGACCGGTCGGGTTGTCGACGCTGGCCGTGGCAGTGGCGGAGGAGGCGGAGACCGTCGAGGTAGTCGCCGAACCGTTCCTGGTCAGGGCCGGGCTGATCGTCCGCACGCCGCGCGGGCGGGTCGCGACACCCGCTGCCTGGGTGCATCTTGGCCTGACCCCTGGGGATGAGTCAGGTCCGGCGACGTTGTTTGATTAGCTGGAGCTGACGAGAAAGCGGTACCGAGCCGGTCACGATCACTCGGTGAAAGCCGTAGCCTGTTTGTGGTTGGCTCGCCCGCCGCTAAACTTCGGCAGTTGGTCTTTCCCGGCCGCCGGGCGTTCCGGCTGCTGCGCCATCAACTGGAAGGGACCCCCGTGATGGGGACTATGATTCTTGCCGCAGGGACGAGCCTGGCCGCGTCATCATCGACCGCGTCCAAGGGAAGCCCGGTGTATACATTCCTGATCCTCGCCGTGCTGATCGGCCTTTTCTACGTGCTGATCATGCGCCCGCAGCGGAACAGGCAGCGCAAGGCAATGCAGACCCAGAGCCAGGTCATGCCTGGCCAGCGCATCCGCACCACCTCCGGCATGTACGGCACCGTGGTATCCGGGGACGACCGGGACGTGGTTGTCGAGATCGCGCCTGGCGTGCAGGTGACCATGCTGCGCAGGGCGATTATGGAGGTCGTCTCGGACGACCAGCCCCAGGATCTGCCGATGCCCGAGACTATTGACGAGCCCGAGCAGCCGGAAGACAGTAAAGACCGCAACGCCTAATTAGGGACAGGCACAGGTGACTCCCCCAAGTAAGTCGTCACGGCCGCAGTCGTCACGTTCATCGTCCTCCAGGTCCGCTCGGCCGGGCGGCACCTCGCGGCACGGTCCAGGGACGGCGCGGGCGCGTCCTGGCATCCATATCGCCGCGCTCGCCCTGATTCTGGTGATCATGCTCGCGACCGTGATCGGCGGCGCGCTCTTGCACCCGGGCGACTGGCATTCGAGGTTCAAGGTGGGCCTCGGCCTTGACCTGCATGGCGGCACGACGGTCACGCTCAAGGCGGTCGCAGAGCATGGCGGCGTGCCGTCCAAGTCCGACATGGACCAGGCCATCGGCATCTTGAATAGCAGGTTCAACGGACTCGGCATCAACAACACGACGGTGCAGCAGCAGGGCTCGCAGTTCATCAATATCTCGATCCCCGGCAAGAGCGCCACCCAGATCCAGCCGCTGCTGAGCGCGGCGCAGATGGTGTTCAGGCAGGTGCTGCTGTGCACGACGCCGGTACCAGGCGGAGTCGCGTGCGCGCCAGGCATCAAGCCGGCCGGCGCCGGGATGCCCCCCGCGGGACCCTCGTCTGCTGCGCCCGTCCCCGCGCCGGTCCCGACGCCGACGCCGGGCGGCTCGCCGGGCACCACGCCTAAAGCCAGCTCCACGCCGAAGGCGAGCGCGAAGCCAAGCGCGAAGGCGAGCCCGAGCCCATCGGGCGGGTCCGGCCAGGCGGCGGGAGCGGTCGAGCTGACTGCCGCCAGTCCCTCCTCGTCACCGTCGCCCAAGGCCGCGGCGTCTCCGTCAGCATCCCCGTCTGCTTCCCCGTCCTCGGCAGGCTCGCCGGTGCCGTTGCCCACCCCTTCCGCGACGCCCCCGTCGGCGAGCGCGCTTTACACGACCGGCGACCAGAGCAAAGTGACGGCTCCGGCGCTCGCGTTGTTCAAGAAGCTGAATTGCCGGGACAAGGGCTGGCAGAACACCATTTACCATAATAAGTCGTTCAGATACGACGGTAAGACCCAGATCGTCTCCTGCGATAAGCAGGGCGTTAAATACGTACTCGGCTTGCCAATCGTCCTTGGCACGCAGCTGAAGTCGCCGAGTGCCGGGCTGTCGTCCACGACCAACCAGTGGCTGGTCACCTTCAACCTGAATAGCGAGGGTGCGAAGAATTTCGGCACGGCGACCAGCCAGATGGTCAGCACTTACTACAACTCATCGGCCGGCCAGCAGACTTCGCCGCTCGATCAGTTCGCGATCGTGCTCGACGGCAAGGTCATCTCGGCCCCGTTCGTCCAGCAGGCGATCACCCAGGGCTCTGGCCAGATCTCGGGTAACTTCACGCAGAAGAGCGCGACAAACCTGGCTAACGTCCTGAAGTACGGTGCGCTGCCGCTCAGCTTCTCCAGCCAGCAGATCCAGTCCGTGTCGGCTCAGCTCGGCGGGCAGCAGCTTGACGCTGGCCTGATCGCCGCGGCCATCGGGCTGCTCCTGGTCGTATTCTACTCGTTCTTCTACTACCGCGGGCTGGCGCTGGTGTCGGTATTCAGCCTCACCATCGCCGCGCTGCTGACCTGGCTGTCCGTCATCTTGCTCGGTAAGTTCGAGGGTTACTCGCTGACGCTCGCCGGCGTTGCCGGACTCATCGTCGCGATCGGCATCACGGCCGACTCGTTCGTCGTCTTCTTCGAGCGATTGCGTGACGAAGTCAGGGAAGGCCGGACGTTGCGAGCCGCCGTCGAACGCGGCTGGAGCAGGGCGAGGCGGACCATCCTGGTCTCCGACACCGTGTCCTTCCTGGCCGCGCTCCTGCTGTATCTATTCGCGATCGGTGACGTCAAGGGATTCGCGTTTACGCTTGGATTGACGACCCTGATCGACATCGTGGTGGTGTTCTTGTTCACCAAGCCGATGGTCACGCTGCTGGCCAAGACGACGTTTTTCAGCTCGGGCCGACCGCTATCCGGACTCGATCCCGCCAGGCTGGGAGCGAAGTCGCCCTGGCGCGGCACCCGGATGACCCCGAAGGAGGCCTGAGATGTCGCGTGGCGGATCTCGGCTAGGGAACCTCGGCGGACGGCTGTACCGCGGCGAAGTGTCGGTCGACTTTGTCGGAAGGCAGAAGCTCTGGTACAGCCTGTCCGGCATCATCTTGGTGGTCAGCCTGGCCGCGCTGATCTTCGGCGGGCTGAACTTCAGCGTGGACTTCAAGGGTGGTGACATCTACAAGTTCACCGCTCCGCCTGGTGTCCATCTGACGCAGGCGCAGGTCACCACTACGGCGATCAATGCTGGCGCGCCGACCGACGCGGTCGTCCAGCAGATCGGCGCACGCGGCTGGAGCGTTCAGACGGCTGTGCTCGGCAGCAAGACCGAGTTCAGTATCTTGCATTCGCTGGCCCAGTCCGCTCACCTGACCACCGACAATCAGGTCAGCCTGCAGGCGGTGGGCCCGAGCTGGGGCGGGCAGATCTCGCAGAAGGCGCTTGAGGCTCTCATCGGCTTCCTCATCGTGATCGTGCTCTACCTGTCGGTGGCGTTCGAGTCACGGATGGCGGCCGCGGCGCTCGTCGCGCTCGCGCACGACATCGTGATCACGATCGGCGTCTACGCGCTCGTCCGCTTCGAGGTCAGCCCGGCCACCGTCATCGGATTGCTGACCATTCTCGGTTACTCGCTCTATGACACCGTCGTGGTGTTCGACAAGGTGAGAGAGAATACCGCCGGCCTGCTCGCGATTAGACGGACGCGATATAGCGACGCGGCTAATCTGGCGCTGAACCAGACCCTGGTGCGCTCGATCAACACCTCGCTGATCGCTCTGCTGCCAGTCGTCGCCATCTTGGTGGTGAGCGCCTTCCTGCTGGGCAATGGCGAGTTGAAGGACCTGTCACTGGTGCTGTTCGTCGGCATGCTGTCAGGCACCTACTCCTCGATCTGCATCGCCACGCCCGTGCTCGCCGACCTGAAGGAGCGCCAGCCCGAGTACAAGCAGCTCGCCAAGCAGATCGCGCAGCGGGCGACGAGCACCAAGCGGCAGACGCGCGAGGCCGTGGCCGCCGCTGGCGCGAGGGCGACGCGAGGCGCTGGCGCGGCCAGCAGCGGCACGGCCGGTAACGGGGCCGACCGCAACGGAACTGGCAGCGTCGGCACTGTCCAGGACGAAGTGCCCGACGAGCTCGACATCCAGGAGACCGAGGAAGCTCCGGCGGCTCAGCTCGCCGCCGATCGCCCCTTGCGGGTTGGTCCGCGGCAGCAGCCGCGCCGGTCGACCTCGGCACAGCGCAAGCCGTCTGCTGGCAGCAAAAAGAAGCGGCGGTGACCGCTCCGGCTCCTGAGCAGCTGCTGAGGCTAGTCAGGGACGTTCCTGACTATCCGCAGCCTGGCGTGGTGTTCAAGGACATCACGCCGCTGCTCGCGGATGCCAAGGCATTCGCCGCGGCCGTTGACGCGCTGGCCAGTTTTGGCGAGCGTATCGACAAGGTGGCCGGGATCGAAGCCCGCGGCTTCATCCTGGCCGCCCCGGTCGCCTGCCAGCTAGGCGTCGGGTTCGTGCCGGTGCGCAAGCTCGGCAAGCTGCCGGGCCCCACGCACAGCCAGAGCTACGACCTTGAGTACGGCACGGCGGCGGTCGAGGTCAAGACCGATGCCTTCAGCCCCGGCGAACGGGTGCTGCTGATCGATGACGTGCTCGCCACTGGCGGGACCGCCGCCGCGACCTCGGCACTGATCACCCGCTGCGGTGCTGAGGTCACCTCGCTTGCGGTCTTGATCGAGCTCGCTTTCCTGGGCGGGCGGGCAAATCTGCCCGATCTCGACGTTCGTTCGCTAATCGAGATCTGACCCGCCGTAGCTACCCGAGTACGGTACCCCCGCGCCTGGATAGACTGGATCTTTCACCTGACGCGAGGAGCGGCAGTGGCCGGTGACGTAGCAACGCCAGGAACGGCCGGATGCCCAGTCACTCAGAAGGCTCAGATCGCGGCCAGCGGGGTGGCGCACGGTACCGAGCCGTCCCCTGACCGGTCTGCCGAGCAGCGGCCCAGTGAGCACGGTCACGTCAGGCGCAGGCTCGGCAGGTTTGCCCCGCCGCGCGTCGGGGCAGTCAATCCCGTGCTCGAGCCGCTGATCAAGACCGCGCGCACCTCCCATCCCAAGGCCGACATCAGGCTGATCGAGCGCGCCTACGAGGTAGCGGCCCGGTGTCACGCGGATCAGTCGCGGCTGTCCGGCGATCCGTTTATCACCCACCCGCTCGCCGTGGCGACGATCCTGGCCGAACTCGGCATGAACCACGAGACGCTGTGCGCGGCGCTACTGCACGACACGATCGAGGACACCCCGTACACGCTGGACGAGCTTCGGGCAGAATTCGGCGATGATATCGCCGCCCTGGTCGACGGGGTCACCAAGCTCGACAAGGTCAAGTACGGCGACGCCGCCCAGGCTGAGACCGTCCGCAAAATGGTCGTCGCGATGTCACGCGACATCAGGGTGCTCGTGATCAAGCTAGCCGACCGCCTGCACAACATGCGGACGCTGCGCTACCTGGCCAGGCACAAGCAAGAGCGCAAGTCGCGCGAGGTGCTTGAGATCTACGCGCCGCTCGCGCACCGGCTCGGCATGAACACGGTCAAGTGGGAGCTGGAGGACCTCGCGTTCGCCACGTTGTTCCCCAAGCGCTATGACGAGATCGCCCGGCTGGTCTCCGAGCGCGCGCCGCGCCGTGAGGCATTCTTGCAGGAAGTGATCGAGGCGGTCTCCGGGGACTTGCGTGAGGCCAAGATCAAGGCGCGGGTCACCGGCCGCCCGAAGCATATGTACTCGGTGTACCAGAAGATGATCGCGAAGAGTAAGAGCTTCGACGACATCTATGACCTGGTGGGCATCCGCATCCTCGTAGATACCGTCCGCGACTGCTACGCGGTCCTCGGCGCCGTGCACGCCAGGTGGAACCCGGTTCCCGGGCGATTCAAAGATTACATAGCGATGCCCAAGTTCAACATGTACCAGTCACTGCACACGACGGTGATCGGCCCTGGAGGCAAGCCGGTCGAGTTGCAGATCAGGACGTGGGGCATGCACCGTCGCTCGGAGTACGGGGTAGCGGCCCACTGGAAGTATCGCGAGGAGATGACGACCGGTTCGAGCCCGTCCGATATGACCTGGCTGCGCCAGCTCGTGGACTGGCAGCGGGAGACGGCAGACCCGGCCGAGTTCCTTGAATCGCTCCGGTTCGAGGTAGGCAGCGCGGAGGTCTATGTCTTTACCCCGCGCGGCGAGGTCATCGCGCTGCCGCAGGGTGCGACGCCGGTGGACTTCGCCTACGCGATCCACACCGAGGTCGGGCACCGGACCATCGGCGCCAAGGTCGACGGCAGGCTGGTGCCGCTCGAATCGACGCTCAGCAATGGCGAGACCGTCGAAGTGCTCACGTCCAAGGCTCTCGACGCCGGGCCGAGCCAGGACTGGCTTGGCTTCGTCAACAGCGCGCGTGCCCGCAACAAGATCAGGCACTGGTTCTCCAAGGAGCGGCGCGAGGCTTCGGCCGATACCGGCAAGGCGATGATCGCGCGCACGATGCGCAAGCAGGGCCTGCCCCTGCAGCGGCTCGCTACCGCGGGCGCGCTGCAGGCCATCGCGCACGAACTGCGCTATCAGGACCTGGCCGCGCTGTACGCGGCCGTAGGCGACGGCCACGTGAGCGCGCAATCGGTGGTCGGCAAGCTGGTGAACGCGGCTGGCGGGCTCGCTGGGGCTCAGGAGGACATCGCCGAGGCCACTGTCCTGACCAGACCCAGCCCGCAGGTAGCGCCAGGGGATTCCGGTGTCACCGTGGAGGGCACCGCCGACGTCTGGGCGCGGCTGTCGAAATGCTGCACCCCGGTGCCCGGTGACAAGATCACGGGATTCGTGACCCGGGGCAACGGCGTGTCCGTGCACCGCACCGACTGCATCAACGTCCAGCACCTGGTCCAGTCACAACCGGAACGGGTCGTGGCCGTGCACTGGTCACCGAAGGAGAGCTCCCGGTTCCTGGCGGCCATCTGTGTCGAGGCGCTCGACCGCACCGGTCTGCTATCGGATGTGACCAGGTCGATCTCGGAACAGCACGTCAACATCTTGTCCGCCACGGTCACCACCAGGCGGGACCGGGTCGCGCTCAGCAAGTTCACCTTCGAGATGGGCGATCCAGAGCATCTGCGGCATGTGCTCAAGGCGGTGCGCAACGTCGACGGCGTCTACGACGCCCAGCGCGTGATCAGTTAGCAGTGCCTGCGGGTGCAGTGCCTGCGGGTGCAGTGCCTGCGGGTTTGGCGCGGGCGTGCAGCGGGCGTGTCAGCGCCGGGGTTAGCTGGTGAGGTCGGCTAGCGTCTTCTCGGCCTCGGTCAGCCAGGATTGCCTGGTCTGGATCGCTGACCTGGCGCGCTCGCAGGCCGCGTCGTCACCGCGTTCGGTCGCCTGGGCGAGCTGGCGCTCGAGCTGGCCGATCGTCTTGCGGATCTGATCGACCGTGTCCCTGGCGCGAGACAGCGCTTCGGGGTTCGTCTTGCGCCATTGGATGTCCTCGGCCTTGCGCACGGCCTCGTCTATCCTGCGCAACCCGCCCTCGAGCCGCTCCTGCGCCTCCTTGGCCACCGAGCCAATCTTGTCCCAGCGCTGGTGGATGCCGCGCAGGGCGTTGCGCGCCGCCTTGGGGTCCGTGATCGGCAGCAGCCGCTCAGCCTCGGCAAGCAGCTGCTCCTTGGCGTCAGCGCGCCCGCGCAACTGGCTGTCCTTGGCCGACATCGCCGCTGACCTGGCGTCGAAGAACGTGCTCTGCGCGGTCCTGAACCGCTTCCACAGTTCGTCCTCGGTGGCGCGGTCGGCCCGGCCAGCTTCTTTCCAGGAGGCCATGAGCTCGCGGTAGGCGGCAGCCGTAGATGCCCAGTCCGTGGAGGTGGCCAGCTCCTCGGCCTGGGTGACGAGTTGCAGCTTGCGGTCCTTGACTGCCTCGCGCTCGTCCTCAAGGGCGGCGAAGTATGCCTTGCGCCGCTTGGCGAACGCGGTCCTCGCGGCCGACATGCGCTTCCAGAGCGCGGCCTCGGTCGTCCGGTCGCCGTGCGACGCGGCCTTCCACTCGTCCAGCAGTTGCTTGAGCCGCTCGCCTCCGGACTTCCAGTGCGTTGCCTCGGCCGCGATGTGCTCGGCCTCGGCGACGATGCGCTCCTTGAGTTCGACGGCCTCGACGCGGGCGCGGTCCCGTGCCGCCTTGTGCTCTTCGCGGCGCTGCTCGGCCTGCTCAGACAGCGATTCGAGGCGGCGCTTGAGATTGGCCAGGTCACCGATGCACTTCGCCTCGTCGATGGTCGCGTGCAGCCGCGCGATCGTGGCCTTGGCCTGGCCGGGCGCCAGGTCGGTGGTCGTGATCCTGCGCTCGAGCAGGCTTACCTCGGTGGCGAGCGAGTCGTACCTGCGCGTAAAGAACTCAAGCGCTTCGTCAGGGCTGCCGGCCTGCCAGATCCCGACGACTCGCTCGCCATCGTCGGTGCGCACGTAGACGGTACCGTCATCGGCTACCCGGCCCCAGGGATGGTTTCCCGCGCTCACCGATTACCTCCCGGTTAGTACCTGACCTACCCGACGTGCCCCGTGCTGGCCCGTCTTATGTCAGGTTTTCTTGATTGTGACGCTTTCGATTTCGACCTTTTCCTTCGGGTGCCCGTCGCCGGCTCCGTTGGAGTTGTCACTGCCCGCCTTTGCCACCTGCTGGATGATATTGAGCCCGCTTACAATGGTGCCAAACGGTGTATAGCTCGGAGGCAACGAGGTGTCCTTGTACACCAGGAAGAACTGGCTTCCGTTGGTGTTCGGCCCTGAGTTGGCCATCGCGACGGTGCCGATCGGGTAGATCGCATCGGTCAGGTTCTCGTCGTTGAACGAGTAGCCCGGCCCGCCCGAGCCCGTGCCAGTCGGGTCGCCGCACTGCAGCACGAAGATGCCGCTCGTGGTGAGCCTGTGGCAGGTGGTGTTGCTGAAGAAGTTTTGCCCCGCCAGGAACACAAATGAGTTGACGGTGCAGGTGGCCCTGGAGTTCAGCAGGTCTATCACGATCGCGCCGCGATTGGTGTTGATCGTGGCCTGGTAGGTCGCCTTGAAGTCCGGAGTGCTCGGCGGCAGGCCGGAGATCTTCTTGGAGGACGGGGGGTGCGCCGTGTAGGTGCAGTGGGTCGCGGGCTCCTTGGCCGGACCGACCGGGGTCGCGCTCGGCGTGGGTGTGGCCGTGGCCGTCGACGGCGGCGTAGTGGCGGCCGGGCTCGCGCTCGGCGAGGCGATGGCCGTGGCGCTTGAATTGCGTGTCAGGGCGATCACGCCGACCACCACGACAGCGACGATGACCAGCACCACCACTCCGCCCGCCGTCACCTGCGTCAACTTGCGCGCTCGCGCCTGGCGATCTGCCTCTCGGGCAAGCCGCCGTTGGTAGCGCTCTCTGGCAAGCTTGCGCTGACGTTCTTGCTTACCCGCCACTCCCCGTCCTCCGGTTCGGTAGTGCCGCTCTTGCTAAAACTTCGCGCATGGTATCCGGACGATGCAAGTGCATAGGCCCGCCGTTATCGGTTCGACGCACCAACTGCTGCCTACCTGTAACTGCGAACCTCCCAGAACGGCCTTGACAGACGGCTTCCGGGCACCCTAGTAGCCTGAGAACGCACTTGCCATCGGGAGGTTTCGTGCTGATCGCTGGATTCGCCGCCGGGTCGTTCGCCGCGAACTGTTATGTCATCGCAACCGGACCGGGAGCAGACTGCCTGATCGTAGATCCAGGGCAAGACGCCGAGCCTGGAATCGCGGAACTACTGGCCGAGTACCGCCTGCGTCCGGTCGCCGCCCTGGCCACGCATGGCCATATCGATCACATCTGGTCGATTGCACCGTTGTGCGACGCAGCGGGCATCCCGGCCTATATTCACCAGGCCGACAGGGCGCTGCTCTCCGATCCCGCACGTGGCATTTCGCGAGAGATCGGCAAGCAGATCTTCGGCGGCCTGACGTTCAGCGAGCCGGCCGACGTGCTCGAGCTTGCCGACGGCATGACGCTCGAACTGGCCGGGGTCAGCCTGGTGGTAGACCATGCTCCCGGCCACACGCCAGGGTCGGTGGCGTTCAGGCTCGACGGCACGATGTTCAGCGGCGACCTGCTGTTCGCCGGCTCGATCGGCCGGACCGACTTGCCGGGCGGCGACTACCAGGCGATGCTCGATAGCCTGTCAAGAGTTTGCCTGTCACTGCCTGATGAGACAGTCGTACTGTCCGGGCACGGACCGCAGACGACGATCGGCGCCGAGCGGGCATCGAATCCGTTCCTGCAAGGTCTCGCGCCTGCGGGTGGTCCGAGCCGCGGGATGTAGCCGGATGTGAGGGCCGCCTAGACCGGGTGAGCCCGCGCGGTCCGGCTCGTTCAAACTCTTGGCAGTTGCCGGCGATCACGTTCGAATAGAAGGGCTTGACTACGATGATCCGCACGCACGAGGCGGGCACGCTGCGCGCGTCCGACGCTGACCAGCAGGTCACGCTGGCTGGCTGGGTGGCGCGGCGCCGTGACCACGGCGGCGTGGTCTTCATCGACCTGCGCGACGCCAGCGGCGTGGTCCAGGTCGTGCTGCGGGAAGAAGACGTCAGCCGCGTGCTGCGGGCGGAGTTCTGCGTGCTGGTGAGCGGCAGGGTGCGGCGCCGGCCGGCCGGGAACGAGAACCCCGAGCTGCCGACCGGTGACATCGAGGTCGCGGCCGACGGGGTCGAAGTGCTGTCGGAGTGCGACCCGCTGCCTTTCCCCGTCGACGGGCACGGCGACGCTGAAGCGCGCGGAGGCGCGCTCAATGAAGAGGTCAGGCTCAGGTACCGGTACCTGGACATCCGCAGGGCCGAAATGGCGGCCGCGCTTCGGGCCAGGTCTAAGGCGGCCTACCTGCTGGCCGACGTAATGCGTGAGCGCGGGTTCGTCAACGTGGAGACCCCGTTCCTGACCAGGTCAACCCCTGAGGGCGCGCGCGACTTCCTGGTGCCGGTGCGGCTGCAGCCGGGCAGCTGGTACGCGCTGCCTCAGTCGCCGCAGCTGTTTAAGCAGCTGCTGATGATCTCCGGGCTCGAACGCTACTACCAGCTCGTGCGGTGCTTCCGTGATGAGGACTTCAGGGCCGACCGGCAGCCTGAGTTCACCCAGATCGACATCGAGATGTCGTTCGTGAGCAGGGCCGACGTGGTGAAGGTCGCTGAGGCCATCGTGCAGACCTTGTGGCGCGAGATCGCCGGGTACGAGGTGCAGCTGCCGATCCCGCACCTGACGTACGCGGACGCGATGGCGCGGTTCGGGTCGGACAAGCCCGACCTGCGGTTCGGGTGCGAGCTCGCCGACCTCACGGCGTATTTCGCCGGGACCGGCTTCCGGGTGTTCCAGGCCCAGCATGTCGGCGCCGTCGTGATGCCAGGCGGGGCGCGGCAGTCGCGCAAGGAACTCGACGGCTGGCAGGACTGGGCCAAGTCGCGCGGGGCTCGCGGCCTCGCCTACGTGCTCATTGGTTCTGACGGGCTGGTCGCGGAAGCGGGCCCGGTGGTCAGGCACCTGTCGGCGGCAGAGCGCGCCGGGCTGCCAGCCGCCGTCGGCGCCTCGGCGGGTGATTGCGTCTTCTTCGCGGCTGGCACCCCGGCGGCGGCGCGGTCGCTGCTGGGCGCCGCGCGACTGGAGATCGGGGTGCGGTGCGGGCTGATCGACCCGTCGGCGTGGGCGTTCACCTGGGTAGTCGATTCGCCGATGTTCGAGGAGACTGACGCGGGTGGCCCGGGCGGGGAGAAGACCTGGACCGCTGTCCATCATCCCTTCACCTCGCCGCTGCCCGAGTGGGCCGACAAGTTCGCGTCCGAGCCAGGGGGAGCGCTGTCTGACGCCTATGACATCGTGTGCAACGGCACCGAGATCGGCGGCGGATCGATCAGGATCCACAAGCCGGCCATGCAGCAGCAGGTGTTCGACGTGATCGGGCTGTCGCGGGCCGAAGCGGAGTCCCAGTTCGGGTTCTTGCTCGATGCGCTGCGGTACGGCCCGCCGCCGCATGGCGGCATCGCGTTCGGCTGGGACCGGCTGCTGATGCTGCTGACCGGGCGCGAGTCGATCAGGGAGGTGATCGCCTTCCCGAAGGCGGCCTCCGGGCACGACCCGCTGACGGGCGCGCCCACGCCGATAACCCCGGCCCAGCGCAAGGAAGCCGGCATCGACGCCGCGCCTGTCGCTGGCCGGGCGCCCGCACCCGATCCGGTGTCATGATCAGGGAGAGTTCTCGTCGTCTCCCGGGAGCGTTTCCGCTCCCGGGAGTGTTTTCACTGAATGGCGCAGAAAAGTGTCCCCCAAGCGGGAAGTCTCCCGGGAAGGGCGCGAAGTCTCCCGGGAAGCGCGGGAAATCCGCCCTGCGGGCAGCAGCTCACTCCGCAGGACGCCCCGGCGCCATGAATGTCATGAGGATGGGACCGTCCGGAAGTGGCTAAGGCAGAGCGCGGGCATGGCGGCGGGCCTAGCCTGTTTGACGATGCGGCGGCCGAGGCGGCGAAAGCCGTGGCCCCGCTCGCTGTGCGGATGCGGCCGGCAAACCTGGACGAAGTGGTCGGCCAGCCCAAGCTCACTGCCCCCGGCTCGCCGCTGCGCAAGCTGGCTGAGCACACCGCTCCGATGTCTGTGCTGCTGTGGGGACCGCCGGGGACCGGCAAGACCACGCTCGCCTACGTGCTGGCGTCGGTGACCAGCAGGCGGTTCGCGGAGATCTCGGCGGTGTCGGCCGGCGTCGCCCAGGTACGGGCGGCGATCGACGCGGCACGCGGTGAGCTTGGCCTGACCGGCAGGCAGACGCTGCTGTTCATCGACGAAGTGCATCGCTTCAACAAGGCGCAGCAGGACGCGCTGCTTCCCGCGGTGGAGAACCGGTGGGTGTCATTCATCGGGGCGACGACCGAGAACCCGTCGTTCTCCGTGGTCGGGCCGCTCATGTCGCGGTCGCTGCTGCTGCGGCTGCAGCCGCTCGGCGACGATGACCTGCGGATCGTGATCGACCGGGCGCTGACCGACGAGCGCGGGCTCGGCGGAGCTGTCTCGCTCGACGACGAGGCCTATGAGCAGTTGCTCCGGCTGGCGGGAGGAGACGCGCGGCGGGCACTGACGTACCTGGAGGCGGCGGCGCTCGGGCTGGGCACTGGCGGCGTGATCGACCTCGCCATTCTCGAGCAGGCCGTGGACAGGGCCGCCGTGCGCTATGACCGGGCTGGTGACCAGCACTACGACGTGATCAGCGCGTTCATCAAGAGCATCAGGGGCAGCGACGTCGATGCCGCGCTCCACTACCTCGCGCTGATGATCGAGGCCGGGGAGGACGCGCGGTTCATCGCGCGGCGGATCATCGTGCACGCCAGCGAAGACGTCGGGATGGCCGATCCGACCGCGCTGCCGGTCGCGATCGCGGCGGCCCAGGCGGTGGAGTTCGTCGGGCTGCCAGAAGCCAGGATCAACCTGGCGCAGGCGGTGATCCACCTCGCTCTTGCCCCCAAGTCCAACTCGGTTGTCAAGGCAATCTACGCCGCTGTGGACGACGTCAGGTCCGGGCGCACCGGCGCGGTGCCCGCGCACTTGCGGGACGCCAGCTACCCGGGCGCCGCCACGCTCGGCCACGGCAAGGGGTACCAGTACCCGCACGACTTTCCCGAGGGCATCGTGGCGCAGCGGTACCCGCCAGCCGAGGCCGCCGGCCACCGGTACTACGCACCGTCCAGGCACGGCGCCGAAGCCAGGTATGCCGACAGGTACGAGCGGATCAGGGCCGTGCTCGACGGCATCGACCAGCAGCCGGGTTCCTGACCGCGATAAGGTCGGCGGGTCGGCGCAGGCGTCAGGCGAAAAGCATTCACAAGCGGAAAGGAGCGCTGGAGTCGATGGATGCCGGGCAGCTAGCCGCGCTCATCGCGGCGTTCTCTTTCGCCGTCGCGGTCTGTGTGGCCGTGTATGTGCTCATCCGGCTCGCGAGGCTGATCACGCTGGCTACGGCGGTGCTGACCGGCTATCAGGACGCGACGAACGAACTGCTGCTGCGGGCGCAGGCGACCGTGGGCCGGGCCGATGAGCAGCTCGCCAGGACCCGCGAGCTCAGCGACAGCGTCGAGGCCGTGACCGCGAGCATGACCGACTTGTCCGAGCAGGTGTCAGCCGTCGCCGGTTCGGCGCGGCTGGTCGCTAGCGGCCTCGGCGCACCGGTTCTGCGGCTGGCGGCGGCGCACTACGGGGTCAGGCGGGCGCTCGCGGTCCGCCGGGCCGGCCGGGCCCAGCCATGATCCGCCGGACGATCTGGCTGAGCGCCGGAGCGGTACTTGGCATCGCTGGTTACCGCAGGCTCGACCGCGTGGCCAAGACGCTCACGGCCAGCCAGGCCGCAGCCAAGACCGCCGCGGCGCTGCCCGCTGTGCGGCAGGCAGCCGGGATCCCCGCGCGCGCAGGCGGTGCTGCCAGGTCTGGGAGGCCAGGCGGATCTGGCCGGACCGCCACCTTGGCCGGCCTGGCGATCAGGTCCGTGATCTGGCTCGTGCGCCGCGCGGGTGCCAGCGCCGGGTTCCTGGCTGAGGTCCGCGCCGGGATGGACGAGTACCTCGATTCCAGCCAGCAGAGGCCGGGACAGCCGAATATAAATCGGCACTACGCCCGCCCACGCAATACCCTCGTAGGTCAGCGCCCCGCTCTCCGGGCGGCAGATAGCACAGCTATCGGAGCGGCAGACAGCACGGCTCCCGGCGCGGCAGACCACGACACGATTAAGGATGGCCGTTGATGGAGTCGGCAGAAATCGCCCGCCGTTTCCTTGAGTACTTCTCCCAGCGCGGGCACACGGTGGTGCCGTCAGCCAGCCTGGTCGCCGAGGATCCGACGCTGCTGCTCGTCAACGCCGGGATGGTGCCATTCAAGCCGTACTTCCTCGGCCAGCGAGTTCCGCCTTATCCGCGCGCCGCTTCCGTGCAGAAGTGCATCAGGACGCCGGACATCGACGAGGTCGGCAAGACGACCAGGCACGCGACGTTCTTCCAGATGCTCGGTAACTTCTCGTTCGGCGACTACTTCAAGGAGCAGGCGATCCCGCTCGCGTGGGAGTTGCTGACCAGGCCGGAGTCCGACGGCGGCTTCGGTTTCCCCGAGGACCGGCTGTGGACGACCGTCTACACCGGCGACGACGAGGCGTACTCGATCTGGCGTCAGTCGGTCGGCGTGCCCGAGTCGCGGATCCAGCGGCGCGGGCTCGCTGACAACTACTGGCACATGGGCGTGGCCGGACCCGGCGGCCCCTGCTCGGAGATCTACTACGACCGCGGCCCTGAGTACGGCCGTGACGGAGGGCCTGAGGCGGACGAGGACCGCTACCTTGAGGTCTGGAACCTGGTCTTCATGCAGTTCCAGCTCAGCGCGGTGCGCAGCAAGATCGACTTTGACACCCAGGGTGAGTTGCCGTCACGCAACATCGACACCGGCATGGGGCTGGAGCGGATGGCGATCTTGCTGCAGGGCGTCGACAACATCTACGAGGTCGACACCATGTGGAAGGTGCTCGACCGGGCCGCGGAGATGACCGACCAGAAGTACGGCAGGGACCCGCGCACCGATATCGCGCTGCGGGTCGTGGCTGACCACGTCAGGTCAGCGATCATGCTGGTCGCCGACGGCGTGATCCCCTCCAACGAGGGCCGCGGCTATGTACTGCGCCGCATCGTCCGGCGCAGCGTGCGCGACCTGCGGCTGCTTGCGGGCAGCCAGCGCGGTGGCAACGGGCATGGCGGTCACACCGACCGCTACTTGCACGAGCTCGCTGCGGTCGCGATCGGCGCGCTCGGCGACCAGTATCCCGACCTGATCAGGGACGCGCCGAACATCTACACGGTGCTCGACGCCGAGGAGAACGCGTTCATCGGCACCTTGCGGACTGGTACCGCGATCTTCGAAGCGGCGGTCTCTGAAGCGGAGCGGCGCGGTGAGCGGGCGATCACCGGCGCGCAGGCGTTCGCGCTGCACGACACCTACGGCTTCCCGATTGACCTGACCCTGGAAATGGCGGCGGAGCAGGGCCTGCGGGTCGACGAGACTGAGTTCAAGCGGCTGATGGCCGAGCAGCGCAAGCGGGCGAAGGACGACGCGGCGGCAAAGAAGACCGGCAACGCCGACATTTCCGCCTTCGCGCAACTGCTCGAGCGTGCGGGCAAGGTGGTCTTCACCGGCTACGACGAGATCGCGGCTGAGGCAACCGTGATCGGGCTTCTCGCTGGCGGAGCATCGGTACCGGCGGCGGGCGCTGGCACCGAGGTCGACGTGGTGCTCGACCGGACGCCCTGCTACGCGGAGGGCGGCGGACAGCTCGCGGATGCTGGCGTCATTCGGCTGACCGGCAGCGACACCGGGGGCGACGCCACGATCGAGATCCTTGACGTGCAGACACCCATGCCCGGCTTGATCGTGCACAGGTGCCGTGTCACCTCCGGCGAGGTGACGGTGGGCGATCAGGTGCTTGTCGAGATCGATGTCGGCCGGCGCCGCGCGATCTCCAGGTCGCACACCGCGACGCACCTGGTCCACCGCGCGTTCCGCGGTGCGCTCGGAGAGTCCGCGGCTCAGGCGGGCTCGGAGAACTCGCCAGGCCGCTTCAGGTTCGACTTCACGGCGATCGGCGCGGTGCCGGTTGCCGTGCTTGCCGATGTCGAGGACGAGGTCAACGAGATCCTGACCAATGACCTGGACGTACGCGCGTTCTACACCTCCATCGGCGAGGCCCGGGCGATGGGCGCGCTCGCCCTGTTCGGCGAAAAGTACGGCGACGAAGTGCGGGTAGTAGAGGTCGGTGACTACTCACGCGAGCTCTGCGGCGGCACTCACGTCGCCCGGTCGGGGCAGCTCGGCCTGGTGAAGATCATGGGCGAATCATCGATCGGCTCGGGCGTCCGGCGCGTTGAGGCGCTGGTCGGCATGGATGCTTTCCGGCATCTGGTCAGGGAGAGCGTGCTCGTGAGCCAGCTGTCCGAACAGCTCAAGACGCCGCGGGCTGAGTTGCCTGACCGCGTCGCGAGCATCGTCACCAGGCTCAGGGATGCCGAGCGCGAGCTGCAGCGGATGCAGTCGGCGCAGCTCGCGACCGTGGCGGTCGGGCTGGCCGGCCAGGCGGCCGACGCAGGCGGCGTGGCCTATGTCGCGCACCGGGTGCCAGACGGCACCCCGGTCGACGGCATCCGCAAGCTGGCGCTCGATATCCGCGGCCAGATTCCGGCGAACCGGCCGGGCGTCGTGGTGACGGCGGGGGTGTCCGCCGGCCGTCCGTCGGTGGTCGTCGCGGTCAACGAGGCCGCGCGGTCGCGCGGAATCGCGGCGGGAGCACTGATCGGGACGGCGACTGCGGCGCTAGGTGGACGCGGTGGCGGTAAGGACGACATCGCTCAGGGCGGCGGTGCGGTGCTCGGCGATCGGACCGCACAGGCAATGACGGAGGCGTTTGATGCGGTTCGGGCCGTTATTGCCGACGTCGGGGGCCGGGTAGCGTAACGTGAAACCATGTCGCAGCCGGGTTGTGTCGATTCTGATACCAAACCTTCAGGGATTGATGCCTTGAGGGCGGGTAAAAGGCTCGCTATCGACGTGGGGTCGGTACGAATCGGAGTGGCTAGCTGCGACCAGGGCGGGGTGCTAGCCACTCCGCTAGCGACCGTGCGGCGCGGTCGCGGAGACCTTGACGAGATTTCCCGGCTGTGCGGCGAGCACGCCGCCATCGAGGTAATCGTGGGACTGCCGATCACGCTGGCAGGCAAGGCAGGCACGGCAGCGGCAGACGCGCGGTCGTTCGCGAGCGCCCTGGCCGCGCGAGTGGCTCCGGTCCCGGTGCGGCTGATGGACGAGCGGTTCACGACCACGCTCGCGCACTCGGCGCTGCGGGCCGGCGGGCGCGACGGCCGGGATCGCCGGCGATGCGTGGATAAGGCCGCCGCCGCGATGCTGCTGCAGAGCGCGCTCGACTCCGAGCGGCTGTCGGGTGACCCCGCTGGTGAACTCGTCACGACGAGCGGTGGTGCGCAGTGAATCACCCAGGCAGCCAGGGCGGGCGGTACTCGGACGATGGTTTCGGCCGGGACGGCGACTTCATCTCCCCGTCGGAGCGGGCGCCGGCCTGGCAGCCAGGCTGGGATCTGGGGCAGCAAGCCGGCCGTCAGGTCGCTGGCTATGGCGGCCAGGGCTATCCCAGCACTGACTACAACGGTGCCGGTTACAACGGTGCCTACGACCACCGTGCCTATGACACCGGCACGTACGGCGCTGACGGATACGGCCACGAACGCGACGGCGGCTACGCAGGCGAGCCAGCCGATGGCTACGGCCAGAACGGCTACTCTCAGGGTGGCTACGGTCACCAGGACTACGGGTCAGGACCAGAATCCTACGGACGTGACATGTACGCCCAGGAGGGCTACGGATCGCAAGATCAGTACGGCCCCCGCCCCGACACCGGCTCGTTCGCGCGCGACGACAGCGGCTGGTTCGGCCGTCCTGACACGGGCTCGTTCGGCCGTCCTGATGAGTATTCGCGCAGTGACCAGCAGTACGGGGACCGGCAATACGGTGCCCAGGCTGACTACGAGCAGTACCCGGGCGTCCAGTATCCAGCTGACCCGTACTCTCCGAAGCAGTACCCGGCCGATCAGTATCCTGGCAACCGGTATCCGGCCGACGACTCCGATGACTCCGACGAGTCCGAGGACGTCGGCGACTGGGACGATCCCGGTCAGCCTCGTGCCGCCTGGGAGGATGACCGCGACGGCGGCTTGCTGTCGCGGCGGTTCGGTGACGACGATGACAACGGCAACCGCGGTCGGCGGGGGCGGAGGGCAGGGCGGGCCAAGCGACAGCGGCGAACGCGCGCCAAGGTGGCCTTCACCGCGTCAATCGCCGCCGTGGCAGTCGTGATCGCCGCTGCGGGCGTGTACGGCTACCAGCGCTATCAGACCTGGCATACGAGCAGGTACGGGGACTACCAGGGGGCCGGCACCGGCAAGGCGGACATCACGGTGACGCCCGGCACGTCGCTGGCCGAACTCGGACCGGCGCTTGTGCGCCAGGGCGTGATCATGGAGATCCGGCCTTTTGACACCGCGGCCGGTGCCGCGCACAATGCCGATGACCTCCAGCCAGGCGTGTATCAGCTGCGCCACCACATGAGTTCCGCGCTCGCCGTGTCCTGGTTGCTGAGCACAGCGCACCGGATCAAGGATCAGGTCACGATCATCGAGGGCATGCGCGCCTCGAAGATCGCGTCCGTGCTCTCGGCGCAGACTAAGATCCCGGTCAGCCAGTTCACCGAGATCATCAAGCACCCGCCGGCGTCGCTCGGGCTGCCGAGCTGGGCGCCGAAGAACGCCAGTGCCGAGGGCTTTCTCTTCCCCGATACCTACACGCTGCTGCCGCACATGAGCGCGCTGCAGGTCCTGCAGGCGATGGTCAGGGAATTCAACGATAAGGTCGCCAGCATCAACATGGCAGGCGAGGCGAAGAAGGTCTTCATCACGCCCTGGCAGGCCCTGATCGTCGCCAGCCTGATCCAGGACGAAGCAGGCAACGTCAGTGACTTCCGCAAGATCTCCCGGGTGGCGTGGAACAGGTACGCCAAGAACATGCCGCTCCAATTCGACAGCACCGTCTTCTACGCGCTCAACACCTACGGGACGGCGGCAACCGCGCAGCAGCAAAAGGTGAACTCGCCGTACAACACCTATGCGCACACCGGTCTGCCGCCTGGGCCGATCAGCAGTCCGGGAGTGCTGGCCATGCAGGCTGCGGTGCATCCGGTGAAGGGTGACTTGCTGTACTTCATCACCGACACCAGAAAGAAGCCGTACAAGACGTACTTCACCGCCAGCTTCGCCCAGTTTGAGCAATGGAAGCAGGAGTTCGAAGGCTGAACGGCGACCCGCGCAGCGTCAGGGCCGCGGTACTCGGCTCACCGATCGCGCATTCGCTGTCACCAGTGCTGCATAACGCCGCCTACGCCGAACTCGGGCTGACCTGGTGGCGCTACGAGGCGATCGAATGCGATGAAGCCGCGCTGCCCGCCCTGCTCGACTCGTGCGGACCTGACTGGGCCGGGTTGTCACTCACCATGCCGCTCAAGCGCACGGTGCTGCCGCTGCTCGATCGCACCGAGCCGCTCGCCACCCAGGTCGGCTGCGCCAATACGGTAATTTTCGCCGCTGCGCAGCGACTCGGTTACAACACCGACGTGCCCGGCATGGTGAACGCGCTGACGGAACGATGTGCTGATGGCCTCAGCCCCGTGCTGATCATCGGCGCGGGAGCCACCGCCTGCGCGGCGGTTGGCGCGCTCGGCCGGCTCGGGCTGGAATCGGTGACCGTCGCCGTGCGCGATCCCGACCGGACAGCGGACTTGCGCCAGGCCGCCGGCCGGCTAGGCATGGCGATCACGCTCGTGCCGCTGGCACCCGGGGCGCTCGACGGCGCGCGGCTGGTGATCTCAACTGTGCCGGCCGGCGGAGCCGACTTCCTGGCTGAAAAAATCTCCGCCCAGCTCGCAGCGCCCTCAGCAGTGCTCGACGTGGTATATCACCCGTGGCCGACGCCGCTTGCGGTTGCCGCCGAGTCGGCGGGAGCTGTGCTGGTGAGCGGGTTCGACCTGCTGCTGCATCAGGCAGCTCGCCAAGTCGAGCTCATGACCGGCAGGCCGGCTCCCCTCGATGCGATGCGGCGGGCCGGCATGGCCGCCCTGGCCGGGCAATCTCGCTCCGCGCATTGACGTACGGCCTGTTGCTGTTGCGGCCGGCGGCCAACCGCAACGGGACCCTGCCCGCTGTCGTTGGGACAGCAGGAGGCAGGGTCTCGTTGCTGTTCGATCGCGGTCGTGGACAGCAGCGTGGTGCCACTTGCTGCTGTAGTGCCAGGGGTCAGGGCCGGCGTGCCGGTTCCCGGCCGGCCAGGGCGGGCCTGGGCAGGGGGCCGGGTCTGGAAGCCGGGTCGCGGGGGTCTGGATGCCGGGTCTGGGGGCCGGTCTGGGGGCCGGGTCTGGGGGCCGGGTCTGGAGGCCGGGTCTGGAGGCCGGGTCTCAGATATGACGATGTCGCTGCTATGCGGTAACCTAAACAGCAGAACTTAACGACTTGGCGTAACGCCGGGTTCGGAAGCGGAGGACCACCTCGGCCACCTCCCACCTGGTCAGCTGCACTGCTGGCGGGTAGAAGTCCGCAAAGCCATACGTATGTCTGGTCGGCGGTCTTTTGGCCGGACGGGCCGGGCTCGGTTATGGCCGAAGCTTGGCTCGGCGCGTGGCTTACGTGACGCACTCACGACGAGTGTCGTCGCGCTGGCTGCGCTGACGGTGGCCCCGCATGCGAGCCATGCGGGGCTTTCGCGTTTCCGCACGGGCGGCGACGCGAGTGAACCGGCCGGGATCGACCCGGCCGGGACGATAAGTGACGCAGGAGGTCACATCAGCACTGAACCTCGAATCAACGAGCGTATCCGGGTACCTGAAGTCCGTCTGGTCGGCCCGTCAGGGGAGCAGGTCGGGATCGTGTCGATCAACGACGCGCTCCGCCTGGCGCAGGAGGCTGATCTGGACTTGGTTGAGGTCGCGCCGACAGCCAGGCCGCCCGTCTGCAAGCTGATGGATTACGGCAAGTTCAAGTACGAGTCCGCGCTCAAGGCGAGGGAATCGCGCAAGAACCAGGCGCAGACGGTCATCAAGGAAATCAAGATCCGTCCCAAGATCGATCCGCACGACTACGGGACCAAGAAGGGCCATGTCGAGCGGTTCCTCAAGGCGGGCGACAAGGTCAAGGTGACCATCATGTTCCGCGGTCGCGAGCAGTCGAGGCCCGAGCTTGGTTACAAGCTGCTCCAGCGACTGGCCGGTGACGTCGAGGAGCTTGGCTTCGTCGAGTCCCAGCCCAAGCAGGACGGCCGGAACATGATTATGGTCATCGGTCCGCACCGCAAGAAGGCGGACACCAAGCCGGCAAGGGTCCCTGACCGTGCCAGCGCGCGGGCGAGCGCACCTACCGCGGATCACGCGGGCAGCAGGCCAGCGCCAGCGCCCAGCCGGGCAGCCGTGGCGAGCCCGGTGAGCCACAACAGCCAGGCCACAAGTGCCCCGGGCCCGGCCGCGACGACTAGCGCGGCACCGCGCCCGGCAGCACCCAGGCCAGGTCAGGTCGGCAGTCCGCGTCCAGCCGCACCACGGCCGGCTTCTTCGGCTGCCCAGGCAGCACCGCGACCGGCTGCCCAGGCAGCGCCGCGGCCGACCGCACCGCGACCGGCTCCGTCGGGCGCGCAGGCCTCACCAAGGCCGGCTCCGCCGGCTTCGCAGGCAGCACCGCGTCCAGGTCCGCCGTCGGGCGGGCCAAGGCCAACGGCACCCAAGCCCGCCGCGCCACGGCCGGCGCAGCCGGCCGCCGCCCAGGCTGCACAGCGGCCCCCCGCGCCTAAGCCGGCCGCGCCCAGGCCGGCCGCGCCCAGGCCAGCCGCTCCGCGCGCCAAGCCGGACGATGTGCCTTCGGAAACCGGAGGCTGACCGGCACAGCTGAGCTAGCTATCAGGCTTACCCACGACGCGCTATGGCGCCGGCGGGTTACTAGAGAAACGCGTGCCCGATCACGCATGGAACGAGGGATGCGGCGAGATGCCGAAGATGAAGACGCACAGCGGTGCCAAGAAGCGGTTCCGGATCACCGGGTCTGGCAAGATCATGCGCCGCCGCGCGAACAGGCAGCACTACTTTGAGCACAAGCCCACCACGCGGACCCGCCGCCTGGACAACGAGGTGACGCTGTCACCCGCCGATAACAAGACCGTCAAGAAGTTGCTGGGCAAGTGACCCGGTCCGACGCAAGGGAGCCGATTTCATGGCACGCGTAAAGCGGGCGGTCAATGCCCATAAGAAGCGCAGGGTAGTACTCGAGCGGGCCAGCGGTTATCGCGGCCAGCGGTCCAGGCTCTACCGCAAGGCCAAAGAACAGTCGCTGCACTCGATGACCTACGCCTACCGGGACCGCAAGGACCGCAAGGGTGCCTTCCGCAGGCTCTGGATCCAGCGCATCAACGCGGCGGCCCGTTCCGAGGGCATTACGTACAACCGCTTCATCCAGGGTCTCAAGGCGGCGGGCGTTGACGTTGACCGGAAGATGCTGGCAGAACTCGCGGTTAACGACGCGGCGGCCTTCGCGGCGCTCGTCGAGGTCGCACGGAACGCGCTGCCCGCCGACGTGGACGCGCCGAGGTCAGCTGCTGCCTAGCAAGCATGCGGCCCGCGAGCAGCGAGCGAGCCGTCAGGCGAGCGGGCAAGCGCCGGTGCGGGCGGCCAGGCAACTGGCGAAGCGGGCGCTGCGGGAACGGTCGCGGCTGTTTCTCGCCGAAGGACCGCAGGCAGTCAGGGAAGCCGCCTCCGGCGGTCTGATCAGGGAGCTGTTTGTCACTGCTGACGCGCGGACACGGCACGGCGATCTCGTTGCTGCCGTGGCCGCGACGGGGGCACCCGTGCACGAGGTCGGCGGTGAGCTGATGGCTGAGCTGGCCCAGACTGTGACGCCGCAGGGCCTGCTCGCCGTCTGCCCGTTTACCGACGTGCCGCTGGCTGGCCTGACGGAGCAGCGCCCGCGACTGGTTGTCGTGCTGGCCAATGTCCGTGATCCGGGCAACGCCGGAACCGTGCTGCGATCGGCGGACGCGGCTGGTGCGGCCGGAGTGGTGTTCGCCGGGGCGACCGTCGACCCGTACAACAGCAAGTGCGTCAGGTCATCGGCCGGCTCGATCTTCCATCTGCCGATCGTGACGGGGGTGAGCGTGAAGGACGCGGTCACCGGGCTCAAGACGGCCGGACTCGCTGTGCTGGCCGCCGACGGCAGCGCGGGTACCAGCCTCGACGAGATCGCCCTCGACCGGCCCGCCGCCTGGCTGTTCGGCAATGAGGCCTGGGGACTGCCGGGCGACTTGCTCGCGCTCGCCGACGAGGTGGTCGCGGTCCCCATCTACGGCAGAGCGGAAAGCCTGAACCTCGCGGCCGCGGCGGTTGTGTGCCTTTATGCGTCGGCTCGCGCATGTCGGGGGTGCCGCTCCGGGCACCTGACGCGCTAGGCTTTGGTTACGTTGCGTCATGAGTAGTCTGAGATGGGTCACCCAAGGTGGCGCATCGCTCGCGGGTAACCCCCCGGACCCGGAGCGATGAATACCTGGCATGCCGGGGCAGGCTGTGCGCGCAAAGGCTCGGGTGAAAAGTCCGATGTGGACCGGCAGGTGAACGTGGTGGCCGCGATCAATGCAGCGGTGCGTGACGCGGTGACTGCCCTGGCGACTGAGCGCGGTGGGCGCTGTGAGCGCGGCGAGCGCATTGCGGGTAAGGGCGGCGCGGGCAGAACGCTCGTGAACCCGGCCGGTCCCGACCTGTTCAGCCCTGATGAACTTCCCGACGGCCTCGTCGTGGCCGACGGCGACGGCGTGGTGACCGTATTCAACCGGGCGGCGGAACGGCTGACCGGAATCGACGCCAGGCAGGCCGTCGGCGCGAAACTGCCGGTCGCGCTGCCGCTGGCCGATAGCGAGGGCCGGTGCTGGTGGGGGGTGTGCCGACCCTACGACGGGCTGTCCACCCGGACCCGGGGCCAGGAATGCTCGCTCTATCTCACTGATGGCACTGAATTGCTCGTCACGATCGGTTACGTGCGCGGTCCGCGCAATGGCGGCGGAACCGACCGCCGCGCGGTGCAAAGACTGACCATCACGCTTCGCAGCGGTTCGGCGCGTGCCCGGCTTGAGCGCACCAGGGCCGACCTGGTGTCGACCGTCGCACATGAGCTGCGCTCACCTCTGACCAGTGTCAAAGGCTTTACGGCAACATTGCTTGAAAAATGGCCGAGGTTCACCGACGACCAGAAGCGCGTGATGCTCGAGACAGTCAACGCTGACGCGGACCGGGTCACCAGGCTCATCACGGAGCTGCTTGACGTTTCCAGGATCGAGGCCGGCCGCATCGTGCTGCATCGCGAGCTCGTCGACATCGCGGCGCGGGCGTCCAAGCTCGTGGCCGGCCGGGTCGCGGCGGGGGAGAACGCCTCCAGATTCAAGATCCAGGTTGCCGAGGCACTGCCCGAGACCTGGCTAGATGGCGACAAGATCGATCAGATCCTGGCCAACCTTATTGAGAACGCGGTCAGGCACGGTGCTGGTACCGTAACTACCGTGATCGAGGCGGCGCAGGTCTGCGGCGGGCCCGGGATCGCGGTATCAGTGCGCGATCAGGGTCCGGGAATCGCGCCTGAGTTCGCGCCGCGGGTGTTCCGCCAGTTCTGGCGCGCGAAGCGGCGTGGCGGTGCCGGACTCGGCCTGTTCATCGTCAAGGGCCTGGTCGAGGCGCACGGCGGGTCCATCGCCGTGGCGAAGGCGCCGGGTGGCGGTGCGGAGTTCCGATTTACCATGCCTGCCGGCACCCCAGATCACGGCTGACCTGATCTGCCCTGACCGGCGGGCACACCAGGAGATCCGAGTCACCACGCGAGCGATCAGGCGTGCTTGCGCGAGTACTGGCGCGAGCCTTTCATCATGAAGCTTTTTAATGGTTTGAGGTTAGAACAGGACTGATTCCAGATGTCAGCACCGAATAAGACCTACGATCCCGTTGCTGTGGCGGCGCTTGCGCCCGCCGAGGTTCAGCGCATGACGGACGAGGCGATTACCGCGATCAATGGCGCCGCCACTTTCGAAGAGCTCAAGGCGGCGCGGCTCGCTCATCTCGGCGGCTCGGCGCCGCTGATCGTGGCGAGCGCCGAAATCGGCGCGCTGCCGCCCGAGGCGAAGTCGGAAGCCGGCCGGCGGGTCGGCGAGGCGAAGCGCCTGCTCGCGCAGGCCCACGCGGCCCGGCAGGCTCAGCTTGAGGCCGACAGGGACCGCAGGGTCCTGGTCGACGAGGTCGCCGATGTCACGCTGCCGTGGGACAGGTATCCGGCTGGCGCCAGGCACCCGGTCGTGACGCTTGCCGACCGGCTGGCCGACGTGTTCATCGACATGGGCTATGAGATCGCCGAAGGGCCGGAGGTCGAGGCCGAGTGGTACAACTTCGACGCGCTGAACTTCCCGCCCGACCATCCGGCGCGGGAGATGCAGGACACGTTCTTCGTGGCGGGTCCTGACGGCGCCAGGTCGAACATGGTGCTGCGCACTCATACGTCGCCGGTGCAGATCAGGGCCATGCTGACCAGGCCGCTGCCCTTGTACGTGGTCGCGCCGGGCAAGTGCTTCAGGTCGGACGCGCTCGATGCCACGCACAGCCCGGTGTTCCACCAGATCGAAGGGCTCGCCGTGGGCGAGGGCCTGACCATGGCCGACCTGCGCGGCGCTATCGCCGCGTTCGTCGAGGCACTGTTCGGGCCCGGGCTGCGGACGAGGCTGCGGCCTGACTACTTCCCGTTCACCGAACCATCGGCCGACGTATCGATGGAGTGCCACGTGTGCCGCGGGGCGTCCACGCTGCCGGGCGGGACGCCGTGCCGGGTGTGCAAGTCACAGGGCTGGGTCGAGATCGCCGGCTGCGGCATGGTGAACCCGCGCGTGCTTCGTGCCTGCGGGATCGACTCCGGCCGCTACAGCGGCTTCGCTTTCGGGCTCGGGATCGAGCGGCCGCTGATGATCAGGAACGGGCTGGCAGACATCAGGGACACGATCGAGGGCGACGTCAGGTTCTCCCGCGGCTTCGGAGAGGAGCTTTAGATGCTGGTACCGCTTTCCTGGCTGCTCGAGTATGCCGCCGTGCCATCGCCAGTGGACTACGCGGAGGTTGGCCGGCGGCTGACCGCCATCGGGCTCGAGATCGAGGCCGTTTCCGAGGTCGGGCACGATATTTCCGGCGTCGTCGTCGCGCGGGTGCTCGAGATCGAAGAGCTGACCGGGCACAAGAAGCCGATCAGGTACTGCCGGGTGACGACCGGTGCGTCGCCGTCGGGCCCGGCTTCCGGTTCGGAAACCGGCGAGCGCTGGGTCATCTGCGGGGCGACGAACTTCGCCGTTGGCGACCTCGTGGCGCTGGCGCTGCCCGGTGCCGTGCTGCCCGGCGGATTCGAGATCGCCGCTCGCAAGGCTTACGGCAAGCTGTCGGACGGCATGATCTGCTCGGCCGCCGAGCTGGCCCTGGGGGATGACCACTCAGGCATCCTGGTGCTGCCAGGGGACTCGCCGCTCGGCGCGGACTTCGTGTCGCTGGCTGGACTGCGCGACGTCGTGTTCGACGTGAACGTGACCCCGGACAAGGGCCACGCGCTGTCCATCAGGGGAATGGCCAGGGAGCTGGCGAGCGCGTTCGGGGTTCGGTACACGGATCCGGCCGGGGAGCTGGCGGCCGATGACGGGCCGGGCGCTTCGGTGTATCAGGTGAGCATTGGCGATCCGTCGGCTTGCGACCGGATCGCGCTGCGCGAGGTACGTGGTATCGATCCTGCCGCCGCTACGCCATTGCGAATGAGGATCAGGCTCGCGCGTTGCGGTATGCGGAGCGTGTCGCTCGCCGTGGACATCACCAACTACCTGATGCTCGAGCTCGGCCAGCCGCTGCACGCCTTCGACCGGGCGGCGCTGCGGGGGCCGATCGTGGTTCGCCGGGCTGTTGAAGGCGAAAAGCTCGAGACGCTCGATCACGTTGTGCGCCAGCTCGATCCCGACGACATCTTGATCACCGACAGGTCGGGCCCGATCTCGCTGGCAGGCACGATGGGCGGGCTGGCGACCGAGATCAGCTCGGATTCTGCTGACCTGGTGATCGAGGCCGCGCACTTTTCCGCCCCTGGCGTCGCGCGGATGAGCCGGCGGCACCGGCTCTTCAGCGAGGCGTCCGCGCGGTTCGAACGCGGCGTCGACTACGAGCTGCCGTTGCGCGCGTCGGCGCGGGCTGCCTCGATGCTGGCCACGCTTGGCGCGGGCACGGCGGTGCCCGGGTACTCGCTGGCAACCGGGCCGATCTCGCCGACGATAATCTCGATCGCCGCTGACCTGCCTGGCCGGGTAGCTGGCTTGTCGTATGAGACCCCGACCGTGGTGCGCAGGCTGCGGGAAGCCGGCTGCGAGGTCGAGGAAGAGGCGGGAGCCGCGGCTGGTGCCGGCGCTGGCCCGCGGCTGGTGGTGCGGCCGCCGTCGTGGCGGCCTGACCTGACCGACCCGAACGACCTTGCCGAAGAGGTCATCAGGTTCGAGGGTTACGACAAGGTCGGGGTTACCAAGCCGCGCGCGGTGGCTGGCAAGGGCAGGACGCCTGCCCAGCGACTGCGCCGTTCGGCTGGCCGGGCGCTGGCCGGGGCCGGGTACGTGGAGGTGATCAGCAGCGCGTTCGGCTCGGAGGCGGACTTCGACCGGATGCTGCTCGGGGCCGGCGACGTGCGCCGGCGGGCCGTCAGGCTCGCCAACCCGATCAGAAACGAAGAGCCGCTGATGCGCAGCACGTTGCTGCCTGGCCTGTTCCGGGTCGCATTGCGGAATATCGGGCTCGGCTTCGCCGACTTGGCGCTGTTCGAGATGGGCCTTGCGTTCCGGCTGCGCGGCGCTGAGCCGAGGGTGGCTCCGATTCTGGCTGTCGACCGCGGTCCGGGCCGAGACGAGGCCGAGTCGATCGAGGACGCGCTGCCTGATCAGCCCAGGCTGGTGGCGTGCGTGCTGACCGGCAAGATCGAGCCGGCCGGCTGGTGGGGCGAGGGCCGCCTGGCCAGCTTCTACGACGCGATCGAGGCGGCGAAGTCGCTGCCGCGGCTGGCGCGGCTCGACTTCCAGGTGCGCGCCGGGCACACCGAACCGTGGCATCCGGGCCGGTGCGCGCAGCTTGTGCTGGCTGGCGATGATTCCCCGGACCCGGTGGTCATCGGTTACGCGGGCGAGTTGCATCCGAGGGTGATCAACTCGTACAAGCTTCCGGCCCGTACGTGCGCGATGGAGCTTGACTTCTCACTGATCGAGCAGGCTGCCGCGGCGTTGCCGCCGGCGGCCGCACCCCGGATCTCCGGGTACCCGGTAGCGACGCAAGATGTGGCCCTCGTAGTGGCGCAGGAGATCCCCGCTTCCGATGTGGAGTCAGCGCTGGCCGAAGGCGCGGCGGCGGGTTCGGCTGAGCCGCTGCTTGAGCAGGTGCGGTTGTTCGACGTGTACACCGGCGAGCAGATCGGCGCCGGCCGCAAGTCGCTCGCGTACTCGCTGAGGTTCCGCGCGGCTGACCGTACTCTGACCGACGACGAAGTCGCGCTAGTCAAGGACGCCGCGGTAGCTGAGGCAGCCCGCCGCACCGGCGCGGTCCTGCGTAGTTAGCGGTATTGCGTAGTTAGCGGTCCTGCGCAGTTGGGGGGCTTTTCACTCCGGGAAGCTTTTCAGCGGCTTTAACTGAAAAGTTTCCCGGAGTGAATGTTCTCCTCGGGAACAGCGATGCCACTGAGCCTGATGAAAACTGGGTACCGCAGGGCGGTACCCAGTTTTCATCACCACGGCCGGACCGCGAAGTGGCCCATGATATTTAAGCTGATCTTGAAAAAGGACGGTTGCTCACCGGGAGCGGGTTAGGCCGGCGTCGCGAGGATCGCCAGGATCTCGTTGCTGCCGTTGGTGCAACGGGAGGCCTTGCCGGTGTGAAGCACTACGGGCGTTGAATAGCCCTGGCAGGTCCATCCGCTGACCTTGACCGGGCCGCCGCCGCCATTGCCCGGAGCGTCGCCAGAGCGGATTTCCTCGGCGTACTTGTGCTCGATCGTCATAGCCGTGGCGCAGGTGACGCCGCCTGAGATGACTTCGACATGGATTGGCACGTTGGCCGCTGTCTTTGCCGTGCCGCAGGCGATGACCTTGGTCTTTGTCGCCGTCTTGGCTTGCTGACCTGATGAGCCGCCGCAGGCGGTGGCCAAGCTCGCGAGCGCGGCGACGAGTATGAGGCGGGTGAGCAGGGTGCGATCGGCTCGCACGCACCACGGCACGCCGACATGAGCGGGAAAGCCGCGGGGGTGCATGTCGTCTCCTTCCTGCGCTCCAACATCATGCGTCAGCCATAGGTCGCGGGGAAGCTGAACACGGTGGTTCGGGACGTATTCCTCCGACATCGGCCGAACTCTCACGATCAGCTGCGGGCTGATCACGATCGGCAGCATTGATGCCGGTTTCATTCTCGCCGGCTGTGCCAGTGACCGCCCGCGCTGGGTTCAGGGACGGGCCCGCCTGGCCGGCAGCGTGGCGGTGCTCCTCGCTGCTGTCAGCGGCGGGATCGGGTGAGCAACGAGGTACTGGTTGCTGCTGTCGGGAGAGGGTGCTGGATTGGGGGGCCGGGCGTCGGCCTGTCGCGGTTGCCGCACGGTGCCCGGTGCGCGGTGCCCGGTGCGCGGTGCCCGGTGCGCGGTGCCTGGTGCCCGGTGCCTGGTGCGCGGGTTTGATGATCGTGGAGAGTTGCCGTGCTTTCGGTGGAGGGTTTCCGGTGCGGGGACAGTTTTCTGCCTGTACGGGCGGGAAATGCTCCCGGCTGCGATTAGT
>DASTJM010000074.1:0-5339 GCA_035716545.1 Streptosporangiaceae bacterium
GGTGGGTGAAGCCGTGCATGGCCCGGCCGTACATGACCAGCTCCCAGTCGGCGCCCGCGCGGTTCATCTCCTCGGCGAAGGCGGTGACGTCGCTGAGCGGGACGTGCGGGTCGGCCGCGCCGTGGCAGACGAGGATCCTGGCCGTCACGGCGCCGGGCTGGGTCATTGCGGGCCGACTGGTGGCGAGGCTGCCGTGGATGCTCACCGCGCTGGCCAGGTCCGTGCCTGCCCGGGCCAGGGCCAGGGCGGCCATGCCGCCGAAGCAGAACCCGACCGCCGCCATCCGGCCGTCCGCCTGCGGGCAGCCGGCCAGGGCGGTCAGGCCGGCCCGCGCCCGGCGGACGAGCAGCGCCGGGTCGTCGCGCAGGGCCAGCAGGCAGGCCATGACCCGTTCCCGGTTCCCCGCCACCTCCGGGCCGAACATGTCGCAGGCGAGCACGGCATAACCGATCGCCGCGTAGCGCTTGGCCTGCTCCCTGGCGTGCTCGTCGAGCCCGGCGCCGCCGTGGATGAGCAGGATCCCGGGCCGGGCGCCGTCCTGGGTCTCGTCCCAGCAGAACAGGCCGGCCAGGGGGAGGCCGAGGTCGTCGTACGGCAGGTCACGAACGGCAATGACCGAACGGGTGAATGCTACGGAATCGTCACTGATCACGCGACGGAGATTAGCAATGAAGTATTGCCCGTGTCACTTTAGCATAGCACAAAGTATTTAATTTATAAAGTACCTGATAATTGCAATCAGGTTGCAAATGTAACAGTCAGCGGACCCGCCACAGGTAGGCGCTGCTGTTGGTATCGCTGGTGGCCAGGGTCTTCCCGTCCGGCTGAAGGTCCCGCCGGTTGCCCTGGTTCCATTCCCGGCACGCGGACGAGCGCCTCGGGCCGGCCGACCGGAGACCGAGGCTAGCTGAATTCCGCGCCCGGCCCTTCGTAGCTGCGCTGGTGACTCTCGATGACGGCCGCACCAGGGCGTCCTTGGCGATAGTCGTCATCGGGCGGCCCAGGTTCGCGGCTGCCGCGGCTGCCGCGGCCGCGCGCGGCGCCGCGCTCGGCTTCGCCGACCTCGTGGCGGCCCGAGCCAGGCAGGCCGCGTTCGGCGCGTTGCTTGCCCCGTCCGCGTCAGCCCTGCTCACCTCGACCTTCGCCGATACCCGCGAGCAGGGCAAGGCGCTGGGCACCTTCACCGTGATTGTCGGTCGTGCAGCCACAACCACGGCCGGGCGAGGCTGGCGGTAAGACCCGGCATGGTGAGGCCTGAGAGATTGTGGGGGTCCAAGCGGCGGGGCGAGAGCCCAGGGTTTATGGTAGTGGCCCGCGAAGTTTCAGGCTCGCGAGCCCTATCCTCCTCCGTAAAGGAGCCGTCTGTGGCGGAATTCACCGGATCAGGCCTGCTCGACTTGACTGCTACGCCCATCGCAGAGCTGCCGCAACTCGATGAGGAAACGTTCGAAATAGCCATTAACGGAATAATTCGGCCGTGTGGTGGCCAGATAAATGACGATATGTCCGTCATTGGCGGACAAGCTCGGATGTGGCAGAACTACAAGACGCCGGATTGACCGAGAAAATCGCGAGGCCAGGTATCCATCAGCTGACTCAGGCTGACCTGACCGCGCTGGCTGGCGGTCGCTATACCGGGAGCCTCATCCGCCACCTGCGTGCCGCGGAACGCAGCAAAAACATTCTCCTTCTGGAGGCGGTACGACGCGAGGCCATTCGGGCTGGGACCGGCCGCGTTATTGCCATCGTCGACTCCGCCTGCGCAGTCCTGCGGGGTGCCCAGGCGGCCCAGCCCGGTGTCGTCTCGGATTTGCTGGCCCTGCCCGGTTTCGGGCTATGGGCGGCCGAGTCCCTGATGCGGCTGCGGACGGTGGCGAAGCGGCCGGGAGACCAGCACGATCCGGCCTCCATCGAGGCGGGAATCGGGCACCTGGCCGCCTTCGCCGCAGTCGCGGCCTTGCGTAGCGGGCAGCGCTGCCGGCTGAGCCTGCCAGCCCCCGGCGGCGTCGTCTACCTGCCCACGGTGGGCCAGGCCGCGTTGCCGCCGGGCGGAGATCCCGGCTGGGGTGATTTCGTATCCGATGGTCACGGCGCGGTCGTGACGTCCGGGTCCGGGAAACTGCGCCTGCCTGCGGCCGGCCGTCCCGGTGCGAAGACGGTGGCAGGGTGGACGCCTGCCCGGAGCGTGACGGCCGAGACGGGCGGGCTGCGGATAAGGCTGAGCGTCGAGGACTCGGATCCCGTTCTGACCGGGCTCGCGCCCGCGCCGTCCACGATCTCGCCGGAACTGGCCGGGGAGTGGCAGCGGCGTCTAGAGGAGGCCTGGCGGCTGCTGGTTCGTCACCACGCCGACGTCGCGCGCGGGCTGGCCGAAGGACTGACCGCGATCGTTCCCTCGGCGGAACTCAGGCCCGGTCAGCCGGTAACGGCTACGTCGGGCTGGGCCTGGGGTGCGGTCATACTGAGCCTGCCGCCTGATGAGTTGTCGTTCGCCGAGGCGCTCACACATGAATTCCACCACCTCGTGCTCGCAGCGGTCGAGGACATCACCGCGCTCATCGGAACCTCCGCGTACGACGACCTGTGTTACGCGCCGTGGCGAGACGACCCGCGGCCGCGGTCCGCCTTGCTCCAGGGAAGCTACGCGTTCTTCGGCGTGGCCGGATTCTGGCTGCGGCAAAGCCGCGCCGGATCCGCCGCCGGCCAGCAGCACGCCCAGGTGGAGTTCGCCCGACGGAGTCAGAACGTTTCTGATGCTCTGGCCGAACTGCGGGACTGGGCGGGCCTGACGACCGCCGGGCAGCTCTTCGTCTCGAAGATGACCGACCAACTGGCCGGGTGGCGGGCGGAGCCGGTGAACCCGTCCGCCCGTGCGCTAGCGCAGCAGCTCAATGCCGAACACCGGGCGCGCTGGCAGGCCGCCTCCTATCGGTGACGGCCGCCCTTCAGTCCATCATCGGCTCGATGTCCAGGGTCATCCGCCGGTACTCGGCGATCATCCGGGATTCCGGGTGACCGACGCCCAGCTTTACTTCACAGGTCCGCTGGGTATAGGCGTGCAGCCGGTCGGCGACCGTGTCATCGCCCAGGCTAAGGCGGTCAAGGCAGAGATTTTCCGCCGTCGCGAGAGTGAACGGGTGATCGTCGCCACGAATTCGCGCATGTAGCCGGTACGACCGTTCACCGAGCTGGCGTGCCTGCCGTACCTCGCCCGTCGCCGCCAGGTCGGTGGCGAGGTTGGTCAAGACCGTAAGCGTACTGGGGTGCGTCTCGCCGAACATCTCGGTGAACTTCGCCGCGACGTGCTGGTTAAGCCGCAACGACGCCGCCGGATCGCCCGCGGCCCGGAGCGCACAGGCCAGAGTCGCCTGTGCGGCCAGGGTATTCGGGTGGTCAGCGCCGATGAGGGAGGTCCAGCCGGACACAGTCCGATCTCCGAGTTCCCGCGCGTCCCGCGCCCGGCCGGCGATGCGGAAGTCGTTGATAACGCTAATGCTCACCCGCAGCGTATCGCGGTAGCCGCGGCCGAACTTCTGCTCGTACTGACGGAGAATCCTCTCGGCCTGGATCAGGGCCTCCCGGTTGTAGCCGCAACGGCGGAGCGAAACGGCTAGGTCGGCCCCGACGAGCAGCCGGAACTGCGGTGAAAGGGTGAGGTCGCGGCCCAGGATCCGGTCGATATCGGTCAGCATGCTGTGGGCCCGCTGTACCTGGCCGAGCTGGCGCAGGTCCCGGGCTATGGCGAAGCGCGACGTCAGCGTGCTCGTGTCCTCCCTTCCGAGGATCCTCAGGCGGGCTGTGTAGGTGCCCTCGTCGTAGCGCAGGGCTTCGCCGTACCGGCCGAGGCAGCGCAGGCTGATGGCGATGTTGTTACGGAGCTGGAGCGTCTCGAGATCGAGGAGTCCGAAGGCCCGCTCGAAGGACGGGAGCAGGCCCAGGTCGTTGTCCAGCGCCGCCTGGTAATCGCCGAGAAGCGCCAGGTCGATCCCGCGGTTCCTAGCGCACAGCAGGTAGACCTGATCATCGGTCCCGAACCGGGACCGCAGTTGCTCCAGCGTTTCCTCGTTGAGCGTCCTCGCCTCTGCCCACCGATCGGTTCGCCACAGCAGCGAACTGGTCTCTACCGCCAGCGCGAGCGTTTCCGGGGTGTCCCCGCCGGATGCTTCCCGCCAGTGCCTGAGCGCGATCTCGCCCAGCGCCACTCCTTCGGAGTAAGCGGCGGTCCGGTAGAGTCGGCGAAGCTGGTTGATGATGAGCTTCCGTACCGCGGGATCCGCGGACCGGTACGCGCCCGTGGCGATCAGGTGCTGCCTGGATCGCCAGTAGGCCTCTTCCGTATCGTCCCGATCGGGCGTGCCCGGGTCCGACGCCGCCAGCATCGACTGGGCCTGCCGTTCGAGGTTCCTGGCCGTTTCAGGGTCCTCCGCCCGCATCCGCCCCCGGGTAAACAGCTGTGCGGTGCGCTGCAGCCTTATCAGCCTTCTCGACACGTCTATCTCCGCCAGCGACATACGCGAGAGTTCATCGGCGGCCTGCATCAGGTAGTCAGGGTCAGTGAGTATTCTCTGGAACTCGTTCGTCAGGGCGAGGACATAGACCGTCTGCAGCATGTCAAGGTCGACCGGGGCGTGAGCGAAGCACGCCAGGAGGCAGAGCAAGGAGTACGCGGCGGGTGACCTCTGCTCGATCACGCTGCTTTTCTCGGTCGCCAGTTCCTGTTTCCGGTAGCGAGCCCGGAGCAAGCGGACGTAGCTCACCGCGATGAACGTGGACAAGGTGGTTGCCACCAGGGCGATATAGATATCGTAGGAGTGACCCTGAGCCCAATGCTGAAGACTTTTCGAACTTATTATCGACCAAAATCCGAAAAGGAGAACGAAGGTGCCGATGGCGGCCAGGGTGCGCCTGGCAAGATATCGCCCGTCATCGCTCAGCGATTCGGGTGGGGACGGCGGCAGGCCCCTTCCCGGTGCGGAACTTCGATCTGCAGACACGAGCGATGCTTCCTGGCGGGCCGGCGTTCTCGTTGCCCGTGGCAGTCAGTGTCATCCGGGCAGAACGTGTAGCGGGTATGACGGCTGGCTAGCTGGCAACGGCAAGTGCCGGAACTGTTGATAGTCGAATCCTTTTTTGAAAAACATAATATAGCTAATATCCGCTTCGGAATGCACGAACTCGAACGGTGTCCTGCCCGGGTGCCACTGGCGTTCGGTTGTGAATCGCTTCTGAGGGCGGCGCCCTGGATGCAATTGGCCAGCGGTCACGTTGTGTAGCCAGCGGCGGGGCCACTTGCGCGCTGTGCGGCTGCTGTTCCGGTTACGTTTCGTGATGCTGGTGCG
>DASTJM010000075.1:0-2733 GCA_035716545.1 Streptosporangiaceae bacterium
CGCCCTGGCCGCCCATAACGCCGCGGCCGGCTCGTCGGCCCGGGTCGAGCGGCTGCTGGTCCTGGCCCGCCCGGCCAGCCTGGACGACGGCGAGATCACCGACAAGGGCTACGTCAACCAGCGCAAGGTCCTGGCCCGCCGCGCCGCCCTGGCGGACCTGCTCTACGCCGACCCGCCCCCGCCCGGCGTCATTATCGCGGCAGCGCAACCACGACGCTGACATGGGTGCTGCGCCTGGTCACCCGGTATCGGGACCGGGAAGGGCTTGTTCGGCCCAGATGGTCTTGCCATGCGGGGTCTGGCGGGTCCCCCAGCGCAGTGCGAGCCGGGAGACAAGGAGCAGGCCGCGTCCGCCTTCGTCGAAGGCGCGGGCGCGGCGGAGGTGCGGAGCGGTGCTGCTGCCGTCAGAGACTTCGCAGATAAGCGTCCGGTCTCGGATGAGGCGGAGCTGGATCGGGCTCTGTGCGTGCCGGATCGCGTTGGTTACGAGTTCGCTGACGACAAGCTCGGTGGTGAACGCCGCATCGTGAAGACCCCAGTTCGCGAGCCTCTCGGCTACCTGCCGGCGGGCGGAGGCGACGATGGCTGGGTCGGCGGGCAGGTCCCACGTGGCGACCTGGTCATCGTCCAGGGCGTGAGTGCGGGCGATGAGCAGGGCCACGTCGTCCGCGGGACGATCGGGGAGAACGGTCTTGAGGACGTTGTCGCAGGTGGTCTCCAGCGACCGGTCCTGATAGGTCAGTGCGCGGCGCAGACGTTCGAACCCGAGGTCGATGTCGTAGTAGCGGGACTCGATGAGGCCATCGGTGTAGAGGGCGAGGACGCTCCCCGCCGGCAGTTCGACCTCGCTGCTCTCGAAGGGCAGACCGCCAAGGCCGAGTGGCGGGCCGGCGGGCAGATCGAGGAAGCTGGCGGTACCGTCCGGCGTGACCAGCGCGGGCAGCGGATGCCCGGCGCGGGCCAGGCTGCACCGGCGGGAGACCGGATCGTAGACGGCATACAGGCACGTGGCGCCGATTTCGTTCTCCGCGTCATCGCCGTCATCGGCACCCGTGCCGGCCTCCCCGTTGGCAGAGAGCCGGCTGACCAGATCATCGAGGCGGGTAAGGAGCTCGCCGGGAGGCAGGTCGATGTCGGCGAGCGTTCGCACGGCAGCGCGCAGCCGGCCCATGGTGGCGGACGCGTGGATTCCGTGGCCGACGACATCGCCGACCACCAGGGCGACCCGGGCCCCGGAGAGCGGGATCACATCGAACCAGTCGCCGCCGACGCCAAGCTGGGCACTGGCGGGCAGGTAGCGGCTGGCGACCTCTACTGCCGATTGCCTGGGGAGCCGTTGCGGTAGCAGGCTGCGCTGCAGGGTCAGAGCGGTGGTCCGCTCGCGGGTGTAGCGGCGGGCGTTGTCAAGAGAAAGGCCGGCTCTAGCGGTGAGCTCCTCGGCGAGCAGCACGTCGTCCTGCTCGAAAGGATCCGGGCGCCGGCCACGCAGGAAGACCGCGACGCCGAGGGTGACTCCGCGGGCGCGGATCGGCACCGACAGGACCGAGTGGATCCCGAATTGGCGGATAATGGCCGCCCGGGCCGGGTTGTGGCCGGTCGACGGGATGAACGTCGGGTCGTCCACACCGGTCAGCACGGTTTGGCCGGCGGCCAGGCAACGGGCTGAGGGGAAGTATTCCGGATAACGGTCGACGTCCCCCGGCTTGATTACGGCCTCGGGGACACCATCGAAGATGGACTGATAGGCGACGCGGCGCAGCGCGATGGTACCGGCGAGCGGCCCCGGTCTCGGCTCATCGCCGCTGAGCACGGCTTCGAGCAGGTCGATAACGGCCAGGTCGGCGAGCCGCGGGACCACGATATCGGCCAGTTCCTGGGCGGTCCTGGTGACATCCAAGCTGGTGCCGACGTGAGTGCCAGCCTCGTTCAGCAGGGTCAGCCGCTGCCGGGCCTGGTACTGCTCGGTGATGTCAAGCACTCCGATCCATACTGCCTGCGTCCGGCCGGCCTGATCCTTCAGCGGGGATACGGAGACCGACCAGGCGTGTTCCCTGGTCTCGCCGGGTACCCGGCGGTATGTCGACCGCTGCGCCGGCTCGCCCGTATCGAGCACCTCGCGCATGTAGCGTTCCATCGCGTCGTACTGCGGACCAGGTAGGACATCCGTAAGGCGGCGTCCGCGCAGCTGGCCTTCCTTGAATCCGAACATCTCGCACATGCGGTCGTTGACCCGCAGGCACAGCAAGTCCTGGTCATGAATTGCCAGGGCGATCGGCGACTGGGTGAATGCCCAGTCCGTAAAGGGCGCATCGGGCTGGGCGCGATGCGTTCCTGCCAGGGACCGGCCTTCGGTGTGGTGGCCGTCCGTCACCGCTCGTACCGCCGTCGCACAGCGCCCTCCCCATTCTTACCGCAGGTCAGAGAGGATAACCCACCCAGCGTGCGCCATGGTGGTACGGACAGGAAATAAGTCGCAGCTCGCGAACATTAGCCTTAATGGCTCACACAATCTCAATAGCGTTCACCAACATCTTTATTCCCAATGATCCCAACGCCTGACGCACGACACGGCCATAGGCGCTCGCGACCCGGCCGGCCTGAGATCAGGCGGCCGGTCAGCTCGGCGGGCCAGGACCCATCACGTCGTTCCTCTATGGAGCGCTGTAGCCAAGGCCGGACTTACCTGGCGATAATGCTGCGATGCCTGACCCGGTGATCCTGGAGCTGGCCGTC
>DASTJM010000076.1:0-34515 GCA_035716545.1 Streptosporangiaceae bacterium
GGAGGCTGCCGCCCTCCGGGCGGGAACTGGCGGCGGCCGGAGGCGCGGGCGCAGCGAAGGCGGCTGCCGCTCCCGGCGAGTTAGCAATGCCCCGCCCCCGCCCTGCCAGAAAGCCGCTCCGCCCGGACGCCCGGCAGCCCGCCCCGCGCGGTCAACTCCGCGATCAGCCGGCACGCCTCCGCCATCCGCACCAGCCCAGCGCTCAACAGCCTGCCGCTCACCCCTGCTGAATAGCTACGGACCCGGCTTGACGACAATGACATCGGCGAGGTCAAGAGAGTTGTCACGACCTTCCTGCAACTGCTAGATACGACAGACGACACAGCCAGCATCCTGGTCGCCGCCACGAACGTAGGCGCCAGTCTCGATCGGGCGCTGTTTCGCCGATTCGACAACGTCCTGGAACTAGCAGGCCCCACGCCGGAGCAAGCAGCGGAGCTGCTGGGCCGCCTGATGCGACAGTGGAGTGCAAATCCAGGCAACGCCACTCTTGAAGCCGCTGCTGATCTAAGCTTCGCCGATATTCACGCGGCCGTGGATGATGCACGGAAGAAAGCAATCCTGGACGGCCGCGACACGCCCGGGCATGGCGAAGTGCACGAAGTGCTGTCGGAGTTCGCAGCTATCGTGGCAGAACGCTGATCCAGCACTTGATCGAGGCCGAACGCAAGGCCTGCTTCGGCCGTGTGGTCGGCCTTGAGGCTCTACGAGCGCCGTCCACCGTCGTGCCGACGGCCTACCGGCGGAACGCGGCCCGGACCGCCGCCGCGGTGGAGCTGAAGTACCCGGGTGGCTCGATGAAGCCCCACTCGTCGAATGCCGAGCCGTTGGTGACGGCGCGCCGGTAGCCGAAACAGGCTAGGTAGAGCGTCCGGATATACATGACCGCCTCAAGCCGGTCTAGTTCGTCGTCGGTCGGCTCGACATGGCGGCGGTAGGAGCTGACGGCAGCATCGATCCGCTCCTGGTTCGCCTGGCGCGGGTTCCACGAGCCCGTGCCCCAGACCAGGTAGGCGAAGTCAGCCAGGCGTGGTCCGCGCCCGGATGCCTTCCAGTTGATCGCGACTGGCCCTTGCTCGCTCAGAACGGCGTGATCGGGGTCGTGGAGGAGGTTTCCGTGGAGCAAGCCCTCCGGAAGCCCGTGACCGTCATCGGCCGAGCGCACCTGGTCTCGGAGCCGCTCGAACCGCTCGCGCTCGGCGGCCGCGACCTTCGTATCGACAGCGTCGAGAAAAGACAAGGCCGCTAGCAGGTCCTGCCGGGGCATGCCCTCACGGCTCGGGTCCTCACCACTCGCCCCGCCCGGGCGACTGACGGAATCGTCGTACGGCAGCGCGTGCAGCCGCCCGAGCAACTCCCCCATCATGGCGAACTTCGCGGCACCGTCAGGGAGCCGGACACCGTCAACGAACCGCGTCACCAGAACCGCGCTTTCGTCGAAGTCAGATACCGCATCGTCGGCCGCCAGGCGTTCGGCGGGATAGTCCTGCCGCTCCAGGAATCTGAGGATCGCGGCATCGCCTTCGACGCCAACCCGCGGGCGGGCAGGCGGGAAGGCACGCGCAACCCAGGGCTCACCGTCGTTCCGGTCGATGCGGAACACGTAGGTCTTGTGCACGCTGAGCTTCATCGCCGCGACCGGGTCGATGCCGTAGTGATCCCGCAGATGAGCGAGCAGCCTCCCGGCGGCCGGCTCGTGATTCATGCGCGCACCGAGGCCCTGCAGATCCGTCAGCGCTTCGGTGTAGCGCTGCCCGGTCTCCTCGGCGTGGCGCCGGATAACCTTCTTGAAGTTAGCGTCCCTGGTCATGGAACAGGTCCTCCTCTTGACACCCTCGTCCCCCAGCGACGCGGCGAAAGGAAGATGGCCTGTGACATTGACGACCGGGAGGGCGAATCCCCTTCGCCAGCGGAACCCCGGCCGGGGCGGACGTTCCGCGGCTCGGCGACCGGTCGCCGCCGTGAACAAACTCTTGCTGACCGCCCGGTTTCCGTCAAGCGCGCCACCCGCCGCTGGCGAGCCGTCGCGGCCGTCAGCGGCGGTCAGCCTGCCGACCGGCCGAGGATGGTCAGGTCGGCTTCAGCGATCCGCCGGGGATTGTCGGTGATGTCGATCGCGGTGATCTTCCCGCCGGTGATCGTGAACACGGTGAGCGTGACCGGCCTGCCGTCTGCGGCGATGACCATGCCGACGGCTCCGTCTATCAGTGCAGGCAGGGTGACCTGAGCGAATCGCGCGAAACCGGATGTGCGTCCGGCCACGGCCATCGCGCCGCGAACCGCTTCGGCGCCGTTGGAGCGCACCACGACGTCCGGGTCGAGCGCCATCAGCAGCGCGTCGAAGTCGCCGTCGCGGGCAGCGGCGAGGAAGGCATCGGCGACTTCTCGCTGCCTGACCTGATCTGCGTTGAGGATAAGAGCCACGTCCCGGACCCGCCGGCGGCCGCGGCTGGCCAGTTGCCTGGCCGCGGTGGGCGAGCGCCCGACGACTGACGCGATGCCCTCGAACGGGACGGCGAAGATGTCGTGCAAGACGAAGGCGAGCCTTTCCGCGGGCGGCAGCGTGTGCAGGATCACCAACAGGGCGGGACCGATCGAATCGGCCAGCAGCGCTTCCTGTTCGGGATCGGTACCGCCGGAGTCGTTCCCGGCTGACTCGGGCAGGTGCAGGCCTGCCGGCACCTCCCGGCGCGCGTGCAGCATGTCCAGGCACACCCGGGCGACAACCGTCGTCAGCCATCCGCCAAGGTTCTCGATGTTGCCGGAGTCGGAGCGGCTCAACCGCAGCCAGGCTTCCTGAACGGCGTCGTCGGCATCGCTGGGCGAGCCGAGTGTATAATACGCGACCGCCCGCAGCCGGGCACGGTGGGCCTCGAACCGATCCGCGAGCTCAGCATCCTCATCCATCAGTCACATTCCCTTGCTCTAGTCCTCCCACCTATGTGACTGAGCAGACTCCGCCGATGTGACACAACGCGACTCTGGGACTTTGGGGCCGCCTCGGTCCCTGACCTCCGCCCGGACGCTCTTGCCGTTGGCCCGCACCGCAACCGTGACGATCCCGCCGGGAACACCGACCCGCTGCAACCTAGTACACCTCGTGCCAGCGGCCCCGGCCCGCCCGTCACGTTCTGCTGCCGATTGCCGTCATAGAAGAGAGGGATCAAGTCGAATGGACGTCGCCGACTCCTGCCGTCAGCCGGCCTGAAGCGAGGGGAAGACCCATGACATCTCCGGTTCTCGTCACGGGCGGCACCGGCCGACTGGGACGATCTGTCGTTGACCGGCTGATCGATGCCGGCCAGGACGTGCGCGTGCTGGCCCGCCGCCAGCGTGACATCCAGCCGCGGGTCACGTTTTTCACCGGGGATCTTCGGCGGGGCGAGGGCATCGACGCGGCCGTGCGTGACGCCGGGGTGATCATCGACTGCGCGACCAGCACGAAGGGCGACGCGGAGGCAACAACGAACCTGGTGACCGCGGCGGCCAGGGCCGGCTCTCCGCATTTCGTGCAGCCGTCCATCGTCGGCATCGACTCGATGGCGCAGTGGGGGTACGTGAAGACCAAGCTCGAGGTCGAGCGAATCGTGGAGAACAGCGGCCTGCCGTGGACGATCCTGCGGGTAACCCAGTTCTACAGCTACTGCTTCGAGAACTCCCGGAAACTAGCGAAATTCCCGCTGGTGGCGCCAGTGCCCAGGGGTTTCCGTGTGCAGCCGGTCGATTCCCGCGAGGTCGCGGCCTGGCTCGTCGAGCTCGCGCTCGGCGAGCCAGCCGGCCGGGCTCCGGACATGTCGGGACCAGAGATATCGAGCTGGAAGGACCTGTTCCGCAGCTACCTTGCGGCCACCCATCAGCGCAAGCTGGTGGTCCCCACGCCGGTTCCTGGCAGCAAGGCGGTGCGCAACGGCGCTCTGCTCCCGCCGCCAGGCCACACCGAAGGGTCCAGGACCTGGCACCAGTTCCTGGCCGAGGAACTGCCGCAGTTCCGCGGCAGGCTGGACTCCGCCTCGCGGGTCGACAGCGCCTGAGAACCCACTACACCACACCATCCTTTCCGTATCGCCCGATCGTCTCGGCACGAGCGATCTCGACTCAAGGAGAAGTACGCCCATGGAAGCTCGCATGAAGAGCCCGGCCGTCATCATTCCCGATGCGATGACCGCCATCAGGTCGCTGATCGAGGCTGTGCAGCAAGGCGCCGTGCCGCAGCGCACGCTCGACCTGGTGCACCTGCGAACCAGCCAGATCAACGGCTGCAGTGTCTGCCTGGGAGCGGCGGTCAAGGCCAGGAAAGACGGCGAGACAGACGAGCGGCTCTTCACCCTGTCCGTCTGGCGGGATACCCCGTATTTCAGCGACGCCGAGCGCGCCGCCCTGGCCCTCACCGAAGCCGTCACCCGGCTCAGCGACCGGACCGATCCGGTACCTGATGAGATCTGGGACGAGGCCGCCCGGCACTACGACGAGAAGCAGCTGGCCGCACTGGTCTTGTGGATCGCCACCGTGAACGTCTTCAACCGCGTCAACGTCGCCACCAGGCAAGTCCCAGGCCAATGGGCCCACGGGAAGCCCGAGTAGCCCCGCACCGGACCCCGTCCGGCCGGCAGGGCGAAATGCTGAATACCCAGCGGCCTGGACACAGACTCGGTACCGGCCAGACAAGCAAGTGCCCGGCGGCACAGCCGCCGGGCACTTGCCGCTGCCGGCTCCGTCAGGGCCGGTCAGCCTGCCGCCCGGCCGAGGATGGCCAGGGCCGGTTTCAGCGCAGCGGCCGGACCCGGTCTTGGAGAAGTGGCAGGCCCTGCGGGAACTCAAAGACGTGCCCGCACGGCTCGCGACATGACCCAAGGCCCGTCCAGGCTTCGTGGATTCTCCACGAGCGGCCCAGCTATGGACCTTCACGCTGTGAAGGCAGTCGACGGCGCGAGTTGGTACTCGAGCGCGCGACGTGCCTGCGCCTAGATAACGAGATGGTAGGACTCACCCACGCGAGCCCGGCCTCCCCCGCGGCGGCGACCCATGATCGCCGCCATCTCGTCGCCGCCGATGTCAGGGCCGCGGCGTGGTCCTATCTGCCGCTGTTCTTGCGCGGAACCCGCACCGGCGACACAGGAAGCAGAAATCAGGAGGCACGTGAAACCCCGCCCGCCCGGCGCGACAGCCCGGGATACTAGATGAGAGTGGCTCCGCCAGGGAAGCCGATCAAATCGTCAGAGCGAGTGAAGACCAGAGACGGCCGCGACAGCCGAGTTCTCCCGCAACATGCTTGATCGGTGGCGGCGCGGCGATCGGATCGGCAGGGGCCGAGAGGCGGGACCGGCGCGAGTCCGGGTGCCTTGACTGGCCGCAGTGTCGTGGTCAACGATTGTGAATACTGGGGTTGTCTGGATGTGGATGCACCGGGAGACTTGGGGTGAACGATAAGCGCGGCGGCGTAGTTGCGTTAGGCCGTTCGGTTCCTGAGTCTTTTCTGCTGGTCCGCGGGACGTTCAGCTCATTGCGGAACCGGCAATTCAGGTTATTCTTCTGGTCCCAGCTCGCGTCTTCCTCTGGAGACTGGATCCAGGTCGCAACTCTCAATATTGTGGTCCTTCGCCTGACTGGCGGCGGAAATGAGCTAGCGTTCGCTAACCTGGCAGCGTTCGTGCCTATCATTCTGCTGACACCCGTCGCAGGGTCCTGGGCAGATACCCGCGATAAAATTCGGTTGCTGGCTTTTGCTAATTCAGGGATGCTTGCGGTCACGGCATCACTTGGCATCATGGCGCAAACAAATTTGCTGTCGCTCCAGTTAATTTATGTCTCTGCCGCGATCGGCGGCTCCCTCGCGGCTTTTGATATCACGGTACGGCAGGCCCTCGTTGGCGACCTAGTGCCGCTGGGCGATCTGGCTAACGGCGTCGGCCTGAGCGTGACATCAATGACCGCCGCCCGGGCTGCCGGCCCCTTCTGCGCGGCCGTTCTCGTGCCCCTCGCCGGGATTCCAGGCTGCTTTTACGTCAATGCAGCTAGTTACCTGTTCCTGCTCGCCTGCCTCCCGAACCTGCGCGTTCCCCGTAACGACGTCGCCAAGAATTTTGTGCCGCGCGCTAGCTTGCGCGCCGCTGCGCAGGCTGTCTGGAGTGACCGGCATCTGCGCGTCCCGGTGCTTCAGATCGCAGTGCTCGGCGGATTTGGCATTACGTCGATTGTCCTGCTGCCCTTGTTCGTAGTGCGGACGCTGCACTCGCCGGACTGGGCATACGCACTCCTAGCCGGACTTGTGGGCGCCGGATCAGTAATCGGCGGCTTGAGCACGGCAGCTCGGCGGATTACCGGCCCCCGTCCTGTCGCAGCATGTGCCATCTGCCTGTCAGCCGCGCTCGTAATCGTCGGCGTATCGCCGTCCGCAGCAATCGCCGGGCTGCCGCTTTTCCTTTCTGGTATCTTTGCCGGTTGCGCGATCGCGACCGCGCTGGCGACGATGCAGGTAGCCTCAGCGCCCGAGATGCGCGGCCGGGTCATTGCCGCTTATACGACGGTATTTACGTTGTCGGTCGGCCTGGTGGGACCGACGAACGGATTTATCGCCGAATATACATCGCCGCGCGTGGGCTACTACATCTGCGCCGCCGTGGTCGCAGCGTCAGCAGTGCCGGTATTGAGGCGCAGAGCCCGGCACCCGCGGGGCGAAACGATTGAACGCGACGATGTGCGCACCGCCAGTGAGGGGTCACTGTGACCGCATCTCAGTTCCTGCCGCTGGGCTACCCTGCCGGTCTTGAGTCTGGCGGTCTTGAGTCTGGCGGTCTTGAGTCGTTCGACTTGCGAGATCCCGGCCTCATTGCCGATCCGGTGCCGATCTACACCCGGCTGCGGGCGATGGGCCCGGTACATTACCTGCCCCGGCATGACCTGTGGATGGTCACCAGGTATCAGGAAGCGGTCACAGTGCTACGCGAGCCGGAAGTATTTTCCTCCAAGCTCGGCATGAGCTTTGACCTGGCGCGGCCAGGCACCGTGAACGCCGGCGTCGATTACCGGTTCGGCGGGCCGGATGTCCGGGTGCTGGTCGCCACCGACCCGCCGGAGCATCAGGTTTTCCGGCGCGCAGTCGCCGGAATGTTCACCAGGGCGTCTGCGGAAGCAGCTTCTCAGCGCGTCGCCCAGCGGGCCAGAACCTGCGTGCAAGATCTGCTTGAGCATGCCACGCGGGGCACGGCTGATTTCTACACTCAGGTCGCCGCGCCGCTGCCGGTGCTGGTCCTGGCGGATCTGTTCGGCATGCCGGAGGACATGCATGACAGATTCCGGGCCTGGGCCACCCTCATGACGGCGGATCTCGACAACGAGCCAGCCCCGGCTGCGGTGGGCCGCGGTCTGGACATGTTCCGATACTTCAGCAAGCAGCTGAAACACCCGCCGCAGATCGGCAGACGCACGGTATTCGATTCGATTATGTCCGCGCGAGATGCTCATGTCACTGACCGTGAGCTTCTCGCCTTCTGCGCGTTCCTGCTGGTCGCCGGCATCGAGACCACCACGAATCTGCTGACTAACCTGCTCGCCGCACTGATCGCCTTCCCTGACGCGTACCGGCAGCTCCGGGCGTCCCCGGAGCTGCTGCCTGCGGCGGTCGAGGAGGGCCTGCGGTACGAGACTCCCTTGCAGATGTTGTGGCGAGGGACAACTCAGCCCGCCGAACTGGGAGGGCATCACATCCCGGCCGGGGCCCGGGTGATGGTCGCGTTCGGCTCGGCAAACCGAGACGAACGCGAGTTCATCACCCCTGACATCTTCAGGCTGGACCGCGACCCTAACCTGCACCTCGGATTCGGAGCCGGGCCGCACTACTGCCTCGGCGCGCGCCTCGCGCGACTGGAAATTACCACAGTGATGCGCGAATTGCTCGCCGCGACAACTGATATCGAAATAGCCTCCCCGCCGGCACGGACTAAGAGCATTGTCCTGCGCGGCTTCACAAAGCTGCCAGTCCGGGTGCGCCCCGCGTAACGGCCGCGGTGTTCAGGTGCTCGAATTGGTCAGTTGAACACCCTGATGGAAGGATAAACTCTATGTTAAAACTCTAAATGATGATGTGCCAGTCATCTACCGATGCGTGGGGTTGTGGCCCAGCAGTCGATGAGCTAGCTTGGCAGGAGCCTGCCTGGCCGACGGCCCGTTACCTTGACATAACCGGCCAGGCTTGGAGGTAAGGTGTCGCAGGCTGCCCCGGCGAGGAGTAACACTCATCTGATCAGTGCTCTCTTGCCTGCGGACTCACCACGGGTTGCCGGCGAAAACTGCGATCACGTACGCTTACTCGCGGAGTCACCGGCGACTTTCCCGCCCATCTTGGTACACGTGCAAACCTTGCGGGTGATCGACGGGATGCATCGCCTGCAAGCAGCGATTCAGCGCGGAGAGTCCACCATCGAGGTTGACTGGTTCGACGGAACGGCAGAAGACGCCTTCGTCGAAGCGGTTCGTGCCAACACCAGTCACGGTTTGCCTCTCACTCTCGCCGACCGCGAAGCGGCCGCGATGCGCATTATCCATACGCATCCTCAGTTTTCCGATCGCAGGGTCGCGGCGATCACCGCCCTTGCTCCCAGTACGGTGGCGGCGATCCGTCAGCGTTGCCAGGCCGCGAGCGACACCGGAGCTCGCATCGGACGTGACGGGAGAATCCGGCCGCTTGTAAGCGTTGACGGCCGGCGGGCGGCCCAGGAGGTTATCGCAGCTCACCCGAACGCATCTTTGCGCATGATCGCAAAGAAAGCGGGCATTTCGCCGACAACGGCCCGTGACGTGCGCGAGCGCATGCGTCGCGGCGAAGACCCGATACCCCCGGGCCTCTCGCGCCGCGGATCGGCTGGCCAGAAACAAGGGCGTGCCAGAACAGAGAGAAAGGTCCGCCGTCCCAAGGGAATCGGGACCGACCGCGGACGGCTGGCGCTGCTTCAAGATCTTTGCTGCGACCCCTCATTGCGGTACACGCAGCCAGGTCGCCACTTCCTGCAATGGCTAAAAAACCGGGCGGCCCCGCTCCAGATCCAGCCCGAGCAGCTCAGCCCCATTCCCACCCACACCTTGTTCCTCGTGGCCCAGATCGCTCATCAGTGTGCCGATGAGTGGTCTGAGTTTGCCGAGAAACTGGAAGAACGGCTCCAGGACGCGAAGTCATGAAGTCAGGGGGCGTCGCTCCCCTGCGCGCCGCGGGTCGCGACCTGCACCAGCGTCCCGCCCACGAACGCGTGCCAGAGCAGACGGCGCTTCGGCTTGCCGCTCGACGTCCGCGCGATGGCACCACGGCCGACGGGCGCGACGACGACGGACGCGCCATCTGTCCGCCGGCGCAGGATCTGCTCGGCCACTTCAGTCCAACCGGGTCGCGGATGCTCAAGCACCGCGACGGCCGTCGGCCTGCCCTCGTAGATCCCGAGCGCAACTGCCAGCCGATGGCCAGGAAGCCCCGCCGTTGCCAGTGCGGCCTCGATGTCCTCGGCGAAGACGGCACGGCCGCGGACCTTCAGCGAGTCGCCCAGGCGCCCGAGAACGTACAACTCGCCGCTGAGTAAGAATCCGGCATCACCGGTCGCGAGACGCCCGGCCTCGATGGATGTCAGCGACGACGACTCGTCGGCGCACACGTAGCCCGACGCCACCGACGGCGCGCGAACGACGATCTCACCGACGTGACCGTGCGGCAACGGCTGCCCTCGCTCGTCGACGACGGTGACCGTCGCCCCGGCGAGTGGCCGGCCGCAACCCACCACTGCGTTGCCGTCAGCCGCGGGGTCGCTACGCGCGATCGCGTCGCCGATCGCGAACGGGCCTGGCCGCACCTCGACCGAGCGCCAGCCCTCGAAGAGCGGCAGCGCGGTCACCGCAAGGGTCGCCTCGGCCAGCCCGTATGCCGGGAGGATCGCGCTGCGCTGCAGCCCGAACGGCGCGAGCAAGCGGTGAAACTGATCGAATACGCCGGCGTCGAGGCGCTCGGCGCCGACTATGACCGCTCGCCACTGCGAGAAGTCGAATCCCTCGAGCATCGCAGGGCTCACCCGGCGCGCGATATAGGCCAGGCCGAACGCGGGCATGGCGGTCAGCCGCGCCCCTGACTCGCCGAAGCACTGAAGGTAGCGGACAGGGCTGTGCACGAACTGCTCGGGTTGCATAAGCCAGATGTCGCTCCCGTTAACGACCGGCGTCAGCAGGCAGCCGATCAACCCCATGTCGTGGTGTACGGGAAGCCACGTCGCGGTAGCGTCTTCTGCCGTCATCAGGAGCCATTCCCTGATCGCACTGACGTTTGCCTCAAGCGCTTCGAAGCCGATCCGCACACCGCGTGCCCGGCCGCTCGACCCCGAAGTGAACTGGAGCAGCGCGAGGCTCGCCGGGCGGGCCGGGCCGGCACGGTCCTTCCCGCCGGCCAGCACCTCATCGATCGTCGTGATCGATGTGACGTCAGCCAGGCGGGCGAGCCGGCCGATCGTGTCGGTCAGCTTGAGGTCGGTGACCACCAGCCGGGGCCGGGCTGTCCGCAGCACGCCGGCGACATGATCGTCGTAGGCGCCGAGATCCCTGAACGCCATCGGCGGCGCGAGCGGCGACGGCACGGCACCAGCGAGCATCGTGCCGAACAGCGCGGCCACGAAGCCCGGACCCGCCGGCAACACGATCGACACCACGTCGTCACGCCTGATGCCAAGTGACCGGAGCCCGCTTGCCACTCGCCTGGTCGAGTCCGCGATAGAGCCGTACGACCAGAAGTCCCATTCGCTGCCGTTCACCGCGAACCGGATCCCGCGATCAGCGGGCGGGCGCTCAAGCCATGAGAGGAGACTCTGATGGTCCACGCGACCACTCCCTTCAGCTGCCGCAATTAGTTAGGAGGAAAACCTGAAAGCCGGGCACAGATAGCGCGGCGCAGATAGCACTGGCACGGGTTAGCCACGCCGCGACCGCGCCGGTCGGCCGGACCAGTCATGATCACGCCATCCCGTTGGTTGATTCCACTCGGTCCAGCCGTATCCGTGTTTTCCGTCATCGACTTCATAACGGCAAAGTGCCCGCGGAAAGTGGCTAACCTGACCCTCAGGGGAAATCAGGCCAACGGCCGCGAAACTCAGCGGCACGGCGGCAATGCAGGTACCGGAGAGTCGCATTGTCGAACGCCTCGGGAACTGGTCTGGCCCGAAATCGGTCGCGGCGGAGAAACCAGTCAGCCGCCTGAGCCGGCCTTCCGGGGTCACCGTGAATGAGGGTGAGATCAGCGGAGCATTGTTGGCCTGCATGCCATGAAACGCCGTGCCATCGCCAATTCGCCCAGCCGACCACAACCATGAGGTTTTCCACCAGTCGCGCACGCCCCAGCTGTGGTCGCGCTCGCCCCATCCGTCTACCGTCAGCCGATCAGCACCGATACGAATGGTCCCGGTAACCCGGCAGGGAATCTCATAGCGCGGAATCATGCGGTAGGGATAGACGCCTCCGAAAGTTACCCATTCCAGCTCGAACGCTAACCGAATAGACGGCAATGCGGTGAGGTCACCGTAGGCGGCGGCTCTATCCTTTAGCACTACCGCATCGGCATCGAGCGCCACGTAAGCCGACTCCAGCGGGCGGGAAATTTCCTGGGAGGCGGAAATGGACTCGGTTTGTATCGACCTACCACATGGCAACGGAATCGCGTTGTCGACGACGATGGCCGTAGCCGCGCCCGGACGGACAGCGCACGCCCAGTACCAGCAGCGCCGCCACGTCGGGTATAAACCCAGCCGCACGTAGCCAGCGACAGATCCGTCCGATGCCGCGAAGTCAAAGTAGTACGACTCGTTCCATAACTGCTCCGGGCCGGGGGGATGAAGCTGCTCGTCCTCCGAGGTAAGCCGCCAAGTCGCGTAACTCAGTTTATCCGCCATCTACGCCCCTCAATACTCCAGGGAGCGGACGATATCACGGACAGTGCGCTGCTCCAAGGCCATCACGATGTCGACGTGAATGCCGCATGCCTCCTCAAAGTCATCGATCATCGCGAGCAGAGCAAGGGACTCGACCCCGCATTCGAACATGTTCGCCTCGACCCCGATGGGTGCACCCAATTCCCGTTCAAGAATACTAAGCATCAGGGTCTCGAGTTCGCTTGCTGACATGAATCCCTCATCGCGGCTCAACGGCCTGCTGCCGGCGGCGGCAAGCCATGACTCTCATGAGAGAGTCTCCCGAGCGCCGGTCTCGGCGTCAACCTTCGGCGTTAGGCTGGCTTGCTCGCGCCGCCACGGGGATGTTAACGTTCCGCCCATGCAAGATGTCGATTCGGCGAACGGCCAGCAAACCATTATCAGAAGGTTTGTTAGTGAATTCGCTCCGGCCCATATTGACGGCCTGACGGCCGGCAGCCGCCTTGTCGAGGATCTTGGTTACCATTCGCTGGCGCTTCTTGAGCTCGCGTTCGCCCTTGAAGACGAGTTCGACCTGCCGCCTATGGATGAGGAAACGGCTCAGAATTTCCGCACCGTCCAGGATGTCGAAGACTTAGTTGCCGCGGCTGTTAACAGCAAACGTAATGCGGACGCACCCTGAGATGCATGCCGAGATGATCCCCTGCTCGTCGTGCCGCAAGGCGCGGGGCTCGCCGCTCACCATACGAAGGAACAAAGCTAATGGCGTCAGCTGAGGTGCGCCGGGCTCCGGCTAGCATAGGTCAGCGCCAGTTGTGGCTTATGGAACGACGCGACGGCGCTAACGGCGCGCTGAACATCTTTAACGCTTTCCGTCTCCGCGGGCCACTGCAGGAAGGGGCGTTGCTCGAAGCGCTGAGAGATCTCCTGGCACGCCACGAGGGCCTGCGCACCACCTTTTGCGGCCGGGGACCGGGCCTCAGCCAGGTTGTGCATCCGCCGTATCCGATGCCAGATCGCGTCGTAAAGCAGGCGGACATCCCTGCGACCAGGCTTGACGACGCCGTGCGGACGCAGGCGCGTCGCCGCTTCAACCTCGGCGCGGAGTGGCCGTGCAGGATGCGGCTATTCCGTATTGACCGTGACGACCACCTGCTTACCATTTCCGTGCATCATATCGTCGCCGATGGCTGGTCCATGAACGTCCTCATGGACGATCTGCAAAGGTTGTACTCCGTACATCTCGGCGACCAGGTAGAATCGCCGGCGCCGCCCGCCTGGCACCAGGCGGATTTCGCGCTGTGGCAGCAGCGATGCGCGGAAGATGGCTCGCTCGCCAAGAGGGTCGCATATTGGCGTGAGGCGTTAGGGGAAAGCCAGCCTATCAGCTTGCCTTCTGTCCTCCGGCAGCCCTCTGAAGACCAGGAGCACGAGCCTGGCGTGGTGCTATATGACGTTCCTGACCAGGCCGGGCGACTATTTCGCGAGACCGCACTGCGCTACCGGAGCACCTTCTTCACTGTGTTCTTGGCCGCTTTCGCCGGATACCTGGCGGCGTGCACTGGGCAGGAAAAGGTTGTGGTGCCGGTCTTCTTTGCCAACCGAACGCGCAAGCAGGCGCGCCGCACGGTCGGCTACCTCTCTAACCTGGTTCTCCTGCCTATCGACGTCGCAGGCCATCCGCCGTTCCCGGAACTGGTATACCGTACGAGGCACATAGTAACGAATGCCTTTGCCAACCAAGATGTCCCGTACCAGGTCGTGCCTCCGCCGGACGGTGGCTCCGGGCGACGCAGGCACCCGGAGTTAGTGCTCGAGTATCTAAATACTCCCGGAAACCTGGAGCTCAAACTCGCTGGCCTCGAGGCCGAGGCTTATTACCCTGAGGTCGGCGCCCATACGAGGTTCGCTGTCGAGCTTCACGTTATCGCACGAAGTGACGGCCTCAAGCTCGTGTGTTTCTACGCTCCGCATCTCACGTGCAGCGGCGCCATTTTACGGTTTTTCAATGGATTTATCGACTTCGCATTGCGCCTTAATGAATAAGGCCAATGAGCAGGCAATGCCGAAGGACGTTCCCGTACCTGAAGCCGCTGGGATCGACGCCTCCTGGCTGACTTCCGTCCTGATAGCCTCGGCGGCCGCCCCGTCGGAAGCGCGCGTCGTGGCCATGCGGCCTGTCCGGTTGCCCGGGGGCAAGCTGGCCAGGACGATCCGGTTCCTGCTCACTTGGGCCGACGACGATAGCCGCGGCCCCGCTTCCCTGATTGGCAAGTTCCCCGCCGACGGCGCTCGGAGCCAGCAAACCGGGCAGGCCACCGACGCCTATGCTCTTGAACTGGCTTTCTATCGCCTGATCGCTCCGACCGCACAGGTAGCGGTGCCCCGCTGTCATTTCGCTGGCATTGATCCCGCGACCGGGCGCTTTGCACTGATACTGGATGACATCGGGTCTGCCAGGAAAGTCGATCAAGTTGCGGGAGCGACCGCGGACGAGGTGGCGGCAGCGCTCGTCGAAGTGTCTCGCCTGCATGCGCAGTACTGGGCCGGCGAGAGGTCGGAGTCGCTGAGGTGGGTGCCGCTCCGGGCCGCGCCGGCAAACGCCCGGCGGCTGGCAGCTGCGTACCGGCTGCTGTACGGCAGGTTCCTTGACCGCTTTGGAGGACGTCTTTCCGACCGCGCAGCCGGCATGATTGAGCGATTCGACACGGTGATCCGGCGGTGGTCGAGTCATGATGACCCGCCGTATACCTTGCTGCACGGCGACTATCGCGCGGGCAACCTCCTGTTCGGATCAGATGCCGTGTCGCCTCCAGTCACGGTGCTTGACTGGCAGAACCTCGGCATCGGATCTGGCGTCAGCGATGTTGCGTACCTGATCGGTGGCAGCTTGCCGATTGATACCCGCAGGAATCGTGAGGAGGAACTGCTGGCGGCCTATCTGGGTGCCCTGTCCGCCAATGGGGTTGTGATCAACGATCGTGAGTACCGGAATGCCTATCGAGTTAACGCTTTGACCGGACTGCACATGACTGTGGTGAGCGCGATGCTTGTGGACGGCGGCGCTGACAGTGATGAGTTGTTCGTAACCATGGCCGAACGGCACGCCGCCCATGCCGACGACGTGAATGCACAGGGGGCACTCACATGAGCGAGGAAGACTTCGCCGCTATCACCGCGCAAACGCTCCAGCTCGCGAAAACTATACTGGATCGCCCGGAGGTTGACCTATCAGCTTCCTTCACCTCAGCCGGAGGTGATTCGCTGGCCGCGATTGAATTTGCCTTTTCCCTGAAAACCAGCTATTCCTGGCTACCCGCGTCCTCAGCTGTCATGAAGAAAATCCTGGACACCCCTTCCCTCGGTCAGTTGATCTCCTGGCTCGGCGGGGAGTACGCCGCGGCGCACCGCCCGGAAAGAGCCCAGGCTCCGGCTCCGGCGCCCGTCGCCACCGCTGCGGTCCCGCGTCGGCAGCCATTCGGGTTGCTGCCCGAGCAGGCATGGTTCATGCACGAGGCGATGCCGCGACTGGCCCGTCCGGCGCACTGGAACGACAGCAGGCTATTCCGCTTCCGTGACGGAGCCGATCCAGAACACGTGCGGGAGGCACTCGAACTGCTGTGGGCACGGCACGACGCGCTGCTCCTCACCATGGTGAGGACCGGGGCCGGGTTCAGCCAGTCCATCGCCGACGGCGGGGCCGCCCCCGCATTCGAAGTACTCCCGGAGAACCAGGCAGGCCAGGCCGCACAGTCCGCGCTGTTCGCGGCTTGCCTGGACATTGAGAACTCACTGAGCATCTTCAGCGGCCCGCTGGCGCGCGCGGCGTTCCTGCGGAGCAGCGCGCAGGGAGATTATCTTCTGCTGGCCGTCCACCACCTGGCGGCCGACGCGCTCTCCATGGATATGCTGCGGCGGGAGTTCGAGGAAATCTACTCTCGCGGCGAAGCAGCTCTGCCCCCGGCCTCGTCGTACCCCGAATACTGCCTGGGCCTAGGCCGTGTGGCGCACGACGACGATTTCATCAGCGCACACCTGACCTGGTGGCTGAGTCAGCCGTGGAATGAGTTCAGGACAGTCGCCGGAAATGCCGGGGAAACGCCGCCTGAAGCTGACGAGGATGGCTCTGAACCTGTCTGCATGCTGAGCCTGGAGGAAAAAGCCGCGGACAGGCTAGGCTCGCAGGATGTGCTAGCGGCCATCGGAGCGGCCTGCTGCCGGTGGCTGGGAGGGCCGGTTGCCCTGCAGGTCGTCCACAACGGCCGCACCAATCCTGTCGCGCTGCAGCATCAGAGCGCTAGCACCGTAGGCAGGCTGGCCATGGTCGAGATCTACCCGGCCGGCGTCTGCGGGCGCCAGGAAGAGATTACTCCGGAGCTGATCAGGGACGAGATGACCCGCGTGCGCGAGCACGCCGCCAGCTTGCCTCTCCTGCGCTACATGAGCCCGCCCGCCGTTCAGGAGGAGATCAAAAGGGAGGTGCGGCCAAGGCTGAGCGGAATAAATGTCAACCTGCTAGGGCGGGGCCAGTGGCCCAGATCCAGCGAGCTCCTGACAGAAATCTCGTACGCTGGAAACCTTACCCAGGACAATGCCCCGGTACATCCGCTGGAAATCGTGGGCGGATTTAACGGCAATGGCCTGACTTTGCATCTGACGGCCGGTCCTGGGATTCCTCGCTCGAGATTGCCGGGCCTCGCCAGATGGATAGAGCAATTCCTGCGGCATCCAGCGGGGTGACGGGTCAATGACGGAGCGCCCGTCCAGAGTGCAGCTCGTCGAATACAACGAGGCATGGCCGGCTACTTACCTGCGCGAGAAGGAACGGCTGACGAAGGTTCTGGGCCGGTCAGCGCATATCGAGCACATAGGGTCGACCTCCGTGCCCGGGCTCATGGCCAAGCCCATTATTGATATTCTTGTCGGACTGCCCGCGGCAGAAATTTCGCAGGCGGTAAGCGCACTGCTGCCGCTGGGATACATGAGTTATGGCACCGCCGGCGTGGAAGGACGCGACTTCCTCCGGGATAGGGAGTCGTCGCGCCACCTTCATGTCACAGTATTCCAAAGCCAGTTTTGGCGAGATCGCCTGGCATTTAGAGACCACCTGCGGAGGAACGCGGAAGACCGCGATCTGTATGCCGAGCTGAAGCGGCGGCTCAGCGCCGAGTTTGCTTGCCAGCGGCCGCTGTACACCAGCGGGAAAGCGGACTTCATCGCCCGTTGCATCGAACGATTCCAGACCACGGGTGAGGAGCGCTATCCGCCGACGCTATCGCAGGCGGGAGACGACAGGTGACTAGTCCTGAAGCCAGCGCGGTGTACCTGACCGGCTTCCGCCAGGCGACCGGGCAGCTTGTCGAGCTCGGCCAGCTGGCGGGAGAAATCGAAAGTCCGGTCGCAAGGCGGCTTCAGAGGGAGGGTTTCGACTCGTGCTACATCGCGAGCCGGCATTCGGTCGCGCTCGCCATTCAGATCCTCCAGGATAAACAGTACCTGGATACCGTGAGCGCGATCGTCTATGCCACCGATGACCTGGCAGAGAAGGCACCACAGCAGATCGTGCGTGAGTTGCTGGGCGCCGTCGGCATGGAACATGTCCCCACGTTCGTGGTCTCCGGGAACGGCTGCGCGAATTTCGGCGCGGCCCTGGTTTCGGCGGCGGGAGGTCTGGAGCACCTGGGCCCGGAGATCGCCCTGGTAACGGCTGATGGAGCCCGGACTGGGAACAGGGTGCTGACCGAGGAAATGAGCCTGCTCGGGGACGCGGCGGGCGCCTGCGTCGTCAGCCGCGACGCGCCCGCCTCCGGATACCGGGTGCACGGGGTGCGTTGCGCCATGAGTTCGGAGACGGGAAATTTCGATGCCGCCCCGACAGCCAGCCTTCGCGGGAGCCTCGACGGTGTCGGGGCCGCGGTGGATAGCGCGCTGGATAATGCCGGCTGGGAACGGCAGTCTCTCACCGCCCTGGTGGTCGGGAACTACAGCAGATCCTCTCGCAGGCTTCTTGCCATGGGCGCCGACATTCCTTTTGAAAAAGTTTATCCGCAAGGAAGGATAACGGGAGGGCACTGTTTCGCCTCGGACATAATCGGTACGCTGCACGCACTGGATGCCGCGCGATCGCTCCGCCCCGGCGACCGCCTGCTGGCACTTGCCACAGGCCCGAACTGCTGGTATGCGGTAAGCCTGACTTCTGTCCGGTGACGGCTAAGCCGTGACTGTCGTCTTGATCGTGTGCTGCCCGCTAGCGTATTCGCGGCCGGCAGAGCATCTGCGTTATCCCCGTGGCGACCAGTTCTCGGTCTTCCGCCCACATCGCGACCTCGCCGGCCAGGAGGCCGCCACCGGAGAAGGAACTCGATGCCTCCATCAGCAACCAGGCTGAGGCCGGCTTATGGGAGTGAAAGGAGACTGACAGCGACAGCGTGGGCGCGTAGTGGGTGAGCTGCCCAGGTCCATAGATCATGAGCGCGGCTATATACGGGAACACGTCGATGGTGACCAGGGATCGCCCGGCGTCGACCACCGGCTGATCGGACGTCAGCGGCGGGCGGAAGCGCAGCCAGCTCCTGAACGTCGGCTCCGCCAGAGTCTCATTCGGCCAGGCGGCATAGCGCTCAAGCTCATCCAGCGGTCGTACCTCAAGGCGCTTCCACAATCGGCACCAGTCCCATACCCCAGGGGGAGTCAGACCATCTAGAGAACGGAGTCCGGCGGGCGGGGCGGCCGGCGGAGCGGGGCGCGAACGCCGGGGGAACCCGTCAATGCCGGGAGCGACCAGCCAGATCAGGGCTTCCAGGACGACAGAGCCGTCTTGAGTCATGCACACGCTCAGCGACTGCGCCCGGCTGGAAGCCCGGAGCGTGCGGACCGAGAGATCCGCGGGTCCGACTCTGGCGGCCGTCAGGAAATGGCATGTGAGGCTTGCCGGAACCATGGACGGTGCCTGCCTGGCCGCAGCGCGTAAGGCGATGGCCGCCAGGTAACCGCCATTCGGGAACCACACCATCCAGTCTTCCGAGACTGTCGCGGTCCAGCCGTCACCGTTGGCGAGCACTTCGGTGTCGGACGCCAGATCGGTCACGATGCCCTCCAAGGCACTAGGTGGATTCGGCTACAGCTTTCCGTCTTCGCGGGGCACTGGCGGGAGGAGTTACTCGCCTCTCCCACCGGGCCGCCACACCTCGAACGCACCGCCGCGCATCCGCTCGGCGAACTGACCATCAGGGGCTGTCGCGCGCAGCAGGGCGCGCAGCTCCCGCTCGAACTCCGTGACCCGCCCGCCGAACAGGTGCGGTGCCGCGCTGGATAGTGAGAACACCGACGCGACGATCTCGTCCTCGGTTCGCAAGCGCACCTCGCCATCGGGCAATTCGACTCGGTGCGGCCCTTCGAAGCCAGCCGCTCGCATCGCGGTGGCCGTGTCGTAGGTCGGGCTGGGCATCAGTCCCTGGCCAGCGCGGCGTGTCGGGCCCAGATAGCGGGTAATCAGCTCAGCGATCTGAGCACGGGGGGGCATCGGCCTGGGCAGGTTCGCGGCATCCGCTGTTCCTTGGTGAGTAGTAGCGAAAATATGGATGCACGCCCCGTTGCGGGTAAGCATCCCGCGTACCGCCTCGGCCACCACATGCTGCTGCATCCAGTGGATCGATTGCGCGAAAGTTATGATCGAGAACTGGCCAAGGCCAGCCGGTAGTTTCTCGGCTCTTAGCGTTCGCCAGCTAACGTTGCTGATGCCGGCGGTTTCCGCGGCCAGCCTGGCTTGCGCGATCATTTCGGCGTCAGCGTCGATACCCACCGCCTCGGCCACCAGCGGGGCGAGTAGCAGTGTCAGCGAGCCAGGGCCGCAGCCGCAATCCAGCAGCCTCTCCGCCCCGGTGAGCTTGAGTGTCTTCGCCAGCGCGCTCACAAGCTGGGATGAATATGGCATTCGCCCCCGCGCGTAATAGGAAGCACTGCCCAGGTAGAGAGTCTCGTCCCATTCCCAGGCGGGGATCTGCGTCGTGGAAACCGAGCTGCTGTCTTGGCGCGTCATGAGGCCAGGTTACTCCGTCACGCCCGGCCTGGCCGTTCCCTTTTTCTGAAGTCCGGCAATTTCATATGCCGGCCTTCTGGGCAACGAGAATGTTAAATGCCGCCCGCTCTTTCAGTTCTGGCTTTGCCGCCAGCAACTGCTCTGCGTCCCGCCGGAAAGAGCTATAGTCTTCGAATAGCGCAGGGTTGCCGTAGCTGGTCGACCGGAGATAACCCAGCACTCTTGCTACCGTCCAGCTTCGCTCATGCTCGAACCTCTCCCGGGCTACGAGCGTGAAGCCGGAGCGCGACAATTCTTCTTCGTGTGACGTCTTAGGATGGCGATAGACTCCGCCGCCGGCTACCCGGCGCTCTTCGCCGAGATGCTTTTGCAGCAGCGTCTTCAGCGAGATTTGCCATGGCGCTGTCCCGTTCCAGAGGCTGCCGTCACCCACGATGGCCACCGAGCCAGCCGGATCCAGGATCTGGCGCACCTTAGCCAAGGTGGCAGCACGGTCCATCCAATGAAACGAGCGAGAGAAAGTGACAAGGTCACAGCGCGCGGGTACGCCCGTGAGCTCGGGTGCCGAGCTGACAGTGAACACGGTGTTCTTGCTGCCCGCCAGCGCGGCCGCCAGGTCAGCCTCCTTGATCATGCGCCGATCGGCGTCGACGCCCATCACCCGCGCGAAGTAAGGCGCGATGGCCAGCGCCATCTGGCCGGTGCCGCAGCCTACGTCCACCGCCAGCCGTCGCCGCGCGACCATGCCAACGGCAATCTGCGCAACTTGCGGAGGGATGGCGGGCCGGTTGACCCGGTAGTCCTCCGCCGCCCAGACGGCAGTGGTCATCAAGGGCTCCTCACTACCTCAAGCGAATCACATATCATAGCGATGCGTCCTTGCCGGATGCTGGGTTCGCGCGCTTCTGCCAGGAAGGCCAGCAAGTATGCCTGCTCCCGCGGATCCACGCAGGCGAGGTCGGCCTTCCTGGCGCACAGCGCCTCGCTCAGATCCGCCGGCAGCGGCGGGGCATCGGGTGAACAGCGTAGCCGCAGCAGGCCATCAAGCCGGCTGCCAGCCCCGAACTGCTCCGCGTCCACCTGTTCAGATGGGACAAGTACCGTCCTGTTATCGAGCGTATATATTCGGACCTTGAAATCGATGCCGCCAGCTGTAAGCTGACCGCTCAGGTAGGAGTCACGCCCTACGAGTTGCGGTTCGATAATGAACCTGGGGCGTTGCGCGTCCTGCACATACTCCACTTCGACAACTACCGGAAATGCTTGCTCTCTCACGCTTTCGGCCCCCCTTCCTGCATGAAGGGCATGAGGTCGCATGACTCACAGAAACTTCCTTTCGAGCCAGGCCTCCGAGCGAGTTTACGTTGAACAAGGGCTCGGTCAAGAGCCATCAGAACGGCATAATAGTCCCGGTTGGCCGGCAATCCCCCGCCGTCTCCCCCGGCCCGAATCCAGGTCCACATGAAGGAGATGGTGAGCGGCAAGTTTCTGCAGCAACTCTCCCGCATGCCGCAGATGAATGTGGCAAAACTCATCGGGCAGGGAGCGGGCATCGCGAGGACTATTTCATCACCGCCAAAGGTCGCAATTCCCACGCGATAGCTTCCAAGCTGCTGCGCGAAGTCCGCTATGACATCGCCAAGCGTACTCATGAAGTGATTGCCACGAATATGCCCGCTCAGGCCGCTGACAGGATCAGGTGGCGCCTCGATCAGGCTCTTGAGCCCGTCCACATCGCCAACGGCAAGTCCGACGCCTCCTGACCGGCCCACTTCTACACCGTAGGAGGCTATGAGCCGCGGTAGCACAGCTACAAAGTCAGTAAAGGCGTATAAACCGGTAGTCGGATCAGTGCGGCATTCCAGGAGGATTTTCTCTGTTTCCAGGAAATCCTTTTCGCTTGCCGATGCAACGAGACAGTCCGCTAGCGCCGTGTACGCACGAGCCCGCAGGTTCTGTTGCGTATCTTGTTCTAAACGGCTATCCATATCGTCAAATTCTTTGTCCTGTTAGACTTTCTTCGCCGAAGGTGTAATACCAGAGTGGCCGGTAGTTACGCCAGGATTCCGGTCGTAATGGCTGGCCCAACCAGGAACGCTCTATGATCCGGCGGGCCTTGAGGTAGAACTCCACGCTATCGGCGCCTGGCGCACGGGCTCCGTCCATGAGCGAATTATGCGACTGATAGACCTGGTAGTTCGGGAAGATCTTGGCTTCGGCGTCAAGTTCTGGCAGGCGCGAGAGCCAGGACAGGTCGTCCAGTCCGACGATGTAGTTGTAGGTCGGGCAGAGCCCCGCATCATTTGCCCTGTGCATCAGGTCCGCTACGCTGTCGGGTGACAGCGATGCTTTAGTGCTCTTCAGCAGCATGCGGCGATTGTTAAAGCATTCAAGGGTGACGAAAAGCATGAGGCCGCCCACTCCGGCAGCAATCTCAGCGAACGCCTCGTCGCTCCTCAGCACCGATGTAAGAAAGCCGATGCTCGATGTCATGCCGCGCTGCCGCAATACTTCCGCGACACTCTTGAGGAAGTGGACGGCGCGCGTCTCCCGCTCAAAGCACCCCGTGGATATCGTTATTTCCTCAACCGTCGAGAGCGGCCGGCCTGGCGAAGCGTCAAGCGCGAGCGCGTCCAGCAGTTCATGCAATGACCTGTCGTCCCGAGAGCGCGGATCGGAGGCGGCCTCCAGAGTATTCGGGCAGAAGGCACACCCGGTGCACCTGCTTCGCGCATTCGGGTTGAGCGTAATGACCTGGCCGGATTTCCGGAAATACCCGCTGATGGCGTCGTCATGGTCAGGTATCGATCCCATACCTATGCGGTCATGCCCTAGCCGGAGCACCCCGTCCGCATCTAGTGAGAACGGAGAACTGACTCGGTTCATCGGGACGATGATGAGAAAGGCATCGTCCGGAGCATGATCTAAGCTGATCTCGACCCGCGCACGGCGGGCCGCGTTCGGCGCGTTAATCCCGAAGAGATTCATCGCGATGAACATTACGTCGCCATGAAAGACGCCGTAAGCCGCGGCGAGCCTGTCTACTTCGCGTAAATCCACTGAAGATCCTCGAATGCTATTTATGTCGATAATAATAATTATATTGACATAGTTATTAACTTGGGATACGGTAACATGCTGTGTGCGCATTGAGCAAGCGTGCGGTTAACCGCTAGCAAGCCGATGACGAGCGTGGCAGTGATGTCAGGCGCCCGCCCTCATCTGGTGGCCCAAGGCTGGCTTGCGACGGCTGCCTCGGCTTTCGGCCGGCAACATGGGGCCGAAGCCGGCCGGCTTGAGCGCCTTCTGAACTACATGTGCCTCTCGCAGCTATACCTGAAAGCCAACTTCCGCCTTGACCAGCCGTTGACTTTCGATGACTTAAAATCGGACCCGGCGGGTCACTGGGGCGTGTGCCCGCCAACCAACCATATGCTTACCGCCATTTCACCCCTGCTTGGCGTGACAACCGAGGCTGGTAGCAGGGTCAGGGTGCTGCATGGCGCGGGACACGCCGGGCCCTCGCTGCGAGCCTGGTCGTACCTGTCTGGTGAGCTGGGCCTGCTACATGCGAGGTATTCCCCCGGCAAAGAGGGTTACCAGCGGCTCATCACCGAGTTTCCAGGGAAGCTGTCCGGCGAGATCACCCCGCTGCTTCCGGGTGTCGACTACATGGGCGGGCAGATCGGGGGCGCGCTCGCGTTCGCTCAGGGAGTGGTTCTCGGCGCCGCTGACCTGGTGATCCCGCTGATCGGCGATGGAGAATGCGAAACAGGTGAAACCTCTTCCGCCTGGCTGACTGGCTGGCGCCAGATTGCCGGCAAGGTTGCCGGAATCGTCCTTCCTGTGGTCCTGCTCAACGGGTTACGGATGGGCTCGCGTTCTGTCTTGGGTCGCCTTTCCGCGCAGGCCGTGCACGGCTACTTCACAGGTCTCGGCTGCACGCCGCTGACCGCTGACGGTTCTTGCGTGGTCGCCACCCGGCAGGCACTGCTGACGGCCATCCGGCTCCTGGCTCAGCCCGGCATGGACCGGCCGCCGGTGGTGCTGCTCACTATGCCAAAGGGTGCGACGTGCCCGGATGCGGTCGGCGGTCGTCCGCTGGCTGGCACCCCCGCCGTGCACAAGGCGCCGCTGAAAGTCCTGGCCGGCGATGACGCGCTGGTGCGCGAACTGGACGCATGGCTGCGGTCTTATGATCCGGCTGCCCTGCTGGACGAGCGGCTGTGCCCGCTGCCGCAGGTCGCGCGGGTACCGGCCGGGCGCGGCATGGCTGGGCAGGCGGCGCCGCGGGTCCCCGTGGCTGGCGCGGCGGTGCGGCCCGTCCCGGCCGGCATGAGCCCGACGGTCCCCGAAGCCAGCCCAGGCGCCTTCGCCGTCAGCGGCGGCGCGTCCCCTCCGCCAGCGGGCACGCACGGCTTCCGGCGGGCCATGCTGGACTACCTTGAGCGCCGGGCGCGCGACGGCGGGTTGCGGGTCTTCAGTCCAGATGAGTTCTCATCGAACCTTGGCGAACCAGAGCCGGGGGGTGCGTTGGGGGCCGCCCTGATCGAAGTGCTGAACGAGCAGGTCTGTCATGGCTGGCTTGACGGCTACGCCGCAACTGGCGGCCGGGGGGTGTTCGTCGGCTACGAGGGCTTTGCGTGCCTGACGGCGGCGCACATGGTCCAGTACGCAAAGAAACTGCGCCTGCTTGCCCAGGCGGGCCGGGTTCCCCCGCGAAGCCTGAACTACCTGCTCTCAAGCACCTGCTGGGAGAACTCCTACAGCCACCAGGACCCCAGCGTCATCAGCCTGCTGCTGTCGCAAGACAGTGATCTCATCGGGGTCTTCACTCCCGCCACGGTGGGGCAGTGCCTGGCAACGCTCGACCGGTGCCTTGATGATTTCGGGCATCTGAACGTCATTGTCTTCAGCAAGCGAGGCGCGCCGCCGCTGTCACCCCTGCCGCCAGCGCAGGAACGCGAACCATGGTCGGCCTGGCCCGGCTCAGCAGGCGCTGCCGATTCAGTCGTCACCATAGTCGCCATAGGTAATGTCATGCTGCCGGAAGCGCAGGCCGCGGCGCTGCTGCTGCGGAGCAGCCAGCCGCGGGTGCGGACCAGGCTCCTTTCCGTCAATGAACTCGCCGTGCTGGCCACGCGGCCGGGCGGCACAGCCTTCTGGCGGCAATTCGACGAGAGCGCCGCCGTCATCTTCGTAACCTCGACCCATGTGGCGCCGATAGAAAGATTTGCCGGCACTGCGCTTGCCGGTAAGCGGTTTTCTGTCGTCGGCTACCGGGATCAGGGCGAAGTGCTCTCGGGTAGTGCCCTTCTGCGCGCGTGCCGCTGTGACGCGGACTCCATCGCGCGATTGAGTCTTGAAATGATCGCCGGATGCGCGTAACGCACGCTACGACGCGGCTGCTGCGAGCCAGGAGCGACCGGGACCAGGTGGTGCTGCCGGAATGGGCACGGTGCACCGCGCGCCCAGTGCCTGCCGCCTGGCCTGAAAACCCGCCAGCCGTGCTCTCGCTCCATACCGACGAGGGAACTACTGGCCGCTACGGGCCCGTCTCCCCATCGGTGGCGCGCATTATCATGGACCAGATCATTCCCGCCGTCACAGGCCAGGACATCACGAGCTGGCGCTGGCTGGAAGATGTTGTCGGGACAGGACGCCACCACCATGGCGCGCACTACCGTCTGGCCTGGTCGGCGGTGGAACTGGCCGCCTGGGACGCGCGTGGCATCGGTGCCCAGACTCCGGTGGCGAATCTCCTCGGCTCAGCCCTCCGGCCGAAGGTGCCCGTCTACGCCTCGGCGCTTGGGCTGGACATTGCCCACCCGGAGTCCCCCAGCGTGGCGTCCTGGCTCGCCAGGCAGGGATATTACGGCCAGAAGTGGCAGCTTCCGCCGGTGACGGAGTCGTTTACCCCAGGGCACGCACTGCGACTCGCGGAACGTCTTTGCGAGGCAGCGGGCCAAGGCAGCCGGGTGATGATTGACGGGCGAGGGCTGTGGGACCAGAACGTGGCCCGTCATATGATCGCCGGCCTCGCCGGGCTTGGGATCGCCTGGGTGGAGGAGCCAACCGCGCTCTCGCAACATGGTAGCTTGCCCGCTCTTCCAGCCGAATATCATGGTTTTATCGCCGCGGGCGAGCACGCATATGAGCTGGCACAGCAACTGGCTCTGGTCGCGCATCCAAGCATCGGGGTCATCCAGCCCGACATCGCGTGGCAAGGTGGCTTTTCGCGCGCGCTCATCCTGACGACCATCGCAAAAATAGCTGGCAAGCCAGTCATCCCGCACGGGGCGTCCTTTATACCGGGCCTCATCCTTGGCGCGGCGGCACCCATGGCTGTACCAGCGGTTGAATACCACCTCACCCTGGAACCCGTACGGCAGTTAATCTACAAACGGCCGGTGCGGCCGGAAGCCGGATATGCTTCCGTCCCGCAGGCGCCTGGTCTCGGATTGGAATATCTGTGCTGACTCTACCGGCGCCCCGGCAGGCGGCCCCAGGCCTGCCCAAAGTTGTCACGTTTGACATTGGCGACACTCTCGTGCGCACCGATGGCGGGTCGGTCACCAAACGGCTGGCAGAGGTATTTGACAGGCCGCTCCCGCTCGTCCGCGCCTTTCTCAACGGCAGAGCCAAGCGAGAAAGGGCGCCCCGTGCGGACCTGGCCTCCGCGCTTTGCGGCCACTTCGGAAACAATGAATGCCGCGACCTGGTGATCACGATTCTCCAGGGGGCAGCCGAGGAGGCCGCCCGTGTGCCTGCCGAGTTTGACGACGTGCGGCCCGTCGTCAGCCTCCTGGCGGAGGCTGGCTACCGCCTGGCCGCAATCAGCAATCTGCTAGGAGCTGTCGCGCCCGACCCGGACCAGACGCGGGCACTGCTAGGACTCGACAGCGTGTTCTATAGCTGTGACGTTGGTGCCGTTAAGCCTGAAAGCGGCATATTCCGGCACGTTGAGTGCTGGTACGGCCTGCCACCGGACAGCTTCCTGCATGTCGGCGACAGCCTGGAGGCGGACGTTAAAGGCGCCGTGCGCGCTGGCTGGCGCGCGCTTCATCTGCGGCGATCCGAGGCGGCTGCCACTCGCGAAAGGCTTCCTGACGTCGGCGGAAGTGAACGCATCAGTTCGCTTCACGCCGTATCCCAGATGCTACTTGGCTGAGTTTGCCGGCGTTTGACCGCCTTGTCGAGCGCATAATGCGCGAGAGATACTGTGATCGGCAGGACGCTGGGTCACCTAATGGGCGGCCATAGGAGGTCTCATTACTACCATCAGCCTATGCATGATAGTAAAAGATGAGGAGCACTTCCTTGAGGACTGCCTGCTCTCAGCAGAGCGGTACGTCGACGAGATAATAATAGTAGACACCGGCTCATCCGATGCCACAAAGGCCATAGCGAGGAGCCACACTGACCGGCTTTACGACTACGATGGCCCGCCTGATGATTTCGCGTCCGCGCGCAACATGTCCCTGGCGCACGCATCATCAGACTGGATATTCTGCCTAGACGCCGACGAAAGGCTGCCGCCCGCCCAGGGCGAGCTGCTCAGGCGGGCGGCCTGTTCTGCCGGCGAGGGTACGGGAGCGTACTTTGTCGTCCGATATAACATATTCGGAACCGGCGGGTTCTACACAGACCGCGCGGTGCGACTGTTCCGCAATAGCGATAACCTGCGGTATGAGGGGATAGTAGCTGAGAGCGCCATTGCCTCCCTGGAACGCGAGGGCATGAGAGTCGAAGATACCCGGGTATTTATTAACCACTTCGGCATGAGCCGCTTGAGGGTGGTGCGTGACGGAAAGGCTAAGAGATACATACAGCTCCTTAATGCGAGGGCAGGCCAGGAAGGCGCGACGGCTGAGACAAGCGCGCAGCTCTCGCTCACTTATCGCGCGTTAGGCGATATGCATAATGCTGAGATACAGAGCGATATGGCCATTGCTCTCGACCGCGGCGCGTTCCTGGCATGGTACTTCCGCGGCCACCTGATGCGCTCGCTCGGGAGACTGGAGACGGCGATGGCGGCGTACGAGACCGCCCTGGCGCTGAACAGCTCCGATCCGGTGGTGGCAACGATGCTGGCGCTCACGCTCTTGATGATGGGAGACATCGACGGCGCTGAACTACGACTCCAGCGCGCCCTGCGGAAGGATCCCAACTTCGTTCATGCTTTAGTGATTCTGGGCTCAGTATGCGAAGCCCGGCTTTCTTTCGCGTCGGCCCTGGCCGTCTATGCTCGTGCCGCCGAATTGAACCCGGGTCTCCTGCGCGAGACCGAGGAAAGCCGGTATGAGGCAGACCCCTATCGGAATCTCGCCAGCGACACAATACCGCATTGGGCCGGACTAGCGCAGCACATCAATCGTTGCGCGGCTCGCGTAACGAGTGGCATCGGCCCGGCCTGACGTAGAAAGCCTGACGTAGAAAGGTAGCCTGTGAAATGGACTTGGAAAGCTCACCGCATAGCCAGAAGCAACAGGCTAAAGAGAACGTAGCGAAACAATACTCAACTGGTGCTAACCTGACCACGCGGATCGGCCTGCATGAACGTTTCTCCACTAGCTCAGTACCATGGCCGGCCTGGGTTTTCGAGCAAATACCGCTCCGCGCGGGAGTAAGCGTGCTTGAAGTAGGAACAGGCACAGGCTGGCTCTGGTCGAAAAACGCTCAGGCCCTGCCCGCGTCCGCGCACATCACGCTCACCGATGCCTCACCGGCGATGATCTCGCACTTGCGATCGACCCTGTCGCATCTGCCGTGCGAAATGAACTTCGAGGCGACCAGGGTGGAGGACTTGCCGTTCCCTGACGGCAGCTTCGATATCGCCATCGCCAACCATATGCTCTACCTGGTTGAGGACCGCCAGCGCGCGCTCGGGAGCCTCGCGCGGGTGCTGCGCGATGACGCGGTGCTCATTACAACCACAAACGGGAGTTCCCATCTTCGCGAGATGAACGTGCTGGCTGAGAAGCACCTTAAGCCCGGCCACGAGCTGTTCGGCACTGGATATGACTCAAGCCTGTTCAATCTTGCGAATGCCCGCGAGCAGCTACGCCAGAACTTCGCCGTGGTTGAGTTCCGCAATTTCGAAGATAGCCTGGTGGTAACCGAAGCGTCAGCTCTCGTGGATTACGTCGCATCGATGTCCTCCTGGAAAGATGCGCTTGACCTGGACTCGCTACGGGCGGATGTCGAGGAAGAGGTTGCCAGAAATGGGCATATGCTGATAACAAAGGAAAGCGGCATGTTCCTCTCATCCCAGCCCCGCCGGTAACAGGCCGTGCGGCCACCAGGCGAGGTGGACTGAATGATCGACCCGGCATCACTGCGCGCGATCGACGCGGTGACCCAAGGCGGCAGCATCACGCGACCGCTGTATGAGTCGTACTGCTTCGCCGGGATTCCGGCGACTGTCAAGTGGCTGCTGACCGGCCGCGGTTACCCCACGATACCGGTGCCTGATGGCACGTTCCTGGAACCTCCTAATCAGGCCGTGGTGCTCCTGCTCATCGACGGATTCGGCTGGGAGTTCATGCTGGAACTGGCCGATGAGAGCCCATTCCTGACTCGCATTTTGCGAGATGGCATTGCCCAGGTGCTGACCACGCAGTTTCCGGCGACGACCGCGTCTCACATGCCGACCCTGCATTTTGGCATACCAGTAGCCGAGCATGGCATTTACGAGTGGAATATGTACGAGCCGGGAGTCGGCGGAGTCATCGCTCCCTTGATGTTCTCATTCGCTGGTGATACTGGACGAGACACGCTCGCGGCTCAGGGGGTCGATCCGGCCGAGCTTTTTCCTTTCGGCACCATCTACCAGTGGCTCGGATCCCATGGTGTCCGTTCGCATGCCCACCTTAGTGCAAATTACAGCAATTCTCCCTTCTCCAGTAGCTGTTTCCGGGGAGCCGAGGTTCACGGGTTCAGCGATATTGACGAGTGCCTTGAAAACGTCGTGCGCACCAGCCGCTCTCCGTCATACTCGGTGGCCTATATCGACGAGGTGGACCGGGCAGGGCACATCTATGGCCCGCGCTCGGAGCAAGCGCTTTCCGCGGGGCGTGATCTTCTTTCCAAGCTGGAGCGCAAGCTGCTGCGCGGCCTGGCTCAGAACACGCTGATAGTAATGTCCGCTGACCACGGGCAGATTGCCATGCATCCCGAAGCCTGCATCTACCTCAATGAGGTGTTCCCCTGGCTGAAGGGCCACGTAGCCACCCACAAGCGCGGGATACCCGACGCGCCATCCGGGGGTGCTCGCGATCTCTTCCTGCATCTTGAGCGCCCTGGCGAGGCAGCCGACCTCGCAGCGCGGCTTCAGAATGACCTGGACGCCGCCGCGACAGTCCTGACCGTCCATGAGGTGATTGACCGGAAGCTCTTTGGCGAAGAAGTCAGCACGCGGCTCCGTGAGCGGCTCGGGGATGTCGTGATCCTGCCGGACGCCGGCACCGAGGTTGGCTGGCGAGCGCCTGGCCTGCGGCAGACATTTCTCGGGCACCACGGAGGCCTCACTCGAAAGGAGGCATTGACTTACGCCGCATTTTTCCGGGTCTAGGCTTACTAGTGTTCGCGGGACCGGTGCTGGTGCCGGAAAGGATATCTAGCATGTTAGCTGTGGGCAGCCAGGCGCCAGAATTCTTCCTACCCGACCAGCTGGGGACAACGCGCTCGCTGAAGGGAGCCCCCGGCCGCTGGGTGGTGCTGTGGTGGTACCCCAGGGCAAGCAGCAGGACCTGCACCCTGCAAGGGCATGCGTTCCAGTCTTTGTCTAAGGAATTTGCCTTGTCCGGCGCAATAATCTACGGGGCCAGTTTCAACTCGGTCACCGAGAATAAGTCTTTCGCCGAACACGAGCAGTTCGATTTTCCGCTGCTGGCGGACACGTCGATGAAGGTGGGCCATGCATATGGCGTGACCAGGGAACTTGACGACCCCGCCGTGAATAAGCCCAGGCGCATCACGTACCTGATCGATCCGGATCAGATAGTCCGCCAGGTCTACGTCGTGGAAGATGCCGGGCCCCATCCCCAGCAAGTCCTGCTTGACCTGCGAGCCCTGCAGGGCCAGGTGAGCCGGCCGGAAGGCTAATGCACCGGCAAGTGACAACCCGAGAACCGGAACCCGGTGGCCGGGAGCTGAAGCAGGCAAGGAAGGCGGCAGGCTGCCCGGCCCATGGTGGCAGGTGCCGCATCCCTCATCACGACGTCTGGCAGCACCCGTCAGGTGGTCATCCGGGACCCTGGTGCACGGCACTCAGCCAGCTCTATGCAGCCGTCCGTGAAGTGCCCAAGGTAGACCTGCACGTCCACCTTGAAGGCGCGGTGTGCCCGTATGAGCCCAGCCGTCCCTGGAATAGTTCCGTGCCATGCTGCCAGGGGGCGCCGCATCACTATGGCCAGCTGACCAGGGTCTGGATGAAACATCTCGAGCGTTTCAGAAAGCATTCCGAATACCTGAATGCCGTGATATCGTTTGGTCGGCACTGCGCATGTGCGGGCGTAATCTATGCCGAGGCATCCGTCTCGCCGATAAATCCGATGAAAAGCGGCCTGACCGCGCACGAGATATTCAGCGCCCTGGCCGATGGAATATCTGCGGTCAGAGACAACCTGAAGGTGGAGCTTCGGTTCGCGATCGAATTCTACCGCGGCGCGGACCCGAGTCTCGTCATGGACATGATCAACGCGGCGCGTCCCTTTGCGGGAACCACCATCGTGGCCCTCGGCGCCAGCGGCTGGGAAGACCGGGGACAGCTGGCCGACTATAAAGAATTGTTCGAGGCAGGCCGTGAGCTAGGCTTGACAATAACTCCGCACGCAGGCGAGATGGTCGCGCGCCAATCGATGATTGACGCACTGACGGTCAACCCGACACGCATCAAGCACGGGATCCTGGATGCACACGACGACGCAATAATGAATGCCGTCCAGTCAAGTAATATAGCGTTAGATGTAGCAATTCTCTCCAATCTCCGGCTAGGGGTATTTTCTGAGCTGCGGCTGCACCCCTTACAGCACCTACTCAAGAGAGGCATCAAGTGCGGCCTCGGCAGTGACGATCCTGCAATCTTGGGCAGCGAGATCGCGGCTGAGTACGTCTCTGCCGCCTTGCTGGGGGCGAGTCCGAAAGAAGCCAGCATGACCGGCATCGCGAACTCCTCCCTGGCCGGACGGGCGCGAGTTCACGCCGGGGACCTGGTCGAAGGCTTCGACTGGGCCGGGTGCGAGAGTGCGGTGGCGAGGATTCGCGACTTTCTGTGAGGCCGGGAGGTGCGGAGTTTGCCTGAGTCCGCTGATCGCCAGCGACTGCCGCTGCTGGAGGATGAGGATCTGACCGGCGAGGCGGTCATCGAGCCGGGCCGGCTGATCCGTCCGGTCGACGCGCCGGCGGTCGCCGTGGCGTGCTTCTTCCGTGACATCGTCGAGGACGTCTCAGGCCGTCAGGACGCGAGGTCCGTGTGCCGCCTGCACAGCGAGATGGGTCCGGCTTCGCTGTGGGAGATCGAGCACCGGGGGGTAAGGCTCGGCGTGTTTCATCCGGGAGTCGGGGCGCCGCTGGCCGGCGCCATGCTTGAGCAGGTCATTGCCCGCGGCGTTCGCGGAGTCATCGCCTGCGGTGGAGCGGGCGCCCTGGTACCTGAGCTGGTGATGGGGCACGCGGTGATCTTGACCGGCGCTGTGCGCGACGAGGGCACTTCCTTCCACTACCTGCCGGCCAGCCGGGTCGTCTCGGCTGAGCCGGGTCCCGCGCAGTGCCTGGCCGGCGCGCTCAGCGCCGCCGCCGTGCAGACGACGCACGGCCTGAGCTGGTCGACAGATGCCATCTACCGCGAGACCAGGGCCAGGGCCTCGCGCCGGGTGGAGGAAGGGTGCCTGGTCGTCGAGATGGAAGCGTCCGCGCTGATGGCGATCGCCCGCTACCGCTCCATCCCGTTCGGCGAGGTGGTGATGGCCGGGGACTCGCTGGCCGGCCTGGAGTGGCAGCACCGCGGCTGGATGACGGCCAGGTCGGCGCGCCGGCAGTTGTTCGACTCGGCCGCGGACGCCGCTGTCGCGCTGACCAGGTGACCGGGTTCCGGATGCGACGGCGCCGCCTCGCAAAGCACCGGCGGCTCAGCGCCCCCGGGTCCCGCAGCTACCGCGGATGAGACGGCAGCGGCGGGACCCGGTTGCTCCGAAGAGGCTTAGCCGATCTGGCTGATCGGTGCCTGGCCAAGGTGCACATGCCTGGGAGGTGGCATCCGCGGTGGGTATCGGGAAGTTCCACCGCTGGGTGCCGTCAAAGCCGTTATTGAACTGCAGGCAGAAGCTGGCGTTCACGTTGCCTTGCTGGGAAACGATGGTGGCGTTGCGGGTCGGCATCGACGACATGTTCACCCAGGCGGAAACCGAATAGCTGCCGGTGGTGTCGACGACCGGGCTGGCGGTTTCGGCGTAATCCGATGTGCCGTCGAAATCAGCGACCGTGCCGAAGTACTTATCGGCAGGGCGATCGGTGATATGCCGCTCCGGACGCGCCGCGCCGGTCTGTACGCGTGAGACCGGCTTACGGAAGGCTGGTGCCATGCGGAAACTTACTTACGGCATGAACCTGACCCTGGACGGCTACATCGCCGCGCCCGGCGACGACATCGGCTGGAGCGCGCCGAGCGACGAGATGTTCCAGTGGTGGCTCGACCGGGAGCGGGAGAGCAGCCTGTCGCTGTACGGGCGCAAGCTATGGGAGACGATGAGCTCCTACTGGCCGACCGGCGACCAGCAGCCGGACGCCACGCCAGCGCAGATCGAGTTCGCGCGGAACTGGCGGGACACGCCGAAGGTAGTGTTCTCCTCGACGATCGGCAAGGTGGACTGGAACACCCGCCTGGTCACCGGCGACGCGGTCGCCGAGATCACCCGGCTCAAGGCCGGGGACGGCGGCCCGATGCACATCGGCGGCGCGACGCTCGCCGGGGCAGCCATGCGGGCCGGGCTGATCGACGAGTACCAGCTGGCCACCTGCCCGGTCCTGGTGGGCGGCGGCACGCCGTTCTTCACCGTGCTGGACAGCTGGGTAAACCTGGACCTGGTGGAGACGCTGACGTTCCCCGGCGGCGTGGTCCTGACCAGATACCAGACCAGGCGCTGAGCAGCCGGGCTCTTCTGCCCTTTCCGCGATGCGATCCCGGTAACCACCCAGACGTTGTCGTCAGGACAGTACGGCCGGCGACGTACGCCGGCTCTTCGCCGGCGATCTGAAAAGTCACGGATCCGGCGGCGAGCACCGGCTGCCAGGCCCTCCGGCTCCCCGCCTCGCCGTCCGCCGGGCCTTCCCCGCACCCTGCGGGCCAATGCCGCACGCGTCTCGATTGTTTTAACGATGAGAATAGTTTAAAATAAAAGCAGCTAGCATGATACGGACAGGGAGGATGCGGGATGACCTACGTGATCGGGGAGTCGTGCGTGGATGTGCTGGACCGGGCGTGCGTGGAGGAGTGCCCGGTGGACTGCATCTACGAGGGCGAACGGATGCTGTACATCCACCCGGACGAGTGCGTGGACTGCGGGGCGTGCGAGCCGGTGTGCCCGGTGGAGG
>DASTJM010000077.1:0-50515 GCA_035716545.1 Streptosporangiaceae bacterium
CCAGGAGCTGAGTTTCATTGGTTGCGGGGAGTTTTCAGGCCGGGTTCCCCGGGCTCGTTGCCGTCACGTTATCTGGGCCAGGGCCAGCGAGCTTGCCGGGCTGGGTTGTTTCGGGCGGGCGTACCGCGCCGCCCCGCCCGCCGGCTGCGCCCCGGCTCCGTGCGCCCCCGCCCGGTTTCGCCCGGTTCTGAGCTGCCCCGCTCGCGCCCGGTGCCCCGACCGGCACCCTCCCACAACCGCATCCGCAACGCCCCCGGCGCAGCCGGACGACCGTTCTTCACCACCGCAACCTCCATGATCAAGCGTTGCGACGACTACTTGAACCGCCCTGCGAAAAGCTCCGTGATCAAGGTCACGGTCGTGATCGCGGAACATTGGTCAGGTTCCGGCCGGGCCCGCGGCCATCCGGCTGCGGCGAGTCAGTTCACGGCTACGTCAGCCCCGCCCCGCAGACCCGGCCACCTGCCAGATAAACCAACAGATTGCGATGCGCGCTGCGCGCTCCCGGAAATGAGAACCGCTCGGCGAAAGCGATTCATGTATCAGAGTCATCCACGCGGGCGGCGCCCAACCGCGCCCGGGCGGTTACACGAGCGCCACTTTGTAGTCCGCGAGCCACGCGTTGACGTCGATCATGAAGGCCACTGGTGCCCACGGGCTCGGTTGTATGCCCATCAGCCCGGGCAGCGTCGGATCAGCGCTGAACGCCTCGGCCAGCCGGCCGCGGTCGATGATCTCGAACAGCGGCGCGCCGGGCTGGCCGAGCAGACTCGACATCTCGGCCTTGACCGCCCGCCCGTACTCGGGGTCCGCGCTCGCCGGGTAGATGCTCTTTCTGCGGTTGGTGACCTCCGGCGGCAGCACGTCCGCGGTAGCCCGGCGCAGCAGGCCCTTCTCGATCCCGCCGACGTTCTTGAGGCTCCAGGGCACGTTGAACACGTACTCGACTAGCCGGTGATCGCAAAATGGCACCCGCACCTCCAGGCCGACCGCCATGCTCAGCCGGTCTTTGCGGTCTAGCAGCATCGGCAGCCAGCGGGTCAGCCCGTGATAGAGCACCTCGCGGATCCGCTGCGCGGCGGCATCCTCGCCGGCCAGCCTGGGCACCTCAGCCTGGGCGTCGGCATACCGCTGGGCGGCACGCTCGTCGAGCCGCACGACCGCGTCGACCTCCGGGCGGAGCATCGGCGCCCATGACCCCATAGCCCACGGAAACCCCGGCGCGGCGAGCATGGCGGCATTGTGATACCACTGGTAGCCGCCGAACACCTCGTCCGCTGACTCGCCCGACAGCGCCACCGTCGAGTGCTCGCGCAAGTCGCGGAACAGCAGGTACATCGACGTGAACATGTCGCCGAAAGCCGGCAGGTCATGCGCCCGTCTTGGCATGTGCGCCGCCGCGGTCAGCTCGGCCGCGTCCAGCATGATCGTTGTGTGCCTGGTGCCGGCGTGCTCAGCCACCAGCCGGGCGAAGGGCTCATCGTGACTAGGCCGGAACATGTCCGGCTGGAAACCGTCTTGGCTGCTAGGAAAGTCGACGGAATAGGTAGCGAGCTTACCGCGCCCGTCTCGTTCCAGAGACCTAGCCGCCAGCGCGGTGACGGCGCTGGAGTCCAGCCCGCCCGACAGCAGCGTGCACAGCGGCACGTCGGCGATGAGCTGCCGGTCCACTATGTCGTCGAGCAGCTCGCGCACGCGGGCGATCGTGTCCGCTTCGTCGTCGGAGTGCGGCAAGGCGGCCAGTTTCCAGTAAGCCCGCGAGGTCAGGCCAGCGCGGTTCACCCGTACCAGGTAACCGGGCCGTACCTCACTGAGCTCTCGGTAAACGCCGTGCCCTGGCGTCCGGGTGCCGACGGGGGCCAGGATCTCGGCGATGCCTTCGGCGTCGAGTTCGGCCCGGAAGCCCGGGTGCGCGAGTATCGCCTTCGGCTCCGATCCGAACAGCACGCCGTCCGGAGTCCGCGCGAAGCACAGCGGCTTCACCCCGAGCCGGTCCCTGGCCAGGAACAGCTCCTCGCTGGCCGCGTCCCAGATCGCGAACGCGAACATGCCGTTAAGCCGGCGCAGGCAGTCGGCACCCCACTGGATCCATGCCCGCAGCAATACTTCCGTATCCGATCTTGTACGGAAGTCGTGCCCGAAGCCCTCAAGCTCGCGGCGCAATTCGCGGAAGTTGTAGATCTCCCCGCTGAACGTGAGCACGGCATTCGCGTCGCTCATCGGCTGCGCGCCGCCGGGCAGATCCACGACGGCTAGCCGCCGGTGGCCGATCAGCGCGTTCCCGGAGCACCACACCCCGCCCGCGTCCGGCCCTCGGCACGCCATCGTCGCCGTCATGGCCTCGACGGCAGCTCGCTCAGCGAGGAGGTCCCGTGAGAAGTCGACCCAGCCAGCGATTCCGCACATGGACCCAAGACAATCACGAGTCAGCGGCACCTTCAATGCCAGCCTGTGCCAGAATCCGAGAGCCATGCCTGATTTCGACAAGCTAAGGGCGTACGAAGACGCCGAACGCCAGCTCGACTCCCTGCTGGCCGGGGAAAGCCATCCCATATTGAAGATGGCGACCATTAACTGCGTCTTGCGCGAGATGCTGCCTTACTATTTCTGGGTCGGCTTCTACCTGGTCCACGAGGGTGAACTCGTCGTAGGCCCCTACCAGGGGACGCTCGGCTGCCTGCATATCTCCTTTGACCGCGGCGTATGCGGAGCGGCAGCCCGCACCGGCCTCGTCCAGGTCGTTGCCGACGTCAGGAACTTTCCAGGCCACATCGCCTGCGACAGCCGATCCCGCTCCGAAATCTGCGTCCCGGTGCATGACGGGGCCGACAACCTGATCGCCGTATTCGATGTCGACAGCACCGAAGCTGACAGTTTCGACGAGGCAGACGAGCAGTTCCTGAGCCGTCTGATGCGCAAGCATTTCGGCTAGCCTTCTCCCGGAAGGCGGCGGTCTGCCTTCCCGGCGCCTGGTAGTAGAGTCGGCTCTGCCCAGACCACTCACACCTAGGGGCCTACGTGGGCTTTGACACCGCTGACGGCGGCCAGCATTATCTGCCGTACACGCGAACGGCGACCTCGTCTTTTACCGAGTTTCTCCGTTCGCAGTCGCCCGGCCTGCTGCCGGGCTGGCTGCCGGGCGAGCAGGGCATCGCCTCGGTGTCGCGGCTGCGCGAACAAGTACCGCACGGCACGACCATTGTGGCCGTGACGTGTGCCGACGGGGTCGTGATCGCCGGTGACCGGCGCGCCACCGTAGGCAACATGATCGCCAAGCGCGACGCGGAGAAGGTGTTCAAGTGTGATGAGTTCTCCGCGGTCGGCATCGCCGGCACCTTTAGCCTCGCGCTCGCGATGGTGCGGATTTTCCAGGTAGAGCTTGAGCACTACGAGAAGATGGAGGGACGCAGCCTGTCGCTGAGCGGCAAGGCCAATCGGCTTGGCGGCATGGTCAGGGGCAACCTGGGCATGGCCATGCAAGGGTTCGCCGCGATCCCGCTGTTCGTCGGCTATGACGAGGCGAGCGGCACCGGGCGCATCTTCAGCTATGACGGTTCGGGCGGCCCCCACGAGGAGCGCAGGTACCATTCCATCGGCTCAGGATCACCGTTCGCCCGCGGTTCCCTCAAGAAGCTCTACACCGACGACCTGCCGGCAAGCGAAGCCGTTCTCGCTTGCGTGCAGGCGCTCTACGACGCCGCGGACGATGATTCCGCGACCGGGGGCCCCGATCTCGGCCGCGAGATCTTTCCGATCGTCGCCACGGTGACGGCCGACGGTTTCCGGCAGCTCCCCGAGGCGGAAGCGGCGGACTATGCCCGTAGGATCACGCAGGAACGTCTCACCTCACCCGATGGCCCGCGCGCCATTCTCGGGCAAAGCCGCGACGGCTAGCTGAGCCGCGACGGCTAGCTAAGCGGCGTCGCGAGCAGTGCCCAGGGTTTGTCCTGACGGCGCGTCATCGCGAGCAGCACCCGCCGCCGACCGGACAGGCGCAGCGAGCGGCGCACGTGCTCGACGTCGCCGGCGAGCCCGCGCCTGCGGATGTCGACCGCGCCCACGTCTCTCGCCCGCAGTTCGGCGGCGAGATTCTTCAGGTGCCAGGGCAGGCTCGCTTCGACTGCATACCACCGGCCGAACCTCGTCGGCCCCGGCTCGTCGGCGCACAGGAACGCGATCCGCTTATCGATCTGCCAGCCATTCACGGCCGCGGCGACATGCGCCACCAGGCCGGCCCGCGTGATTGCAGGGGACGGATCGAGGAGAAACGGGCCAGGATCCCGGACCTCGGCCGGCGGCCAGGCGGCCGGGTCACCGGCAAGCGAGTGGCCCCCTGGCAGCATGGTTGCCCGCCGCTTCGTGCCACCTGGCCACCAGAGCACCGATTCCTTGAGTTCACCGCCAACCTCGACGAACTCGATCTCCCACCCGGCGGGCACGCTAGCTACCTCGATGCCCGGTGCCGCCTTGATCGCGACGAGCGGCGCCCGATCGCGCAGGGACAGGCACCAGCCGAGTGGCGGTGCGTAGTCTCCTGGCCGGTGCCGCCCGCCCGCGCTGCGCCGGGCCGGATCGATGAATACTGCTGCCCCCGCAACGTCGACCTCGCGCGCGTCGGCCACACGTACTCTCGGAGTACCTCCGTAGATCTGCGCGTTGTGCCTGGCGAGCGCCGCGTGCACCGGATCGGCGTCAATGCCGAGCACGTCACGCTCCGGCGCGGACAAGGCGAGCAGGTCACCGCCGATCCCGCAGCACAGGTCGGTGATCGGGCCGTCGCGAGCCGTTGACAGCCGGCGAGCACGCCAGCTAGCGCTGTCTTCGGAACTCGCCTGCTCGAGCCCAGCGCGCGTAAAGAGCATCTCACCAGCGCGGCTGAACTTAGCCCGTGCACGGGCGCGCAGCTCCACCTGGTTCATGGTTGCGGCGACCAGGTCAGCGGGGTACTCGGTGCGCAGACTGGTCGCTACCCGCAACTCTGGCTCGCCTTCACGCAACCGCCGCTCGGCAAGGGCCAGCACAGCGACTCCCGCCGGTTCGAGCAGCGCGTCGGGGGTCATGCGACGCATGATCTCACGGTCGGGCCGCCAGTTCCTGAGCGCTGTGCCAGACGTACCAGCCGCGCTAGCCGCGCACCTTTCGCCCGGCTAGGTAAACGGCGCGGATGTTCGCCTTCAGGCTGGTCAGGTCGAACGGGTCACCAGCCAGCAGGACCAGGTCCGCGCGCTTGCCAGGCATGATCGTGCCGCTCTCGTCGCCGATTCCGAGCAGCTCGGCCGCTGACTTGGTGGTCGCGGTCAGCACCTGCGCCGCAGTCATACCGCCAGCGGCCATGAGAGGAAGCTCGTCAAGATTGGTGCCGTGCGGCCCGACCCCGCTGTCGGTGCCCATCGCGATCTTGACCCCGGCCGCGACCGCACGCGCGAACGAGCTGGCGTGCGCCTCGATCACGTCCTTGGCCTTCTGCACCACGCCATCAGGCATCTGACTGCCCGATCTGGCCGCGTTCAGTACGGCATGCGGCGCGACCAAAGTCGGGACAAGCCAGGACCCGCCGCTCAGCATCAGGCCGATGGCCTCGTCGTCCAGGTAGATCCCGTGCTCGATGGACCTGACCCCGGCGCGGAGCGCGTTCTTGATTCCGTCGGTCGCCTGCGCGTGAGCCATCACGGGCAGGCCATTGGCATTCGCTTCCGCCATCAGCGCGGCGAGCTCGTCCGGCCGGAACTGCGCGTGCTTGGGGTTGTCGCGTGGCGATAGCACGCCACCTGAGGTGTGCACCTTGATGACGTTGGCGCCCGCGCGGATAATCTCGCGCACTCGCTTGCGCATCTCTTCGGGCCCGTCGACCAGGCCAGACGGCCTCCCCGGATGAGTCGACAAGAGGAACGTCGTTGTCCCTGAGGGCAGCCAGCCATCGCCGTGGCCACCGGTCTGGCTCAGCGCCGTGATTGCGATCTGCATCCTCGGCCCGTCGATCAGGCCGTCCTCGACCGCGCGCTGCACGCCCAGGTCAGCGCCGCCCGCGTCGCGCACCGTCGTGATTCCGCAGTCCAGCGTCGCCTCGAGGTTTCGCGCGGCCAGGAAGAACGGATACGAGAACGGCCGCTGCAACCGCCGCACCAGGTCGATCCCCGACACCATCACGTGCACATGGCAGTCGAAGAAGCCCGGCAGCACCGTCAGTCCGGTCACGTCAACGCGGCTGTCGCCGTCGAGCCCGATGCCGACGTCGACGATCGTGCCGCCTTCGAGCACGACGTCCGCGTCGGCGATGTCGCTGCCCGTTCCGTCAAAGACCCGCCCGCCGCTCAGGACCGTCCTGGCCATAGATCCGCCTCCGTCCGCCTCGTGACCATGCCGCACGCAATTGCCATCATTGCGTATTTTGCGCCATCGGACACAAGCGGGCCGGAGCACGAACGCAGTGCGCAGCTCACCTGCGCCAGGCTAGCTGGCAGGGGCAAGCCGGTCATACCGCTCATGCTCCCCTGTCAGCGATATCGGAACCGGCTTGCCGCGCTGGTCGCGCTGCTGGTGCCGCCGGTCGCGCAGCGCCGCGAGCCGAAAGAAACTGAACGTTAACTGAACTCTGTTCGATGCGAATGATGGGGTGATATGCCTAGGTGAACGGAGACATCGTGGTGATGCATTGTGCGTCAGGTAAGGAGGTTCTCTGTGAGGTCACGCCTAACGCGAGCCCGGCCCCTAGGGTGGCTGGCGGCGATCGCGGCGATCGGGCTCGTGCTCGCTCCGACCGCCGCTCAGGCTGGCGGGCAGGGCAAGGGTAACGGGCTGGCGCTGGGACAGTTTGCCCTGATAACCGTGTCCAATCCTCGTCCGGAACTGGTCAGCGGCGGCGAAGTCCTGGCGCGAGTCGAGATCCGCAGGCACACCAACCCGGCTGACGTACGGGTCACGGCGGACGGCCAGGACGTCACGTCCAGCTTCCATGCGCAGCCAGACGGCAGCCTGCTCGGGCTGGTCACCGGCCTGTCTGTCGGCCGCAACCGGCTCGTCGCATCGGTGCGCGGGCACTTCGCCGCGGCCCTGGATGTTATCGACCACTCCATCAACGGGCCGGTCTTCTCCGGCAAGCAGCAGCTCCCCTTCGTCTGCCAGACGACATCCTTCGGCCTCGCCGCCGCGACCCCGCCGGACTGCTTCGCGCCGACCGTGGTCTCGTACGTGTACAAGGACGCCTCTGGCGCCTTCAAGCCGCTAGCCGATCCAGCGACCATTCCGGCCGACGCGGCCACCGCGGCGGTGAACGGGCGGACCGTGCCCTACATCGTGCGGGTTGAGACCGGCGTGATCGACCGGGCCATCTACCAGACCGCGGCGCTGTACGACGGGCAGGACCCGTCGCCGCTGCGCCCCGACACGAGCTGGAACGGCAAGCTCATCTATACCTTCGGCGGCGGCTGCAACTCCGGTTATCACCAGGGCACTTCCACGGGCGGGGTGCTGAACGACCAGTTCCTGTCGCTGGGCTACGCCGTCGCGTCATCGACGCTCAACGTGCTGGACAACAACTGCTCGACCATCATCTCGGCTGAGGCCGCGATGATGGTGAAGGAGCACTTCATCGACACCTACGGGCCGGTGCGGTTCACCATCGGCTGGGGCGGCTCAGGCGGCGCCATCCAGCAGTACGAGATCGCCGACTCTTACCCCGGCATCCTGGACGGCATCATCCCGAGCATCTCCTTCCCCGATCCGCTGACGACCGCCGGGCCGGTCACCGACTGCAGGCTGCTCGACTCGTTCTTCGCCGGACCCGAGGGGTCGGCGTTCACGACCGCGCAGAAGACGGCCATCTCCGGTTACAACGACTACACGACGTGCGTGTCGTGGGATAACACGTTCGCGAACCGATCGACGGCCACGGGCAGCTGCAACCCGAGCATCATCCCGCCCGCCGAGCAGTGGAGCCCGGCGAACCCGACCGGGATCATCTGCAATTCCGACGAGCAGATCGTCAACCAGCTCGGGGTCGATCCCGTCACCGGCTTCCCGAACAGCCCGCTTGACAACGTCGGCGTGCAGTACGGGCTCGCCGCGCTTGACTCGGGCGCGATCACGCCGGATCAGTTCGCCACGCTCAACGCGAGCATCGGCGGCATGAACTTCGCCGGCGCCGAAGTCCCGCAGCGCACCGAGGCAAGCGCGAAGGCACTGCGCGCTGTCTACGCCGACGACCTGATCAACAGCGCAGCACAGGGCCTGCGCACGACGCCGGTCATCGACCAGCGCCTTGACCTCGATTTTATCGGCTTCGGAAACGACATTCACACTACCGACTGGTCATTCATCCTGCGCGCGCGGCTGCTCGCCGCCAACGGCACCGACGGTAACCAGGTCATCATCGAGAACCAGCCGACGGCCGCGGAGATCGGCGCGGCTAACACTTACGAGCTGGCCGAGATGGACGCCTGGCTGACGAACATCGAGAACGACCACTCGCACCACAGCGCCCAGCGCAAGGTGCGGGACGACAAGCCAGCCGACCTCACGGACGGCTGTTTCATGTCAGCCACCAACCTGGTGCACCAGACCCTCACCGATCCCGGGACCGGGCAGTGCGGTACCGCCTACCCCGTGGCGTCCAACCCCCGCCTCGTGGCGGGCGAGCCCCTCACGATGCCCGCGCTGAAGTGCAGCCTGAAGCCGCTGAACTTCCGCGACTACCCGGTCACCTTCACAGCAGCCGAACAGGCCGAACTCCGTCAGGCCTTCCCGGCTGGCGTCTGCGACTACAAGCGGCCGGGCGTCGGCGTCCGGCGTCCGATCGCCACCTGGCTCAGCTACGGCGACAATCCCGATGCCGTCGTCGGCCCGTTCGTGCTACCGCCGGTGCCGACCGGCTGAGTAAGGGCAGCCACCTAGATAGCACGCCCGTGGGCGGCCTCCGCATGGAGGCCGCCCACGACCATGACGTCGTCCTGTTCAGCGTGATCTCGTTTCGCTGTAATCTTTAGCCAGGCTAACTAACGAGGTGATGGCGTGAGCGGCGGCATTGGCGAGCCACGGCGCCGGCGCAAATTCGCGGACGTCGCGCTGTCGCTGCGGAACCGGAATTACCGCCTGTACTTCGCGGGGCAGCTGCTCTCCATGATGGGCACCTGGATGCAGGCCGTGGCGCTGGCCTTCCTGGTATTGACGCTTACCGGAAGCGGCACCGACCTCGGGCTGGCGACGGTGGCCCGGTTCATGCCGGTCTTCGTGTTCGGGCCCTTCGGCGGGCTGATCGCCGACCGGCTGGACAAAAGACGCGTCCTTAATGTCACTCAGACGCTCTTTGGCCTGATTGCCGGGGTTTTCGCTATCCTGATTGGCGCCGGCGTCATCGAGATGTGGATGGTGTATATCCTGTCGGTGACGCTTGGCTGCATCAATGTCTTCGACAATCCCGCCCGGCAGAGCTTCATTGCCGAAATGGTCAGGCCGGGCGAGCTGTCGAACGCGATCACGCTCAATTCAATCTCGCTGAACCTGGCGCGAGTGTTCGGGGCGGCACTCGGCGGACTGTTCGTGGCCGTGCTTGGCCTGGTCATGTGCTTCGCGCTGAATGGAGTCTCGTTTGCGGCGGTGCTGATCTCGCTGGTCCTGATGCGCCCGGCTGAGCTGTTCCCCGCGCAGCGAGCGGCGAAGGAAAGGGGCCAGATAAGGGCCGGCCTGCGCTACGTAAGGCAGACGCCCGAACTGCTCGTGCCATTGATCATGATCACCGTGGTCGGGACGCTGGCCTGGGAGTTCCAGGTAACGCTGCCGCTGATGGCCAAGCACGCCTTCAGGGGCGGCGCGGGGACCTACGGTCTCATGGCATCGATTATGGGCGCGGGCGCCGTCGTCGGCGGGCTGGTCGCGGCGGCACGGGCGCACCCGACCGGCCGTGCCCTCTGCATCGCCTCGATCGGCTGGGGGCTCGCGATCACCGCGGCCGCGGCGGCACCGACGCTGGCCGTGGAATACGTCACCATGGTCTTCGTAGGGTACGGGAGCATCACGTTCAACTCGATGGCCAAGACGATGCTGCAGGCTGCGTCCGCCCCGGTGATGCGTGGCAGGGTTATGGCGCTGTGGGGACTGGCCTGGCTCGGCACGACCCCGATCGGCGGCCCGCTGGTCGGCTGGATCGGCCAGCATCTCGGTGCGCGCTGGTCGCTGGTGGCGGGAGGCGTGCCGACCATCCTCATCGGCGCGGCCTGCTGGCCGGCCTTGCGCCGCCTGGACCGCAAGGCCGGCCTGGGCCTGGCGCCCTCGGCTGAGTCAGGCAAGGTCCCTACCAGGCCGCTTGCAGAGTACGAGGCGGAATCCCAAGCAGTACCTGGCCGCGCGAGCTAAAGATCGTCGCGGTGATCGTGCCGTCCCTGCGCGGCTGGCCGATGATCGCGATCCGCGCCCTGGCGCTCGTCCAGAGCGGGTTGAGGTCCGCCCCGGTACGGCCGGTCTGGTGCGAGAGGATGCGCCCTGACGGTGCCGCGATGTCGTACAGGAGCGGGCCGCTGACTGCTGTCGTCATAGCCGCAGCGGGGTGCCCCACCTGCGGCGCGCTCCGAGCGGTGGCGGCCAAAGCCGGTCAGGACGGCCTCAGGCAACGCAAGCGCGTGCACGACCCGCTCCGACCGGCTCGCGAGATCCCAGGCAGGCTCGAACTTCTTCCACCCGCCCGCTTAGGCCATGTGCCGCATCAGGCCCTCCGCTTGCGCCGGAGGCCCCTCGATGACCCAAAGGTGGCGCTGGAGCGCCCTGGATGTCCCAAAGGCGGGCCTGCTGGCGGCGCTCCAGCGCCGTCAATGTCCCAAAGGCGGGCCTTAGGACATCAGCCCGCCGGGCGGGCGATGGACTTGTACTCGAGGTAGCTCATCAGGCCCTCGGGGCCAAGCTCGCGGCCGATGCCGCTGGCCTTGTATCCGCCGAATGGCGCGCATGCCTCGATCATGTACATGTTGACGCCATAGGTGCCGGTCCGCACCCGGCGCGCGACGGCCATGCCACGATCGGTGTCAGCCGTCCAGACCGTCCCGGCCAGGCCGTAGTCGCTGTCGTTGGCGATCCGGATCGCGTGCGCCTCGTCGTCGTACGGGATGATTGCCAGCACCGGGCCGAAGATCTCCTCGCGGGCGATGCGCATCGCCGGATCCACGTCGGCGAACACGGTCGGGGCGACGTACCAGCCGCGCTCGTGGCCTGAGGCATGAGCACCGCCTGCAACAAGCTTCGCGCCCTCCTCCTGGCCGACCGCGATGTAGCCTTCGACCCTGTCCTGCTGCCGCTTCGCGACCAGCGGGCCGATCTGGGTCGCGGGATCGCCGGGGTCTCCGATCTTCAGGCCCGAGGCCATTCCGGCGACCGCCTCGACTGTTTCGTCATAACGGCTGCGCGGGGCCAGGATGCGCGTCTGAGCCACGCAGGCCTGGCCGTTGTTCATCAGCGAGGCCATCTCCAGCCAGCCCGCGGTCGCGGCCAGGTCGGCATCGTCCAGGATGATCGCCGCGGACTTGCCGCCCAGTTCCAGGCTGCAGCGCTTGAGCTGCTCACCGCAGATCGAGGCGATGCGTCGCCCAGCCGCGGTCGAGCCGGTGAAGGCAACCTTGTCAATATCGGGGTGGGAGACCAGATGCTCGCCTACCTCACGCCCGGCCGGGACGATATTGACCACGCCGGGGGGCAGGTCTGCCTGCTCGATCAACTCAGCTAGCAGGTAGGCGTCGAGCGGCGTCTCCGGAGCCGGCTTGACGACGACCGTGCATCCGGCGACCAGAGCCGCCGGGAGCTTGGTCATGATGGTGAACTGCGGCACGTTCCAGGGCACGATCGCCGCCACGACGCCGACTGGCTCGCGGCGCACGGTGACCGGCCCGAACAGGCCAGGCCGCTCGTCCTCCCAGGTAAAGGTCGCGCCCAAGCCGGCGAAATAGGTCAGCATCATGTGCGGCTGAGGAGCCTGCGCCAGCTGGGAAAAGGTGATGGGCGAACCCATCTCCTCGGTGATCACCTCGGCGAAGTCGCCCAGCCTGGCCGCGTAAAGATCGGCGAGCCTGGCCACCGCGGCAGCACGGTCCCGCGGGTCAAGCTGCGGCCACGGGCCATTGTCGAAGGCGTCCCGTGCGGCCGCGACCGCCCGGTCCATGTCAGCGGCGGTTCCCTCGGGCACCCGGCCGATGACCTCTTCGGTGTGCGGTGAGACGACGTCGATCGTGGCGGAGCCAGCAGGCTCGACCCACCGGCCGCCGATGTAGAACCGGTCATGAACGCGCATCGCGGCCTCCTCGCGCCAGCACCGCGACAACGCTCGCGGCAAACTCTCTGCAACCCGTACAGATGAAATAAATCCCGAGCCGACTCTACGCCGGCCAGCTCGACGCCGGCCAGCTCAACTAGAACAGGTTTCAGTTTTACAGGCCAGCCCACCTGCGCCCGCCGAGGTTGACACTTCTGCGCGGCCAGTCTTGGAGCCAGGACTCGACCACACCGTTGTCTTCGAAGCCTCGGAACCGGCCATCAGCGCCACGCTGGCCTTCGTCGCCTGAGACCATCCGCTGAGTCAGTCGCGAGCAAGCTTGACTTAGCGCATTGGTTAGGAGATGCTAACGGTTAATGGTTACTGACCGAATCGCGGATGGATGGGGTGCGCTGGCCGACGGCACGCGCCGGGCGATCGTCGCGTGCCTGGCTGAGGGACCCCTGGCCGTGGGTGAACTAGCGGCCGGACTGCCGGTGACCAGGTCAGCGGTGTCACAGCATCTGAAGATCCTGAAGGACGCCGGACTAGTTGAGGACGTAGCCGAGGGAACGCGGCGGATTTACCGGCTGAACCCGATAGCCATCGCGGCCTTGCGTGATCAACTCGACACCTACTGGCAGCGGGCTCTGGCCCGCTACGCCGATTCCGTGGCAGCAGCGAGCGAGGAGGAGTGATGGCCCAGATCGAAGCGGTGGCCGTGCGCAGGCAGATCGTCGTCGAGGCGCCTATCGAGCGCGCGTTCGAAGTGTTCACCGACCGGTTCGGGGACTTCAAGCCGCCTGAGCACAACCTGCTCGGTGCGCCGATCGCCGAGACGGTATTCGAGCCCCGGGTTGGCGGCGGCATCATCGATCGGGCGACTGACGGCAGCGAATGCCGGTGGGCGCGGATCCTGGTCTTCGAGCCACCACGCAGGGTGGTATTCAGCTGGGACATCAGCCCGCAATGGACGATCGAAACCGACCCCGCCCGGACCAGCGAAGTCGAGGTACGGTTCTCCGCCGAATCTCCGGCCACCACGCGCGTAGAACTGGAGCACCGGCATATCGACCGTCACGGTCCTGGATGGGAAGCGGTCAAGGGAGGGATCGAGGGGCCAGAGGGCTGGCCACTGTACCTCGACCGATACACCGCGCTGATGAAGGAAGGACGCTGACGGCCGTCCCCGGGCCGCCCCCTGTGGCTCTGGTGGGCGGGGTGTCAGGAGGATTTCCGTGCTCCGGGCGGAGGGTTTCCGTGCTGGGGAGGGTTGCCGGCTTAGCGGGGAGGGTTGCCGGGTTCCTGGCGGAGCGTTTTCGGGTGAAGGAGCTTTTTCGTCGTGGAACACGACAATCCTCCCGGACCCGTAAACCCTCCACCAGGACCCGGACAACCCTTCCACCTCGCCGGCAACTCAGGGGCTCGTGCGGGAAGGCTCGGCAGCTCCGATTACAGGTCCAGTGCTGTCGCATCGAGCGGTGCCGCCCGTTCAACGCAGCCGAGGATGTCGCCATCGATGCGCAGCAGGCCCGATCGCCCATCAGCCAGCGTGACCGCCAGCGAGGCCCCAGTGCGGACGCCGAGGTTGTCCAGTGGCGTGTCAGCCAGCACCTGCGACAGCTCATCTGCCCACTGGGACTCGCGAAACCTTTCCCCGCCCATCTCCGCGCTAATCGTGCACCTGCGCTGCGACGACCCGGGGAGAATCCAAGGCAACGGCACTCAGCCATCGGGCCGTTGCACTGTCGGCTCCTTCTGACCGCCCTCCGGGACCCGGTCAGGCGGGCTCGGCTCGAAGAGCGATGCGCGATCTGCGGCGAGCCTGGCTTGGCGCTCTTGCGGACAACGAGGTTGCCAGTTGCCACCACGTATCCCGAGGTCAGCAAGCAACGACCTCCCACCAGGAACCCAGAGCCCACGGTCCGCCTGGGGCGAGGCCAGGCTCGTGGTCGGCCAGCACTTCGGCGAAACGGCTCTGGATAGGCAGCACCGCTTAGCCTGGCATTTGCCCGGCGGCGGCAAAGACCTTTACCGGATTTCCCGAGGCATCTACAGGAACTCCACCGACGATGGTGATCATCTGTACCGCCTCCCGAGCGTATTCCCGGCTGCCGCCAGGCTCAAGCACGTAAAGGTCGAGCTTGCCCGATCCCTCGTCGGTCTTCGTGAGGCCGACCTGAATTTAGGCGTCACCTGGTCTACCGGGAACCGCACATCGGCTCCTTCGCCATTGCCGCCCCGAGTTCCTCGCGCAGACCCGATTTCGGTCACGGCATCCGCCGCGCATCGTAGCCATTAGCAGGAATTATGACTTCGGTCGTCATAGAAGGCGATCTGGTCCGGCTCTCACGTTGACATTTCCGCGCGGCCAGTGCATGATCTGCCCGGCGCCGCTACCGAACCGGTAGCGGCCATTGGCTGTACAGGGCACGTTCGCGATCAGCGGGCGTGCCCTGTCTCATTCACAGGGAGCTAACATGACCGATCATTGGGTCCGGCGGGGCGAGGACAGCCCAGTGCACCTGACAGTTCAGGGAAGCGGGCCAGTCGTGCTGCTGCTGGCCGGCACCGGCTATGACAGCTCGGACTGGCAACGGGCTGGCTACGTCGACGCGCTGGCCGGTTGCTTCACCGTCGCCGCGCTCGACCTGCCCGGTCAGGGCAAGACCGCTGGCAGCGCTGACCCTGGCGACTACGCGCTTCCGAAGCTGCTCGGCATCTTGGACCTGGTCGCCGACCACCTGGCAGCCCCGGACTACGCCGTCCTCGGGTATAGCTCAGGAGGCTCGCTGGCGCTGCGGGCCGCCGCCCTGGCCAGCCGGGTATGCCTGGCCTTCGTTATGGCGGCGGTCGTGGGAAGCTCGCTTGACCCCGCCATCGCAGCCCGCAGTGCTCGCCAGGCGATGACGGTGCACCAGGCCAAGCTCGCAGGCACCCTGGACACGCTGCCGCTGACACCCGCTCAGCGTGAGATGGCAGTCCGGCTCGACATCCCCGCCCACATCGCCTGGTTGCGGGCCGAGACGGCCTGGCCGCCGGTGCTCGCCGCCGACCTGCGCTGCCCGACCTTTCTCTACCTCGGCTCGGCCGACGCTCTTGTCCCGGCGCCAGCCCACCTGGCAGCCGACCGCCTGCTCGAACTCCACCTGCAGCCGGAACTTGACCACGCCGCCGTCTTCGAAACTTCGGAACCGGCCATTAGCGCCGCGCTGGCCTTCCTCACCAGTGACCAGGCCGGCGGTGTCGCGGCGAGGCCCCGCTGACCTGAAGGGGCAGGCGGTCAGCCGCGCTCCAGCTCAGATTGACCGCCCGCCCGCGCCAGTGACCCGGCCCGCCTGGCACTGCCATGGCGGGGTGACCGCGAGCAAGGCGCGGACGTAGGCCGCGGCCGCCATCGAGGCGTACCGGCGCCAGGTTTCAGTGACGTGGCGGTCGCCGTAGTCGCTGATGCCACGAACTGTGAACCATTCCGCGCCTTCGGAGAAGCTCGCATTCCCTATGCCCTTGGTCTCCATTTCGATGGCAAGCGCGCCGGACGCGCCGGCGATCTCGTCCCGCTTCCTGGCGGAGCGCAGCGATCGGTCGCCGCTGGCGATCAGGCCGCTGTGCACCTTCGGCTGACCTGGCCTGTGCCCGCTCAGCGCGACGTCCGGGTGCGGCACAGGCTGATCCGGGCTAACTGAGGAGTACACGATGTCCGCGGACTCCGGCGGGCGGCAGAAACCCGGACGTTCCCGCACCTGAGCCGCCAGCAGGTCTTCCCACGGCCGGTCGCCTGCCAGCTCGCCGGCCTGCAGCAGCCGCGCGCGCCGTTCGAGCATCGGAGACGGCGGCGGGAACGCCCGCCTGGAGACCGGGCCGTCGTCATGCTCCCTGACGCTGTCGTACTCGGCGATGCCCCGGCGCGCTACCACGATGTCGCCGAGGCGGACGTGACGCTCCGGCCGGGCCGGGTCAGGAACTCCGGCCGCGATGCCCGCCATCAGCAGGCAGCGGACGGACCAGAAACTGCGCAGCAGATTGGTGCAGGCACAGGCGGCGGCGTCATTCCCGGTTTCGCCGAGCAGCCTCAGTACCACCTGATGCGCCCGGCCACGGTGGGCGCTCGGCAGAGTCCCGATAACGTAGTCGGCCCGGTCGCCCGGCACGTTGGCGAGCCTCGGCTGGCCGATGAATGATCGCATGGCGGCGAACTCCTCAGGCAAGGCCGTGAAGATCCCGAATGCCGGCGCCGCGTCGCGGGAGCTGCGGCTGGCCGCCTGACCTGCACGGCGGCTGCGCGTTAGGTGGATGCGGCGCAGGTGATTCGCTGACATGTCAAGCAGGATGCGGCCCGGGCGGGCACTGCGGCGAACTAGGCTCGGCTACGGCTTGATCCGCCAGTTTCGTGCCTGGACAGGGTCTGGCAGGGTTACGGATTTCAGAGGCCCGGTGGCGGATCAAGAGGCGCAAAAAGATTAAGGATGAAAGACTAACGTGGGTACATCTGCCGACCGGCTGCCCGGCGTCTTTGTTGAGCCGGTCAGGCTTGAACGCCGGCTGGCGCGGCTCACTAGGATCGAGAGCCAGGCCGAGAGGGCCAGCGCATGTTTCGGCCGGCTGCGCACGCCACGCAACCTGCGGATCAGGACAGAGTTCGCGATGCGAAGCGACCCCGCCCAGCCAGCCGGCGAATCAACCGATCGGCTCCTGCCGCCGAGGGCCGAAAGACCGCCGGCCACCAGGCTCGTGTCGCCACGCGGCATCGCCCTGCGGTTCTACCTGACAGCGTTGTTCGTCGCTCAGTCCCGCCCGCCCGGCACTATCCCGCGTAACACGCTGCCACTCGCGGACCCCGATGCCGAAGTGAGCTGGATCGACCTGCTCGCGATGACCGCCGAACCCCGCCGTTACAGCACTGTCCGCCAACTGAAGCTTCGCCAGGTCCACGACGCACTCCGCCGGCTGTCGAGTCCCGAAGTCCAGCTCGCCCGGCTGCCCAACCTTCAGCGCGGGCGGATCGGCAAGTACGAAGGGTTCCAGGTTCTCCATGAAGCCGGCGCGCCGATCGGCGGCGGCGACAACAAAGAGCCCTACATGGTGCCGTCGGAGTCCAAGACAATGTATTTGCCTCACGGACTGTTCAGGAACGGCTGGGTACACGTGCTCGAGGACAGCGAGCTGGCATTCGTTCTCATGCTCGCCTGCCTGCGCAGCCGGTCCGGTAAAACGACTGTGTTCGCCACTAGCGAGGTTCGCCTCCTGCAATTCGGCCTCGGACGCGATGCCTACGAATCGCACCGCCTGCTGGCCAGCTTCGGCATTGTGGAAGTTCACCCTGGTCCGCACCCTGGACGTCGGCTAGGGAAAGCCGGCCGCTACCTCATTTCCGATCCTCCCAAGCTGCACCGATTCGAGCTGCTCAACGACGGGTTCGACCGACCCGCCATTCCGGCTGCCCGCCTGGCGTTGTCCCACCTGCGTGAGCGAGCGTAGCCTCCCCGCACCCGGCTTGTCCCGGTATCTGACCGGAAGAAACTCGGTAGATGCTTCCGGCATGCTGGGCTAGTCGGGAAGGCCATATCTCAAGGCCAGATCACGCAGAAAGGGTTATGCAAATGTGCGCTTGCATCAGGGCCGGTAAGAGCAAGTGTGCGTGGTGCAAGGAGGCAGAAGCCCATTCCATGCCCAAGTCTCGCCATAACTGCCAGTGGGGCAGTTGCTCGTAGCCGACCGTGCTTGTTCCGTAGACATCGCTGGGACGGACGTCATCTTTTTGCCATCTCCGCCCAGCAATGTCATTTTTTCTGGACTTGCATAGCCCGTTAAATAATGATAGCCGTCGAATAAATTGCGCGCTTGAAGCTTACGCTTATTTTTTGGCAGACGACAGCTTTTCAGGCTGGTAATTGATATCGACGACCCGAAAAAGGGGACCGAAATGAGCGAATATGAGGTACGCGAGCGCCCCGGCGTAGAGCCGGGCCAGCTAGTCATGCCCTTTTACCTGATCTGCGACGTTTCGTATTCGATGACCGGCGATATGCACGCACTCAACGACGGCGTCGAGCGACTGCGCAAGGCGATCGTTGCCGAGCCGCTCGTCGACGACGTGGCGCAGATCTGCGTCATGACCTTCTCCGACACGGCCAAGGTCGTCATGCCGATGAGCCAGATGAGTCACCAGTCCAGCGTTCCGAAGCTCGGCGTCGAGGGCGGCACCCAGTACGGTGCCGCGTTCCGCGGCCTGGCCAGCGCCATCACTTCGGACAGCGCGAACCTCAAGGCTCAGGGGTACAAGGTGTACCGGCCGTGCGCATTTTTCCTGACCGACGGCGAGCCGAACGACCACAACTGGCACCAGACGTATACCGACACGCTGACCTACAACGAGCAGTCAGGTACCGGGCTGAAGGCGCATCCGATCTTCGTGCCGTTCGGCTTCAGGGATGCGAGCGAGACGATCCTCGCCCAGCTGGCCTATCCGAAAGGCCGCGGCAAGTACTACCACGTGAAGAACAAGTCGGTCGAGGAAGCGCTCCAGGGAATTCTCGACATCATCATGAACACTGTCGTCACCGCCGGGCACACCGCCGGTTCCGGTCAGCCGGCTGTCGTCCAGACCGCCCCGCCGCCCGGCTCAGGCATAACCCAGGGCGAGTCCGCCTACGACCCCGACTTCATCACATGAACAAGGTCCCCTACTCCATCGGCAGCCCGGGCCGTGCCGCGCTCGAACTGCCTGACGGCGTGCCCGGTGACCGCAGCGGGCCCGCCGACGTGGAGCTGAGCGCGGCGGCCCTGCCCGGGATGCTGATCAGGGCCGCCACGAGCAGGGGACTGCTGCACCGCAGCCGGGGAACGCCGCGCCAGGACGCCTTCGCGCTGAGCCGGCGCGGGCCGGATTGCGTGATCGCGGTGGTGTGCGACGGCGTAGGCGAGTTCGGCCGGTCTGACGAGGCAGCGACCCTCGTCAGCCGGTACCTCGCGGATGCCGGAGCGGAGGACATTCCCTGGCCGGAGGCGTTCGCCGGCGCCAATGATCAGCTTCGCAAGCTCGTCGAGGAAACCCTGGCACGGGAGAATGCCGATCGCGTCAGGGACGGCATGGCAACAACCGCGGTAGCCCTGTCCGCCCGTCTCGAAGCCGGGGACTGGATCGGATCGGCCGCCTGGATCGGCGATTCCACGATCTGGCATCTTGACGGGGACGGAAGCTGGAGCCTGCTGGCCGGCGCATCGGGCGAACCGGAGAGCTACTACCACTCAAGCGCCGTCCGGCCGATGCCATCGGGCGACGGCGGCTGCTCGCGAACCGGCTTCCGGCTGACCGGCGGTGCGTTCTTCATCATGTCCGATGGCGTCTCTAACCCGCTCAGGTGGAACGGCCGGGTTCAGGAGGCACTGGCCCGCTGGTGGCGCCGGCCTCCAGACTCGATCGAGTTCGCGGCGCAGATCGGCTTCGCCATGAAGGCACACGTCGATGACCGCACGGTCATCGGCATCTGGCCGGATGGAGGTGATGCCGATGACGCTGACGTTCGATCGAGCTGACCTGCGAACGCTGGACTTCCTCGCGAAAGGAGGCTTCGGCCAGGTCCACCGGGTCGTCAAGCACAGCCTCCCGGCGGGACTGCCTCCTCTGGCGTTCAAGGAGTTCACCACGAACGAAGCCGAGCAGGCAGCCTCGGCAAAGCGCGCGGTCGACTTCAGGGAGAACCTGACCGAGGCCGACCGCGACGAACTTGACCTGTACAGCACGTGGCCGCTCGCGCTGGTCAAGGACGCCGGAAAGATCCGCGGCCTGCTCATGCCGCTCATCCCCGGGGACTTCTTCCTTACGGTGGACGGCGAGAAGAAGCCAAGAGGCCTGGACTGGCTCATTACCACCAAGGAGGGGAGGGACGCGGCCAGGGCCGACCTCGGCGAGGTCGACCGTCCTGAACGGCTGATGGTGCTGGCCCAGCTGGTCTACGTGATCGGGCGGCTGCACAAGCTCGGCTGGGTCTTCGGTGACATCAGCTTCAAGAACGCCGTCTTCGCGTTGGGCCCGCCAAGGCTGAAGCTGCTTGACTGCGATGGCGCGGCGCCTTTGACTGACAAGAAGCGCGAGCAGTTCTCCACGCCCTTCTGGATCCCCCCTGAATGCCAGGACCCGTCGGTTCTGCAGGACAACCGATCAGATACGTACAAGCTGGCACTGGCAGTCGTGCGGTGTCTTGCTCCGGGCAAGGGAGCGGGCACATCCACGCTTCCTGGCCGGGTCGCCGGCGAGCTTGACGCGATCGCCGTAGCCCTGCTTGCCAGGGCGCTGTCCGCCGATCCTGGCCAGCGCCCGTCGGCTAAGGACCTCTACCAATGCCTCCACGACGCCGTCCTGCCGCTGATCAAGACCCCTGAAGTCCGCTCGGCCCAGCTGGTGAATTCCGTGATCCTCCGCGGCCAGGACGCCAGGATCAAATGGGAGATAGACAATGTCCCTGAAGTCACGATCGTGCACGGCAATAACAGCAGGCTGTCTGTCAAGCTCGCCGATCACAAGGACGGGTACGGGTTCCGGCCAGAGGTGTCAGGTCCGGTCACGATCGAACTGCAAGGCCGGTACGTCGACCTCAAGTACCGCCTCGGTGATCTCATCCTGTACGAACTGCCCGACTTCAATGTCAGCCTTGCCAACCTGCCCAGTCCGAAGATTCCGGCGATGAAAACCTGTTCGCTCGAGCCCTTGATCGCGAAACTCCCTGATCGACCGCGCCCTGAGATCGGCGCGCTTGCGCTGCCCAGGATCCCGTCGCCTCCCACGTTCGAATTGATAGAAAAACTGCTGCCCGAAGGGCCGAGGAAAGTAGCACTGCCGCGGATCGACGCTGCGGTCATCGCGGCAGCGAACGCGGTGAAGACCCAGATCCTGGCCTCGGGGTCTGCGTACGCGGATTCGCTCAGGCAAGCGAAGCTGGGAGGTTGACAATGATGTCGGGCCACGACAGGCCAGCGAGCCGGCTCCGTCCAGGTGACCTGATGGCTCGCCTCGGCGGCGGCGACGCGGAACTGCTGCGTCAGTTCCCCCATGAGCGGGCGAAGTTCATCCAGATGGCTGGCGTGCTGCTGACGACGTCAGGCATCGCGGTCATTTCAATGACCTTCGCACTGCACGACACCTTGCGCGAACGGCTGCCGGTCGCGGTCGTCTTTGGCTTCATCTGGGGCATAATCATCTTCAATCTCGATCGGTTCCTGGTGCTCAGCATGGGTTCCATCAGGAACAAGCTGCGGCTGCTAGCGATCTTCGTGCCCCGATTCCTGATGGCGGTCGTGCTGGCGGCCGTGATTTCCACGCCGCTGGTGCTGCGCATTTTCGCCAGTGACATCAAGAAACAACTTTTCGTCATCCAGCAGCAGGAGTCGGCGCGGCAAGCCAAGCTGGTGGCAAACAGCAGCGAGTCCCGTGAGGCCAAGACCATAGCGGCGCAGATCAAGTCAGATAAGTCGATTCTCGCCGGCAAGCTGCCGGTGACCGTCACGAATCCCGCGCTGCAGCAGGCGCAGGCCATGGTCAGCAATCTGACGCCCAGGGTCCAGGCCGCCCAGCAGGCCGAGATCAATGCGCGCGCGGTATGGCAATGCGAGTTGTATGGCGTCGGTCCGCACTGCGACAACAATTCAGGAATCCCTGGGCCGGGGCCGATAGCCGCGGCTAAGGAGCAGTTGTACGAAGCTGCGCTCAGGCACTTCAATCAGCTCAACCGTGAGCTGAATTCGGCCAATACGACGATGCAAAGGGCGCAGCATGCGGCAAACCACGCGGCGATCAAGGACCTGGCTCAGTACAAGGCTCAGGCCAAGGCCAAGCTGCCAGCGCTCGAAAGCGAATATTCCAAGCTCGAGACGTATCTCAGGGACACCATCGCGGCCGGAACCGCAGCGGACAACAACGACGTCGGCATTCTCGCGCGACTGCAGGCGCTCTCCGCGGCCAGCGCGCACAACACCAGCCTTAACGGCGCGCGGCTGGCGGTACTCGCGCTGTTCTTCCTGATCGAGATCCTGCCGGTGACGGTGAAGTTCCTGCTGAACCTCGGCCCGCTGACGGCCTACGAAGACGCACTGGGATCCAGGGATGCCGAGAAGACCGACAAGATGAATCTGGAACGCGCGGAGCGACGACGCCTGGATGAGGACGAGTCGCAAGCGCGGCTCACCGAGGCGGCTGGCCACAGGTCGGTCGAGCTGGGCAAGCTGAAGGCACATGTGCAGGTCGAAGAGCACATGCGCAGCCGGGAGGTCGACCTGGGCAAGCACGCCAACGACTACGTGGCGGGCGAGATGAAGAGCATCCTCGATGTGGCCCTGCGGAACTGGAGTCACGAGGTCCAGGCCATGCTGGCCAGCGGGGCGGCGCCAGGCGGGGCAACCGGGCCTGCCGGAGCAACCGGGCCTGGCGGCGGAACCGTCGCGGCCAGCAATGGTTCAGCGCACCCGGGCCCGATTGGCGGGACAACCGGGCTGCCGAGCGGGTCGAAGCTATGACCGAACTGCAGGATGCCTGGTTCGAGCCGGACTCCGAAGGCTGTCTCGTGGTCGTCGGCAGCTATTCTTACCGGGCTGACCTCGTCCGTGACGTGGTCGATCGGGTCAGCCGGCGGATCCTGGCCTCGCCCGCGCTGAGCGACTTCATTGCCATGAAGTTCGTGGACCTGGGTGCCGTCCCCGATCCAGGCGTCTCCCCGGGCGATGCCGTCACTCGCCTGGCCGGCGAACTGGCCCTCCAGGGCGGATTCGCGGCCCGCAACTACTTCGCGCTCGTGGTCGCCGACCGATCCGCGATGGCGGCCCGCGAGCTGCTACTGGCCTGCCAGGACAACGACTTCATCAGCGAGCTTCCGGTGAGCTTTCTGGGGATCGCGAACGTCGATGATCGCGGTCTGGCCGAGAAAGACGCCGATACCCGATCGTCGATAGAGATCGCTAGCGCGCCCGGCAGCGCCTGGCATGTGCCCGAACTTGTCACCGAACTGCACCATTATGCCGAACGCCTGATGAGCGAGTTCGCGGCACCGGGCCAGAAGGGCATCACCGTCGGCCAGTTCGATGAGCTCAGGCCACAAGACGTCGGGGAGGCGGTCGCGGCGCTCCCCGCCCAGCCGAGTTCGCCAGACGCCCTAGGCGATAGCCCAGGCCGGTGCCGGGAATCGGCCGAGGATGGTCCTGCGGATTATCGGCCAGATCGTCGCCCAGGCCCGCCGGAGCGTGATCCCGGGCCTGCGCCCGGCCATGGTCGCTGGCGTTCGCCGGGACGTGGCCTCACCGTCCTGCGCAGCGGGAACGGCCGGGGCTGGCCGGACGAAAACCCGGTCAGCTCAAAGCCGGAGCCGCTCCCGGTCAAGGCCGTCTACCTGGTCCTGTGCAGCAGCGAAGTCACCGGCGAGCGAGCGGACTGGCGCCGGGGGAAATCTGTGCTGCTCGCCTTGGACGAAAAGCTGGCCGCGGCGCCTCAGGTCGCCTGCCAGGTCAAGGCGGCGCAGGTTGCGGCCGACTTGACCAGGGACAGCCTCCGGCCTGCTGGCCAGATGTCCCGCCGCAGCCTGAAACGGCACTTCGAGCGTACCGACTTGTCCCGCGTGCTAACCGGCATCGACCAGTCGGTAACCAGGGACCTGGCCGGCTTCCAGCGAGCAGGATTCAATGTCACCAGACCCGCCGTCGTGATCTTCGCGGCCGACGCCCCGCTCGCGGACCTGGCAACGGTCGAAGCCTACGAGAAGCTGACGAGCCAGGCGGACATCACCTGGGTGGCCCCCGAGGCGGTACTCACCCTGCTGTCGCCCAGATTCAGCCAGCTCTCCGGCGCGGACCCGATCGTTGACCACGAGGCCGTGGCCGACGAGGTCATCGCCGCCCTGCTCCCCTGCTCCCCCGGCCGGCCCATCGGGTAGCGACATGGCGTATCGCCGGAAAATCGCTCGCCCAGGCAGGCACGGGCACGTTAGGTTGCTGCCTCGTGGACGATCCAGACGGCTACTTCGGCGAAAGTGTCGCGGCAGGCTACGACGACCCGGCCGACCGGATGTTCCAGCCGGAGACCATTGACCCGGCGGTGAGCCTGCTCGCCGAGTTGGCGGGCAGCGGTCGAGCCCTGGAACTGGCCATCGGGACCGGCCGGATCGGGCTGCCACTGTCGCGGCGCGGTGTGCCGGTGCGCGGCATCGAGCTGTCCAAGGCGATGGCGGCCAGGCTCCGCGCCAAGCCAGGCGGCGACGCTATCGCCGTCACTATCGGCGACATGGCCACGACCAGGGTCGGCGGCACGTTCACGCTGGCCTACCTGGTGTTCAACACGATCAACAATCTCACCACGCAGCAAGAACAGGTCGCTTGCTTCCGCAATGTCGCCGAGCATCTCGCCCCGGGCGGCTGCTTCCTGATCGAAACCAGCGTCCCGCCACTGCGCTACCTGCCGCCCGGGCAGGACATCCTCGGATACCGGGCAAGCCCAGGCGAGATCGTTTCATACAGCTTCGACCACGCGACCCAGAGGTACCACGGCCATTACGTCGAGTTTCCCGAAGGGACCGGTCCGTACCGGACTATTCCCTTCCGCTACGTCTGGCCGGCTGAGCTGGACCTGATGGCGCAGCTCGCCGGACTGCGGCTGCGCGATCGCTGGGCAGGCTGGGAGCGTGAACCCTTCACGACCGACAGCCGCTCGCATGTCTGTGTCTGGGAAAAGCCCGCAGCCTGACAGGAACAAGGCGGGGTCCGGCCAGACGCGCTGGCCGGACCCCTGCATGCTTTACAGGCCCAGTGATGCCAGGTGAGCCTTATAGGCGGCGCCGAAGTTGGTCGGGTCGCCTGGGACGTAGTCGGTGACGAGGCCGGGGCCACTTGAGCAGTTGAAGTCAGCGTTCCAGGCCCAGGCGAGGTAGCTGGTGCTCTGCGAGTCCAGCCAGGTAGTCAGCGGGTCGATGTAGGTTCCGGCGCAGTCGTTCTCGCCGATCTCGCCGGCGATGACCGGCACGGCCGCGATCACCGGAGCGACCTGCGACGTCCAGCACGACTGATTGCTGCAAGCGTTGAAGTTGTAGGAGTGCCAGGAGGCGACCAGGTTGTTGTCCGGGTCGGTCGGCTTGAACTGCAGCCAGCTGGTCAGGTCGTTGGAAAACTCCTCGCCTCCCAGCATGATCACGTTGTCCGCTCCGGCGTTACGCACCGCGTTGACCATCTGCTGCATGCCGGCCACCGGGTAGCTGATGCCGGTGCACGGGCTGCCCGTCTCCCAGCACTGCCAGCCTTCGGCCGAGTTGTTGTTGTCGGCGCGGGACGCGAAGGGCTCGTTGAACAGGTCGAAGATCACCGCGTCATTGCCCTTGAACGCCGTCGCCACCGAGGACCAGAACGGGATCGCCTGCGCCGCGTCAGGCATCGGCTTCTGGCACACGGCCTGCGCCGACGAGCAGCCAGATGAGTTCCCTGTGTAGAGGCCGTCTGTCCAGTGCAGGTCGAGTATGACGTCAAGCCCGCTGGCGTTCATCAGGCTGACCTCGGACTTGATCGCGTTCTGGTAATTGGTGCCCGAGAACTGGGAGCTGACGTACGACTCCCCGTTCCAGCACGCCTCGTTGAGCGGCATCCGGACCGCGTTGACGCCCCAGCTCTTCATTGCGTCGATCGCGGCCTGGTCCATCTCGCCATCGAAGATGCCGGTGCCGTTCACGCACGAGTACTCGGCACCCGACCGGTTCACGCCGCGCAGGATCACCTGCTGGCCGCTCGCGTTCAGCAGCTTGTTCCCTGAGACGTGCAGTTGCGCCGCCGGACCGCCGCCGCTGTTGGGCGCCATCTCATTGACCGTCACCGACACCGAAGTGAATCCGGTGCCGCTCGCGGTGAACGTGGCGACGCCCGTACTTGAGCTATCCGCCGTGATCGTGACGTTCTGCGGAGTGGCGAAATTGGACGGAGTGAACGTCAGCGAACCTCCGGCGGTTACGGACAGTCCCGTGTTTCCTGACGCCCTGGCCGTGGTCACCGTGACATTCGATGAAGGCGCGGCCGACAGCGATAGGCCGATGGTGCCGGTCTTGCCCTGAGTCACCGATAGCGAGGTCGGGCTGGCCACGATGCTGCCGCCGCCGCTGCTCACCTGTCCGGTGCACTGGACGCCATTGAGCGAGAACGAGGTTGGGTTGACGTTGGTACCGCTGTAGGAGAACTGGGCGCCAGGCTGGGCGCTGCCGCCCGTGCCCAGGCTGCCGTTGTAGGCAGCGTTGGTGACGGTGACATTTTTACCTGACTGGGTCCAGTTGCCGTTCCACCCGTTGGTCACCGCCTGGTTCCCAGTAAAGGAAAACGTCAGCGTCCAGCTAGTGATAGGCGCGCCCAGGTTCGTGACGTTGAGGTTCGTGACAAACCCGGAACCCCAATCGGTCTGAATCGTGTAGGTCACCGAGCAGCCCGTAGCGGCGCTTGCCGGGGCGGATGTTGCAATGCTCAGGCCGCCGAGCCCGGCGGCGCTCAGTAGGAGCGCCGCCAGGCTCGCGATGGGCCTGCGGAATGAGATCCGAGCCATCGCTGTGCTCCAAAAATCAGAATGAGGGGAAAGCATTGCTGACCAGCATCTGGAACTCAGCCGGGAAGAACTGCCCGGCCGGCACGTCGAACCCGGGGATCGCCCCGGTCGGGTACGTGTTGCCGTTGCCGTCGGTGTTGGTGCCGTTCGGGTCGCAGTGCGGGTCACCGTGGGAGTGCGTGGACGTCGGGTAGTCGCCGTCGGACTCACCCGGCGGCTTGATCCACACGAACGCCTCGATCGGCGACGAGGTGCCGAACGGCTCGTCGGTCGGCCGCGCGCCGATGCCAGAGTTGTTCTGGTTGCACCAGTCGCCGCGGAACGGCCTCTTGTCGATCTTGTTGTCGTTGACGTAGGTGGTGGCGTCCGACGCCTGGGTGATGGTCGTCGGGTGCGTCGGCCCCCAGCCGTTGCGCGAGGTGTCGATCAGGAACCTCTTGCTGGCCGGGAAGCCGGCCGACACCAGCGTGTTGTACATGGCGGTGTCGTAGGTCTGCTCATCGAATGTCGGGTTGAACTGGTAGAAGGTCACCGAGTCGATCTGCGTGCCGTTGATCTGCAGGGTCGGGTTGGTCAGCAGCGGCTCCTGGGTCGGGGTGTAGTTCGCCGTGTCGCTGATGAACCCGTCGATGCTGGCGTAGCCGGCCGTGGTGCCCTTGACCACGGTGTTGTAGACGGCCGGAGTGCCGTTCATGTTGTTCGGCCAGCCCAGCCAGGCCGAATGCGCGATGTCCATGTAGTTGTAGACGTTGGAGATCGCGTGCAGCTGGTTCAGCGCGTAGGTGATGCCCTGCTCGTAGAACGGCGACGCGGTCTGACACGCCGAGAGGGACTGGTTAGTGACCACGTTCGGCAGCGAGTCAGGCTCGATGATCGCGACCACCCGGATGTTCGAGCTGGCGAACTGCTTCAGGATCGAGGCGATCGGGTCGATGTATTGCGTCTCGTACTCGGTCAGCCCGGCGGTGGTGGCAGGGATCTCGCCGTTGGACGCCAGCGCCGCGCAGTCCCGGCCAGGCAGGTCGTAGACCACGATCTCGACCAGGGACGGGGTCGACGCGGTGCCCTGGGCGGCCGCGTTGGTGAGCTGCTGCATCAGCCCGGTGCGACCGGTGGTGCCGCCGCCGTTGATCGCGGCCATCGAGTCGAGCCAGATGGCCGTCTGGAAGCTGGCGACGCTGGCCTCGGCGGCCGAGCCGTCAGCCGTCGCCTGGGCCTGCGCTTCCTTGACGTAGTCGGGGTTCAGGTAAGGCTTGGCGCCGGTGAACGGGTCAGCGACGTGCCCGCAGTTACTGGTGCAGGCGGCCGCTTCCGTCGCGCTGAAGGTCACGGTCGTCAGGCCGGAGGCGCTCACGTTGAACGTGGCCATGCCCGTGCCTGAGCTGTTGGCCGTGATCGTCACGTTCTGCGCGGTGCCGAAGTTCGACGGGGTGAACGTCAGCGAGCTCCCGGCGGAGACCGACAGGCCGTTGTTGCCTGAAGCGAGAGCCGTAGTCACCGTCACGTTCGAGGTCGGCGCTGACGACAGCGAGATCCCGACCGTGCCGGTGCCGCCCTGGGTGATGGTCTGCGTCGTGGGACTCACGTTGATAGTCGGGGTCCCTGAGTTGGCCGCCATCTCGGTCGCGGTGAAGGTCACTGACGGGTAGCCGGAGGCGCTCGCGGTGAACGTGGCCGCGCCAGTGCCAGAGCTATCGGCCGTGATCGTGACGGTCTGCGGGGTGGCGAAGTTCGACGGGGTGAAGGTGAGCGAACTTCCCGCGGTCACCGACTCGCCGCTGTTACCTGACGTGAACGCCGTGCTCACCGTCACGTTGGAAGTCGGCGCGGCGGACAGTGATATCCCGACCGTGCCAGTGTGCCCCTGGGTGATGTTCTGGGCTGTCGGACTCACGACGATGCTGCCGGCACTCGAGGTCTGCACGGTGCACTGCACGCCGTTGAGCGTGAAGGTGGCGGGGTTGAGGTTGGTGCCGCTATAGGCGAACTGGGCGCCGGGCTGGGCGCTGCCGCCCGTGGCCAGGCTTCCGTTATAGCTGGCATTAGTCACTGTCACGGTCTTGCCTGACTGTGACCAGTTCCCGTTCCATCCGTTGGTTACCGTCTGGTTCCCGGTAAAGGAAAACGTCAGCGTCCAGCTGGTGATGGGCGAGCCCAGGTTGGTGACGTTGAGGTTCGTGACGAACCCGGCGCCCCAATCGGTCTGGATTACATACGCCACCGTGCAGCCGGTCGCCGCGCTGGCGGGCGTGGCCAGGGCGACCGTGCCCAGCCCGGCCATCCCGATCAGCAGCGCGGCCACTGACGCGATGTGCCGGCGCAATTTACGTAAATTCATGAGTGGTGACCTCCGAGGGCGACGCGGATTCCGAAGGGCCGGGACGCGGGCACGAGGCACCGCGCGAGCACCGCTGACGCTAAGTCCGGCCCGACCGCGGGTCAAGCAGCCGGAAAGCGCTTACCTTAGCGAGCCGCCCATCCTGACCAGCCCGTTCGCGAAAGCCCAGGCAGACTGCCGTCTCAGCTCCGCAGTGACCTGCCGGGCCGAGCGGCCCGGGCAATGTAAGTTTCATTCGCTCCCGCCCCGCCCAGGCCAGGTGGGGACCCGCTAACTCACGCCAGCGAACCCGGGCCAGCGCGGCCCTCGCCGCTGTCATCAGGACATCAGGCATCCCGTCCATGCCCCCCGGCCGCGCCCCGTGCAAGGTATCCGGCGAGTTGGCGCGCAGCGAGTCAGTTCCTGCCGCGCCAACTCGGGAGCTTGCTTTCAGCTAATGAGAATTTCATGACCGGCCAAGCCCGCAGGCGCGTCAAGTTACCTGGTCAGCGTGGTGGACGGGGTTACTGGCGGATGCCTGGCACTTCACTGGGCTCGCCCGCGGGCCTATCGTCCGCAGCACTTCCCGTACTTAGGAGGTCGTGGATGTTAAGACATCGGCTGCGCTTGGCAGCCTTGGGATTGAGCGGGCTCGCGTTGTTCGCCGGCGTGCAGGCCGCGCAGGCTGCGCCCGGCGGGGTGCCGCACGCGGCGCAGGCTGCGGCAGCATCCGGCTGCGACGTCCTTTACAGCGTTCAGACCGACTGGGGCGCCGGGTTCGTGGTGAACATCACGATCACGAACCTGGGTGCGCCGATCACAGCCTGGACGCTGACTTATTCCTATCCAGGGAACCAGACGGTGACTAACGGGTGGAACGGGAACTGGTCCCAGTCGGGCAGCAACGTCACCGTCACCAATGCCAGCTACGACGCCAGCCTGGGCACGGGCGGCACCGCCAACCCGGGCGCCCAGTTCGCCTACAGCGGGACCAACGCGGCCCCCACCGGTTTCGCGCTCAACGGCGTGCAATGCAACCAGCCGACTCAGCCAATGCCAAGCGTGTCGATCACCAGCCCCTCGCCTGGTCAGATGTTCACGCCAGGCTCGAACATCACGGTGGCAGCGGCCGCTGCCAGCAGCGGGAGCGGGTCGATCAAGAGCGTCGACTTCTTCGAATCCACCAGCGCGGCCACTAATACGCTGATCGGGACGGCGACCACGAGCCCCTACAGCATCACGTGGGCGAACGTGCCGGCCGGCAGCTACTCGCTCACCGCCGTGGCGACCGACAACCTCGGCCAGGCGACGACCTCGGATCCGGTCGCGATCACAGTGAGCGCGCCCTCGGTGGTCGTCAGTCCGACGGCGCTGACCGTTCAGCAGGGCGGCACCGGCACGACCGCCGTCTCGCTGTCAGCCAAGCCGAGCTCGAACGTCACGGTGACGATCGCGGAAAACAGCGGCGGCGATCCGGACGTGTCGGCCTCGCCCACCAGCCTGACCTTCACTGCGGACAACTGGAACACGCCGCAGAACGTCACGATAACGGCGGGCACCGACTCGGCCGATGTCGGCGGCAACGGCGTATTCACGGCATCGGCTACGGGCTATGGCCCGGCCTCGGTGACCGTGACCGAGGCGGCCAAGAGCTCGGGCTATGACCAGTGGTTCCTTAGCCTGTACAGCGACATCAAGAATCCGTCGAACGGCTACTTCAGCCCTAAGGGCATTCCTTACCACTCGGTGGAGACGCTGATCGTAGAGGCACCGGACTACGGGCACGAGACCACGTCCGAGACCTACAGCTACTGGCTGTGGCTGGAGGCCGACTACGGCCGGGTGACCGGAGACTGGACCAACTTCAACAACGCGTGGACGAACATGGAGACCTACGCGATCCCGAGCGACGCCCAGCAGCCAGGCCAGTGCGCGTACAACCCGTCGGCGCCGGCGCAGTACGGGCCGGAGGAGCCGTCGCCGAGCGACTACCCGGTAGCGCTGAACTCGAGCGTGCCAGTCGGCTCCGACCCCTTGTTCGCCGAGCTGAAGGCCACCTACGGCACCTGCGACATGTACCAGCCGGTCTGGATCATGGACACCGACAACCGCTACGGCTTCGGCCAGGACGAGGACGGCACCTCGACGCCGTCGCTGATCAACACGTTCCAGCGCGGGCCAGAGGAGTCGGTGTGGGACACCGTTCCGCAGCCCGACTGGGACACGATGAAGTTCGGCGGACCGAACGGGTTCCTTGACCTGTTCAACAACGGCGGCGGCTCCTTCGCCCCGCAGTACAAGTACACCGACGCACCGGACGCCGACGCGCGGCTGGTCCAGGCCGCCTTCTGGGCCGACACCTACGCGAAGGCCCAGGGCAAGTCGGCGGCGATTACCACGACGCTGGCCAAGGCCGCCAAGCTCGGCGACTACCTGCGCTACTCGATGTTCGACAAGTACTTCAAGCAGATCAGCGCCAACTGCAGTCAGGTTGGCTCGGTCGCCTGCCCGGCCGGCACCAGCAAGGCGAACGAGGACACCTACCTGCTGTCCTGGTTCGACGCCTGGGGCGGCTCGACGACCGGCGCCTGGTCCTGGCGAATCAGCGGCACCGAGATCCACGAGGGCTACCAGAACCCCCTGGCCGCCTACGCGCTGTCCGCTGACCCCAGCCTGGTCCCGCTATCGCCGACGGCCAAGGCCGACTGGGCTACGAGCCTGACCACGCAGCTCAACCTGTTCCAGTGGCTGCAATCCTCTCAGGGCGCGATCGCCGGCGGAGTCACCAACAACTGGGGCGGCAACTACGGCGACGTGGCCAAGCCGCCGGCGGGCGACCCGACCTTCGACGGCATGTACTACGACTTCGAGCCCCAGTACCACAACCCGCCGAGCAATCAGTGGTTCGGGTACCAGACCTGGCCGATGGAAAGAGTAGCCGAGTACTACTACATGACCGGTAACGCGCAGGCGAAGGCGATCCTCGACAAGTGGGTCTCCTGGGCTGAGTCGGTCGCCACGTTCAACACCTCAACCGGGGCCATCTGCCTGCCAGGGACGCTGAACTGGAGCGGCCAGCCCTCGTCGAGCTACACCTCCAGTTCCACTCCGCCCGCCGCCAACCCGGGGCTGTCGGTCTCGGTTTCCGGCTGCTCGGCGGACCTGGGGGTCTCGGCTTCGCTGGCGAAGGTGTACGAGTACTACGCTGCCAAGTCAGGGGACGCGGCCGCGGAAACCGCCGCTCAGAACATCCTCGACGTCATCCACAAGTTCTACGCCGACTCGCTCGGGTTCTCCGCGCCGGAGACCAGGACTGACTACAAGAACTTCACCGTCCCGTACTCCACCAGCGGCCAGGAGGGTGCCTTCTTCCCGGCCGGCTGGACCGGAACCTACCCGGGCGGGGTGAGCCTCAGCGCGTCCACCAACACGTTCCTGTCGCTGCGACCCTGGTACACCAGCGACCCGGCATGGCCGAAGGTCCAGGCGTACCTGGACGGCGGTCCCGCACCGGTGTTCAACTACCACCGGTTCTGGGCGGAAAGTGAAATTGCTACCGCCTTCGACGCGTTCGCCTATCTCTTCCCTTCGGTCCAGCCTCCAGCCGGATTCTGATCATCTGGCCTCGGATCGATGAAAATTACATTCGCGCTGGACTTGCCCCGGCAAGTCCAGCGCGAATGCCTGCTACCCGACAAAACATCGGTTAACCAATCATAACGGGTATCTGAGTGCAGGATCATGCGGCGAACCGCACCGAGTCAGCCGGAGTCAGCCCTCATCCGCGCCGCGCCGTGCCGGCAGCGAGATTTCCGGCCTCCCGACCGTTGCTAACGATTCATGCTAGATAGACAATTCTCCTAGCAAGTCATTACACGGGCAGCCAGGGCGGCCCGGGCACGGCGGGGCAGCGGTTCGCGGAGCGGGAGCACCTGGAACACCCGCAGATTCGCCTGGGAGAAGGCGGTGAAGGCCGCAGAACAGCTCGCATCGTCCGAGATAGCAGCAAGGGCCCGGCCGGGAAACCCGCCGACGCTAGTCGACGTGGCCCGGCTGGCCGGCGTCTCGGTGGCGACGGCATCTCGCGTGCTCACCGGTTCAGTCCGCGTGCGGCAGCAGACGATCGACAAGGTCCAGGACGCGATGACCCGGCTCGGGTACGTGCGGAACCGGGCCGCCCGATCGACAACCCGCCGCCTGGCCGGCGCAATCGCGCTCGTGTTCTGCGAGGAGGCCGTGAAGGCCTTAGCCGACCCCTTTTTCGAGCGCATGGTCAGGAGCCTGTCCAAGGCGCTGGCCTCCGCTGACCTGCAGCTCATCCTGCTCACCCTGCACTCGCCTCGCGAGTACTACACCGTGTCGAGGTACCTGCGCTCCGGCCATGTGGACGGCGCCCTCCTGGTATCCATGCACAGCAGGCCGGATTTCGATTTCGCTGGCCTCGGCATCCCGCTCGTACTCTGCGGCCGGCCAGTCAAGGGCGGGGAGAACTTGTCCTACATCGACGCCGACAACGTGGACGGCGCCAGAATGGCCGTAGCCTACCTGCTCGGCACCGGCCGGAAAGCGGTTGCCACCATTGCCGGCCCGCGGGATATGGCACCCGGGATCGACCGGCTGCTCGGCTACCGCAAGGCGATGATCTCGGCAGGCGTCAGCGATCCCGGCATGATCGCATACGGGGACTTCGGGCTCAGGTCGGGCGAGCACGCCATGTACCGGCTCATCGATCACCGGCCCAGCCTCGACGCCGTGTTCGTGGCCTCTGACCTCATGGCGGCAGGTGCGCTGCGTGCGCTGCGCCGGCTAGGCCGGCGGGTGCCCGACGATGTCGCCGTCATCGGATTCGACGACTCCCCGCTCTCCCAGCAGACCAAACCGCGGTTGTCCACGGTCCGCCAGCCGGTCGATGCCATGGCGGCGCGGATGACGAGCGAACTGCTCACCATCATCGCCAGCCCCAGGAGCGAGCCGGTCCACCTGGTGCTCGACACCGAGCTTGTCCTGCGAGATTCCGCCTAGCCCGACAGGTCGTGCTTCACTTGCCTTAGCAGTTATGAGAGGGGCGAGATGAGCACTTCCCGCATTGTCCGCGGTGCCATCTGGGCCGCGATCACGATCGTGCTCGCGGTCGGCGGCATTCTCGAGATCTCCATCGGCAACTCGGGCGGCGCAGTCGTGGCCTTGCTGTTCGCGGCCCTCACAGGGTGGTTCGACCTGCGGATCTGGCTGCCGCGCGCCAGGCGGGCGGGCCCTTACAGCTAAGGGCCACGCCCCGGCCGTACTCGTCCGGCTGCGACTGCCGTCCTGGCATTGCCGCCTTCGCTTCTCAGTGCATATGGCCCGGTTCGAGCACGGCGTTGATGATATAAACGCTGGCGTTGGCGGTAGCAATGTTGCCGCACACGATGTCGGCGGAATTGACCTCGTAAATCGCACCCATCTTCGCCGGCTTCAGTATGCCGCCCTGTAGCGTCTTGAGCGCCTTGCCCGCAGCCAGTTCTTCTGGGGTGACGTGACCCGTCACGATGTGATACCTGAGAATACTGGCGAGCGTGGCATCGTGTTCCATCATGCTCATCGCGGCACCATGAAGCTTGGCGAAGGCGCTGTTCTCAGGGGCGAATATGGTAATGGCCTTTGCTGAGTCAAGCTTTGCCGCAAGGCCGGCCTTCCTTACGTCCGAGGCGAACGTTGTCAGCAGCGGATTGTGCGCGACGGCGGTCACGACCGGGGCCATGCTCATGCTGTGAAAACTGCCCATGCCGGTATCAGGCACCATGCCGCAATCGGAGCCGATACGAGCAGACATCGAGTGGTGCATCGCCTCGGTGTGTGACGGCATGGCGTGCGGCGAGGCCGGACTCTTGGCCGTCCCGTGCGCCGAGGGCGGCGAACTGGTACCGCATCCGGCCAAGGTTGCCCCGAGCACGCAGGCCAGCAGGCCGATGATCGAGGTACGCGACGTTGTCGTTCCGGCAAGTATTCGAGATCGCATGGGCTGCCCTCTCCTGCGGTTGATGGGTTACAGGAGTTACTCGTCACCGACAGGCAGACGGATTGGCGCTATTGCTGTCGCCACCCGCGCCCGGCGCGTGGCGCGCGCGGGCGGTGGCGCGCGGGCGGCGCGTGCCCAGGCCCGCTGGCCTGCGACCGGGCAAGTCTGGCCGTGGAACCTTCCGGTGGCTCGGTACGTCCGGCCTCACCGCAGATCCTGGTTGTCAGCCTGACGGCTTGAAGCTCACTTACTGGCATACCGGGAACAGATGCCTCGCAGGGCATTAATGGTTGCCTCATCGCCGGGAATCCAGGGTCCGCCGAGGTGGGCGGAATCAGACCAGAACGTGAAGACGCCCTTCCCATGCGTGCCATAAGCGTGCAGCCATGAGGTAATCAGCTTGAACCACGCGGGGCGCAAGGACCGGACAGGGCAGTTAGTCTCACCTATCACCAGCCGGGGATAACGATGAACCTTGTCCTTAGTCCTGGCCAGGTCCCTGAACTGGATCCACCTGTCAAACGGATGGTGCCAGCGCGGATGCGTACGGGTACCCAGGTTGCCGTAGAGATCGATGCCGTAGAAGCCAAGATTCGGCGGCACGTAGCGCATCAGCCGCGCGAGGTCGCCGCCACCGAGCAGGCAGCCATAAGTCACATTCGAGCCGCGACACAACACGTTCATCCTGCGGTGCATCAGGTAGACGTTGGCGGGTGTCAGGTACCTGGGCTGGTAGTGCAGGCTCAAGACCTCATGCCACGCGGTGAGCATCGAGCCAGCGGGTGCGCCCGCGATCATGTCACGGATCTGGTTGTCCAGCCGGCCGGCAAGAAGTTCACGGAGATCGGGATAGACCGACATCAGCATGTTCGTGCGCGGTCCGTAAATCGGCCATGGCGTAGGGAAGACGTTCACGTTCTTACCCCCGCCGCCCGCGTAATAGCGAATGCCGGTGAAGTTATACGAGGAGCCGAGCGCTGACGCGATGCTATCGTAATGGCTTAGATCTGAGCCGATAATCACCTGCTCAACCTCGACTTTCACATTTGATTCCACCGCAAGCCCAGCCGCCATCACAGGTACCGTACATCGGAGCCGGATGCGCTGGACTCCGCCGTACGGCCCGCGCCGGCCGAGCCCGCGTCGCGGCCTCGCCCTGCAGCGCGTGGACCGATACCCAGTTGCGTTACAAATAGGACGCGTGGTCGGTGATACTGGTTGACCGGCCAGCGGCGATATCCGCGGCGCGGCCGGTGACGTGCTAGATCAGCGGCGTGCTAGATCGGCGGCGTGCTAGCCAGATCGGCGGCGTGCTAGATCGGTGCATGCGAGACCAGAAGCTTGGGGGATGTGGATGAGGCGAAACCGGGTCATGGTAGTCCTGGTCAGTGCGGTCGCGGTGGGGGGTGCTGTTCTCGCCGGTGCGCCCGGCGCCGGGGCTGCCTTAATCGCCCCGGGGGCGGTACCGGCTGCCGGCACGTGGGGCACCGCGATCGAGGTGCCCGGGCTGGCGGCATTGAACGCCAACGGGCGTGCCGAGGTCTTGTCGGTGTCGTGCGGCCTGGCAGGTGACTGCGCCGCGGGCGGGTCCTACCAGGACCGCAACCATCGTTTACAGGGATTCGTGGCCAGCGAGCAGGACGGCACCTGGGGCGGCGCGACCGGAGTGCCCGGCCTGGCGAGGCTCAACGCGGGCGGGACAGCCGAGGTCTTGTCGGTGTCGTGCGGGCCGGCGGGCAACTGCGCGGCCGGCGGATATTACTACGGCCGCCGCAGTCAGCAGGCGTTCGTGGACAGCGAGCAGAACGGAACGTGGACCAAGGCCATCGGGGTGCCGAAGCTCGCAGCGCTCAACGCAGGGTTCGCCGAGGTCTTGTCGGTGTCGTGCGGGCCGGCGGGCGGCTGCGCCGCCGGCGGGTACTACTACGATCGCCGCGGTCAGCAGGGGTTCGTCGTCAGCGAGCATAACGGCACCTGGGGCGGCGTGATCAGGGTGCCCGGCCTGGCTGCGCTCAATGCCGACGGTTCCGCCGAGGTCTCGTCGGTGTCATGCTACGGCCCTGAGGGCAACTGCACCGCCGGCGGCTACTACGAAGATCGCCACCGTCACCATCAGGGATTCGTGGCCAGCGAGCATAACGGCACCTGGGGCAAGGCCATCGGGATCCGGGGCCTGGGGGCGCTTAACGCCGGCGGGCAGGCCGCGGCCACCACGGTCTCATGTGCCTCGGCGGGCAACTGCGCGGCGGGCGGAAGCTACAAGGACAGCCACGCTCACCCGCAGGGGTTCGTCGTCAGCCAGCAGCACGGCGTCTGGGGCAAGGCAATCGAAGTTCCTGGCCTTGCATCGCTGGAGTCGGGCGGCGCCATGGCCTTGTCGGTGTCATGTAGTTCGGCGGGCAACTGCGTGGCAGCCGGAAGCTACAAGGACCACAACGGTCGCGGACAAGGCTTCGTGGCCAGCGAGCAGGACGGCACCTGGAGCAGGGCCACCGCGGTGCCCGGCCTGGCGGCTCTCAACGCCGGCGGTTCCGCCAGGGTCTTGTCCGTTTCGTGCGGCACGGCGGGTAACTGCGCGGCCGGCGGGAGTTACCTGGACAGCCAGCAGGACCAGCAGGGCTTCGTGGTCAGCGAGCAGGACGGCACCTGGAGCAGGGCCACCGTGGTGCCCGGCCTGGCGGCTCTCAACGCGGGCGCCGCGCAGGTGTTGTCGGTATCGTGCGATCCGGCGGGCAATTGCGCGGCCGGCGGTTACTACCAGGACTTCCAGAGAAAAACGCAGGGACTGGTCGTCAGCCAGTCCTGACAGCACTGCGATGGATCGATGGCAGCCCTTTACAGCCGGGGATTCAGTCGTACGCGCCTGGGCAAGCGCCCATTCAGGCACCGTCACCGTGCGGGCTTTGCGGGAAGAAGTTCCTGGTGATCCAGCCGGGAGGCCGCCAGCGTACCCGGGAGGGTTGTCCGTGGTTTCGGCGGAGCGTTTTCAGGTGCGGGAGCTTTTTCGTCGTGGAGCACGAAAATCCTCCCGGACCAGGAAAACCTCCCCTAGGACCACGGACAACCCTCCCGGATGAGCCACGGACGACCCTCCCGGATGAGGCCCGGACGACCCTCCCGGACACACCTCCCGGACTGGCCGCACCCCGGATCTTCATCTGATCCACCGCCCGATTTCGACCTAGGCCTAGGCACCGAGGTTGGCGCTGGTAACAACGTTGGTGCCATTGTTGATCAACGGCCCAGTGTGGTATCCGGAGGTAGCGAACTGGCTCGCGGTGATGATGACATTCGACACGCCCGTACTGACGCAGACGGCGGCGTTCGGGGTGTTCATGCTGTTGAATGGCTCGATGTCGAAGTGACATCCGGATATTACAATATCACTGCAGCCGGAGAGGAAAATGTCGTAGTAAATATTGGCGGCATGACCACAGCATCCCGAGAATGAAGAGTTGGTAATCCAGTAGGACTTGCCGCCCTGAATGGTTATCCCGGTGCCTGAGTAATGCTGGAAAGTAGAGTTGTCGATGACCATCCATCCGGTGTAACCGGAGCCCACGTTGATGCCGTTGTAGGCCCCGGCGGTGTTGGCGACGGTCTGGTTAGAACACCAGAGCTGGTTTGCCCAGAACTGCGATCCATAGTCCAGCACCACCGCGTGGCCCATGCAGTTGTTAATCTCGAGGTCATTGATGAAGACGAACGCGTCGGTGCCCGTGCTGCCATTGAGAACCAGCCCGTGATCCCCGCCATTGGTCTCGCAATTCGTCAGGTGCAGGGTCCCCGCTGTCGCGATCATGGAAACATTCCCGGAGTTAGTCACCCCGCTGCCCGAGTTGGTAAAGAACGCGGACGCCACGCAATCGATGACCGCCGAGCCCCCGGAAATGTAGAGCGCGTTGACATACCCGCGAAGATCGCAGCCGATAATCGAAGTGGTGTTACAATCGTTTAGCTTAACCGCGACGTTAACCCTGTTTGTAGATGAGTTGATGTGGACATTTTCGAGGCGGACCCGCGTGCAAGACCCGAAGTACAGTCCCACCTGGTCATCGGTGAAGTTTACCGGGCTCACCGTGTTGAGGATGTTCAGGTTCTGTACGGTGACGCCTCCGGAGTTCTGGATATCGAAGGTGCGGAAGGGAGCGGTGGCAGATGCCCGGTTGATCATCGACGCATCTTCGCCGTCGCCGATAATCATCAGGGACTTACCAGAAGTCCAGGTCAGCGTGGACGTGATTTTATATTCCCCGACAGGAATGTAAAGCACGCCCCCGCCTGCGCTAGCTACCGCGTTGAGCGCGGACTGGAATGCTGAAGTACTGTCGCTGGTGTTAGTGGGGTCTGCACCGTAAGTCTGAACGTCAACCCAGGACGTAGCACCAGTAGCGAGAACCTGGGTGACCGCCCTGGCTGGCCGAGCGCCGCCTAGGGTTGCACCTGCGGCCGCGGCTAAGCCGGCGGCACCACTCGTCAGCAGTGCCCGGCGGGCTGGACGGGGCCGGTTTTCAGCCGCCGTGCTCTTCTGTGCACTCACGCGAGTTCTCCTTGCTCTTCGACCAGGCTCTTCGACCAGGCCAGGATGACCCGCGGCGCCCGCCATGACAAGTCACACTTTTGGATGAGGATTTGGTCAACGACACGCCGCGCAGGCTGGCGACGGCGAAATCCTGGTCAGGCAGGCGCGGTGAACATGGAGTATCGGCGCCAGGGCCGATAGCCGACGTGATTGTAAAAGGATTCGCGGGTCGCCCAGCCGATGTGACAGTTGCGGGTGCCGGCATCGCGCAGGATTTCTGACGCGCGGGCAACGAGCGCGGTGCCGATTCCCTGCCCTTGCCTGAGCTCCGTCACTCCGACGCAGCCGATGGTTCCGGCGGCGGGCCCGAGAACGGGCGTCAGCACGCCACTGGCGCCGGGGCCGTCCATCAGCAAGGTCGCTGCGATACGGCCAGCGCCATCGCGGGCGGCCAGCATGCTCGCCGGGCCAGATCCGGTGAACCAGTGCGACCATTCAGGGAATTCGGCTGTCTCGAATGCCAGGACGTCAGCCAGCCCGGCGCTCCCGGGAGGAGCGATGGTGATGCCATCGCGGGCAACTTTTTCGAAGGCGCCCGGAGGCGGGCGATACTGGCGCAGGTCCGTGACGAGGTCGAGCGTGTCGTGGGTGCGCTGCCAGCCACGTGAAGCGAAGAAGCGACAGGCGCCGGGAAGATCTTGTGGCACGCCCGGCCAGATGTAGAAGGTACCGCCGCTGCCCGCCGTCACGTCCGTGACACCCGCGGCACGCAGGCCGGCCAGGGCGGCGGTAAGCAGGGCCGTGCCGAGTTGCTGCCGCTGGCAGGCGGGCGCGACCAGGATAAGCGGAATGCTCCCTGCCATGTCTACGGCCACGAAACCTGCCAGGCCACCAGCCGTTTCGGCCACAAGGCCGCCGCGCAACTGGCCGATGCCGGCCGGCAGCACTGGCCAGGCAGGCGGCATCGCGGCCGCCCAGAGTCTTTCGACGGCTTCACGGTCTGCCATGGGCGCGAACGCCCGGATCTGCCAGCTCATGCCGCTATTCTCCGTCATCACTCCGCGCTGGCTGCGGTGCCCATCTAGCGTCTTGACCGGCCGAAAGTGCCGCACTGACTACTGCGAATTATTTCCTGAACAAAATCAGACCGGCTAGTGTCGCAAATGACCGGGAACTCGGATAAGCGGCCGGGTCCTTATCCGATATTCAAGTTAGTGCCGCTGGAAGATGGAAGTGGGTCACCATCTGGAATTGGCTGGCCGCCGACATGCGGACCGCTGCCGCGCCGTGGTCCGCCAGGGCCGACGGAGGCCGCCGATGGCTTGCGCCAGCGGCGGCCTCCGCTATCTGGTTACGGTTGGTTACGGCAGGAGAGCCTCTTTAAGGAGGAATGCGGCACCGTTCGGAGTGCCCAGACCTGTTGTGTCGTCGTAGCCCTTGGTCGAGGTCAGCGAACTGTCCAGGCCCATGGTGATCAGGGTGCGACCTGAGCGGGTGATCATCGCCGTTGTGCTGGCCGGCGCCTTGACGTCGTGGAATGTCTTGCCGGCGTGGTCGAGAACGTAGAGCAGCGGGTTGGCAAATCCGATCGGGAACCGCCGGTTCTGGCTGGCCAGCGCCTGGATGCCCGCGATTACGGGGCAGGACAGGCTGGTGCCGCCGATGACGCCCGGGGAACCTCGGAAGATGAACGCGAGGCCTGTCTCCGGGTCACCCACGGCTGCGATGTCCGGCACCACGCGCATCCGCGTGGACCCGTTCAGCGTTGCCAGGCTCGCCGGGACCGCCAGCCTCTGGTAGATCGGCTCCTTGAACAGCGTGCTTACGCCGCCGCCGCCGCCGAACGCGAAGGAACCGGGCGGCGGAACGGTGTAGCTGGACGGGGAGGTCGCGAAGTTCACTGCGTCGATGTCATCGCCCCACGAGGTCTCGAACAGGTACCCGTTCGAGGACGTGACAGCGAGCGACGTGCCGCCGACGGCGGTCACGAATGGGTCGGAGGCCGGGAAGTCCGGTTCTGGATGCGGGGTGCCGGCGATGGCGACGTTGTCGCCGTCGTCCCCGCTGGAGAAGTAAAAGCCAATGCCCTCGACGACCGCCTGGCGGAACATCGAGTCCTCGGTCGCCACCTCATCACCGAGGCCGTCCTCGCCGGCGAAGCCGTAAGAGTTGCTGACGATGTTGGCCGTGTGGTTCTGCAGCACGAAGTTGATCGCTGCGTCGATGCCGGTGTCGCAGTCCATCGCGCCGATGTAGTGGATGTTCGCGCCAGGCGCCAGGCCGTGAACGGCCGCGACGTCGAGGGTCTCCTCCTCGTTCCAGCCTTCAGGACCACATTCGTCCTGGAGGTCGAACGGGGTCATGTCGGTTTCGGTGAACTGGCCGGACGCGAGTTCTGGCTCACCCTGGCTGTCAGCCAGGGCGTTGGTGTCGGCGACAATCGTGGCCGAGGCGTACGCGTCGATGATGGCCACCGTCTGACCGGCACCGCTGTCGCCGTGGCTGACCGCGCCCTGCATGCCGTACGCGCTGCGCAACTGCGCCGCGGTGTAGCCGCAGTTGGGGGTCGGGAACGAGGTATGGCCATAGGCCGGCGGGCCGACCTGCTCGAACTCGTCCCAGAACGCAGAGCAGTTCTGGGATGGCGGTGGAGCGTCGTTCGGGGTGACCTTGCCGCCGTTCAGCGCGATGGCGGGCCGGCGCAGCGTGCCTTCGGTGCCGACGCCGACGAAGCCCGCGATCAGCTTGGCCATGCTGGGCGCGACGCTCAGCGGGCGGCTGGCCGCGCGCAGCGTCTTGCCCTTGTACGAGTAGTTACGCAAAGTCGTGCCGAACGCCGACTCGATCCGGCGTACCGAGCCGCTGACCGTCACCCAGCGGTTGCCCTGGGCAACATGCTTGATAGTGAAGCCGAGGCCCTTGAGATAACTGCGTACGGACGCGGCCTGCGCCGCGGTAGGCCCGAAACGCCGGTTGAACTGGGCCGGCGTGATGTAGTGACCGTACGAGGCGCCCTTCGGGCTGGACACTGCAATGGCTAGCCTGTCCAGCGCGGCACTGTGGCGCAGTGGCAGCACGACATTGAATGTAATGCGGGACGAGGCCGACGGCGTACCTATGACCTTCGCCGTCGCGGCCCAGGACGGGGCGCTTCCGGCGATCGGCGCATGGCCGGCGGGCGCCGCCGAGGCACTGCCGGCCGCGAACGCCAGGGCGAGGGGGACGGCGCTTGCCACGACCATCGCTCCTCGTAGAGTGTGTAGCCGCATGGAGCTCCTTTCAGGCACACGGGTGGTGCGCGAGGGTCCCGGCGGACAGGAGAGACGTTGCGTGGGATGATCAATCGACCCACCTAAATGCCGGGCGCAGCGTCATCCAATCGAGGCACTCATTACATGTCAAGAGTCGCTCCGTGCGGGCGGCAATGCGCGAGACATGCGAGGGCGATCTGCGCGGAAGCGGATATCAGGCCGACGGGCTTCGCGCCGCACGTTCGACCCGCGCCTTTGCCGCAGGCAACTGTCCCGAACCGCAGAGTTCGTCGCCAAATTCGCGGGCGTGTCCGGACTCCGTGCGGGCTGCTGCTGTTTCCTTGGATGCTGGACGATTGGTCGTGCCCGCAGTGGCAGTCGGCGTCTTCGCGGACCGCCTGCTGTCCGCAGGGACCGCGAAGTGGCCTGTCATTCGTCGTCGCGGATGAATACCGCGGCGGGAATCGGACTTATGGTCAGTCCATGCCGGAACTCGAAGAGATAAGCACCTGGCTGCATGATCGGCTGCCCGGCCTGCTCGCCGAACACCAGGTACCCGGGGCGGCGATCGCGGTCTCCAAGGGAGGAGATGTAATCGATCTGGCTGCCGGGGTACTCAGCAAGGCCACCGAGGTCGAGGCCACCGCTGACTCGGTATTTCAAGTCGGCTCGATCACCAAGCTGTGGACGTCAACGCTCGTCATGCAGCTCGCCGACGAGGGGAAGCTGGACATCGACGCGCCGGTGCGCAGGTACCTGCCGGACTTCGGCCTCGCTGACGAGTCGGCTGCCGCCGCGATCACGGTGCGTGAGCTGCTGTGTCATACCGCCGGATTCGAAGGAGACATCTTCACCGACACCGGCACCGGAGACGACTGCGTTGAGAAATATGTAGCGACGCTGGCCACTGTGCCGCAACTGTTCGCGCCCGGCGAGATGTTTTCCTACAACAATGCCGGCTTCTGCGTGCTCGGCCGTGTTGTCGAGGTGCTGCGCGGCCAGCCGTTCGACCAGTGCCTGCGGGAGTACCTATTCACGCCGCTCGGACTTACCCACATAGCGAACGGCGCGCAGGAGGCGATCTTGTTCCGGGCGGCCGTCGGGCACATCTGGGATGACGCCGATGCCGAGCCGGAACCCGCGCCGGTCTGGTCGCTGTTCCGTTCCAACGCGCCTGCCGGGGCGATGCTGACGATGCGACCGCGCGACCTGCTTGCCTTCACCGGCATGCATGCCAGCGGCGGTACAGCGGCTGACGGTACCAGGGTGCTGAGCGCCGCCAGCGTCAAGGCCATGCAGGAGCGGCAGGTAAAGCCGCCGAACCTCGGCATGCTCGGCAACTCCTGGGGGCTTGGGTGGGAGATCTTCGACTGGCCGGGCGGCACGGTGATCGGGCACGACGGAGGCACGATCGGGCAGGCGGCCTTCCTGCGGCTGGTGCCCGATCGTGACGTAGCCATCGCGCTGCTGACAAATGGCGGCGACGCGATCTCGGTGTACACCGAGATCTGCTCGCACTTGCTGCGCGAGCTAGCCGACATCGAATTGCCAGCCAGGCCCGCGCCTCCCGCTCAGCCGCGGCGCATCGACGCGACGCGCTACGCCGGCACCTACGCCTGCGATATCGCCGAGCTGACGGTGTCACAGGACGAGGACGGCCGGATCTGGCTCGAGCACATTCCCGGGGGCGCGATAGCCGAGTTCGCTGGCAAGATCGAGCGCGACGAGCTAGTGCACGCCGGCGGGGACACGCTCATCTCGGCTCGGCCGAAACGCGGCATGCACCAGCAGCATGTCTTCCTCGGTGACGACGGCAGCGGACGGGCTCTTTACATTCACAGCGGCCGGGCCGTCAAGCGTGTTACCGCGCCATAGCCGCCAGGCCGGGGTCACCGCCGCGCGGGTCGCCGGAGCCGGCAGAATCCGGGCTCGTGCGGCATGCGCTCCCGGCCGCCGTCGGCTGCGGTTTCCATCCGCGCTGCTTGCCACTTCGCTAGCGAGGCCTAACCGCCGATCTGACCAAGGAGAAGCCGGTGACACGACGTCAGCGCATCGATGATCTGACCGCGATCGCGGTACCGGAGCAACCTGCCCTGAGTCCGGACGGCGGCCAGATCGTCTACGTGCTTCGCGCCAGTGACATGGACGCTGACCGCATCGTCCGATCGCTCTGGCGCGTCGGCGCGCGGACCGGGGAGCCCCAGCAGCTGACCAGGGGGCAAGCGGACACCGCGCCCGCCTGGTCACCGAACGGAGCGAGCGTTGCGTTCCTGCGCGCGGGGGACGGGCCGCCGCAACTGTGGCTGCTGCCAGCGGCGGGCGGGGAACCAGAGCAGCTGACCACGCTGCCGCTCGGGGCCGGCGCCCCGGTGTGGAGCCCGGACGGCTCGAAGATCGCGTTTACCGCTGCCGTAGACAGCCGCGCCGCCGCAGGCGAGGACGACAAGGCCCGAGCCAGTCGCGCCTCGGCGCCGATCGTGACAGACCGGCTCGACTACCAGGCCGACGGCGCCGGACTGCTGCGCGCCATGCGGAAGCACCTGCACGTGCTCGACCTTGCGACTAGGCAGTGCCGCCAGGTGACGAGCGGCAACTGGCACGCGGGCGGGCCGGCCTGGTCGCCTGACTCGGCGAAGCTCGCGTTCTGCGCGGAGACCGCGCCTGATGCGGACCTGAAATTCCGGGCACCTGTCTACGTACTGGATGTCGCCGAGGTCATCGCGGAGCCTAAGCTGGCCGGCCTGCCGGATGGGGCCGGCGGTCCTGTCACCTGGCTCGCCGACGGCTCGGCGCTCCTCGTTGTCGGCATGGCGGGACCTCCTGCGGGTCATGCCGGCTTGATCCGCGTGCCGCTGAACGGTGGCCAGGTCATGGATCTGGCGGCCCCGCTTGACCGGAACGTCATGCGTGGCGGCCCCGGGTATCCGGGCGCTGTACCGCAGTTGACCGAGGACGGGAGCGTGCTGTTCTGCGTCCGGGATCGCGGCTGCACCCACGCCTACGTGGTGAGCCCTGAGGGCGGTGAGCCAAGTCCGGTCACGACAGGTGCGGGCCGCAATATTTCCGGCATGTCGGTTGTAAAGGGTTGCGCGGCGCTCGTGCTGGCCACGCCAACGTCTTACGGCGAGATCGTGCTCGTCGACATTGGCACCGGCAACGAGACGGTGCGGACCGAGCACGGCGCGAACCTGGCCGACACCGAGCTGTTCATTCGCGAGGAGCGGGAGTTCACCATCTCCGACGGCACTGCGGTGCACGGCTGGCTGATTCGCGACGCGGCCGCTGAGGGACCGCGGCCGCTGCTGCTTGACGTCCACGGCGGTCCGCACAACGCGTGGAACGGCGCGGCCGATCAAGTGCATCTGTACCACCAGGAACTGGCTTCCCGCGGCTGGACCATCCTGCTTGTCAACCCGCGTGCCAGCGACGGCTACGGCGCGCAGTTCTTCACCGCGGCTCAGGGCGCCTGGGGGGAGGCCGATGCCAAGGACTTCCTTGAGCCAATCGACCAGCTCGTCGCGGCGGGGATCGCCGACGCCCGCCGGCTGGCGGTGACCGGGTACAGCTACGGCGGCTTCACGACCTGCTACCTGACCAGCCGCGATGACCGGTTCGCCGCGGCCGTGGCTGGCGGCGTGGTCAGCGACCTGCGGAGCTTTGCTGGCAGCTCCGACGCCGGTCACTTCTTTAGCGAGTACGAGATGACCGTCCCGCCCTGGGATGACAACGGCCGATACGACGTCATGTCCCCGCTGGCGCGAGTGGCCCGCGTGCGCACGCCGACCCTGATCGTGCACGGAGCGGCGGACTTGCGCTGCCCGGCCGACCAGGCGAAGCAATGGCACAGCGCGCTGCGCGAGCGTGGCGTGCCGACCCGGCTCGTGCTGTATCCGGAGGCATCGCACCTGTTCATACTCGAAGGCAAGCCCTCGCACCGGCTCGACTTCAACCACAGGGTCGCCGACTGGGTCGAGCAGTACGCGGGCGACGCGACGGGCCCGCGCCATCCCCGCGCCGACGCCGGGCACTGGCAGCGGCGCCTGGCTGCGCTCGCACAGCGGCACCACGTGCCGGGAGCCGCGCTCGGCATCTTGCGGGTAGGGCAAGGACACCAGGACGAGCTGGCCGAGGCTGCCTTCGGCGTGGTCAACAAGGACACCGGCGTCGAGGTAACGAAGGACACGGTATTCCAGATCGGCTCGATCACGAAGGTCTGGACCTCGACAGTCCTCATGCAACTCGTCGACGAGGGGCTGCTTGACCTTGACGCCCCGGTTGCCGAGATACTCCCTGAACTGCGACTCGCCGACCCGGACGTGACTAAGAAAGTGACCGTCAGGCACCTGCTCACCCATACCAGCGGCATCGACGGCGACGTGTTCACCGATACCGGTCGCGGCGACGACTGCATCGAGAAATACGTGGCGGGTCTCAGCGAGGTCGCGCAGAATCATCCTCTGGGCGCCACCTGGTCGTATTGCAACTCCGGCTTCGTGCTGGCGGGCCGCGTGATCGAGAAGCTGACCGACAGCACGTGGGACAGCGCGGTCAGGGAACGGATCTTCGCCCGGCTTGCCCTCGGCCGCACGGTCACCCTGCCCGAAGAGGCGCTGCTGCACCGGACAGCTGCCGGGCATGTCAGTGACGGAACGGACGAGCCGTCAAGGGCACCTGCCTGGATGCTGCCGCGATCGGCCGGCCCGGCTGGCCTCATCTGCTCTACCGTCGCCGACCTGCTTGGATTCGCGCGGATGCACCTGACCGGGGGCGTAGGACCAGACGGCACCAGGCTGCTCAGCGCGGCGAGCGCGGCGGCCATGACCCAGCCGCAAGCCGAACTGCCGGACAAGTACACCCTCGGCGACTCGTGGGGCCTCGGCTGGATCCGGTTCGACTGGAACGGGCACCGGCTGATCGGGCACGACGGCAACACGATCGGTCAGGCGGCGTTCCTGCGCCTGCTGCCCGCCGAAGGGCTGGCGGTTGCGCTGCTCACCAACGGCGGCAGCACCCGCGACCTATACCAGGACCTGTACCGCGAGATCTTCGCCGAGCTCGCCGACGTCGACATGCCGCGTCCGCTGTCCCCGCCCGACGAGCCAGTGCCGGTGGATGTGCATCCTCATGTCGGCATCTACGAGCGGGCCAGTTCGCGGATTGAGGTGCTGATCGGGGACGAGGGTCCGGTCCTGCGGACCACGGTCACCGGCCCGCTGGCCAGGCTCATGCCCGATCGGACCACCGAGTACTCGATGGTTGCGGTCGAGCAGAACCTGTTCGTAGTGAGAGAGCCGAAGGCGCAGACGTGGACGCCCGTGACGTTCTACCAGCTACGGACCGGCGAGAAGTACCTGCACTTCGGCGCGCGCGCAACGCCGAAGGTGAGCTAGCCCCGTTCCAGATCTGCTAGAGGCGGTCAACCGCAAGCGAGTGGCTCCCAGCGTGAACCTGCTTTAGTTGCCTGGGCCGACTAATGACGTAAATTTCATCTGTGCCGCCAAGATGCTGTCCGTCCGACTCCTAGCCTCGCGTGGTGCAGTGACCCCTCGTCCCCAGGCCAGCCTCGGCCGTGTGCTCGATGACCTCGGCGCGACGCTACTTGAGGTCATATGCGGCGATCCGGAGCAGCCGGGTGACATCGGCGGCGTGGTCATCTACGACCCGATCGACGAGGCGGTGCTGCCAGAGAACGCACTGGTCCTCGGTGTCGGCCTGCGCGACCCCGCGGAGATCACCCGACTGCTGCGCGCTCTGGGTCAGCATCACGCGGCCGGGCTGGTGGTGCGGCTGCCCGCGCTGCGCCAGGAAGAGGTTGCTGCTGCCGTCGACGAAAGCGGAGTGGCCCTGCTCGGGCTCGCCCGCGGCGCTTCCTGGACGCAGCTAGCGGCACTGCTCCGGTCGATGCTCGCCGAAGACGACGTAGGCGATGCGGGTCCCCAGACCCTCGGGGGGATGCCATCCGGTGACCTGTTCGCGCTGGCCAATGCGGTTGCGGCACTGCTCGACGCGCCCGTGACGATCGAAGATCGCAACTCGCGGGTGCTGGCCTTCTCCGGTCGCCAGGACGAAGCTGACCGGTCACGGGTGGAGACCATCCTCGGCCGCCGGGTGCCTGAGCGATACTCCCGGCTGCTAGCCGAGCGTGGAGTGTTCCGCGATCTGTACCGAAGCGACCAGCCGGTCTACGTCGAGCCACCGGCCGATGGCATGGAGGACTTCTCGGTCCCGCGCGTCGCCGTCGCTGTCAGGGCCGGTGACGAGGTGCTCGGGTCGATCTGGGCGGCCGTGCGCCAGCCGCTCAGCGAGGAACGCAGGCAGGCGATGTGTGACGCCGCGCGGCTCGTCGCGCTGCACATGCTGCGCATCAGGGCCGGGTCCGACGTCGAGCGGCGGCTTCGCGCGGATCTGGTAAGCACCGCGCTCGAGGGCCGCGCGGACAGCCGCGAAGCGCTGAGCCGGCTCGGCCTCGCCGACCAGCCAGTAATCGTGCTCGCCATGGCAGTGCTTGAGCCCGAAAGCGAGCGCTCGATCGGCGTCGACGCCAGCTTGGCTACCGAGCGGCAGCGGCTGAGCGACGGCCTGGCGATGCACTTGTCGGCGGTGCATCCGCGATGCGCCACCGCGCTTGTAGGCGACGTCGTTTACGGACTCGTTCCGGTCGGATATGACAGCACGGGCGAGCGACGGGCAGTCCGGGTCGCATCGGACTTTCTCGAGCGTGTAGGCGACCGGGTCCGCGCCGTGATCGGCATTGGTCAGGTCGCTGAGAACGCAGCGCAGCTAGCCGATGGCAGGGCCAGTGCCGACCGCGCACTGCGGGTGCTGCGAACCCGCAACGGCAGCGGGCATCGGGTCGCCTTGCTGGCCGACGTGCACGTTGAGGCGCTGGTACTCGAGCTGCGTGACCTCGTCGCCGCGCACGGCGATCGTCCTACTGGACCAACGGCCAGGCTCTTCGCCTACGACGCGGAGCACAATACGAACCTTGTCGAAACACTGCGCGCATGGCTAGACGCATTCGGTGACGTCACGGCGGCTTCCGCGGCCATGTACGTGCACCCGAACACATTCCGGTACCGGCTTCGCCGGCTGACCGAGGTAAGCGGGATCGACCTGACTGACCCAGAGGCACGGTTCGCGGCGATGCTAGAGCTCAGAGTCGTTTCCCCGGTTCCAAACCGCCGCGATCAGCAGCCCCGGCGGCGACTGGGCCCTGATACGGCTACTGATCGCCCGACGGTTCCTTAGCCTGACTGGGCATGACCTGGCAGAGTTGCTTTCATCTGAAAAATTGGAGGCGGCCGTGCTCCTTGATACTCTTCGCGCTGAAGGTGACCAAACTCCATTGTTCATCTACGCGTCCTCTAATTCGCCCGAACACAAGCGCGAGACCTCCAATCATGGGGGTCAGGGGTGCACGAACCATCCTCAGGAACTTTTTCAGATGGTAATGCGTGCGCTCCTATCTTCTTCGGAGTCTCGCTAATCCCGGTCGCTCCTTCGTCAGGTCTACCTCCCATAAGGTTTAAGTGGCATTCGGCTCCGTGCGGAGAGTGCTCATTTTGCCGGGCTTTTTCGGCGCTATCCGCGGGTTGCGCTTCATCGTGTCCAGGTGCGGTCGTTGGCCTGCCGCGCTATCGGGCGGCAGGCCAA
>DASTJM010000078.1:0-13948 GCA_035716545.1 Streptosporangiaceae bacterium
ACCACCCGCGCCCCCGCCACCACCTGCGCCACCGGCTCCCCGTCCACCACGCAAAACCGCGACCGCAACACCGAATGCCGCCCCACCACCACATCAAGCCCGCCCTGCAACACCCCCACATCAAGCACCCCGCGCACCCGCAGCACGACGGGGATGTTGTAGGCGATGTCGCCCGGCTGCACCTGGTCGGCAAACCACATGCGCCGCTGGGTAGAGGACAACGTCTGGTAGGTGCCGGACACGGGTCTTCCCCTCATTCCGCCTCTTGCCGGCCGGGCTCGCCGGAATACGCCCGACCGGACCTAGCTGATTTCAGGAACTACTCGAAGGTCGTACGGGGATCCGATCTGCGGGAATGCTCAAGCCCTGCGTGAATAGAAATAGGCACCAAAAAGCAAGAGACTGTTCTGGCGAGAGCGAATCGGCACCATAGCGCATTGTCGCTTCAGCGGTCCCATCCCTGGAAAATGGGCCGGGTGAAGATTGGCGAAGCGATGAGAGAATGCGAACCTATGTTCTGTAAGCCCACCATAGTATGGGTAAACTCGCGGGTACTGGGGAGCACGGTCACACTGATGAACCAGCCATCCAAGCGCATGTCCGGTGTCGGAACGGTCATCGCTGTCAGTTCTTCGCATTGCACGCTTTAGTTCGCGGTATGCGCGCTAGTAGCAGTTTGAGTAAGTCTTCCAGATTGGCTGATCAATGGTCAAGTACTTGTAGGACCTAGAATCTTATGGTTGGCTCGGTGAGCGTCAGGCGACGCGTCATCGCAGCTCACGCGCAGTTGTCGATCACGACCATATCAGTCGAAGAGACGGAGCACGAGAGCATGACGGCTCACACGCCCGCAAACACTGAAAATGTGGGTCTTATCGGTCAAAATCGATACAAAACATGGGTTAAGAAGATCCTCGATCTGCCGTTTGAAGACCTCGGCAGCACGGAACTCGTCCGGATGTGCTACCTCTCCTGGGTCACGGCGATCGAGTTCGCCGAAGCGCTGAGGGTAGCTGAGCGCCTGTACGGAGATCACGCGGGCCTGCGGAACATGATCGCGGGCGAACTGCAGACCACCAATCTCGCGTTCGACGACTACCACCGTGCCGGGGACCATCACGAGTTCCTCGCGCACTTCCTGGCCAGGCACGGCCACACGGACGAATTAGCGGCAGAGCTCGGCTCGGCTGGCACGGAGTACCTGGACCGGTGCCGGGAACTGGACGACCTGACCAGGGCCATGAGCGTCTTCAGCCGGGAAGAGGAACTGCCCCGGATCTTCACCCGGTTCCTGCGGTCACCTGAGCGGAACTGGAAGCTTCCCTTGCTCCGCGCCTACCGCTACTACCTCGAACGGCACATCGCCCTGGACTCCGACGAGGGCGGCCACGCCGACATGATCTGCGACTTGCCATTCGACGACCGCATCGAGCCCTTCTACCACGCAAGGTTCCGCCTGTACCGGCGCGTGCCGACCTTTGCCCGAAGCGGTGCTTACGACACCGAGGCGTAAGCCGAGCCGGCAAGCACCGAGGCGTAAGCCGAGTCGGCAAGCTGCGCTGCGCCTGCCCAAAGGCGGGCGCAGCGCCATGAGCTGGTTACTTCAGCGCGCTTACTTCAGTGCGTTGCGTATCATTTCCAGCGCCTTGTACACGGCTTCGCGCGACTCCTCGGTGTAGTCAAGGAAGTCGAAGCCGTGCCGCCCGTTCGGCACGTCGATGATCTCGAGCGCGACGTCGTATTTTTCGGCGGCGGTGACGAATTCAGCCACCGTGCTGGCGACGACCGGGTCCTCGAGACCGACGCGGGTCAGCACGATCGGCGGCCGGGCGGTGCGGACCGACAGGGCCTCGGCTGGCAGGAAGCGCGGCGGTAGCTCCTTGCCGGGCCGCGAGCCGAGTACGGGATAGGTGGCGCCGATGCAGCGCACCCACTGCGGCGGGTTGCGCAGCCAGTCCGAGATGAGGGGGCTGCCGCCGCAGAAGAACCACAGGCACATCCGGTCGCCGTCGACCCGCGGGTCGGCGCGAACCACGTCGACGGCAGCGGCGAGCGCGTCCGCGGCCCGGGGGAAGTCGTCGTAGCTGTGCAGCGGCAGCTGGACCGGCGCTGCCACGAGGCCGTTGGCCGACAGCAGGCCGCCGTAGCCGCGGTACATCGGCCAGTCACGCGGGCGGTTCCATTCCAGCTCGGCGGGTATCGGGCCGCCGGTGATGAAAACCGCCGCCGGCCAGGGTCCTTCTCCTTCGGGAAGGTAGAGGTCGATGTTCCCGTGCCGCTCGTGGGGGTCGGAGTCCGTCGGCAGGACGAACGGGGCCTCCACGAATTCGGGTACCCCTTCCAATCTGATCACCTAACTCTCGAAATTGAATCGGACTTGGCTATCGGGTCACATGTGCGCATCAGTTCCCTGCCGTGGTAGGCAGGTCTGCCGGTGGTGGTGGCAGGTCCGGACTCGCGGGCATTTCAACCGCTTCCGGCAGTTCCTTGCCGATACGGGTTAGTGCCGACCGGGAGAGCGCGAAGGGCACGGGTACCGCGCACATCACGATCGCCAGGATGAGGAGGCCGGCGCGTACGCCGGCCGTGCTGCCGAGGACACCGCCGACGAGCGAGCCCAGCGGAATCAGGCCTACGCCGAGAAACCGGAGGGTTGCCATGACCCGGCCGAGTACCTGGTCAGGGGTGATTGCCTGCCTGATGGACACGAGCGCGACCGTGAACGTCTGGGCGAGGCAGCCGTACAGGAAGTTGAGCAGGACGAGCAGCGCCAGGGTGACGAACCCGCGCCCGTGCAGCGCTGGCACGCCGAGCAGCAGCGCGACGCTCAGGAACGAGCACACGATGAGCACCGGGCCGTACCCGAACCGCCTGGGCAGCCACGACGACATGATCGCGCCTACCAGGAACCCGGGCCCGGTCGCCGCCAGGGCGATTCCGATGGCGTAGCCGGGCAACTGGAGTTCCTTGGGCAGGAACACCAGGTAGAGCGCCAGGTAGCCGGCGTAGCAGAAGTTGAAGACGCCACTGATGATCGCGATCGCCCGGAGCACCGGATTCTTGGTGACGAAGGCGATTCCCTCTTTGATCTGCGGGAACGGATTCGCGGCTCCGCCGGAGGGCGTCTGCCTGGGCTCGGACTTGCGGATCCGCCAGATGGTGAACGTCGACAGCAGGAAGCAGACGACGCAGGCGATGACGGCTCGCGGCGGCATGAGCAGGGAGACGAACACGCCGCCGAGGACCGGGCCGAAGATGAGGGCAGCTGACTGGGCGCTCTGCACGATGCTGTTGGCCTGGGCGAGGTCCTGGCGATCGATGAGCCTGGGCAGGTAGGCCAGCGACCCCACGTCGAAGAGCACCGTGCCGAACCCGACGACGAACTCCACGACGTAGAGCACCGGAATGCCCAGGCTGTGAGCGGCGAACACCACGGGGACCGCGATGAGGGCCAGCGCCCGTCCGAGGTCGGCTCCCACCAGCATGTTCCGGCGCCGCCAGCGGTCCGCGTACACGCCGACGAACAGCACGAAGATCGGATACGGGAGCTGGCCGACCCCGCGCAGCACGCCGACCTGGAATGACGTGGCACCCAGCGTCGTCACCGCGACCAGCGGCACGGCGACCAGGGCGATCTGGAAACCCAGGTCCGACGCGGTGGTGCCTACTGCTAGCAGCCGGAAGTTGACGTCGCGCCACGGCGATGATTTGTCAGCCTTGGCGGCGGTGTCCTCAGCAGGCTCGCTGACAGTCACAGGGCGGTCCCTTCGCGAAGGTGGGAGAAGTATTCGGACTGGCTTGGCAGCTGGCCGACCAGGTCGGCGGCCTCCTGCCGGACCGCACGCAGCTCGCTGGCCGCCGCGGCGGCGTCCATCCCGCCAAGCGCCGGCGAGGCGCTCAGGGGGACGCCGCCGAGCCCGAGCAGCATTACCTGGTACGAGTAAGGCTCGAAGCCGTGATAGTACGGGAAGACGGACTCACTGTCGGGCAGTTTCACGCGCCATTGCCCGACTTGCTCGGCGAGGCCGTCCGGCAGCGGCCTGGTCTTCGTGTCCTTCCAGTACGCGTTGTCCTGGCGGCGGGCGGCGTAGTAGTGCAACGTCAGGAACCCCCTGACGCCGTCCATCATCCGGGCGATGCGCTGGTTGTAGGAAGCCCTCAGCGTGTCGTCCCAGCCGGAGTCGGGGAAATGCTTGACGAGCTGCTCGATCCCGTTCTGGATGAAGAAGATCCCGGTCGACTCCAGCGGCTCGACGAAACCAGCCGACAAGCCGATGCCGACGCAGTTCCGCACCCAGGCGTTCCTGGTACGGCCGATCCGCATCCTGATGTGATTGGCCACGAGCCCGTCAGCGGCCGGGCCGACGAAGTCGCGCAGGGTCCGCTCGGCCTCGTCGGGGGTGAGGTAGCCGCCTGAGTAGACGTAGCCGGTGCCGATCCGGCCGAACAGCGGGATCGTCCAGATCCAGCCGGCGTCCTGCGCGGTTGCCGTGGTGCACGGGCGCAGCCCCGAGTTGCCGGCGGGCACGCGGAGCGCAACTGCCCGGTCGTTCGGGAGCGTGTCCAGATATGACAGGAACGGCTCGCCCATGGCCTTGTTGAGCAGCATCCCGCGGAAACCCGTGCAGTCGATGAAAAGATCGCCGTGCACGTCGCCGTGCTCGGCTGTCCGCAGGTGGCTGATCCAGCCGCGCTCATCGAGCGCGACGTCGGTGACATTGTCGAGTATGTGCCGGACGCCTCTGCTGGTACCAAGGCCGGTCAGGAACTTCGCCAGCAGCGCCGCGTCGAAGTGATAGGCGTAGGGGAACTGCGTGCTCTGCTCGGCCATCGTGTTCCGGGCTTCGGACTCGAACGGCGCGCCGGTCTCCGGCTGTTCGAACATCCGGCCGTCGAGGTGGCGCGGCGAGGACAAGCTGTCGCACAGGGCCGGGATGACAAAGCAATCGTCATCGAAGCGATCGCCTGGCCGCAATCGCAGCCACCAGTCCGTCAGCGGGAAGCCCTCGACCACCCTCGTCCGCTCGAACGGGTGGTAGAAGCGATGGCCAGGCTCGCGCCAGTTCTCGAACCTGATAGCCAGCTTGTAAGTCGCTGCACAGTCCGGCATCCAGTCTCGCTCTTTGATGCCGAGGTAGCCGAAGAAGTGGCGGATAGTGCTGAAGGTCGCCTCGCCGACGCCGACGGTCGGAATCTCCTTGGACTCCACCACCGTTACCGAGAGCCTCGGGCCGAAGGTGGCGTTCAGGTAGCACGCGCTCATCCAGCCCGCGGTCCCCCCGCCAACTATTACGACATTGCTAATCATTCGCCTGACCCGCCTTCGGGATTTCCTCACAGCGCCGTCCTGGCCGTCCACAGCTCGGGGAAGAAATGGTGCCCGGCGACCCGCCGCGGCCAGCCGATCCCTGAGGCACCGCCAGCGCCCGGCTTAGTCCGAGCAGGCGCTCTACGGTCAGCAGGTGGACGGAGCGCCAGCGGCCAAGCTCGTAAGCCAGGTCCATCAGCGCCTCGGCGAGGTGATACAGCTCACCACGCTCGTCCGGTGCCGCGCAGATCGCGCGCCACAGGTAATCTCTCGTGCGAATGACCTCAATGGCGGTCAGCTTAAACAGAAGTTTCATGACCTGAGTCACGATGAGGAACGCGGGCTCAGCCGCCGCGTCAGTCCGCGGGCGCTGCAAAGTCAATAAGATATCGCTGCCCTTATAATTAATGACCGGGTTCTCGGCGACCGGGTTCTCGGCGACCGGGTTCTCGGCGACCGCGGGATCCGCTGCTGCGCCATCCGTCGCATGTTCCCCGGAGCTTTGTATTCCTTCCGCTAATGGCCGACCACTTCCATAACCCATGGTCGTGAACGATTCCATTCTTTTGATTACCTTGCCCGGAGCCGCGGGTCAGAACCAAGGCGGCTCCCTGCAACGCCCATTGCGACATGGAGACCTGACGCTGCACTACTGTCGTGGTGTAACGATCAAACCAGCGGTGCTTCTAAACGTCAAGTGGTCTCCCGGCCGAATGGCCGGGAGTATCGCCCATCTAACGATGTAACACACCAAACGCATCAGATGTTTGAGTGACCGAAAGAAATAGAAACGGGTGTTACCGGCCACCCAGGCCCCCTGTCCCCGGCTGATACCACGAGGCGCGAAAGTCCGAACTAACCGATCTGAGCGCTTTGGGTCACAATGAGCCGTTTCATCGCCCTGCGCACTCCTCAGCTGCTGCCGGATTGGGGAGGCCGGATGTCAGCCTGTCGCGGTTACCGTGCCGTGCCCGGGCCCCGGTTTCATGATCGCGGAGACTTCACCGCGCTTTCCGGGGAGCGTACCCGCAACGGGGAAAGTTCTCCGCCCGCAGGACGGAAAAGGCTCCCGCACGCGAAAACTCCCCCCGTAAGCAAATGTCGCTTAGCGGCCGTCGCGTAAGAACCCGCAGATTAGCGATCTGGCCTCCCGAAATGTGAGAGCGCCCCGGCGAACTGCCTGGCGGCTGGCCCGCCGATGGCCCATAGGTGGCGCTCCAGCGCCACCGATGTCCCAAAGGTGGGCCTCAGTACGAGACAAACCAGCGTGTTACTAATCTGCAAGCCCTTAGCCTAAGCTGACTTGGATCTTGATGCGCGGCGCTGGCTGGTGGCGGCAGGCTGGTGGCGGCAGGCTGGTGGCGGCAGGCTGGCCTGGGCCGGGGGCTCCGCGTGCTGGGTGCTTGGTTCCCGGAGAGGCGCCTGTGCCTGATGTGGTGTCGGGGACCGAGGGTTGCGCGGATGGGCGGATGCGGGAATCTGGTCCGTGAAGACCTCTGCTGCCGTCCCTGCCTGCGCTGAGCAGCCTGACGGCCTGAGGTCTATTTACTTCGGCAGCGCTGGCAACATCCGCACCAGCGCACGAGGTTCGCTCCGGCAATCCGGTGCTCTGACCGCTGGTCAGGAAGTATGGTGCTTGACAAGTCTAATGTTACCAATTTTACTTTTCCTGGTTAATGCTAGTCCGTTCGGCGCCCGGGCAGCGGGGGAGTACCCGGCAAGGTGGCGAGCAGCTCAACCGAGAGAGGACTAATGTGCGCGCCCTGCGGGAGCGTAACTTCAGGCTGTTGTTCATCGGCAAGGCAACATCCTCACTCGGCGATTGGTTCGTCCCGGTAGCGATCGTATTCGCGGTATTGCGCCTCACTCATTCGGCCGCCGATCTTGGCTACGTTCTCGGGACACAAGCTCTGGCGCAAGTGACATTTGTTCTGGCAGGCGGCGTCATAGCCGATCGTTTTTCACGTCGATGGCTCATGATGGGCGCCGACAGTTTCCGGGGATTGTGTGAGCTGATTTTGGGCGCAAGCCTGGTCACCGCCCATCCTCCGGTCGCCGTCGTGGGGATCCTAGGCGCGGCGCAGGGACTGGGTGGCGCGGTATTCGCGCCGGCGGCGAGCGGTCTGACGGCGAACGTCGTGCCAAAAGAGAATTTGCAGCAAGCCAACGCGCTGATCCAGACCGCCGCCGCGGTGGCGGCTGTAACCGGGCCGGCCATCGCTGGCGTCTGCGTCGTCACGATCGGAGCCGGCTGGGCTATTTTCGCCGATGGCGTGACCTTCGGTGTCAACGTCATCGCTCTCGCTTTTATCAGCATCGAGATGCCCGAACGCGCCCGGACGTCGTCCGTAATTGGTGACCTCAAGCTGGGATGGGCAGAGTTCTTCGGCCGCAAGTGGTTCCGCACGCTGGTGTTCGGAGCGTCTTTGTTTAACCTCCTCTACGGCGCTTATAACGTCATGGGCCCGGTCGCCAGCGTGCGGTTGTACGGCGGCGCGGCTATGTGGGCAACCGCCGCGTCAGCCGCGGGACTCGGCGCGATCGCCGGAGGCCTAGCCGTCACCGCCGTGAGGTCCAAGCGCGAGCGGCGGCTCGCGCGGGCTGTGCTGCTAATCGGCCTGTATGCGCTGGCACCGCTGCTGATCGTGCTTCACCTGGGCATTCCGGCCGTGGCCGGTGCCGCCGCACTCGGCGGCGCCGGAATGACCGCCTTTAGCGCCATCTGGACGACCGTGGCGCAACAGCAGATCCCAGAGCACTTGCTCTCGCGCGTTATGTCATTCGACTATTTCGGCTCGCTGGTGGCGCTTCCGGCCGGGTACGCGATTTCAGGCGCGCTGATAGCCGTCGTCGGAGTCAAGCCCGTGCTGTGGGTCATCGCGGCCGTTCAGCTGCTGACGATAGCGGTACTGGCCCTTAGCCCGAGCGTCCGGGCCGTAGGGCGGAAGGAACACAGTGCCGCGCGCACGCCAGACGGCGGGCTAAGCCTGCGGCCCGTACCCCCATGTGAAGCGGAGGAGACGTGAAACCCGACGACCGCGGCCAAGTACTCGACGCGATCTGCCAGATTTGCGAGGAAATGTTTGGCGAGCCGTCATTGACTGGGCAGGAGAACTTCTTCGAGCTCGGCGGGACCTCTCTCGACGCCGTCGAAATGATCACGATGCTCAAAGAGGATCACGGGTTCGTCATCGATTACCAGGATGTGTTCGAGGCGAAATCACTGGCGGAACTGGCCGACGGGATTTTGAGGGACAGCTAATCCGGTGCCTGACTAAGAGGATGCCCATGGCCGCGCGACTGCAAGAGTTCGCACGACAGACCGCCTCCGTGCGCGTGCAACCGGAGGGGGAAACGCGCGCGCTCCCCGAGCTCGTCGACGACCTGCGCAGGCAGCTTGAGGCTGTGCCAGGTATTGCCGGCAAGGCTGTCGCCATACAGACACGCGATCCTTTCTGCGCACTGGCTGGGCTGGTGGCCCTCTGGGCCTCGGGCGGCGTCGGCGTTCCCGCGGACCCGGAGTGGCCAGCTCACAGAAAGGAGCAGGTGCGCGCTATAGCTGACGTCGCGGCCTGGCTGGAATTCGACGAGACACCGACGAGAAACCGGACGATCGCCCGCGCGATAGCGCGCCGGGAATATCGAGGCGGGCGGTTCCCCGGCGGTGCGTACATATTGTTCACGAGCGGATCGAGCGGTGCTCCTAAGGGCGTGCTCGTGAGCACCGATGCGCTTGAGGCTCGCCTTGATGACTTGCTGTCGTTGCTTGCCCCGGGACCGGGCGGCTCGATTGCCGCCGTGACGACTCCGACCTTCGATATCTCACTGCTGGAGATGCTGCTGCCGTTCATCAGCGATGTCACGGGCTGGTTTCCTGACCGCGGCGTTCGCGATCACCTGCCGACCCTTGCCAAGTCGCTGATGGCGGTTCGCCCGACCATCGTGCAGGGGACGCCGACCCTGTTCTCCGTCTTGCTTTCGCTCGGCTGGCAGCCACCGGCCGGCACGGAACTGTGGTGCGGAGGCGAGGCGCTGTCCGGTTCGCTCGCGCTGCGGCTGACCGCAGTGTCGGAGCGGGTGTGGAACCTTTACGGTCCCACTGAGGCAACCATCTGGTCGACCGCCTGGCGGGTTACCGACGAGGTACGCGCATTCAAGGTCGCGCCGATCGGATTCCCGCTCGGCGGTACCGCGGCCCGGCTGGAGCCCGTCAGCCCAGCGGACGGACCTGGAGAGCGGGCGACGGAACTGTGGCTGGCGGGGCCGGGCCTGGCGACGGAGTACGTGCGGGACACCGAGAGGACCTCGCGGTCTTTCCCTGTCGTTGATGGCCGGCGGTGGTACCGGACAGGCGACCTGTGCGCCGCCGACGACAGCGGCTTGCTTCATTTCCGCGGAAGGCGAGATCACCAGGTGAAGATCCGCGGATTCCGGGTCGAACTTGAGGAAGTCGAAGGCGAGGTCGTCAGGATGCCGGGGGTGAGCCAGGCCGCCGTGATTCCTGAGACGCGCGACGGCATGGTCGTCAGGCTGGTGGCCGTCGTCGTTGCCGCCGACCTGGAGCCTGGGCAGGTCCGGCGCTGGTGCCGGGACAACCTGCCCGCCTACATGTGTCCTGCCAGGGTTGTCGTGACCGACGAGTTGCCCCGGCTCGCGTCAGGCAAGGTCGACCGTCGCGAGCTAGCCGGACGGCACTGCGTCAAGTCCTCTCGCGCGGAGGGCTGACGGGCATGGCGACGCTCGGCGTTCTGTACGGTGCCGGCGCGGCATCGCCCTCGGAAATCGTCTCCGCGATCCCGCCTGGCTGGAGCGTGTGCTGGCTCGTCGGCAAGGATGACGCTGGCTCGGGCCCGCTGCGAAGCGTGCTTGAGCAAAGCGGTCCTGTGCACGACTGGCGGGATTTCCGCCCGACCCGGGTGCCGCTAACGCTGGATGCCGTGACTACCTTCTCAGATCCGATGGTGCTTCCGGCCGCGCTCGTCAGGCAGGAGCTTGGTCTGCGCGGTACGTCAGTTGAGGCCGCCAGGCTCCTGACCGACAAGTACCTGCAACGACAGCGACTGGCTCGCGTTGGTCTCGAGCAAACGCCCTGCCTGGCTGCCACCGCGCCCGGCGAGCTGTCATCGGCTCTCGGCACCATCGGCTTGCCGGCCGTGATCAAGCCCCGCACGAGCGTCGGAAGCGCGTACACCTTCCGGATCGGTGACGGCGGGGAGCTCGATCAGGCGGCCGCGAACATCCCTGCCGCGGTCTGGGCCGGCGGTGGCGTGGTCGTCGAACCGGAGCTGACCGGCCGCGGGCCAAGTGACGTGGGGCTGGCGGACTACCTGTCGGTCGAGACACTGTCGGCCGGAGGCCGTCATGTACCGGTAGCGGTCACCGCCCGCCTTGTCCTGGCACCGCCATTTCGCGAGCGCGGCGGAGTGATGCCTGCCGGCCTTGGCTACGCCGACCGGCACCGGGTGACCGAGCTCGCGATCGCCGCGCTTGAGGCGATCGGGGTGAGCGATGGGGTCTGCCACACAGAGATCAAGCTCCAGCCAGCCGCCGCAAGCGTGATCGAGGTCAACGGCAGGCTCGGCGGTCATATCGCCTGGCTCTGGAAGCGCATCGGCGGCGGGGACCTCGTCGCGCTTGAGCTGACCGCGGCGTGCCAGGCAAGCGCCGCCGGCCAGACCAGGGCGTCATGGCCGGAGCCAGCCGGCGACCTCATCGCCTTCCGGTACCTGCTGCCGGCCCCGCTGACAGTCGGGCGGGTCAGCGCTGTCCGCGGCGTGGCGCAGGTACGCGGCCTGCCCGGTGTGGAGCTCGTGCAACTGCGGGCCCGTCGCGGGATCGTGCTCGACTGGCGGCAAGGAACCGGCAGCTATGCGGTACTGGTCAGCGGCACCGCACCGACCTATGAGGCGATGCACCGTTGCATCGAGCGGATTGAGTCCCTGGTAGAGATTGAGCTGGATGAGCCCGGATTCGCGGAAGAGAGCCAGCCCTAATGCGCTTTCAGGCTTTGGACTCTCTCCGCACTATCGACGCGCAGGAGTTCGACCAGCTGGACGCCAGCTGCGGTCCTGTCGGCAGCTACTCTCGGCTCATCCAGCTCGAGCGAGACTACCGGTGGTCAACCGAATACCTGTGCGCTCGCGAGAGCGGCATGCTGCTCGCCGTGGTCCCGCTCTACCGCCTCAGGAAAGGCGCATGGCCTGACCCCAGCTACGACCCGGCGACCTGGGGTCTGGATCAGCCGGCCGCACCGGATGAGGTCACGGTCGTCGGCGGTCGCAGCGGCCTGCTCTCGAGCTTGCATGTCGCGTCGGCTGTCAACGGCACGCGACGGCACATCCGGCTGGTCGAAGAGCTGGTGACGCGGCCGTCGCGAAGCGCGCTGCTACTGCCGTTCCTCGCCGAAGGCCAGCTCGAGCCCTGGCAAGAAGTCCTCGGCCGGAGCCTTGAGTGCCGGGTTCTCGGAGCGGACGCCCGTTTTGACCGCCATCTCGCAGGTGACAAGGATGCCAGGAAGGTGCGCCAGACCCTGCACAGGGATCAGCGGATGGCCGGGCGGTATGGCGTCGAGTCATCCGCGCGGACCTGGAGCGAGGTGCGCTCGTTCGCTGCCGGGCTCATCGCCCAGGGTAACCGGGCTAAGGGGTTGCCTGACGCCGAGCAACTCGTCGACTTCCGGGTACGGCAGTGGGAAGCCTGCGAGGGTGCATGCGTCGTAGTCCTCACCGCCAGGGCACAGGGCGAGCACGGCGTGGTGGTATGCGTCATCTGGCGGGACTGGATCGATCTTCAGGAGCTGGGCCTCACGGGTACCCCGAGCGACCTGCGGCGGACCTTGTACGCGCAGTTGCTTTTTCATCTGCCTGTCCGGCTCGCTCGCCAGTGCGGCGGGATCAGGCATATCCGCGCCGGCCTGAAAGCCGAACAGGCCAAGGCAATACGCGGGGCGTCCTTTGTTCCGCTCGCGGGCGGCACCTTCAGTTTCTGATGGCGACCAGTTTCCGATGGCGACCAGTTTCCGATCGCGACGCGGTACCGCGGGCAGCTATTCGGATAGTCGAAAGACCGGGGCGCATCGCTGTGCAGCACGCCCCGGCCGCCGAATGGTCACGCTATTATTCTACTTCTTCTTGTTCGGGCGGGGTTTCCTGGCCTGAGGGCTCATTGTTTCCTCCTCTCATGATGCGGTATCCGGAGCGGAGAGCTCGTCGATCGCGGACTGCGCTACCTCGTCCCCGATGGTCAGCAGGAAGCGGGAGACTGGTGTATCCAGCCAGGTGATCCCGTGACGATGGCGAAGTACCGCCGACTTCACGGCCGGCGGCGGGCCTTCGATCGGCAGGCCGAACGCCATCAGCCCCGCCCGCACTGCGGAGTACACCGGCATCGAGCTCGATAGCGCGCCCCAGACCATGCCGTCGGCACGTCGCGCGTGCCCTAGCATGTCCCGGCGCTGCAGATTGCGCGCGGCCCAGCCAACTGGCTGGCGCATGAAGCTCACCTGACGCGCGAGCCGGCGTGCCCGCGAGTTCGCGACAGCCCGAGCGCCGCCGGGCAGCGGCGGAAACGTCGTCAGCCCTGCCGCCCGGACGAGCCCGGCGAGCTCGTGATACTCAACGGCCAGGCAGAGTCCGGCGACCGCCTCGTGCAGCGTGCCGATGTCATCGCCGCCCAGGCGCTCGCGCAGCAGCGTGGAATCGATGAGATCCCTGGCGCGGAACGGCTGCTCGTACCGCTCGTTCAGCAGCATGAGCAGGTTCTTGATGGCAGGCACTTGCCACGGCGCGGGCAGGCTGATCACCGGCGGGATGCCGGCCAGATTGCCTAATGAGTACACCGTGCCGATCTCCGCGCTGTACGGCGCCTGATAGCGATCCTCGTGAGGCAGGGCCATGCTGACTAGAACGCGCAGCTTGCCGCCGACTTTGACGACTGACCCCGTGTCGATTTCCCAGCCATCGCGTGCCAGGAGCGACACGATCTCCCACTGCGCCGATTCGGAAGGGGCGATGCAGTCAATGTCGGTCATGTTCCTGACAAGGCCCGCCGGGTACAGGTCAGCCACTTCCAGGCCCTTGATGAGCGCCAGCCCGGGCACTTTGTCCCTGATACGCCCGATGATAGCCCGGTAGAACTCCATCCGCTGCCGGACAGCCTCGACCTCACCGTGCAACGGGGAACTCAGGCTTTCCCCGGCCGCCTCCCACGCCGAGTAGAGGGTGACCGCCAGACCAGGCTCGGCCCGGCGAACCAGATCTACGATCTCATCTGGCCTGGTGGCTGACTTACCCGTGCACTGGGCCAGCGCGTCGAGCACCTTATCTGCGGTTAGCTCCATCTTACCCCTAAGAAGACAGATGACGCGTATTTCCTGGTTGGCCATTTCAAAGAAAACAAGATAAAGCTATGTTAAGAGTAGGAAAAATCTCATGCTCGGTCAATACTCACCCAGCGCACTCAACCAGGCGTGACCCGGGGCACGGGACGGGGGGCAGGGCAAGGGACTGGGGACCGGGACGGGGGACCGGCGACAGGGGACCGGCGACCGGGGACCGGCGCCAGGGGACCGGCGACAGGGGACCGGCGACAGGGGACCGGCGACAGGGGACCGGCGACAGGGGACCGGCGACAGGGGACCGG
>DASTJM010000079.1:0-20685 GCA_035716545.1 Streptosporangiaceae bacterium
CGCCTGCACCGCCATCCGCCGGGACGAGGCACTCGACATCCCGTGCATGTGGGTCGGGCCGCCCGCCACCACGAGATCCGCCCCGGCGAGCAGTTCCGGAGTAGCCTCGCCCACCGGGACGACGGTCACCTCATGGGTAGCACGCAGCCCGTCCGCGATGCGGTTGGCCACGACGCGGGTGTTCCCGTACATCGACTCGTACACCACCAGTGCCCGCATGACTGATCACGTCCTCTCTGCGCTGCTCATACCTCGACCATCAGCACTGTCCAGCGCCGCAGGAAGGGTCCAAAGGCCCTAACCAGACGGCTGTTCGGCCGCTCACCCTGGGAAGGAGACCCCTACCGCGGGTCCTCACCGCGCGCTGTCCTGAATCCAGGAGTGAACTGAGTACAGCTGAGAACCGTGCTGAGCAAGCTTGGGCGAAGGAGCACATGATGCGTCACTATCAGGTACGGGACGTCATGACCGCCGGTCCGATGACCGTCACCCCCTCCACGCCGATCAAGGAGGTGGCCAGCATGCTGGTCAGGTTCCAGGTCGGCGCCCTGCCGGTGGTCACCCCGCGGGACGGCGTGGCCGGGGTTGTCAGCGAGACCGACCTGCTGAGGAAGGAACGGCTCCAGCGGGACCCGGACGGTTCGCACTCGGCTCACTTGTCCTACCGGGACCGCCGGGCCATCGCCACCGCGGAGACCGCGGAGGAGATCATGAACACCCACCCGGCCACCGTGCGGCCGGACACGCCGCTGGCCGAGGCTGCCCGCGTGATGAGCCACCACCAGACCCGCTGCCTGCTGGTGACCGACGGGGCCGGGAAGCTGCTTGGCGTGGTCAGCGCGCGGGACCTGCTGCGGATCTTCCTCCGCCCGGACGAGGCCATCAAGTATTACAGTCGCTGTTTCACGTTGAGTGTTTAAGTGACTCTTGTTCCGTAGCTGCCTAGCATGCGGCTGATGTAACTGTGCGTGACGGAAACGGCGGCTGCTGCGGGCGAGGCGGGCGTGCAACGCGGGGCGGCCGTGGCCCGTTCCTGGATTTGTGAGAACACAAGAAGCCGCCACGGCCGCAGTGGCCAGCATAGAAGATGCCGCAGAGTGCGGGGAAAGAGCAGACCTGCTGGTCAGGGACCTGCTGGGCCGGATAATGCGGCAGCGGCGGAGCGTCGCGGCCGCGGTGGATTACATCCGGGCACTGTCGCGGGAGACGCGGGCGAACTGCTGGGAGCTGGCCCTGAGGGCCGGGCATGAGGGGCCGCACCGGCTGCAGGCCCTGCTCGGCAGGTATCAGTGGTCATGGGAGGAGCTCCGGGATCTGCTGCCGGGCCTGGCGCAGGAGGTCCTCCGCGATGACCCGGATGACCCGATCGGGCCGGGCCTGGCGTTCGACGAGACCGCTGACCTGCGGAAGGGGAACTCGGCGGCGTGCGTGTCCCCGCAGCACGCCGGGGTGACGGGCAAGGTGGAGAATTGCGTGACCTGGGTGTTCGCGGCCCTGGTCACCGCACTCGGGCAGGCGTGGATCGATTTCGATGTGTACATGCCCGAGTGCTGGGCGAAGGACCCGCGGCGGCGGGCGAAGGCCCGGATCCCGGAGAAGCTGGCGTTCGCCACGAAACCGGAACTGGCCATCGCGCAGGTGAAACGCCTGATGGCGGCCGGGGTCCGCGCCTTGTGGGCCGCCGCCGATGAAGTGTACGGCCGCAGCGGCGAGTTCCGGGCGGCGCTGCGGGCGCTGTCGCTGGCCTACGTCGTCATCATCCCCTGCGACTACCGCGTCGCTCTCGCCAAAGACAAGGTCATCCGCGCTGACCAGGCCATACGCGATGCCGTGTTCGAGCGCCGGTCCTGCGGGAACGGGACGAAAGGCCCCCGCTACGGCGGCTGGGCCCTCCTGGCCACCGCGGACCCGCGGGAATTCCTGCTGATCCGCCGCTTCCCGGACCGGGACAAGAACCAGTACGCCTTCTACCTGTGCTGGGCACCGGAAGGCCGGCCCGCGACCATCACCTATTTCATCACCATCGCAGGCCGCAGATGGCCGGTAGAAATAACTTTCAAGACAGGAAAGGACGCTCTCGGCTGGGACCAGTCCCAGGCCAGGACATACCACGCGATCAGCAGGCACACCGCGCTGACCGCCCTCGCCCAGCTCAGGACCGCCGCCATCCAGGCCGCGCTCGCCGGCGCTGATGTCCTCCCCGGGGTGCCGCCCGCCGGCCACCACGCCCCGGCCGCCGTCAGCGAGCCCGCCTTCAGCCTCGCTGACCTGCAGATCTACACCGGAATCGCGCCGCTGCCCGTCCGGGGAGGCCAGCCCTGCCCGCCCGGAATCCCCCCGATCGGGCTATCCGCCGCCGAGACCGCCCGCATCGAGCTCCTCGCCCGCGACTGGAAAGCCGGCCTCCTCAGCCGCGCCCGCCTCGCCTTCCATCTCCGCTGGTCAGCATGGCGCAGACGGCACCAGGCCCGCGCCCGCTGGCACCACTACAGCACCCGCCTGGCAGCCCTCGCCACTTGAGCCACGACGAGCGGAAGGAGGTGACACCACGTAACCGTCGCACCCGGACCATCAGCCACGCTGAGCTGAAACACCGTCACAGATCGAAAAACAGCGACTGTAATATATGCCTACCAATGCGCCGTGTACGGCGTCGACGGCGCTTTCGGCCGTTACCCCGTCGGCATCGATGAGTTGCCAACGCCCTTGTCCTCTGCGCCCTCCATCACGCCCTCTTCGACCTAGGCGTCCTAGGCATCACCGAAGACCGCCGCATCCGCGTCTCCAGCCTCTACGTATCCAGAAGTGAAGCGGGCCGAACGGCAGACTCCCTCGCCGGTCAACCCCTTCTGATCCCTAGGCCGCGCCAGCCCATCGTAGACGTGATCTACATCTCTTGGCACCAGCATCAAGTCTTCAAAGGCACTACGCATAATTGAGCCTTTATTCGAACGTAGTCACGAATTATACCGAGCTAGTCCCCAAGCCGCGCCCAAATATCGCTTCATCACGCCGCAAGGCCCACATAGATTCTGGATTCGGGAACGCTGACCGATGGTGATTCGATCAGACTGGAGTGGGCATGGTGTTTGCAGTGCTTTCGCTCTGAGCTGTGATGAACGCGGTCGTAGTCGCACAGTTTGGACTCAATTCGGTCCGAAATATTGCCTTTGTGCGCTCGAACGGTAGGTTATTACGCGGGTGCAGGCGGGCTTGAAGACGTGTTGGATGCAAGATCGTAGCAGTGGAGTGAGGATGAACCAGACCTTCATTCGCCAGACCTTGATTGATCGGATGAGACGCCACGGCGAGTCGCTCGAACAGGCAGCCTCATCCTTCGCTCGAGGTATGGACGTACCGATGAGCGACCTGACCGTCACGATCGAAAGCATCCGCCGAGAGGGTCGGCGGAACATGCTCCTCGATTCCCCGCCTGGGGTGTACGGCCGCTCCGTGGCAGACGAGGCTCGGATGGCAGGTTGGTATACCGGTCCGGAGGAAGGAGACGAGATCTGGCCTCGGCTCCGAGCGAAACTTGAGTCTGGGAACCTCGGCAATGTCGTTGAGGAAGTCGATAAGGCATCGACCAAGGTCGTGGCCCATCTGGCGGACCCACACGTCCAGAGTCTGAAGAAACGGGGCCTTGTCGTCGGGTACGTCCAGTCCGGCAAGACTGCGAACTATACAGCAGTGATGGCCAAGGCAGCAGACGCCGGCTACCGGCTCTTCATCGTCTTGTCCGGTCTTCATAACAACCTAAGACGGCAGACTCAGGTCCGACTGACCGATGACCTTGTCGATCATGACTGGGCACCTTTGACCTCGGATGACGCGGACTTCGGCCGAGTTATCCACGGTGCGGCCCTCCTCTCCAAAGGCGTCATTTCAATTGCTGTCGTGAAAAAAAATCCAACCCGCCTGAGATCATTGCGCGACTGGCTGATGGACATTCCAGAACGAATCAGACGACGGGTGCCCATCCTGCTTCTCGATGATGAAGCAGACCAAGCGACTCCGAACTCGGCGGCGGCTAGAGAACAGCTCACGCGTATCAACGAGCTGGTCCGGCAGATCTGGGCTGAGATCCCCACCGGAACCTATGTCGGCTACACGGCCACGCCGTTCGCGAACATATTCATGGATCCGAATGATGAGGAGGAGCTGTATCCAGCGGATTTCATCATCGATCTGCCGCGGCCTGACGCATATTTTGGCGCGGAGCGGGTTTTCGGTCGAGAACCTATTGACGACGCAGACGATCCAGACCCTGGGCTCGACATGGTCCGTGATGTCCCGGACGACGATGCAGAGTTGCTAAAACCACCAAGCAAGAAAGACATGAGGGAAAGCTTCGATCCCGAACTCCCCGGGTCTTTGATCGATGCGGTGACCTGGTTCCTTGTTGCCACGGCCATTCGCCGGGCCCGCGGTCAGCGAGCCGCGCACAGCTCAATGCTCGTCCATACAACGCACTACGTTGCACCCCACTTTGCAATGAAACAGCGGCTCAATGACTTGCTAGCAGAATTCCGTGTTGGTTGGGAAGAGGGGAGATCCTCGCCATTCCGTACTTCATTTGACGATGAAGGCACAAGAGCAGCGGAAGTGGCGACCCTGCCCTTGCCTACGTGGAGCAAAGTCGAGCAAGAGCTTGCTGTAGTCCTGCGGGATGTCCGAGTTGTTGTTGACAATGGCTCATCCGACGACCGGCTCGATTACAACCGGGCGGACGGTGAGCCCGTTGCTGAGACGGTGATCGCGGTAGGCGGAGGCACGCTGTCTCGAGGGTTGACCCTTGAAGGACTGGTTGTATCGTACTTCACAAGAACTTCCAACACTTACGACACTCTACTTCAGATGGGCCGATGGTTTGGTTACCGTCCGGGGTACGAGGATCTGCCAAGAATTTGGATGCAGCCAAGCCTTGCCGCTGAATTCAAGTTCTTGTCTCTGGTCGAAGAAGAGATTCGTCAGGATATGCATCACATGGAGCGGATGAAAGTCACTCCTCGCGAACTGGGCGTTCGTGTTCGGGCTCATCCTGGACGTTTGGCAATCGTCGCGCGTAACAAAATGCATCATGCCGACATCGTCCGGGTTTCCTATTCTGGCGAACGCAACCAGACATTTATCTTCGACGAAACGAATCCCGAGATCATCGCAGCCAACCACAAGGCTGTCGCCGATTTCCTCGCTGCTTGTCAGGAGACATCAACGACGAACAAATCATTCAGGGCTCCGCGCTGGTCGTTCGTAGACGTACCTGCAGCCAACGTGGTATCGTTCATCAGCTCCTATCAATTCCATCCCGACCAGTCTGGAATGCATGCCGAACATATGGTGGGGTGGATTCAGCGAGCAGCGCCGGAAAATCTTTGGAATGTTGTCGTCATAGGTAACAATAAAGTGCATAAGCGCCCAAACGGAAACGTAGTTACACTCGGCGAGATCGACCTAGGGCTAGCTGACTTGGTTCCGGCCGTAAACCGCGCACCGCTTATCAGCCCGCCTAGAGGTACTGCAAACATTAAGGCGCTCCTGTCGCACGACGACTGGTTCGCTGACCTCGATCCGGAGGATGTAAAGACACTGGGAAATCTGGCGAAAGAAGACCCACGTGAGGTCCGACGTAAGCTGAGTGATGGGCGCGGGCTCGTGATTGTTTACCCGATCAGCAAGGATTCCATCCCCATGGGCGCGGCACTCAAAACAGGCAGTCGCCGTGATATGAAAGCCGCCGATCACCTGATTGGTATTGGCTTGATCTTTCCCGATGTGGAGCGGGATGGGTTCGCCGAAGATGGCACGTACTACTCGGTGCACCCGGATTGGGAAGCTGCGCCAGACGATGACGATGAGGTCCCCGAGGATCGCGAGGGTAGTCTTACTGTCGACGGCGAAAAGGTGGCACCTAAGTCGTGATTGAGGTTGGCGAGCATTTCGTTCTCCTAGAGGCCCAGGTGCGCGATGTCGCAGGCAGTCAACTCCTGACCCGGGCTATCGGCGTCGAGGTAGGCGGACGTGACGCGCTGGCTGCAATAGACTCTATCGGGCAGAAGCATTTGTTGATCCCAGTTATGGTCAGTGACATCGATGAAGACCTCGCGAGTCGAGGCGTCACACTCGAGTCCCGAGTTCTGCGTACGGCATCCGGTGACGTTACCTATGCGGATCTCCACTGTCGTATCTCGTCGCTAGCCCTCGTCTTCGAGCGACTGGTCGAAGATATACTTGAACGCCTTGTAGTCGACGATTCAGCTCCGGTCTCCACATGCCGTAAGGTCTTGGATGATTGGCGTGCACTGCTAAGGGCAGCTGGCCAAGACGTCACTCGCGAGACAGTGATCGGCCTAGTAGGAGAACTTGAGGTGCTGCGGCTTCTTGCCGCCCACAACCCTGTCGGCGCGCTTGACGCTTGGCAAGGCCCATCGAAATCTGTCCACGATTTCGCGCGGAGTGACGCTGAACTTGAAGTAAAAACCACGACATCGGTAGACGGAAACTTCGTGTCAATCTCCAACATCGACCAGCTCGACCCGGAAATTACCACGTCCTTGCACCTTGTGATTGTACACGCTCGCGAGGACAGTAGGGCGCCTAGCCTCGATGAGCGAATCGATGAGCTCGCCAGGCTTAGCGTCCCACGGGATGCCTTGCTTACCAAGGTATCGCACGCCGGATATATATATGGGAGCGGAGTCTCGATCAATGACCGCCTCCGGGTTCGCTCCGTTCGAGCATGGATCGTCGACAGCTCATTCCCCGGCCTGCGCCGGACCGAGCTGGGCGAAATCCGGCTCCGCGGCGTCAGCAAGATCCGTTATGAGCTCGCGCTCGATAGCGTACCTAAGCGGCTTTCCGATAAAGAGTTCGATCATTTGATGGGAACCTGGGTAGGCCTTGGTGAGTGAAGAACAATTGCTGCGGGCGCTAAAGCCTGTCTATAAATATTTCTCCGGTCGAGAACTAAGCGTCAATTCAGTCCTAGCTGCTTATCTCCGTTCGTCTGGCTTGCCCGTGTCCGGACAGACTTGGGAAACCGCCAAGCAGGCGATGAGTCGAGGTGCTGGGTTCAACGAGGCCGTTATGCTGGCTGCGTCGCAATCGAAAACGCAAATCAAACCCACTCCAGTCGCAGCAAACCAATTGCCTACTCCCTTTACGGGACACTCACTTGGCTGGTTTCCAAAACAGTTCGGTCCAGGTGATATCGACGGTGTTGGTGCCAAACGCCTGTTGGGTACACCTAAATCCGACTCTGTTTCGGTCTTGGTGCGAGAAATGGGCCAGAATAGCTGGGACGCCCGCAGAAAGTCGCCAAGCATCGATTTCGTTCTGAATCTCCGATTGCTCCGAGGACCGGTAATGGAGACTCTCCGCAAACGTATCTTCACGGGTGACCCGCCGAAGACCGGCCTCGCGGAGCTGCTTCGACATGACCAGATCTGGGCACTCGAAGTGTCCGACCGGGGGACCATTGGCCTCTGCGGCCCGATTCGAAACGATCTCGCAGTCGACCCCGGCATGGACACCGATTTCATCGATTTGGTCTTCAACATAGGAGCGCCACGCGATATGTACCTGGGAGGTGGCACCTATGGCTTCGGTAAGACAATCTCGTATATCGTCAGTGGCGTTGGCACTGTCTTGATCTGGTCGCGATGCGAAGGTTCCAGCGGTCTAGAGCACAGGCTTATCGGCTCGGCTATCGGTGACGGCTTTAACATGAATGGCCAGCGCTTCACCGGGCGGCACTGGTGGGGGAACGCTATCCCTTCGCAAGCCCGCGTGGAGCCAGCCGTCGGCGACCTAGCCGAAGAGCTCGGTGATGCGGTGTTCGCAAACCAATTTGACCGTCGCGTAACCGGGACCAGCATCTTGATCCTCGATCCCCAACTCGGCGGAGACTCACCTGAGAAGACTGTGGAACAGTTGGCTGCGGCTGTTGTCTGGAACCTATGGCCGAAATTGCTTGCCGAGCAGCGCGGCCAGACGCGGATGAACATCGGCGTCCAGCTCAACGGCACACCCATTACTTTGCCCAGCATTGAGCATCATTCCGTGCTGAGCGGTCGCGCTCATTGTCTGCTGGCAGTCCGGGCTGCGCAGTTCGGCTCCGACCTTGCGGCCCTTTCCACGAAGTATCCGGTATATGTGGAGGAGATCTGGCTCAAGAAGCCGAAGAAACTTTTGGGTCATCTAGCACTCGCGCGTTACCCCGTTCCCCCAGGGACCGAATCGCCATCCCACGCGGTCACCGTAATGCGCCAAGCCGAACTGGTCGTACGGAACTTCGAGCGCCAAGAGCTTGATGTCGAGGGATTCCAGTGGACAGGAGTGTTCAAGCCAGTCGCTGACGTTGACGACTCTTTCGCGCTCGCTGAACCGCCGTCACACGACGACTGGGTTCCGCAAGCGGTGCAGGATAAGAGTCGCCGGACGGAGGTTAGAGTAGCCTTGGCCCGCATTCGTGAAGCGACCGACCAGTATCTGACGCCACGCAAGCCGACAGTTGCTAGTTCGGAGGCGTCTCCGTCGGCGGCACACGTCGGTGACATGCTGGCGGACCTCCTCGGCGGCCTTGAAGGTCCCGCACCATCCAACTGGATGCATCCTCCCGCTGCGGGCTCATCGGCCTCGGCTGGAACCACGGCATCGGTAGCCACCTCCAACGGGGACGCTTCCGCTACCACCGTTCCCCCACCATCGCCTGGCACTGAAAGTGTAGGAGCCGCTGGCTCAGCTTCCTCCTTGGCTGGCAATACCCGAACCCTTCCCGGTGTGGGCATGGGACGACGTGTTGGACGGCCCAGGATTATCGTGGCGGACGTGTCCCACGAGCCGGCCCAGTCTCCTGGATGGACCCGCACCACCCTTAATGTCCAACTCGCGAGTGGATCATCCGCTGCATCTGCTGTCGATGTGTCGCTACGTGTCGGCTTCGACGGCGGGAGCATGGAGGATGCCGGAGCCATACGGATCTTCGGCTGGTCAGACGCTTCCGGCGATAACTTTGCTTCTGGATCGACAGAACTCCAGCCAGACATTGTCCGCCAGTTTGTATTCGAGGCGCGATCGGACCTGGCAATCGATGTTGAGACTAAGCTAGGTGACCGCTAATGGCAGCCCTACGCCTGTTGCCGCACAGAATCGCAACGGCTCGTAGTGTGTTGTGGCACCGATGGTGGACCGAGCGTGACGGCAGCCGAACCGAGTTGTCTGCGCTCCTGTCAGGCTGGGACTACGCCAGCCGCACAGCTGTTGGGATCTCGGTGGAGCTCGACGAGGATGCCTTGCTAGCCAGCACCGGTTTGGATTCGCTCGACGACCTCGAGATTCTTGCTATGGCGGACTGTCCATCGGCCCAACGGCGGTTCGTAGCTACCAAATCGCTGCGAGATTTCCAACGTGGCTCAACGGTAGATGTCACCGTTCAGCTCCCGCCCGGCCAGGTCGCGAATGCCGTCCGGCTGTCCGCCCACTTGGTACTCGCACGCTCCACCCCGAAGCGAGGATACAGGGTTGCCTTTCTGCGGGGATCGCGAATCGATTCTTCCGAGCCCTTCACTCTAAGGCTGGAAGGAGATTCTGGTCGATTCCCCACCGAGCCTGTGAAGTTTTCGGAGCTTGGCCTAGGTAATGCTCCGTGGACAGTTCTCACAACCTATGACGAGCTTTCAGATGGTTTTCTAGGTAGCGTTCGACTCCTCGTCAACACAGAACATCCTGTCGGTAAGCTCGTTCTTGACCCTAAGGCAGCTTCTCGAGTGAATGGCTTGCTCCATGCCGACGTCATGCGCCTGCTCATCGCAAACGTTGCGGCACACGGCGAAGATGCGGGCGATTTCTCATCTTATGAAGGATCCGTTGGGCAAGTCCTAGAGACAATGTGCCAAGGCTTCTTGAGTATGAGCCTGCGGACCGCAGCGCACCTCTACAAAGACGACCCAATGCGTTTCGATCTCATCTTGCACGATCATCTTGATCCTCTAGCCGGAGTAATGCCGTGAGCTGTTTCGTCTATCCACGCCTTTCCCTTCCATTTGCCAAGACGCGGTTCAGCGAGATCGTTGAAACAAAGGCTCGTGATGGGCTAGCTGGCGTACAGGCATTGGCTGGGACCGAGCATGTGCGTGCGGCGCCGGTCGCGACGGGCGGGCGAGTAGCGAGCTCCGAGCAGATCGGGAACGTTCGTGAAGCTATTCTCGAGACGATTGAGCCGTGGCAGCGCTTGGGAAATTCGGTTCCACGTCTTCAGGTGGCGGCTTTCGATCTCGCACTGGGACACACGCTTCATGAATACCTTCAAATTGTCCCCGCAGATGCCGCGCATGACGAGACATGGAGCTTCCTCACGCTAGTTGTCTTTCCCGATGTAGCTGTCTTCCGGTTTCCTAACATGCATTTTGATCGGTTCATCGGTGGGCCCCGGAATGTGCTTCGACGGGCTTGGCACAGGGAGGAGGTCCTAGGAGAGTTGCTGTACTCGGCAGAACGTCCGCTCGGCGAAGATGAACTTGTGGGGCTCTTCGAGCGAAGCGCACTCGCACGTAATCGAGCACTAATTCGTAGGCTTGCCGTCGCGGTCCTAGCGTATGATGGCCTCGTGGCACGCTCGGAATGGGCACGAGAACTCTACAAGGGCGTGACATTCACCACCGGACCGCGGCTCCTTGACGCATTGTCAGATGCCGAGTTCGATGAGCTCATCCGCGAGGCCGAACAAGCATTGGTTCTACCCGGTCATTCGACTTTATCGAGCATTGCTGCTTCTTCTCGCCCGTCACCGCCGTGAACGACTCATCGATCGGCGAGTGAACTAAGACCCCGCTTGAATCTCCTTAAATCGCCTCTTGAGTGCAGAATTCTTGCCATATTTTTTCCAGGATCTCATGGGGCGGCCGCTGATTTGGTAGTTTTGGTTCCGCTAGGCGGATTCCAGTGAGGTCTCGGTACCTCGTTGCTTTCAGTCGGGCGGATATGATAACCCTTCTAGTATCAGGATTTACGGCCAGCAACATAAGATCAAGGAGAGTATGGATATCGGCGCGAAGCAAAAGACCGTTCCGAATATCGTTAGAGTCGGGTCCACGATAGGGGCATAGATGTGCCGCTTCAAGTACATCAGGAACATCCCATCTTGTAATTGCGCAGCGGCCTGAATAGGCATCCAGCAACGATGCCCTGAACCTGAACTGACCCTGTCTTGCGACGATCTGACGGATCGATCGAAGCCTGGCATCGTAGTCATCCGTGGGTAGTGGCCGTTTGTCGGCCGCTTGCTGCTCTAGGACCTCAGCAGTGGCGAGCAAGGCGTCGATGACTGCGCGGCCAGCGCCGCCCTGTTCTCTTAGGCTCTGTAGAATGAAGTAATCCGATCGCCAGTCTACCGGTGTGGCGAGACCGAGAACCTCAAACATACGTGGCCCTCGGAGGGTTTTACGTTCTTGCAGAACCCCTACAGGAATACGATCACGTTGGCAGGCGTGTAGGCCAGTATTTGTATATATATCACCTATGCGATCTGCTGGTGGATCTTCTTGATGGTAGATCATATCCCAAGTACCGTCGGCGTGCCGGATGACGCGATCGCCCTCATAACGGCTGCGGAGCATCGTCACTATAGCCGTTGCATAGTAAAGTTCTGCGGGTTTGTAGATGCCGCGTCGGGGATGCACTAGAGGCAGCGAGTGGTCCAGCGGCCTTGGGCGGGGGAGTGTTTGTCCGGCGTGCTCTTCGAACCACCGCAGACGCTGCAGGTGGCGAGGACTGAGCTTAGCTGTGAGGTCGGTGTCCACAAAGACTGGCTTATCATGCATATTGGCTGTTCGCATAATCGCTACGTCGCCACAAGAGTGTCGAGCATCCACTAGCCGATCTAGTAAAACGCTAGATTGTCTAGGTGGTCTTATGATAGAGAAGCAGCGCTTTGGAGCGCGCAGCGGCCAGTCGCAGCCACAGTTTCGTGGCGAACTCTTAGCCTTGCTTTGACCATCTCAATAATGTCAAGTCTTAGGCATCGCGGAGCCTGCTGGCCTACCGTCATGTATGGCTGCGTTCAGCGTCAGACCCAGGTAACCTGTCCAGGCGCGTGCCACGTATGAGGCGGCAGTGGCAGTATGAGCTATGCCGTTTTGTCAGTGGTGAACATTACCCTGTCGCTGACTAGGGACTGGAGGGCCGCATGGGGGAGGGCACAGCCGAGGGCGTCAAGGGCGGAAAGTACGGCGTCAAGCTGGTCAGGGGACCGTTCGTCCAGCTTTCTCCGCACTCTGAGGAGTGCGATGAGGAAAGTTTCCTAGACTACACAGCGCGGCTGCGAGAGGACGGTTACCGTCTGGCGGCCGACCTGTTCAGCGGAGCTGGCGGCCTGAGCCACGGACTGGAGGCAGCAGGCTACCGGGTCGTGCTGGGTGTTGACAGCGATCGAGAAGCGACCGAGACGCACCGGCATCACTTTGGGGGACTGACCCTCGACTGGGACCTAGGCAACCCTGAACGTGTTGCTCGGGTCGCGCAGCTCATCAACGATGCTGGCGTAGAGCTGCTTGCTGGCGGACCGCCATGCCAGCCGTTTTCACGCGCCGGCCGTAACAAGATCCGTCACCGGATCCTCAATGGATTCACCGACCCATCGGAAGAACGTAGGCACCTGTGGCGCTCCTTCCTTGAGGTCGTAATGATCGCCCAGCCGGCGGCCGTGCTCATGGAGAATGTCCCTGACATGGCGCTGGACAAAGACATGTTCATCCTGCGGACCATGGTCCACGAGCTGGAGAGCCTCGGCTATGCCGTCGAGGAGCGCGTTGTGGACACCTCGCAGTACGGGGTTCCCCAGTTCCGCCAGAGGCTTATCCTGGTCGCACTCAGTGATGGAGCCGCGTTCACTTGGCCGTCTCCACAGGAGAACCAAGTGACGGTGTGGAACGCGATCGGTGACCTTCCTTCCGTGGAAGGCGGGTGGCGGCCAAAGGAAGGGGCGGAGGGCTGGAAGCCTTATGAGGCGATTCCAACTAATGCCTTCCAGCGGCGGATGCGCGAAGGGATGGACGGCGACTACTCTGACCGCGTTTACGATCAGATCACTCGCCCGGTACGTGAGGATGACAAGATCGCCTTCCAGCACATGGGGGCGAAAACCCTATACTCCGATCTGCCTGAGCACCTGCGCCGTTACCGGGCAGATATATTCGACGATAAATACAAGCGGCTTGAGGAAGACGGTCTGTCCCGGACCATTACTGCTCACATCGCGAAAGATGGATACTGGTATATCCATCCGAGGGACAATCGCACCCTAACTGTCCGTGAAGCTGCCCGACTCCAAACGTTTCCTGACCGGTACCGGTTCGCAGGACCGCCGTCAGCAGCCTTCCGCCAGATCGGCAATGCGGTACCGCCGTTCGTCGGAGAGCGACTCGGCATAGCGATCCGCGGCAGTCTGGACGAGTCATGCTCTGCGGGCCCAACCAGCCTCGAAACCGGCAAGGTTCTCGCGGCGTGGTTTCGCGCTCAGGCTGATCTGGCCATCCCATGGTTGAGGGCTTCTACGCGCTGGCAGGTAGTCTCAGCAGAGATACTTCTGGACCGTCTGGGAGGCCAGCAGCTTCAGTGGATCTGGCCGCTGGTTGAGCGCTGGAAGGAACCCGCCGACACCCTTGCGGCTCCGAGCGAACTGGCGGAGATTGCTCGATGGGTTGACCGAGGTAACCGGGCTAAGCGCGTCCTAGAGATAGCAGGACGCTTGGCCGACACGCCGCAGGAACTAGAAAACGACCGAACGATCCGCGGTGCGCTAGGTGGTGCTGAGGCAATCGCGGAGTTGGCCGTCCTTGCCGTGCCATCAGGGACAGAAGATGACGACTCAGAAGAACCTGTCCTAGCGGGGCGGGGAGTATTGCGCATCGCATCCCGTTTCGTGGGCGAAGAGGCCCTAGAGCGGAAGAACAGGATGACTGATGGGCGGCTCGCCGTCGCTCGCATGATCGGCTACGGCGACAACGCCCGAGCCGCGCAGCTTGGCCTAATCGAGCTGGCAGCCGCCGTCTGTCGGCCGGAGGTGCGCCTCTGCGATGTGTGCCCGCTGGCAGAGACATGCGCCAGCTCCCCCGCCCAGCGCCGTCCCATATTGTTCTCGAGTCACTGATCCTGAGCAATCATTCGCTAAGCCCGAGCGAGCTAGCTATGTGTGGCGCGATATCTCCAAGCGCAGCGGAAATACGGCTGAACGCTTCGTACTCGCCGGCCTTCATTGCAGCAGCTCGCAGCGCAATGCCTACGTCGCTCCGCATAGGAGCGGAGGGTGCCTCTGGCGAAGATGAATTGGGCTCGCTAGTGGCTGCTTGGTGATCCCTATCCACGCGCCGCGAGGCCTTACGGTATCGATCATCGGCATAAGCGCAGAGCTCGTTAATTGGCCGGTCGAGCATCTGACGTATCTGTGGTGGAAGCGTTACGCGCATTTTCGCAACGTTGATGTTGAACACCGCGTCGAGGTCAGTGTCGAAATCAAGTGCCGCCCGTGCCAGTTTAGTGTGCTCGTCGATGCCGCGGATGCCGTTCCAGCCTCCCCATTGGACCAGTCGGTCGGCGCGATAGATGTAGATTCCCTGTTGGCGATTCCATTTAAGCGGCCCTGAGTATCGTTCGAACTCTTCCAGAGTGCTGAACTCATCCCGCGCGGGCAGTACGAAACGACTAAGGGTGACACTCCCCGAGACGTCCCCGACCGACATTTCGAAACGCTGTAGAGGAAGTTCATTCGTACTGGGCTCGCTGGGAGCGAATGGATTCCATGGCTCCACCTTGTGCCCGTTCACTGTAATCACGAGCTGGTACCCTTTGATGCCCTCAAGATACTTATGAAACACGATCCCTAGATGATCAGCGGTTTTTGCTGCCATCGCTTCAAGGCGGCGGCGTGCCCAACCTCCATCTGCGCGCTTCTCTGGGAGTACCCGGTCCAACTTCCGCCAGATCACCACGGTTCCCGGCTCGCTGGCTAGTCGTTCGGCTGATCTCTGAATAACCGACTCAGCTGGAGGCTCAACGACAAGCCATTCATCCCACTCAGCTATCAGGTCGAGGTCGAGCATCCTGAGATTGACGTTGCTCGGAGCTGAGCGGCGGCAGGTCACAACCGTTACTGACCGGCACTGTGACAGTGAGGCGGTCTTGAGTCCAAGACCATAGCGTCCGAGGTCACTGCGGCTGTATGAGCGTCGGGAACCGTAACGCAGAGCCTCGACGAGGCCGTTAGCAGTCATCCCGAGGCCATCGTCGGAGATCGCTACATACGAATCTTCACCAGCGAACTCAATCGAGACATCAATATGCAAGGCACCGGCCATGACGCTGTTGTCCACGATGTCGGCTACGGCAGAGGGAAAGTCGTAGCCGACATCACGTAGTGACTCCGTCAGCCGTGCTGCGGATGGGGTGATGGCCACTGACTTCCATGGCGGCATCCGGCAACCTCCTCATGTCTGCCAAGCTTCTTGACCAGGATCTCACATGGAGTCTGTCGTAGCCCACGAACTAGACCCGGCGCGTCGTCCTACAGCACGCCTGCGTTGCAGAGAACCAACCATGCATTGACAAGAGCTGCTAAGGGCGTACTCGTTTCAGAAGAGCAGACAGGTTCCGGCGACGTGGCAAGATACCCGAAGCGGCTCCTCGGAGCGCGAATGACCACTAACCCTGCAGGCTGCGAGCCGATCTAGAGCCGTTAAGTGCAGTGCAGCGGTCGGCAGCCGGTCGATACAAGCCACCGAACGGTGCATGCCGATGTTCATGATGCCATCCAACGACGATGCCAGCGAGGCGACGCGCGGTAACGGCATAAATGAGTCGAACGTGACACTGGGCAGACTTCACAAAGGTGCGGGTTCTCCTCACGATTGAAGGCTGGTCAGGATCCTGCACTGGCTAGGGAGTCCATCGTCGTCGGCGAGAGGCTGATCCGCCACGGTACCGCCCCACACCCCGCGACCGGTGCCGGACTCGCATAATGTCGGGTCCGTGAGTACGGGGCCTGCATCCGAGGGAGACCGGGACAAGCGACATCACCAGCGGACCCTGTTCGACGCCATCGCCGAACGGTACGAGGAGTCCCGCCCCGGATACCCGTCACGCGCCGTAGAGTTCGTCACCACCACCGCCGCCCTCGCCCCCAACGCCCCGGTCCTGGAAATCGGCTGCGGCACCGGCCAGCTCACCAAGCAGCTAGCAGGCCACGGCTTCCAACTGACCGCCATCGACATCGGCCCCTCCATGGTCCCCACCGCCCGCCGACGCCTCGCCAAAGCAGACGTCTCCTTCCAGGTCACCTCGTTCGAGGACCTACCCGCGGCCGATGAATCCTTCGACCTGGTCATCTCCAGCGACGCCTTCCACTGGATCGACCCCGAAGTCGCCTTCACCAAGTCCGCCCGCCTCTTGAGCCCAGGCGGCTGGCTCGCCCTCCTCGGCACCGAAGAGCGCTATGACCATCCCCTAGGCAAAACCCTGGACGACCTGTGGATCAGCCATAGCGACACCGGCGGCGCATGGGACCGCCGGCCATCCGACCCCGACGCCATCGCCGCCACCGGCCTGTTCGGCCCACCTGTCCGCCTGTCGGACGAAAACCAGGCCATCCTCACCGCAGGCGAGATCATCAGCCTCGAGAGCACCAGGGCAACGTTCCTGAGCTGGCCGCTCGACACCCAGCGCCATTTCACCGAGGACCTGCGCCGAGCTCTTCAGCGAACCCCCACGGTCCACCTGACCAGGCAGACATCCGTCACGATGGCCCAGGTCCCCGGCCCTCGCACCCCGACCGCGTCACCACCGGCAGGTCGCCGAAGACCCCCAGTTCACCCGCCGACGACTCGAAGCTGATCTCAGTGATCGTCTGCGACGGCTCATCCTTCGCGTCGAGCACGGCCGATACCCCCCGGCTCGATACCAAGCACCACCCGTCCCTCAGCCCCGAACGGCCTGAACAACTCCACCCGCAGCGCCTGCCGCCCCGCCGCCCCCCAGTGCCAGCCCTGCCGCACGAGCCGATAAAAGCGCAGCCGCCTCGACCGCCCGCTGCCACCACGCGGACGGGTCCTCCCCAGCGAACACCTCGCGCTCAGCCTGGGCGAACGGCTGCGGCCCGCCCCGCCGCGCCAGCCACGGCCGCCACGGCGCGAAGTCATCGACCGCCGGGTGCGCGAGCCGTACCCACTCACCGCCGTAGGCCGACGCGGCCGCGGGATCGACCAGGTCCCCAAGTCCATTGAGCCGAACGGGGCGGCCGCTTCCCCTTGGTCGGCGCGACAGACCCCGCCGAGATCATCGTGACCGGTAAGGCGGCACGGGTCCGCGCGACGATCTCAGCCGAGAGCGCGCAGTGACCCAACCAGTTCCGACCGGGTCGTCTGCGGCCCTTGTACCTAACCGAAGATGAGTAATCGAGCGGCTGCCGAGCACCACGCCCCGCGGACATACTGTCCAGCATGAGCAAGAACTCCTCGACGCGGGTAATCGTCTGGTGGTTCGTCCTGCTGGCCGCCGCGCTCCTCGCGCTGCTCGTCGCCTGGGCGGCCCGGGTGGTGCGCGTACCGACGGCCACGCTGCTGACCATCGCCGTACTCGTCGTCGCCCTGTCCTGGCTGGTCGTGCTGATAACCGTCCCCTGGAACCTGTATTTCGCGGCCCGGCGCGCGGCCCTCCAGATGGCGGTCTCACGCGACCGCGGCATCACCGTCCGGCCGGAGTATGACGATGAGGCGAGGCGGATCTCCCGCCGGATGCTCCGGTTCGCGCTGGGCGGCCATGTTGGCACGGCGATGGCCGCGACCGCGATCGCCTACGCCTCAGGAAACAAGACCGGCTATTACGTCGCCGGCATGTTCCTGCTGGCGACCATGTTCCGGCCTGCCTCCGCTTACCTCGTTCACGTGCGCGAGCGGATCAAGGTGTTCACGCGGGAGAGCATGCAGCCACGCGATGACGTCATCACGCTCCGGGAGCGAATGGACGAAGTCAGTGCGCTGGCGCGGAAAAGCGCCGACGAGCTGTACCGCACCCAGGCCAAGCTGGCCGACACCATCGAGCACACCCGGAGCCTGCTCAGCGCCGACCTCGGCCGGCTCCGCGACACCCAGGAGACGCACCGGGCGCTGGCCCAGGCGCGTCATGATGACCTCAAGCGCGAGATCGATCAGATGGTACGCAGGATCGAAGCCACCCTGGACGGGATCAGCGATCATCAGGAACTGCTGACCGGGCTGCGCGCCCTCGTACGGATGGTCAGGTCAGAACCGATCTAACAGGCTCATGTCGCCAATCCGCTGCGGCGCAGGACACCCATCGTGTGCAGCCGCTTATGAGCGGGAGCGGCTTGGCCGGAGCTTGATCCAGGCCACGACGGCCACGGCCACCAGCAGCCAGGGGGAGAACAGGACATGCAGGACGCAGCCGAGGACGCTCGGGGCCACGATGGCGGCTAGGACCAGGGCGATGATCGCGATCATGATGATCGTTCTCCTTTGATGCCAGGCGGTTGCCTTGCTGATTCAAGGCTGCCGCCCGCGGCGACCCCCGTCGATCGGTGTCAGCTCCGCTTTGCCGCCGACGGGCCTCGGGGTTATCTCTGACCGGAACGGTCACGCCGCCCACGCCGAACCGGACACCCGTGAAAGCTCGCAGCCTTGAAAGGCAGGCGACCGCTACGCGGAGATGGCGCCGCCGAGGCCGGTGCGCCCTGCGGGAGTAGCAACGAGTTCGACGCTAGTGCCGCCGCGCACCCGTCCGCCAACGCCCCAGCGTCCCCCTGGGATGCCGTCGAGATGTCGACGGCTCAGACCATCCGATCGATGCTGCGGCAGCGCCGCCGCCTGGACCGAGGTGCTGGCCGCGCTCACACCCGCCGAACGAGCGACGATCGTATCCACGATACGCGCCTACGAAGCCGCCCTGGAGAAACACGCAAGCACGTGATCCGCGACGCCGGTCGGCCGCAGATTATCGTCTAGACGCGTACCCCTTGAGAAACGCTCGCCAAGCCTCCGGCGAGACCAGCAGCTTCCCCGCATCCGGGGCCCTGGAGTCGCGGACGGCCACCAACCCGGGCAGGTTGCGGGCCACTTCCACACAGTTACCGCTCTGGCCGCTGTAGCTGCTCTTCCGCCATTCGGCGCGGGACAGGTCAACCTCGGTCATCCCGCGCACCTCCTCTTACCTCAACGTGCGGGCCAGCCGCTCGATCATCTGCATGGAGTCATCGGGGTGCAGCGCGGCGGCTACCAACCGGTCAAATGCAATCGTATAGCGCGCCACGTCCGAACCCTCCTCCAGGTAGATGTCACCGGCCAGCGTCTCCACGTACACCACGGCCGGATCGGTGGCCTGAGGGAAGTCCAGGACGACGAACGCGCCGATCGCCCCGGCGTGCGCGCCTGCACGGTACGGCACGATCTGGATCGTGGTCTTACCCTGCCGTGCGCACTCGGCCAGATGCCGGAGTTGCCCGCGCATCACGCTGACCCCGCCGACCACGCGATGGATCACCGCCTCGTCGATCACCGCCCACAGCCGCGGCCGGTCCTCGCGCCCCAGGACCTGCTGCCGCGCCACCCGGACTTCCAGCAACCGCTCAACCTCCTCAGGATCCAGCTCGATCGGCCCGTTCCTGAAGATCTCGCGCGCGTAGTCCGCGGTCTGCAGCAGCCCTGGCACCACTACCGGCTCGAAGTTGCGGATGGAAGCCGCCCCGGCTTCCAGCCCGATGTACACCTCGTACGGGTTCGGCAGCACGTCGCGGAAGGAATGCCACCATCCCGGCTGGCGGGCCTCCCTGGTCAGCTGGATGAGCCCATCCCGTTCGGCACCCGTAACTCCGTAGAGCTCAAGCAGCGTGCGGACGTTGCCGGGCTGCGGCCGGCTGCGCCCGGTCTCGATGCGAAACAGGGTAGACGTCGACCACTCCAGCTGCCGCGCCACCTCCTCCCGGCTCAGCCCGGTCGCCTCGCGGCGCCGCTGGAGCTCCATGGCCAGCCGGCGCCCGCGCAGCGTCGGGTTCTGATCCGGGTTGACGCGCCTGGCCATGACCGAACCTCCGTAATCTATTTGCACTATTGCAAGTTACCGAATGTTGGTGCACACTATCGCTAATGATGCCACCAACTGGTGGTGCAGGTCGGTCGATGAGGTAAAGCAGGCGATGACTGGTCCGTGGCCGCGGTACAGCTACCTGGAACTCGGCGCTCTGCCGGGGGCGGTCCCCTGCGCCCGGCTGCACGTCCGCCACCTGCTCCGCGAGTGGGAGCTGGCCAGCCTGGCCGAGAGCACCGAACTGCTGGTCTCCGAGCTGGTCACCAACGCCGTCAAGGCCACCGTCGGCCGGGACGGCCTGGCGGTCAGCCTGCGGTTGTCCGGCGACAGCACCCGGATCCTAGCCGAGGTCTGGGACGCCGACCCGCGGCCGCCGGTGCTCAAGCCGCTCGGCGACGACGGCCTTCCCGATCCCGGGGAAGAGGGCGGGCGCGGCCTTTTCCTGGTCGCCATGCTGAGCAGCCGCTGGAACTGGTACCCTACCCAGGAGCCAGCGGGCAAGGTCGTCTGGTGCGAGATGGAAGCAGCCGGACCGGCACGGCAGGCGTTACTACACCGGCTTCGAGATTGCGCCTCCGGAGGAATTTATGACGGCGGGCG
>DASTJM010000080.1:0-2817 GCA_035716545.1 Streptosporangiaceae bacterium
GTCGCTTGAGATCAGTGAGCACGGGCGGCCGGTCGCACGCCTCTCCCCGGCCGTGCCGACTACCGGAGCGCCGCTTCTTGACCGCCTGATCGCACAGGGCAGGGCGGTCCCTGCAGCCAATGCGGGGCCGATTCCTCCGACTCCGACGCGCGGTGCGCCCGAGGAGGGCGTTTCGCTCAGCGCGGCCCTCGCGGAGATGCGTGACGACGAGCGCTACTGATGATCTACCTCGACACCTCGGCGGCACTCAAGCTCGTCATGCCAGAGGCCGAGACGGCAGGGCTAGAGCTGTGGATTGCGGAGCGCGCCGGGATTCCACGTGTTTCCTCCAGGCTACTGCGGATCGAAATGTCGCGCAGCGTGGCCAGGTCCGCGCCGCAGCGGATGAGCCGGGCTAACCTCGTGCTGTCCGCTATCTCGCTGGTCAGCATGGACGACGTCGCATCGGCCGCCGAGGCCATCGGAGACCACACGCTCCGCAGCTTGGACGCTATCCACCTGGCCACCGCCCACGAACTGCGCGCCGAACTCATCGCGTTCGTCTGCTACGACAAGCGACTGCGCGACTCAGCACACGCGCTGGGCCTGCCAGTGGAAGCGCCCGCCTGACCCCGTTGCACTGCGGCCGGTCCCCCGACACGCGTGGCCTGCGCGCCCTGCTCCGCTATCTGAGGGCGCGTTGGCGGGCGGCTGAGGTGGCTGGCTGGCGGCTGAGGCGGCTGGCTGGCGGCTGAGGCGGTCGGCTGGCGGCTGAGGCGGTCGGCGGGCGGGTCCGGTAGGGAAGTGCGGGTCGTGGCGGAGCAGATCGTCCTAGCCGGCGGCGGCCTGGCTGGCCCGCGCACGATGGAGGAACTCACGGTGACGCGTGCCTCGGGCAGCGCGCCGGCGTACTCGGCGGCGGCACGCTTATCGGGCACCGGGCCGCTCAGGATGAGGCACCGCGCCCCGGTCGCGTGGAAAGTACGCCACTGGCCTCGGATACGTGAACCTGCCGCACATCGCCGTGGCCCGCGCAACCGCGTGTCCCCTTTCGCCAGCGTGCTGCTGGCGGATCGGCTCGCAGGCGAACACGAGCAGCCGACTGCGGCCGAGCGTCTGGACGGGGGCGGCCGGTGCGCTTCTTGACCGCTGACCGGACCTGCTTGCGGAGCGCGGCCTGCCGGCCGCCGGGACGTCCCGTATCTCCGCGTACCCGTGCCCGGCGACGGTGCCGGTGATCGCCTGGAGTGCCAGGCCGGACCGGTCGTCCAGCTCCGGGGCGCGGAACAGCATGTCCATGAGGGCCAGGCAGCGACGGCATGACAACGTGGGGCGCCTTCCTCGCCTGGGTCTTCATCGTCCCGCCAGCTGACGTCGGCCGTGGAACGCCATTCCCGCCCGCACAGCGTGGCCGCTTCGCAGCGGCGACTGGCGAGCGCGGCCCGGTCACAGGAGCGGAGCGACGCGGGCTGCGCCGGTCCGGGGCTGAGGTACCGGCCGGTGAACGGCGCTTTGCCAGTCTCACCCGGAGTGGCACCCGTGATGAGATCCGGTCATTCCGCGAGCGCCCGCGGGCAGCGCATGACTACAGCGCCGATATCTCCGACAAGGTGCAGCGCGGCGGGAAGCGGTGCGCCACCGGCAAGCCGTCAAGCGCCTTATCGCTGCTGGATTGATGGCGGTCACTTCGCCTCGATGGCCTTCAGGAAGGCGATCTTGCCTTCCTGAGCATGCCGGCTCAAGACGTTCGGGTTCATGTCTGGATTGTGCTCTTGATCCGGTTCGGGGACGAATGGATTTCCGGTCCAGGACGCCAGTCGGCAGACCCGCCGTTGGATGCGCCACCCCTGGTCGGTCCGGATAAGGTCGTCGTCGTACCAGCCCGTCCCGCGCCAGTTGGGGCCGCCTTCGGCTGCTTCCCGAACGAGAAGCCAACTTCCGTAGCTAAATGCGTTGGCCTTGTCGCCATCCACGTGAACTAATTGGCCCATCATCGCGTGCTGGTGACTATCCAGCTGGTTATGAAACTCGGCAAATGAGCGCTTGAAATCGGCGAGACCTGACCACGTGGCCCCGGCGGGCCCAAACTCCGCTATCACGTCCTCCGTGAAAATACGATCGAAGAGCTGCCATTGGTGAGCGTCGAGTGCGAAACCGTAAAGGTTCAGAATCTCGATGATCGCCGTTTTATCCTCATATTCCGTCACGCTGGCACTCTCCATTCTCATCATATCTGGTTGTCTTGTCGCTTACCATGCCTGCCGGTTAGTGAACGTTAACCCCCCAAGGCAGCGGCTGCCGGGGCAGCGGCCCCTTTAATAAGTCAACACGAAACGACTGCCTCCTGGGGTTTCTGTCCGGTAGAAGCCCCTTGGGCTTGCGGAGTGGATTGTCCGGCGTTGGTCTTGGATGCCCGCGGACCAGGTAGTGGACGGAGCCACAGGCAGTAAGGAGCCGACCGTCATGTCCAGTGTGCCATCGGCAGCGGAGCTGATCCATCTGGGGATGGACGCCTCGGTGAAGAAATCGGGGCCGGGTGCTGTGCCGCGAGGAAGCGCCGGTCATCAGCAGGAATCTGGTGGGCGGCCTGCGATGTGCCCGTAGCTATTCAGCAGGGGTGAGCGGCAGGCCGTTGAGCGCTGGGCTGGTGCGGATGGCGGAGGCGTGCCGGCTGATCACGGAGTTGACCGCGCGGGCCGGGCTGCCGGGCGTCCGGGCGGAGCGGCTTTCTGGCAGGGCGGGGGCGGGGCATTGCTAACTCGCCGGGAGCGGCAGCCGCCTTCGCTGCGCCCGCGCCTCCGGCCGCCGCCAGTTCCCGCCCGGAGGGCGGCAGCCTCC
>DASTJM010000081.1:0-10675 GCA_035716545.1 Streptosporangiaceae bacterium
CACCTGCGCGGCGGTCGTCAGGAAGCCTTTCTGGAACGGGTCGACCTTCAGGAACGCCGCCAGGTCGTCGCCGGCCTTGGTCCAGCACGGGTCGGTGAACTTGAGGGTCGTGCCGGCCGTGTTCATCGTGGCCTGGCTGCAGTCGCGGAGGGCGAAGTTGTAGTACCAGTGGGCGGCGGGCCACGCGTCCTTGGCTCCGACCGCGATCGGCGCGACGCCAATGGTCTTCAGCTTGGCGACATCGGCCTCGAGCTCAGGGATGGTGGTCGGCGTCGCGGTGATGCCAGCATGCGCGAAGAGGTCCTTGCTGTAGTAGATCCCCTCGGGCTGGACGTCGAGCGGTATGGCGTAGATCTTGCCATTGATGGTCTCGCCGGCGAGCGCGGACGCACTAATATTCTGCCGGTCCGCGCCGGTAAGGGTCAGCGGCTGGACCTTGTTCGCGTTGACCATGGCCAGCATCTTGCCGCCGCCGCGCTGGAAGAAGATGTCCGGCGTGGAGTTCGAGTTCAGCGCGGTCTGTATCTTGCCGTCGTAGTCCTCGTTCTGGATGGTTTGCATATTGATCGTCACGTTCGGGTGAAGCTTCTCGAAGGCCTTGATGGCGTTCTGGAAGTACCTAAGACCGGGCCCGGGGGTGGCGTTCGTCCAGAAGGTCAGCGTGACGTGGCCACTGGCGGACGAGCCGCTGCTGGTGCCACCTCCGGCGCAGGCGGAGACGGCCAGGGCGACGCCCAGGCCAAGCGCGGCGATCCCCGCAGTACGGGTTCTCTTCATCATGGTTAAAACTCCTCGGGTGAACTTTGCGCAAAACCTGGGGTCGATCGTCGGATGCAAGCCCGCTTCTGGCGACGCGACTCACGCGTTCCCGATCACAAACTTCAGTTTCGAAGGTCAATCATGGTAACGGCATCAGAGTGGCATAAGAATCCGTTTTCGTGCGGTTCGTCGTGGATTGTCACGTCAGGTGCGCGGGTGGAAGGCGGTTATGGCGCTGACCCAGACGCCGTTGAGCGGGCCGACGGTGGCGTTGTTCGACCAGTTGAGGGTGACCCGGCCGCCGGCGCTCGAGCTCGTGGAGGCGCTCGAGCCGACCGAAATACCGCTACTGCTGCTGCACGCCGCTATCGTGACTGCTGCCGCCACCGCCATGGCGACGATGACGGGTTTCGGTAAACCTCGCATGAGGCTCGTCTCCTGACCATGCCGGGATCTCCGCGGTTACGACCAAAGACTGACGTCCACCGCAGGTGACCTCTTGCCAAGACCTCGAAGGTTAAGTTTATGTTTCGGAATTTCCGTTATCATAGAAACCATGAGATCACTGGTCAACCCCTCGTTTCTAAGGTGTTACGTTCCTGACTCAGGCTATGCGATGCCCGGATAGTGGCGTTCTCGGCCGAAGTTGCGATACCGTGGTCGAAACTTTTTCGGATGCTGACGATCACCGTGCGGCCCCTACCGGCCCGGCGATGAGCCGACGGTGAGAAAGGTGGTGCAGTGCTTCCAAGGAGCAATGCGGTCAGCGAGGCCGCCCGGAGGGACGGCGGGCGGGCGACCCTGGCGGTTATTGCAGCCGAGGCCGGCGTGTCGCTGCCGACGGTGTCGAAGGTGTTGAACGGACGGCGGGACGTCGCGCCGGCGACGCGTGCGCTGGTCGAGCGGCTGCTCCACGAGCACCGGTACACCCGGGCGGGCACGCGGCGGCATCGCCGGTCTGGTCTGATCGACCTGGTGTTCAACGGGCTGGACAGCCCGTGGGCGGTGGAGATCCTGCGCGGTGTCGAGGAGTGGGCCACCGAGCACTCCACCGCTGTGACGGTTTCCGCGGTAAGACACGGCAATGCCCGGCCGGCGAGCTGGACGAGCGGGCTCGCGAGCCACGATACCGACGGGGTGATCCTGGTGACCACGGAGCTGACCGACAGGCAGCTTGAGCAGCTGCGGGAGGCTGAGATCCCGCTGGTCGTCCTCGACCCGGGGAACCCGCCGCCTCCCGACCTGCCCAGCGTCGGCGCCACGAACTGGGCCGGCGGCCTGGCCGCCACCGAGCACCTGCTGGGCCTGGGTCACCGCCGGATCGGGGCGATCGCCGGTCCGGGTGACTTCCTGTGCAGCCGGGCGAGAACCGATGGATACCGGTCGGCGCTGGAACGGGCGGGTATCAAGTTCAACCCGACGCTAGTCCGTCACGGTGACTTCCAGCACGAGGCCGGCTTCGTATGCGGCGGTGAGCTGCTCGGCCTGCCCGAGCCTCCGACGGCGATCTTCGCCGGCAGCGACCAGCAGGCGTTCGGCCTGTATGAGGCGGCCCGGCAGCGGGGCCTGCGGATACCGCAGGACCTGTCGGTCGTCGGCTTCGACGACCTGCCGGTCTCGCGCTGGGTGCCCCCGCCGCTCACCACGGTACGGCAGCCGCTGGACGAGATGGGCCGGTCCGCGGCCCAGATGCTGGGTGACCTGATCGAAGGACGGCCGCTGCGCTCGAGCCGGGTCGAGCTGTCCACTGAGCTGATCATCCGGGAGTCGACCGCGGCACCCACCCGGGTGTGCTCATGACGGCCCTGGCGGCGTCCGGCACCGAGGCGGCGGCCGAAGCCCGGGCGGGACCCGCCCCGGCCGGTCACGGAGCGCGTCGCCGACCTGCTGGGACGGATGACGCTGGCCGAGAAGCTGGCTCAGCTCGGCAGCGTGTGGGTCGGGGCGGCCGACGACGGGGCGACGGGCTCGCGCCGATGCAGCATGAGTTCAGAGCCGAGCTGCCGCCGCTCGACGACCTGATCCAGGATGGCATGGGGCAGCTCACCCGGGTGTTCGGCACTCGTCCGATCCCGCCGGCCGCGGGCATGCTCGCGTTGGCCGAAATGCAGCAGCAGATCATGACGACGAGCCGACTCGGCATTCCGGCCATTGCTCACGAGGAGTGCCTGACCGGTTTCGCGGCTTGGTCGGCGACGATCTTCCCCGCCCGCTTTCCTGGGGCGCGTCCTTCGACCCCGACCTGGTGCGGGACATGGCCGCCGCGATCGGTGCCAGCATGCGGGACTGCGGCGTGCATCAGGGCCTGGCGCCGGTACTCGACGTGACGCGGGATCTGTGTTGGGCCGCACCAGCGCGGCCATCAGCGCCCCGCAGACCGGCCGGGCCGTCGCCGCCACGACCACCGTCGCGCAGATGATGAACCGGGAATGGTCATCGATCCCGGTCACAACCTTGACTTCCTGGCCGCCGGACAGGAACACCCTGCCCCATCACGTCCATCTGCCACAACGCCATGGCAGCGCTTCGCTCCCACCAGCGGTAATCCTCACGCCGCCGGCGCCGCTTGCGCCCCTCCATCAGGTTGTGGCGCACCAGCGCCCGGTCGATCGCCGACCGCCCGGCAGCGGATCAGCACCCGCCCGCTCCAGCTCAATCAAGATCCGCGACGGCCCCACCCCGGATGCGCCTGCCGGATCCCCACGATCGCTGCCTCGACCACCACGGGCATCTGATGCGGGCACGAACCCGGCCGCGAGGACCGGTCCGCCAGCCCGCCCAGCCCACCCTCATCGGTATACCGGCACCTAGCGATGGCGCTCAGGCCGTGGTGGTGGGGCCGGTGGTGTCCAACCTCAAGACATCGAGGACAGGTCTCTCAGGACATCGAGGACAGCCGCCCGGTGTAACCGGCGTGGCTGGAGGGGTTAGCGGAGGCGGCGCGCTGAGGCTCGCCGGATGTCTAAAGCCCGGCTTGTCATTACTGCTGTCACTGTCGAGAAACGCCCGGTCAGCGAGGTAGCCCGCGAGTACCAGGTGGCCCGGTCCTGGGTCTACGCGCTGCTGGCCCGGTACCAGGCTGAAGGCGAGGCGGCGTTCGAGCCGGGGTCCCGGCGGCCGAAGGCCTCACCGAACGCGATCAGCGACCAGACCGCCGGCCTGATCGTCCGGCTCCGCAAGGAACTGTCCGGCCAGGGCCTGGACGCCGGGCCAGACACGATCCGCTGGCACCTGGAACACCACCACGGCCTGACCGTGTCGGCGGCGACGGTCAGCCGGTACCTCTCGGCCCGCGGCCTGGTCGTCCCCGAGCCCCGCAAGCGTCCGAAATCGTCCTACATCCGGGTTCGCGGCCGAGCAGCCGAACGAGTGCTGGCAGTCCGGCTTCACCCACTACCCTCTAGCCGACGGGACGGACACCGAGATCCTGACCTGGCTCGACGACCACTCCCGCTACGCCCTGTCCGTCACCGCGTACGACCGCGTCACCGGCCGCGTCGTCCTGAGGGCATTCCGGGCCGCCGTTACCGCGCACGGAGCCCGGCCTCGACCCTGACCGACAACGGGATGGTGTTCACCACCCGGTTCTCAGGCGGCAAGGGCGGCCGCAACGCCCTGGAGAACGAACTGCGCGGCCTGGGCATCAAGCAAAAGAACGGCAAGCCCAATCACCCGCAGACCCAGGGAAAGGTCGAACGCTTCCAGCAGGCCCTCAAGAACTGGCTCGCCGCCCAGACCCCCCAGCCTGCCGACCTCGCCGGGCTCCAGGCCCTGCTCGACGCCTTCACCCGCTACTACAACACCAGCCGGCCGCACAGGTCGCTGCCGCGCCAGGCCACCCCCGCCACCGCCTACATGGCCAGGCCCAAAGCCACTCCGGGCGACCGGACCGGCGACACCCACGACCGCGTCCGCACCGACCGCCTCGACGACACCGGCGTCGTCACCCTCCGCCACGCCGGCAAGCTCCACCACATCGGCACCGGCCGGACCCACGCCCGAACCCGCGTCATCATGCTCGTCCAGGACCTGCACATCCGCATCATCCACGCCGCCACCGGCGAACTCCTCCGCGAGCTCACCCTCGACCCGACCCGCGACTACCAGCCCACCGGACGGACACCGGGACCACCCAAAGGCACACCCCGTCCACCTCGCAAACCAAAGAACCCCGAACCATGACGACGTGGGTTCGGGGTGTCCTCGATGTCTTGAGAGAGGACACAGTGGAGCTAATCGCCCACTACTCGAACACGCCTGAGCTGCTTTCTGACCTCCGCCGCACTGTCGAGGCAGTGACCACGATGATCGTCGAGGAGGATGAGCTTGATGTCTCCACGACTGCTCCGACTGACCGTCCATGGCAGCTCAAGGACCGGCTGAGCAGCGGTGACATCTCTCAGCTTATCGAGTCGTTCAAGGGCGGGACGACCATCCCTGAACTGGCGTCAGTGGCCTATCTGAAAAGTCGCACCAGTCAACGGTGTAGAACTCGACCGGGAGTATACGAGGAGGACTATCGTGTAGATACGCTTTGAACTCATCGGTGTACTCCTCTGCGGGCGCTATGCACATGAGGACACCCGGACAATCCACACGCAAGGAGTTATGCACCCCACGCAAGCGTTGGAACTCGTCGCTGTTTGTAAGGTGCAACTCAATCAGAATCTCAGGTGGTGCTACCTGATCGGAAGTCCCGTACTTCGCAAAGAAATCGTCTACGGCAGCAGCGTTGAACCAAAATGGATTGAGTTCCTCCCGGGCCCACCGGCGGTTTACTTTTCCAGTCAGCGCCAACGAAATAGCTTCAAGAAGTGTGGACTTCCCCGACTCGTTGTCGCCGACTATGATGTTCATGCCGGGATTTGGCGTAAGGTCGAGCTTGTCGAAGCGCCGGTATCCCTTAACGACAATGAGTTCTATCATTATTCAGTCTATTTTCTCATGTTTCTCTAATAAGACCAGGTCTTTTGCCTGGCGAAGATACCTTAGCAGTAGGAAGCCGAGTGATATCGGGATTGGCCTACATCGGCTCAGACCACGCTCTCCTCTGAGTACGAGAATGGCCTAGATGGGATGTGCATACCCTTATCTATTGATTACTGGGGTAATGCAGAAAAGCAGGCTTCTCGCTAGTGAAGCACTATTTGATCGTATATGTGCGTTCTGTGGACCAGGCATTTGTGGCATTTGTGGTGTACAGAATTGTCCGGGCACCTCCGTTCCGCAGCGGGACCGGTACCTGACTACAGAACGGTTGGCACGGCTCTACTACCGATCATCAATGTGAGCCTCCGGTCGGACACAGGAACGCTCTGGCCGCCGCGCCGACTCAGACCGTCTGACTCGTCGACGCTTCATGCTGCAAGCTGCTCTGAGTTGCGAGCTAGTTGACAGAGTGCGAAGCACCGTTCAGCATCGAGTCTGTCAGATCTCGCATGAGAGGATCATGAGCATGAAGATGCGCCTACTCGGAACATCGTCTGGAAAGAACGGCTGCCCAGCCTTGTACATCACGGACCGTGGCACCTACGTCGTCCAGGGCAAGCGGGTCACAGACGCCGAAGCCATCGCTTGCCTCGTCGATTTGCGCGATGACGAGTTCTACGTAGAGATACCAAAGGACCTGCTGCTTCGCGGCCGAGGCTTGAGTGACTGAACTCCTGACCTCCGAGGAGTTCTGGGCACAGTGCCTGGGCTTCGAGCACGCCGCGTTCCGATTGGAGACGCACGAGCGCTACGTCGATGACGAAGAACAGGAGCCAATACGACGGTTCCTGGCAGGTGAGCCGCCTGACGATACGTGGTTCATGGACTGGCATGACGCCGTGGCGCAGCTGGCGGCGGGCAAGCAGATGCAACGGGTGCGGGTGGTCAGCGAGCCGCATTCGGATTACACCCGGTTCGGCATCGATCTGGCCCGCCGCCTCAACCTGCCAGCCGGCGAGGACATCCGCTACCTAGCGCGGCATCAGGCCGAAAGCCTCGGGCTTCCAAGCGAGGACTTCTGGCTACTGGATTCCACCCGCCTCCTCAAGCTGCACTTCAATGGTGACGTGCTGCTCGGGGCAGAACTGATCACCGACCCGGCCGCTGTCGCGCAGCGTGCCCACTGGCGTGACGTGGCTTGGCGCCATGCCATCCCGCTGGACGAGTACGCGGGCATGTAGGTATCCAGCGGCTCATGTCCAGCTTCCAGCGGGCGCGCGAAGCGCTCGGCATCCGGCTCCGCGAGCTGCGCCGTGCTGCGCGGCTGACCGGTCGCCAGCTCGCGGAGCACAGTGGTTGGCATCCCAGCAAGATTTCCAAGATCGAAGGCGGCAAGCAAACACCCACCGAGACCGACCTGGAAGCCTGGGCCGAGGCCTGCGGCCAGCCCGACCTGACACTTGAGCTTATTGCGACCTTGCGCACGTTGGAGTCGCACTACGTCGAGCACCGGCGCCTGTTCCACACCGGGATGAGCGGCCAGCAGCGCGCCTTTTCCGAACTCGAAGACCAAACCGACCAGGTCCGGAACTTCGAGAACGTCTTCATACCGGGCTTGCTCCAGACCCCGGAGTATGCCCGCTACAGGCTCGCCGAAGGAGTCGAGTACGACGGCGCTCCCGATGATCTCGATGAGGCCGTCGGCGTGCGCATGCAACGGCAGCAAATCCTCTATCGCAGCGGCAAAAGGTTCCACTTCGTCATCACCGAGGCCGTCCTGCGCTACCGGCTCTGTCCGGCCGACGTCATGCTCGGCCAACTCGACCGGCTGGTCACCCTGTCGACCATGCCGACAATCCGCTTCGGCGTGATCCCCTTCGAGACCAGGCTCCCGCTCGCTCCGGTGCACGGCTTCTGGCTGATGGATGAGCGGGTTGTGGTGGTCGAGAACTTCACAGCTTCCCAAAACCTGACCCAGGCCAGTGAGATCAGCAGTTACGTGCGGATCTTCGACGAGCTGGCCCAGGCAGCCAGGTACGAGTCAGAAGCCCGAGCCATCATCACTCGGGCCTTGGCAGATCTCAGCACCTTGATGAACTGACTCCCAGACACCGTAACATTTGCGACGGTTCGTCACTATTCAGTTGCTCCGCTGTGCTTCACGATGATCTTGCAGCGTGTCTGGAAGCAATTTCGCGCACATTGCTTCTCCCCATCCGGTTCATCGTCGTACCGTCACGGCTTAAGGCTGCTCGCTGAGCCGCCGTACCTCCCGCTCCGCGAAGGAGAAGCCAATGAGCCTGGTAGTGCCGCTGCTGAGCAAGCACCAAATCGAGACGCTGCCAACTCCGGCGCGTCAGGTCGTGGAATACCGCAAGTCGGGGCTAAGTCTGAACCATGTTCAGGGTTGTCCGCTGGATTGCGCGTATTGCATCCGGCATACCTATGGACTATGGGATCAGCGGCAGCCGCGGGCGCTGATGAGTGACGCCGAGGCCGTTGAGCAGTTGGTCGGTCACCGTTACTTCACGGCCCATGTGACGCCGTTGCAACTATTTAACCGGGCGACCGATCCGTTCCTGCCGCAAGTCAAGGGCCACACGTTCGCCGTGCTAGAGGATCTCGACGCCCGCGGGCTGCGCAATCATATGCTCGTCATTACGCGCTGCAAGGTGAGCGACAGCGACTGTGACCGGCTGACGGGCATCGCCAATCTCCGGCTGACTCTGCTGTTCACCTACTCCGGTATCGATGACGCAAGGATCGAGCCGTACCCGTCATATGTAGCCGCAGCGTCACTCAAAACTGCCAGCAGCCGTCAACCACGCCCGTACCGAACGGTGCTGTACTGGCGGCCGTTGGTGCCTGGTTTGAATGACTCCCCTGACGATCTGGCTCGGGCGGCAGCGTTGTCCCAGTGTGCAGACGCGACGGTGTTCACCGGCCTGTTCTTCCGTGACGAGATCGCCGAGTATTACCGGGCGAGTGGCTTGCCGATGCCGTATGACGACACGGCTCGGCGCAAGATCATGCCCGAGACCTTGGAACAGCGGGTGCTGGCCGCGTTCCGTGAGCATCGCGGCGGGCCGTTGTTCCGTAAGACCAGTTGCGCCGTGTCCTTCGCCCATGGCTTGCCTGACTACAACGGCCACGTCGGCATTCGCGAACTGTGCGACATCTGTCCGGCTGCGCAGCTCGCGCTCTGTCTGGGCGCCCAGCAAATACCGACCGCCCGGCAAGTCCAACAAACAGCAAGCGGCCTACCTGAGACGCGAGAGTTGCAGGTCATGGAGATTACGGATCGCGCAGTCGTAATCGACGGACTGCCGGGTGAGCAGCCGCGTTACTTCCTGCAACATGCCCTCCGTTTTCAGGTGCATGACGCGGCCCATCCGCACCGGCCGCACCGCCATGGCCGGGCTGAGATCGGCTGGGAGAACAAATGACAGCCTGGGCTGAGCACCGGTACGCGGTAGTGGACGTGGAAGGCAACGGCCACCAGCCACCCGATCTGGTCGAACTCGCCGTGGTGCCCGTTGAGCGCGGAGTCATCGGCGAACCGGTCACCTGGCTGTTCCAGCCAGAGCAGCCGATCACGGCCATGGCCCGGCGCATCCACGGCATTTCCAACGACATGGTGCAGGGCGCACCGGTCTTTGCAAGCCGGGCAACGGAAGTGCAAGCCCGCCTGGACGGCGCTGTACTGGTGGCCCATAACGCCAGCGTCGACCTCGGCGTTCTCAAGCGGAAATTGCCGGGCTTCGCGCCAGATCAGGTGCTCGACACGCTTCGACTGTCGCGGCGACTGCTACCTGATCAACCGAATCACCGGCTCGGATCACTAGTGAGCGCACTGCATCTTGGTCGCGATCTGCCACCGGGCCTGCGCCCGCACCGGGCCGACTATGACGCGCTGGTGACGGCCCGGCTGTTCGTCTACCTAGCCAACTCAGCTGCGTCCATGCCCCTCTCGTTTGAAGCCCTTCGTGGTGATCCGGGAGGCAGCGATGCGCTCTTCTGACGGTCTGTTCATCTCCGTGGACGGGCCATCGGGCGTCGGCAAGAGCGACACCGTACGCGCGCTTAGCCAGGTGTTCGCCGATGAAGGAAGACGCCTGCACGTCACCTGCGAGCCTTCGGACGGCCTGATCGGCAAGCTTGCCCGCGAGCTGACCGACACCGTTCACGGCAATGCCCTGGCCTGCTTGTACGCCGCTGACCGGTACCACCATCTGGACGCCGAGATCGTGCCGCACCTGAAAGCCGGCGAGATCGTCATCACCGACCGGTACATCCCGTCCGCCCTGGTAATGCAGCAACTCGACGGCGTTGACCCGGACTACCTATGGCGGATCAACGCCAAGGCCCGCAGGCCTGACCTGGCCGTCATCCTCGACGCTGACCCGCTGGTCCTCGCCGAGCGGCTGCGCAGCAAAGGACCCCACAACCGACTTCAGCGGCTACCGTCCTCCTCCCAGATCGAATGGCACCACTACCGCCAGATCAGCCAGCGCCTCACAGATGCCGGATGGATCGTGCACCGCGTCGACAGCACAGCCATTCCCACCACGGACATTGCGCACTCGATCTACGAGCGACTACAGGAGCTGGCAATAACGGCCAAACGCGAATCGAGTAGCCAGCAATGACTGCCTCCATGAGCGGCGGGACCGGCGCCGTACGGGTGGCCGTGCGTAGTGGAGCGCGCCGGGCCAACGAGAGTTCGACTCCGGTGCCGGTCCCGCCTCGTACCCGGCCAAGAGTGAGCCAACTCGAACTCGGTCCCTTGCCGACGGCCATTGGCTGCGTCCGCGATCATGTCAGACAACTCCTGACCGAATGGGGTCTAGTGTCCTGAGTTGTTAATTCGTTTACAGTAGGTTGCGATGGATTCGAAGATCTCTTCTGGTGTTTTGGTCCAGGTGAATGGCTTGGGGTTCTTGTTCCAGGCGTTGGTCCACTGGCGCAGGTCGGCTTCGAGTTCTGT
>DASTJM010000082.1:0-77628 GCA_035716545.1 Streptosporangiaceae bacterium
CGTCCGGGCCGGGTTCGGGGTGGGTTGTCAGCGTCCGGGCCGGGTTCGGGGTGGGTTGTCAGCGTCCGGGCCGGGTTCGGGGAGGGTTGTCAGCGTCCGGGCCGGGTTCGGGGAGGGTTGTCAGCGCTCATGGCCAGGATCGGGGAGGGTTGTCCGCTCCTGCGGGGGGAGTTTTCGTGTCCGGGAGCGTTTTCTCTTCTATGAGTGGTGAACTTTCCCCGTTATGAAAAGGCTCCCCGCAAAGCGCGGCGAAGTCTCCGCGATCATGAAACCCGCGCCCCGGGCACGGCAACCGCGACAAGCTGACGCCGGGCCTCCCCAATTAGCACCCGCCGCTGACAGCAACATGGAGGACCACCATGCTGTCGGCCAGCCCCGCCGCGCTGCTGACGGCCAGCCTCGCCCCGCCCCGGACGTTCTCTCAGCAGCCTGGCGGCCCGCCTGATCCGGGCAAGAGCGCGGCGGTGCGCGCGGCCACCGTTAGCATGGCGACGGTGCCGACGAATTACGACCAGATCCGCGCGGAAAACATCGCCCGCTACGGCTGGGATACAGCCGTGCTGACGTTGCTTGGGCAGCTGTATGGAGACAGGACGCACTTCATCTTCGAGCTCATCCAGAACGCCGAGGACGCCGGGGCGACCGAACTGATCTTCGAGCTCTTCGACGACCGGCTTGAGGTGCGGCACGACGGCAGGCCGTTCACCGAGGCCGACGTACGGGGCATCTGCGGCGTCGGCCAGGGCACCAAGGCACAGGACCTGACCAAGATCGGCAGGTTCGGCATCGGCTTCAAGTCGGTCTATGCGTACACCAACACCCCGGTCATAGCGAGCGGTGACGAGCGGTTCCGCATCGAGAAGTACGTCAGGCCGCACGCCGAGCCACCGCACGCCGAGCCACCGCACGCCGAGCCATCGCACGCTGGGGCGGCTGGTTCTGGCGAGACCGGGTCCGGGGCGGCCGGGTCCGGTGAGACCGGCCCGGGCACCGTGTTCGTGTTCCCGTTCGACCGGCCCGAGGTACCGGCAAGCGTCGCGGTCGCTGAGATCTCGGCCGCGCTAGGGAACATCGATGCCGAGGTGCTGCTGTTCCTGTCGAGCATCGGGCGGCTGACGGTACTCGGCCGGCCGGTGCCGCCAGCGGTACTGCGGCGGACGTCAGCCTCGGGGATCAGCGGCAGCCGCCGCGTCGCGCTGAGCACCGAACGGGCTGGCCGCCGCTCCGATGCCGCCTGGCTGGTCTGGTCCTCCGACCTCGGGGACCTCGGGAATCTCGGCGACCTGGGCGTGCCGGGCCTGCGGGTGGACATCGCGTTCAGCGAGGTCTCCGAGTTCGCCGGGACACAGCGGCCTAGTCGCGGCACGACGCCGCTGATTGTCTACTTTCCGACCGAGAAGGAGACTTTCCTCGGGTTCTTCATCTCTGGCCCGTACCGGACGACGCCCGCCAGGGACAACGTACCCGGCGACGACCCCTGGAACGCCGCGCTCGTGCGGCGGACGGCCGGGCTGCTGACCAAGGTGCTGGCCGGGCTGCGGGACGGCGGGCTGCTGACCGCACGGGTGCTGGCCGCGCTCCCGCTCGAGGAGGCCAGGTTCGCGCCCGGCACGATGTTCAGGCCGCTGTTCGAGGCGGTGCTGACCGCGTTTCGCGAAGGCGAGCTCGTGCCGGACGCCGGCGGCGGTTACCGCGGGCCGGCCGGAGTCGTTCTGGCCGACTCGCCCGAGGTGCGCGCATTGCTGAGCCCGGAGCAGCTCGGGGAACTGTACGGCGGGCCTGGGCCGGTCGCTTTCGCCCACGAGTCCCTGACCGAGGCCGGCTGGCCCCTGCTATGGCAATACCTGCGCGACCAGGTGGGCATCGCGGTGGCGACGCCAGGGGCCATCGTGGAACGGCTGACCGGGGAGTTCCTGGCCGCGCAGCCCGACGAGTGGATCGCGCGGCTGTACGCGTTCGCCGGCCGGCATCCTTCGCTGTGGCGATCGGCCGGGACCGACGGCGGGCCGGCCTGGTCGAAGCCGATCATCCGGCTGCAGGACGGGTCGCAGGTGCTGCCATTCACCCCAGAGGGGCGGCCGGCGGCGTACCTGCCGGGTTCGCCCCTGGCCTTCGGCGCGACCGGGTTCCCGACGGTCGCGCGCGAGGTGGCCGGCGACCCGGACGCGCGCCGGTTCCTTGAGTCGCTCGGGTTTGCCGAGCCCGATGTGCTCGCTCAGGTGCGTGACCACGTGCTGCCGCGCTACGCCGGCGACGCCGACGTCAGCCAGCTCGACGCGGGCGAGCACGAGGCGGACGTGCAACTCGTGGCGCTGGCCCTGGACGAGGCACCGCCGGCCGCACGCGGGCCACTGCTTGACCGGCTGGCTCGGACCGCGTTCCTGATCGGCGAAAACGCCGCCACCGGTGAACACCGCCTGATGCGACCAGGACAGCTCTATTTGCGGACGAAGGCGCTCGAAATCTACTTCGACGGCAATCCGGAGGCATGGTTCGCGGCTGACACCTACGGCCCTTGGGCCGCCCAGCTGCGCGGCATGGGCGTGCACCAGGAGGTGCGGCCGGCCGCGCGGGCCGCCGACGAGCTCGGCCACGTGATCATCGTGCGGGACTTCGGGCGCAACGAGCGCGGGGTCGCCGGATTCGATCCGGAGGCGAGCGTGGACGGACTTCGCTTCGCCGTCGAGCACCCCAGCCCAGAGCGATCAGAATTCATCTGGAACGCAGTGTTGCTGCCGAACCGCCATTTGCTGGCCGGCGTCGTCGAGCGATCACCCCGGCTCGATTTCTCCGGTGCGCGCCGTGAGCGGACGCAGTCGGAGATCGGCGAGCTCACGACCAGCGCGGCGTGGCTGCCCGCCCCCGATGGCGGGTTCAGGCGGCCCGATGAGCTGCAGCTCGACGAGCTGCCGCCGTCGTTCGGCCGGGACGCTAGCCTGGCATCGGCGCTGGCCATGAGCCAGCCGTCGATCGACGAGGCCAGCCGGCAGCTCGGCCTCCCGCCGGGATTCCTGCAGCGGCTTAGCCGCCATCCTGACCTGGTCGCGCAGATCGAGCGCGAGCTTGGCAGCCGCGAATCCGGACGGCGCGAGCCCCCGCCGGCCCTGTTGTAGTCCGGCGGGGCTTCGCTGCCGTTCCTGAGGCTAGATCCCCTGGCCGTACCTGACGGGCACGACCACCGTACCGGCGGCGTGGTCACCGATCCGCTGGCGGTACCTGGAGGCCAGGATCGTGATCAGCCCGACCAGGCCGAAGAACAGCGTGTCCAAGATCAGGAAGATCCCTCTGATAAACAGCTGCATCATGCTGGCCTTGCCGCCATTCTTGCTGATCACACGCAGCCGGAACAGCTGCATCCCGAAGGTCTGGCCACCGTGGCTGTACGGGTACAGCACCCAGTAGGCGAAGTACGCGGCCGCCGCGATGACGGTCGCTACGAGCCAGCCGAGCCCGCGAATGCCGTTCACCTCGTTGTCGAAGACCCAGTACGCGATGGCCGGGATGATCCCGGCCAGGAAGTAGTCCACGATGTACTGGACGATGCGGCGGCCGGTCACCCGCGTCTCGGCTTCGGTCACTATCATCGGCCGCCGGGCCTGACCGTAGCGCGGAGGCGGCGGTGCCATCGGCTGCCGGCCTTGTTGCATGGGCTGGCCGGGCGGCGGTTGCTGTTGCGTGGCCTGGTCCGGCGGCGCTGCCCCCTGCGCCGGCACGTCGGGCCTGGCCGTCTGCTGCGTCCTGCCTTGGTCGCCAGTCGCGCCGTTGTCCGGCATGCTGCTCATCTGATCCCCCGATCCGAGTTGCTGTCGCTCGGCTTGCAGCTCCTTGTCGTTTAGATGACCGTCATGCCGCCGACGACGCTGAGGCGCCCCGCGCGGGAGTGGTCCGTGCTGCGAATCATGCCCGTCTGATGCCCGGCTCTGCCCGTAACAACCGTCCTGACCTGCACTACTTCGCCCCCCGGGCCTTCTCAAGTCCGCTGAGGATCGGCCGGACCTGGCATCAGGCGCGTCGTGCAGGCGTCGCGCATTTTTCAATCGCGATTGCTGCGTTGAAGTGCATACGGCCACCACACCCGGTTGTTAGCTTGAAGCTTGCGGGACGGCCTGCGGCTGGCCTGGCCGGGCCCGGGCCTGCATCGGGAGATGAGCTGACATCACCAGATGAAGGAGAAAGATCGTGGCGTCACAGCTAAATCCCTACCTCAACTTCAACGGCAATGCCCGTCAGGCGATGGAGTTCTACGCCAGCGTCTTCGGCGGTACCCTGACGCTCAATACGTTCGGCGAACTCGGTGCGGCCGAAGGCGAGGATGCCGACCGGATCATGCACGGGATGCTCGAGACCGACGCTGGTTATACGATCATGGCCGCCGACGTTACCAGCACCATGTCCTACGAGCCGATGACCGGGATGTCGGTCAGCCTCAGCGGTGACGATGGCGACGCACTGCGGGACTACTGGCAGAAGCTGTCCGGGAGCGGGACTACCGCGGTGCCGCTAGAAAAGCAGATGTGGGGCGACGAGTTCGGGATGTGCGTCGACGGTTTCGGGGTGCCGTGGATGGTCAACATCTCTCAGCCTCAGTAGTAACAGCAGCCTCAGTAGTAACAGCAGCGGGAGCGAGCGGCGGGGTTACTGGCCTCCTGTGCGGTGGCGCCCCGACCCGCGCTGGGTTGTCAGCGCCGCCAGCCAGGCCGCTGCCTCCAGGTCGCCGTGGCCGGCCAGGAACGCTCGCGCGTGCTCGATAGCTGCATCGGGCAGGCCGCCTCGCGCGGCGGCGCGGTAAAAGGTCAGCGCCTCGCCGGCCCGGCCGCTGGACTCGGCGCCGCGGGCAAGGCCGAGAGCGGCCAGCGCGGCGTCGTGCGGCAGCAACTGACCCGGGCAGGCGTCGAGCAGATCCATCGCCTCGGTGTTCCCTCCTGCGCAGGCGGCAATCAGGAGCGGCACGGCCTGGATATTGCGGTGCTCGTCGGTAGCCAGCAGCAGCGCGACGCGGTAGATCGCGGCTGCGTCGCCTTTCTGTGCCCTGGCCAGCAGCACTGAGCCGTAATCCCCGTGGCCGGCGATGAACTCATGCAACCGCGGCGGGATCTGGCCCGTCGCGGTCGTGCTGTCCTCGCTCGCGGGAGGCTTGGCGAGGGAGATCACCGCGCTCACGTCGTGGGCGGCCCGCCGCCTGGCCCACTCCGGGAGGGTGCTCGTCCCCGGATCGCGGGCGACGATGCCTTGCTCGACCGCGAAGCGCTGGCAGCTCAGCACGAAGCTCGCCACCCAGTCGAAGCTGGGCAGGCCCTTGCGCTGGCCGCGGAGTATCTCCGAGATCGCCGTTCTCGACAGCTCGATAAGCAGGTAGGCGGCATCGCCCTCCGCCGGGTACAGCGAACGCAGGTCCTTGGAGATGCGCTCTAGCTTGCGGCAGGACGGGAGGCCGCACTCGTGACGGAACGCGCGCAGATGCGCGATAAAGGCGCCCTTTGAAGTGCCAGTGTCGGCTGCATGTGCAATTGCATCGTCCCATGCAATTGCGTCGTCCTGTGCAATTGCACCGTGCGGACGACCTGGCCTTGGCGGACGACTGACTGTCATGACATACCGTTATCGCATGGGCGGTTGGTCTGTACACGGTTTGAATGATTCGTTAAGGATTCGTCCGTTGTGAATTGGCCGTGATCCGTGCTCCGCGTCACTCGCGGTGCTAATGCCGTCAGATCTCCTTGAGTATCTGATCGAGCATGACCTGGGGCGGACCGGCCGCCTCGGCCTGGACAGCCAGCAAGTTCAGGATATGCCGGTAGAAGTCGACCTGCGCCGGCCGGCGGAAGTACACCCCGGACGCCAGTTGCTCCAGGTAGGCGATGTCCGGTAGCTGCGGGTCGGGTAGCCGGAGCACGGCGAGCGGCCCGCCGGTTGCCAGATGCCCTCCCAGCCGGAACGGCAGTACCCTTATGGTCACGTTCGGCAGCTCAGCCGCGGCGATCAAGTGCCGCAGCTGACCTCGCATCGAGGTCCGCGATCCAGCATGCCTGCGCAGGGCCGCCTCGTCAATCATCACCCACAGGCGCGGCGGGCACGGCCCGCGCAGCACTTGCTGGCGGCGCAGCCGCAATTCGACCCGGCGCTGGACGTCACGCTCGGCCAGATTGCGATGCGCGAGCGTGATGATCTCGCGCGCGTAGTCGGACGTCTGCAGGAGCACGGGGATGACCTGCGCGGTGTAGCCGCGGATCAGGCTGGCCGCCTGCTCGAGGCCGAGGTAGCACTCGAACCATTCCGGCACCAGATCGGCGTAGCTGTGCCACCACTGCGGGCTGTTGGCCTGCCGGGCGAGGCCGAGCAGCGTGGCGCGCAGCGTAACGTCGCTCACCCCGTAAGCCGCGCAAAGCCCGGCCACGTGCCGCAACCTCAACCCGATCTGCCCGCACTCGACATCGGCGATCCGCGGCGCTGGCAACGCGATCGCGACGCTCGCGTCGGCGGTGCTGAGCCCGGCTTTCTCGCGCAGCCGCTGCAGCGTCGCCCCAAGCACCATTCGCGCCACGGTCGCGCTTGCCCGGTCCTCAGCCAGCGCGGGCTGCCCGCAGGTAACGGTGCCAGCCCCGCTCGAGCGGGCGGATGGCTCGGTCATGTCAGTGTTCTAGCGCCTCGCACCACATCAGGCAATATGTAACAGGAACTCAAATCAAAACTATTTCATCTTACCAATTTACGATTCATTACAATCGTGTCATGGTTTCCTGGCGACCGCGCAGAACTGGTCGATTTCCTCGGGCTCGCCGAACGGAGCCGCCTCGGGGCGCCACCGCGTGCTCGACACGACGCCGGGTTCGACCAGTTCAAGCCCGTCGAGCAGGCCCGCGATCTCGGCCGGCGTTCGGTACCGGCCCGGCGGGGTGCCGTGGGAATTCCAGTACCTGATCGCCGAGGCCATCTTGCCGCCGGTGACTTCGATAGTCGGATGGGCGATCGCCAGGTAGCTGCCCGATGGCAGCGCTCTCATGAGCCGCCCGATGATCTGCCTGGCCTCTTCGTCCTGGAGTACGTGCCACAGCACGCCAAGCATCGTGATCGCCACCGGCTTGGTCAGGTCGAGCGTCTTGGCCGCCCCGGCGAGTACGTCAGCCGGGTCGCGCAGATCGGCGTGCACATACCCAGCGGCGCCTTCGGGCGTGCTGGTCAGCAGCGCCTTGGCGTGCACAAGCACCAGCGGATCATTGTCGACGTAGACGATCCGGCACCGCGGTGCTACCCGCTGGGCGACCTCATGCGTGTTGTCGACCGTCGGCAGTCCGGCTCCGATGTCGAGAAACTGCCGTATCCCCGCCTCGCCCGCGAGGAACCGCACCGCCCGTCCCAGGAACATCCGGTCGGCCCGGGCATGCTTGACAATGTCAGGCAGCAGCGCGGAGATCCGGTCCCCGACCTCCCGGTCGACCGCGTAATTGTCCTTGCCGCCCAGCCAGTAATCCCAGATCCGCGCTGAATGTGACACCGAAGTATCGATTTCAGCCGACGAGGCGAGCTCAGGCGAGGAAGCGTCATCGATCATGGCGGACCTCTCAGGCAAAACATAAGTTCTCTGATGCCGAACTTATCCCAGCCAGCCAATCTCTCGTCCTCTAGGCTGGCCGCGCCTTTGGGGTTCGGGGGTTATGCCCGGGGCGGGCGTTGCGGGTTGCCCGTCGGGGGTCCGGGGGGTTGTGACCGGGGGCGGGGTTGTGCGCTACGCGTCGGGGATCCGGGTCGTCCCCGGGGCGGGAGCTGCCGACCGCGCATCGGGGGGGCGGGGGCGCCCGGGTCCAGCGGCTCTGGCTCTGCTCTGGCTCTGGCTCTGGCTCTGGCTTCAAGGCGGATCACGTTGCTGTCCGGAACCTATGCCCAACAGCATCAGGGAGGGCCATGCTGGTGTTCGCGACGACTTACCGCAGGGTCCCGCTGGCGGGAGCCCGCGAGCGGGGGAGATACGGCGTAGGCTCCCGGTGATTGGTGGTGAGCCTGTGGTGACTGATGAGGTTGCGGACACACTTGGCCTCGTGGTGGGCACTGTGCCCGCTACGCCGCTGATGTTCTCGGTCGGGCTGGCACCAGGGCAGTACGCGCAACTCGACGACGTGGTCGTGACCAAGCGGGCGATGCCGGGGCCTGGCGCGGAGCCGGTGCGGATCGCCGGCGTGGTGACCAACGTGGAGGCGGTGCACGAGGGAGCAAGGTTCGCGTCTGATGTGTTCTTGATCGAGCAAGGCGCGCTGCCCGCCGAGATCTGCGAGGTCGCGGAGGTCACGGTGACCAGGGTCGAGCCGGAGATGTACGTGCCGCCGCTGCCGGGCGCGCCGGTGACCAGGGCGACTGGCGAGGCACGGGAGTCCGCCCTGTACTTCGACGAGATGGGAAAGGCCAAGGTCCCTGTGGGGTTCGGCAGGGACGGTCAGCCGGTCTACGTGAACTTCGAGTTCATTGACGGCACCCGGGGCGCGCATGTCTCGATTTCCGGGGTCTCGGGCATCGCCACCAAGACGTCGTTCGCCATGTTCCTGCTGCACTCGATCACTACGTGCGGCGTGCTCGCCGGGGAAGCCCACAATACGAAAGCGCTTGTTTTCAGCGTAAAGGGTGAAGATCTGCTCTTCCTTGACTATGCGAATAGCAGGCTGACGCCCGGCCAGGCGGCGAAATACGCGCAGCTCGGCTTGCCGGCCGCGCCATTCGGCAACGTTCGCGTGTTCGCCCCGCCCCGGAAGGGGGACTCGTCGGGGACGCCAGATGTGCAGGCGAGGGACCGGGCGGTAAGCCCGTTCTACTGGACGATCGCGGAGTTCTGCGAGCAGGAGCTGTTGCCGTTCGTTTTCGCCGACGCCGAGGATGAGCGAGCGCAGTACACGATGCTGATCGCCCAGGTCGCGGCCCGGCTGCGCCGCGATGTGGCGCCGGCGGGCACCGATGGCGCGGTGCGCGTGATCGGCGTCGACCCGGGTCGCGACAAGCTGCTGCGCACGTTCAGTGACCTGGTGACCCTGCTCGAGGGCGAGCTCGGCGACGACGCGACTCGCGGCCAGTGGGTCGCGGGCAGCACGGTGGTGGGCAGCGTCAACGCGCTGCTGCGCCGGCTCCGTTCAGCCGCGGTGCCGCTCAGCGTAATCGTCAGGGGCGACATCTCGCACAGGGGCGAGCGATCGATCTCGACGTCGCGCGCTCAGATCACCGTGATCGACCTGCACAACCTGCCTGACCGGGCACAGCGGTTCGTGGTCGGCGTGACCCTGCGATCCGAGTTTGCCCGCAAGGAGCGGCAGGGCACGGCCAGGCCAGTGATGTTCGTCATGCTGGATGAGCTCAACAAGTACGCCCCGCGCGAGGGCGACAGCCCCATCAAGCAGATCCTGCTCGACCTCGCCGAGCGCGGACGGTCACTCGGCGTGATCCTGATCGGCGCGCAGCAGACCGCGAGCGAGGTCGAGCGGCGCATCCTGGCCAACTGCGCGATCCGGGTCGCCGGACGGCTCGACGCCGCCGAGGCGCAGCGGCCCGAGTACGGGTACCTGCCACCCGCGCAACGACAGCGGGCGACGCTGGCCAAGCCGGGGACGATGTTCATCGCACAGCCGGACATCCCGGTGCCGCTCGCGGTGGACTTCCCGTTCCCCGCCTGGGCGACGCGGCCGAGCGAGAAGGGGGAGTGGGCCGGTCACGACTCGGGTCCGAGCCGCCCGGCTGACCCGTTCGCCGCGATTCCGGGCGCGGGCGGTTTCGAGGACGACCCGCCACCCTTCTGACCTTGCACCGGCTCAGCCTTGGCGCCCGCGGCTTCTCCGGCCGGTTCGGCCGGCTAAAGACGCCGCGGGCTTGGGCTGGCTAGTGACGGTGAGGGCGGGCGGTCTGTCACGGCAGCAGTCCCAGGCGCAGGCAAGTCCCTGTTCCCGTTAGCAATCCACTCCCAGGGAACCGCGCCCAAGTCACATAGGCGCGGTTTCCGGCCGCGAGCTGCAGGCTGGCCCCGGGCACGGGCCTGGGAGGTCTGGCATTCCGGAGAGATTTCTCAGCGAGCAGCCCAGCAGTGTCAGCGCCGGGCACCATGCGGGTGATCTTGCCCAGATCGCAGTCGATATTTTTGACCCGCATCGGGATAGCGGCGAACTGGTGAGCATTTTCCGCTCTTGCCTTATACGAGCAAGTGTGTATTCGATCTGGTGCCGACAGGTCCCATCAAGCTGCATGGCCGCGCTATTGATTGAGCATTGTCGTGGGCGATCAGAGGCGCTGCGTGAGCTGTGGCGCCCTCTCGGGCAGGCAGATCGAACCTGATGTTCGCGACAGCTGCGGCGGGTGTTATCGGGGGCCAGACTTGCCGCAAATGCCGGAATAACACGAATGCGGGGATTGACGTGGGAAAGTGGGTGTCGATTCGCGTACCCATGAGGGCCTGGTTGTCATTGATGTTGCTACCGCTTGCTCAGCGTGCGGGTGGGTGGGCTGCGCTGTCGTGCCTCCCATTGGCGAGCTGGCGAGTGTTATGAATGCGTTACCTAGGGTTTCGGATACCCGGCCGATTCCGGTCCGAGACTGTCAGTGGCAATCGTTAGGGTGAACGAAGAACATGGGCCAGACAGTGTAAATGTCAAAGACGATGCCCAGCCCGGCGACTTCCACGGTAAGGGAGGCGATCATGAGCGGCGACGATCGAGATGTACCTGAGTTGCCTGCCGGCGGCACGTTGTCCTGGTCGTGGGACCTGGACCTGGATGCGTTGCTCGCCGCCGTCGCCCCGGACAGCCAGGCAACTCCGGCCAGCGGCGCGGGTCTGGTCGGCCAGGTTCCGCTCGACGATCTGGTCGAGGCCGAGTTCGCGGAGTACCTGGAGGCCGTGGACGCCGGCCGGTCCTCGGCCATCCCGCTGCCGGCTGCCGCTGGGATGGTCGCGGAGTCGCTGCCGGCCAGCCCGGATCTGGCCGGGTGGCTGGGGACCGCTTCGCCGGCGAGCGCGGATGAGCGGGCACTGACCGGGCTGGCATCGTCCTACCGGCGGCTGTCCTCCTGGGCACAGGCCGGCGAACTGGCCGCCGTCGCGCACCTGGCGTCCCGGTCTGCCGCCGCCGATGGCCGGATCGGCGTCGATGACGATGGGCGGCCGGCAAGCCTGCCGCAGGAGGCCTGCGGGCAGGTGTCCCTGGCCCTGACCATGTCGCCGGGCAGCGCGTCGTGGTGGGCCGACCTCGCCGTCACCCTGGAATGGCGGCTGCCCGCCACCGGCGCCGCCCTGCGGTCCGGGACCATCGACTTGGCTCGGGCGCGGGCGATCGCCGAGGCCACGGCCGTGCTCGACGAGGGCACTGCCCGTGCCGTCGAGGCCCGGGTCCTGCCCAGAGCCGGCGACCAGACGCTGGGACGATTGCGCGCCGCGTTGCGGCGGGCGGTGATATCGGAGGACCCGGCCGGTGCCGACCGGAGGCGGGAGCAAGCCGAGCAGCGGGCCAGGGTGGCCTTGTACCCGGACGCGGAGGGCACCGCCGGGCTGGCCGGGTATAGCCTGCCCGGCATCCCCGCGACCGCGGCGATGGCCCGGATCACCGCCCTGGCCGAGGCCAGGAAGGCGGCCGGCGCTGCTGGCGGGATCGACTTGCTCCGCTCCCAGGTCTACCTCGGGCTCCTCCTCGGCACCCTGCCCTACATCCCGCCCGCCCCCGACAGCCCACCCGACGACAGTTGCCCGTCCGAGCCTGACGGCGGCTGTTCGCCTGAGGATGGCTGCCCGCCCGAGCCTGACGGCGGCTGTTCGCCTGAGGATGGCTGTTCGCCTGAGGATGGCTGTTCGCCTGAGGATGGCTGCCCGCCTGAGGATGGCTGCCCGCCTGAGGATGGCTGCCCGCCTGAGGATGGCTGCCCGTCCGAGGATGGCTGCCCGTCTGAGGATGTCTGCCCGCCCGGTCTGGCTGGGTGGCCGGGAGTCGCTGCTGTAGTGCGGCCAGGGCCAGCGGCGATGGGGTATCTGGCCCCGGCTGGCCACGGGTTCCTGGAGTTGACGGTGCCGTGGTCCACGTTGACCGGAAGCGGCTCCGAGCCCGGGAGCATGAGCCGGCTAGGCGCGATCACGCCGGTCCAGGCCAGCTACCTGGCCTGCCTGGCTGCGCGTGACCCCGAGGTGGACTGGCGGGTCATCGTGGCCGGCACCGACGGGCGTGCCCAGGCTGTTGGCAGGGTCCGGCGCCAACCCCCGAGGGCGGGGCCGCGCCTATCCGCCTCGGCGTCCACCAGCCAGTGCGCCGATCACTGTCATGGCGATTACCAGCGTGCTAATTACCAGCGTGCTAATTACCAGCGTGCCGGTCAGCAGTCTGTCGGCCAGCAGTCTGTCGACCAGCAGCGTGCCGGCCAGTGCAGCCTGGTCAAGCGCGTCACCGTGATGATCACCTGCGACGATCTCGCTGCGATCCCGCCAACTGGACACCAGGCCGATGGTCCGAGCTTGCCGCCCGGGCTCGCACGGGTACTGGCAGCAGCGCGCCGGGCCGCCGACCGGGCCGTGCAAAAAGCGGCGGCCGACACGGCAGCGACAGATGGATGCGCTCATACTGAGGCAACCGACGCCTACAGGCCGCCGCCACGCCTGCGGGAGTACATCACGGCGAGGGACGTGACCTGCCGCTTCCCGACCTGCCGTCGGCCCGCCATGCGATGTGACCTGGATCATACCCAGCCGTATGATCAGGGTGGCAGAACTTGCTCATGTAACCTCGGGGCTGAGTGCAGGCTGCACCACAAACTAAAGCAGCACGCCCGCTGGCATCTTGCCCAGCCAGCGCCCGGTGTCTTCACCTGGACTACGCCAGCAGGCCGCACCTACACCACCCTCCCCGACTCCCACGTCGCCTGACGTCCCTGGTCAGCGAGTGTGAGCTGCGGAAGCACTGTGCACTGTGCGATAGGTGTTGTTATGCATTTTTATGTGGCTCGCGCATGTGGTGATGCTCAGCCGGGAAAGTGGGCGAGGAGGGGGCTGGGGTGTCCGGCCGGCGGATCGCGACGGCGGAGATCTCGGTGGCTCGGTGGCTCGGCGGCCCTGAGGCCCTGAAGCTCTTTGGCCCCGCGGTACGACATCCAGGCCCGCCCGTCAGCGGGCAACGATTCGATGTTGCCGCGCCGCCTGGTCATGCTAAGCACGGACACGGCCCGCTTGCTGGCTCAGGGATCGCCGGCGGCGTCCTTGTTCGCGGGGGTCCAGGGCTGAGGATCTTCTGGCGCCCTCCGCCAACCCTTCGGTGGCGGAGGGCGCCTTATCCGGCACTTACCGGACTCCGCGCGGAAATCGTGCCGGCTGGCAAGCTGCCCAAGGTTAGCGGGCGCTGGTGAGTGTCGCGGGGTCAGCAGCGCCGCCGTCCTCGCCTTTCCCGCCATAAGATCCGTAAGTTGGCGGCTGGATGAGGCGGTCGCATGCCACGAGGCCAATGCCCAGCCAGGTGCTCGTCGGTCGTGACGAACGCGCTCCTGGCTGTGGCCAGCCTGGCCAGGTCGGCTTTGTTGCCCGCGCCGAGTTTCCGCTTGATCCGCTGCACATACGTATCAATGGTCGCCTTCGTCACGCCCATGCGATTCGCCGCCTGGGCGTGAGTGAGGCCCTGGGCGATGTGATGGAGCGCCTCACGCTCCCGCAGCGACAGACATCGCCAGCTTGCCAGGGCTGACCGGTCTGAGGCGGGGGTCCCGATCGGGTCTGGCTCGAGCAAGCTTTGCAACTCAGCGGAGAACGCGAACCCGCCGCTCGCGACCATCTGGATAGCGGCCAGCAGCATCGCCGGACTCGCGCAGACCTCCAGGCACCCGCGAGCGCCCGCCCGGATCGCACCGATGGCGTCGGCAGGATACTCCTTCGCGGAAATGACCAGCACGCGCATGTTCCGTGCGACGGTCTCTACGAGATCGAAGGCAGGCGCGTCGCCCGCGAGATACAGGTCAAGCAGCGCCACATCGAGCAACTGGCCGGTCGCGGCGTGCCGCGCCATGGCTGCCGGTGATGGGGTTGCCGGTGACGGGGTTGCCGGTGATGGGGCTGTCGGTGATGGGGTTGCCGGTGACGGGGCTGTCGGTGATGAGGCTGCCGGTGACGGGGTTGCCGGTGATGGGGCTGTCGGTGATGGGGCTGTCGGTGACGGGGCTGTCAGTGACGGGGCTGTCAGTGACGGGGCTGTCTGTGCCGTCGCGGCGAGCAGTTTCTCGAGGTCAGCGGCCGACTCGGCGATCTCCACGAGTCTTATGTCCGCAGCGGAGCGTAAGACCTCGGCGATGCCGATCCGCAGCAGTGGGCGTCTGTCAGCTACCAAGAGGCGAATCATCGCTGCACCAGCCTTCACTCCCTGGGCCGGGTCTCCGCTCGCCCGCGGCGGCGGGGAGGTCCGGCGGTCTGTACGTGGCGACAGTTTTGGACGGTGTGTGGCTTGCCTACGCAGTGGACGGAGCCACGATCACCGGAGTTCTGCGCCAGCGTGGAAGTGGTCAGCAGCGGTCGCTGCACTTGCTGCCCATCAGATCGCGGCCCGGACGCAGGGTGACGGACCGTGGACGTCCGCATGACACGGACATGTCATGCGCATGACACCGGCGTGGGGTCGTGTAATTAGTTTAAGCGACAAATGCCGTCTGAGTATATACATATGCCGCTATTTCTCCGATGCTGGAAGTCGTCTGTGGCTTGCTGGCGGTAAAGGTGTTGTCGAAAAGGGGTGGCGGCACGTTTGACATTGGCGAATTAACGGCGGTTTTATCCTGCCTCATTTCAGGTATGAACCTGTCCTTCACGCGCAAAGGGGCTTCGGGTTGCCAGGAATGTATTCAGTGAATGATGCCGATGTCATCGCCACATTTCGGCGGCACGTGGCAACAGCCGGTGATCGGGTCGCTATCGCTACAACCGACTGGAGTCTCAGCTATCAGCAGGCAGATCTGGTCACCGACAGGATCGCCGGCGCGCTGCGGGCACGCGGTGCCGCTGACGGGCGGCTCGTGGGCCTGTGCCTGGCGACGTCAGCGGATTTCGTCCTGGCCACGTTAGGCGCGCTGAAGGCCGAAGCCGCCGTGTTGCCGCTTGAGCCGTCCTATCCCGACGATCGGCTTGCGTATTTCTATACCGACAGCCGGCCCGCGCTTGTTATCGCGGATGCGGGCACTGGCGGGCGGGGCATCTGGAATGAGTCCACCGAGCTAGTGACGATGGCCGAGCTCACCGCCGGCGTGCCAGTGAATGGCGCGGCCAGCACGGGGTCGCCCGCGAGGCTGGCCTACATCATCTACACCTCGGGCTCTACGGGAGTGCCTAAGGGAGTACGCGTTACCAGAGGCGGTCTGGCCAACAGCGCACGTGGTCTGGCCGGAGGCTACGGCCTGACCTGCGACGACCGCATGCTGCAGTTCTCGAGCATCTCGTTCGACTCCTGCATGCAGGAGATCTTCGCGCCGCTAAGCGTCGGCGCGTCAATCGTCTGCCCGGCACAGGCGTCACGGCAGGAGCTGATCGGAAAGCTGGCCGACACGCTGCGCGCGACCCGGACCAGCGTGGTGACCTTGCCGCCCGCGCTGCTGCGGGCACTGCCCGTCCGGGACCTTGACTGCCTGCGCGTGATCGTCAGCGCCGGCGAGCGCTGCGATGCGGCGGTGACGGCACGCTGGGCGGGCCGGCTCACGCTCGTCAACGCCTACGGGCCGACCGAGACCGCGATCGGGGTGAGCACGCACCGCTGCACACCCGACGAGACCGCGCCTCCCATCGGCGCACCGTACGAAGGAGTCGTCGCCCGCGTGCTCGACGCGTCGATGCGCGAGGTCCCTGAAGGCACGCCGGGCGAACTGTACGTGGGAGGCGCCGGAGTGGCGCAGGGCTACCATGGCCGGCCGGCACTGACCGCGCAGCGATTCGTGCCCGATCCGTGGGGCAGCGACGGCGCCCGGCTCTACGCGACCGGAGACCAGGTGTGCTGGCGCGGCGGGCAATTGCATTACCTGGGAAGAATCGACCGCCAGGTCAAGGTTCGCGGCTACCGGATCGAGCCTGCCGAGGTGGAGCGCATGCTTGAGCGGCATCCGGCCGTGGCGGCGGCGGCGGTAGTGCTGCGGGAATCGTCATCCGCGCTGGTCGGCTACCTGGTCCCGGCTGACGGGCCGGCCGGCGCTCAGTCACCCGACCCTCGCAAGATCAGGCAATGGCTCGCCGAGCGGCTGCCCGGCTACATGGTCCCGAGCAGGCTCAGCTGGCTGGATGCCATGCCGCTGACGGTGATCGGCAAGGTCGACTACGCGGCTCTGCCCGAGCCGAATCAGCCAGCCGCTGAGGCTACGGCAAGCTTCGCCGGTACTGATCCGCTGCAGGCGCGGCTTGGCCAGCTTCTCATCAGCCTGCTGGAACTGGAGGACATCGGGCTCGACGAGGACTTCTTCGACCTGGGCATGCACTCACTGCTCGCGACGCGATTCGCGGCGCAGGTGACGCGCCTGATGGGCGTCGAGGTCCCGGTCGGGTTGATCTTCGAGGCACCCAGCTTGCGTGAGCTCGTCGCCACGCTGCACCAGCTTACCGAGGCTGGCCGGGTCACCGCGCAGCCACTGGCTGCGGACCTGGCGGTCGCCGAGCGCCCGTCACGATTGCCCGCATCGGGCGCCCAGGAGCGCATCTGGGCGAACAGCCAGCGCCGGGCTGGCCGGCAGGCCTACGTCTCCCAGGTAATCGCCCAGATTACTGGCGTGCTTGCGCCAGACGTCCTGAGCCAGGCGATCGCGGACGTGACTGAGCGTCATGAAGCGCTGCGCACGACTTTCGCACTCGATAGCGAAGGCCTGGTGCAGATCGTGCACCCGGCCTCAGAACCGCGGCCGGGACTGGCCGTGACCGCGCAGGCCGGGCCGCATGCGGATCGGGAGCGGGCCGTCACCGATCTCGCGGCCGCCGAACTGCCCGAGCTCAGGCTTGACCGGCTGCCGCTCATGCGGATCGCGATGATGAGCTTTGCCCCTGACGACCACGCGCTGGTGATCACTACTCATCACATTGTCACCGACGGCTGGTCAGTGGCCGTGCTCGCCCGCGACATCGCCGCATGCTACCGAGCTCGGCTGCGCGGAACGCCGGCCGAGTTGCCCGTGCTGGCCCTGCAATATCCCGACTACGCGCTGAGGGAGCGCCGCGAGCTGGAACAGGCCGGGTCTGGCCTGCGGTGGTGGCGAGCCGAGCTCGGGGACCGGCCGCCGGTGCTCGAGCCGCCGACTGACCGGCCACGACCGCCGGCCAAGAGCTACCGTGGCGGGCGGGTCCCCGTCGGCATAGACGCGGACCTGGCCGGGGCGCTCGCCGCCAGGGCGCGGGACGCCGACGCGACCATGTTCATGGTGCTGCTGACCGGCCTGGCCGCCGTGCTGTCCAGGTACTCGGGGCAAGATGACCTGCTGATCGGCACTGTGCTCGCCGGCCGCAGACAGCCCGAGCTCGCAGACCTCATCGGATGCTTCGTCAGCCCGGCCGTGGTGCGCTGCGACCTGACCGGTGACCCTACGTTCGCCACGGCGCTGTCCCGTGCCCGCCAGCGCCTGCTGGGGATATACGCACATCAGGACGTGCCGCTGACGGTGATCACCGACGAGCTTGGCCTGGGCAGGGGTGAGGACAACCCGCTGTTGCGCGTCATGCTGGTCCTGCAGAACCTGCCGGAGCCAGACCTGCGCCTTGACGACCTCGGGCTGCGGGCGCGGATCACCGAGGTACCCGCGCCAACCGCCAAGTTCGACCTGTCCATCGTGCTGGCGACGGACGGTGCCGGGCTGAGCGGGTCGCTCGAATACGACGCCGAACTGTACGACGAGCGGACCGCGGCGCGGCTCGCGGAGCACTGGCTGGTCATGCTGCGGGCGCTGGCGCACCGCCCGGACAGCCGGCTATCGGCCGTTGCCTTGCTAAGTGACCAGGACAGGGCATCGGTGCTGCGCTGGGGCGGGCTCGCGCCCTACCCGGCTCGCGAGGACTGCCTGCACCAGTTGTTCGAGCAGCAGGCGCGGTTGTGGCCCGGCCGGGTGGCGGTCAAGGCCGGCGAGCGAACGTGTACCTACGCGGAACTCACCCGGCGGGCGTGCGGCATCGCTTCGCTGCTGCGAGAGAACGGGGTTCGCCCAGGTGACGTCGTCGGACTCCGTGCGGAACGGTCGGCCGGCCTCATCGCCGGCCTCATCGCGATCGGGAAGTGCGGCGCGGCTTACCTGCCGCTTGATCCCAGGCACCCGGCCGGGAGGCACGCGTACTGCCTGGCCGACGCCGGGGCGCGACTAGTTCTTACGGACGGCCAGCCAGCGGCGGGCACCGGACTGCCCGAAGTCGACCTCACGGCAGCGCCGGAGTGCCCGCACGGCGACGGGTGCCTGTCATCCGAGCATCAGCCGCCCGTCGCGCGGGAGCCGGGTGACATCGCCTACGTCATCTACACGTCCGGGTCGACGGGCAAGCCCAAGGGCGTCGCGGTGAGCCATCGCAGCGCGGTGACCTTGCTGTCGGCCGGGAGCGCCGCGCTGGGGCTGGCGCCGGGGGGCACCTGGAGCATGTTCCATTCCATCGCCTTCGACTTTTCCGTCTGGGAGATCTGGGGCGCGCTTACCACAGGCGGCCGCGTCGTCATGGTGCCGTCAGATGTGGCCCGAGTCCCTGCCACGTTCCTTGGCCTGCTCCGCGATGAACAGGTGACCGTGCTCAGCCAGACGCCGACGGCGTTCGACGGCCTCATGCAGGCGTGCGCCGATGCTGGCTGGCCCGACCTCGCGCTCGGGCACGTCGTCTTCGGCGGCGAGGCTCTTGACCCCCGGGCGCTGCGGCCGTGGTTCGACGCATACGGCGATCAGCGGCCGCGGCTGGCGAACATGTACGGCATCACCGAGACCACGGTGCACGTGACCTGGCGGTTCGTAACGAAACGAAACGCACTATCAGGCGGCCGGCTGATCGGTGCGCCATTGCCGCATCTGCGTGTCCGGGTGCTGGACCGCGCGGGGCAACTGGCGTCGCCGGGCGTGCCAGGTGAGCTGTACGTCGGCGGTGCCGGCCTAAGCGAGGGATATGTCGGCAAGGCCGCCCTCACGGCCGACCGCTTCGTGCCTGACCCGTTCGGCCCGCCAGGGGCACGGCTCTACCGCTCGGGTGACCGGGCCAGATGGCAGCCGGACGGCCAGCTTGAGTACCTCGGCCGGCTTGACGACCAGGTCCAGGTCCACGGCTTCCGGGTCGAACTCGGCGAGATCGAGGCTCAGCTGCTCAGCCTGCCCGGCGTCCGTCAGGCCGCTGTCGTGCCGGGTGAGGACCGGCGCATCACAGCGCATGTCGCCGGCGCGCTGAGCGAGCAGGCGATCAGGGCGCAGCTCACCCGCCTGCTGCCCTTCTACATGATTCCGGCCAGGATCGAGTCGCACGATGAACTGCCGCTGAGCGCCAACGGCAAGGCCGATCGCAAGGCGCTGCTCGCGACCGCGGCAAGGCAGGAAAATCCGGGGGCATGCAACGGCGGCCTGGACGCGGCGACGCCCGCGCAGCAGGCGCTCGCGCGCGTCTGGCATGAGGTGCTCGGATGGGCGCCGGCCAGTCTCACGGATAGCTTCTTCGACCTGGGCGGTGACTCGATCGGCGTGATCCGCGTCTGCGCCCTGGCCGCCGAGCGCGGGCTGGTCATCGACGTGGACCAGTTTTACCTGACGCCGACGATAGCGGCGCTGGCCGAGCCCGCCAGCCTGGCCGGGTCCGCCGGCCTCGCAGCCCCGGCGCCAGACGGACTGCCAGGCTACGAGCCGTTCTCGCTCACCAGCGAGGCCAGCCGGGCCGGCCTGCCCGAGGACGCGGTCGACGCCTACCCGGTCAGCGGCATGCAGCAGGCCATGCTCTACCACTACCGGATGGCGGGCGGCTCGGCCCGGTTTCACAACATCAGCAGCGCGCACCTGCGCATGCCCGTCGACGACGGTGCCTTCCGCGAGGCCCTGCACGGCATCATCGCGGCGCATCCGGTGCTGCGCACCTCGTTCCGCGAGGTGTCCGGCGACCTGGTCCAGGTCGTGCATCGCACCGTTCCGCTGCCGCTAACCAGGCATGACTTGCGGCATCTCGGGACGGCCGAGCAGGAGGCGGAGCTGGCGGAGTTTCTGCTGGCCGAGCGGGGGACGCCGTTCGACCCGGCTGTCGCGCCGCTGATCCGGTTCACGCTGCACAGCCGGTCAAGCGACAGCGTGCAGCTCACGGTGACAGAGCACCACGCGATCCTGGACGGCTGGAGCGTGGCCGCCATGATGGTCGAGTTTTTCCAGCGGTACAGCCGCGCGATCGATCCCGCGCTGGCACCGGAGCCGCCTGCTCCGCCCGCCGCCCTGTACGCCGAGTACGTCCGCGCCGAGCAGGCGGCCAGGGCCGGTGGCGCGGCCCGTCGTTACTGGGCCGGCGTGCTTGAGGACGCGGCGCCCTGCCTGGTCGCCAGGCCGCACCCGGCTGCCGGGACCGACAGGCTGGTCACGCCCATTGCGCACGAGACCCGCCTGTCGCGGGCCGAGTCAGATCAGCTGCGGCAGCTCGCGCGGCGGAGCGGCGCCGCGCTGCGCACCGTGCTGCTCGCGGCGCACCTGGCCGCGATCGGCTGCTATCTCGGCACGGACTCGGTGGTCACCGGGGTCGTGCAGAGCGGGCGCCTCCCGTCCAGGGACGGCGACCGGGTGCTCGGTATGTTCCTGAACACGATCGCGTTGCCGGCGCGCCTGCCCCGCGACAGCCGGGGCTGGGATGCTCTCATCGCGGCGGTCGAGGCCGCCGAGAACGCGGCCAGGCCGCACATCCGGTGCGCCCTGGCCGATGTCCTTGACGGCCGGCCCGCCCCGTTCGACAGCGCGTTCAACTTCACCCACTTCCATATCTACGGCCAGCTAGCGGACATCATCGAGGTGCTCGACCGGACCGAGTACCAGAGCACCGACCTCCCGCTGGTGGCGAACTTCAGCGTCGACCTGGACAGCGACCAGATCCTGCTGCGGCTCGATGCAGATCCGTCCAGGCTGCCTGGTCTACGGCTCCGCGCCCTGGCGGGGGTGTACGAGGTCGTGCTGCGGGCGGCGGCGCAGGAGCGCGGATCGCCTGGCGATCCCGCGTCACTGGTGCCCGGCGAAGCTGTCGCCGCCCTGCTCGCTGGCGGCACCGGCAAACCCGGGCAGCCCGCGGTGACGAACCTGGCCCGCGAGTTCGGCAGGCTGGCCGACGACCAGCCAGGCCGGCTCGCCTTCGCCGGCCCCCGGCCAGTCACCGCAGGCGAGCTCGCCGCCAGCGCGACGCGGATCGCCGCCAGCCTGCGCGGCCGCGGAGTCGGCGCCGGCGACACGGTCGCCGTCTGCCTGCCCAGGTCGCCGGAGCTGGCAGCGGCCATGCTCGGCATTCTGGCCCGCGGCGCGGTTGCGCAGCCGCTCGACCCCGCTCACCCCGAGGCCCGGCGCGGCCGCGACATCACCGCCGGCGGCGCGCGGGTGGTGCTGGCCGAAGCGGGAGAAAGGGCGTTCGGCGAACTCGCCGTCGACGTGCTGACGGTGCCGCCAGTTGGCCAGCACCACAACGGAGCCGCTGCCGAGAGCCTGACCAGCTCCTGCCCGCCGGCTGTCCAGGAGATCCCCGGCCTGCCCGCCTTCCTGCTGGCAACCTCGGGATCGTCAGGGGAAGCCAAGCAGGTCGTGCTCAGCCACGGTGCCGTCGGTAACAGGCTGGCGTGGATGTGGCGACAGTACCCGTTCGACGCCGGGGAGGTGGTGGCGGCCAAGACGTCGGTGGCATTCTGCGACTTCATCTGGGAGCTTTTCGGCGCGCTGCTGCGCGGTGTGCCCGTGGTACCGGTCTCCGACGCGGAGGTCGCCGACCCCAGGCGGCTGGCCGGCGTGCTCAGAGAGCATCGGGTGACGCGGATTATCCTCGTCCCGACGCTGCTGCGGGCAATGCTCGACGCCTGTCCCGATCTTGGCGCGACGCTGCCCGCGCTGCGCTGGTGCACGTCGAGCGGAGAGGCCCTGAGCCAGGACCTGGCGAAGACGTTCCTCGCCGCCGCGCCCGGCGTCCGGCTGCTCAACTTGTACGGCTCGGCCGAGGTCGCCGCCGACGTGACCGGGGCCGAGGTAACTGGCCAGGCCGGCCAGGACGTGCGCACCATGACCGTGGGCCGGCCCATCGACAACGTCAGGGTGCTGGTGGTCGACCCGATGCTGCGCCTGGTGCCCGCCGGATCGCCTGGCCAGGTCTGCGTCGCCGGGGCCAGCCTCGCATCGTGCTATCGCGGGCACGCGGCGCTGACAGCCGACCGGTTCAGGCCCTGCCCGCACCCGGCCGTGCCGGGCGAGCGCATGTACCTGACCGGAGACCTCGGCCGGTGGCTGCCCGACGGCGAGCTCGAGCTGATCGGCAGGACCGACAACGTGATGAAGGTCCACGGCATCCGGATCGACCCCGCTGAGCTGGAAAGCTGGCTATGCCGCCACCCGCTGGTCACCTCGGCCGCCGTCGCGGTCAGGGAACGCGCGGGCGAACCGGTGCTCGTCGCGTACGTGACTGACGGTGACGGTCCGGGCACCGGGAACGCCGCCGGTGCCGGCGTGGACCTGGCCGAGGTCCGCCGCCACCTGCGACCGTGGATTCCTCCTTCCTGGCTGCCCGACGCCGTCGTGCCGCTCGCTGAGCTTCCGCGCACGGCCAGCGGCAAGGTGGACAGGAACGCGCTGCCCGGGCTGCAAGGACACCGAACCGCAAACCCGGCCGGCGCGGTCAGCCGGCCAGGCGGGACACCGCGGACGCGGACCCAGCGGACGATCCTCGGAGCGTGGCGCGACGTGCTGGGCACCGAGGCAGGCATCTTCGATGACTTCTTCGACCTCGGCGGCAACTCCGTGCTTGCCATGCGCGCGGTCATGCGCGTGGAGACCCTGTGCGGGGTGCGGCTCGACGTCGCCCAGCTCTTCCAGACCCCGACGGCGGCCGAGCTGGCGGCGCACATCGACGCGATCGGCACCGCGCGGCCCGCCAGGGATCTTGAGTTCCCGGCAGCCGGCTACGACCCGGAGGCGGCACCGCTTTCCCACCCGCAGCAGCGGCTCTGGTTCCTCGATCAGCTCGAGCCAGGCAGCCCCGCCTACGTGATGCCTGCCGTGCTGCGCCTGGCCGGGCCGCTGGACCGCGGCAGGCTCGCGCGCGCCCTCGACTATGTCGCGAACCGGCACGAAGCACTGCACTGCAGGTTCGGAGCGCGCGACGGCACGCCGTTCCAGCGGGTCGGCCCCGGATCCCGGGTGCCGGTTGAGCTCGCCGAGCTGGCCGGCAACGGGCATGCAGCCCCGCTGGACCGGGCCATGGCGCTGGTGAGGGAGTTCGGCACCCGGCCGTTCGACCTCACGTCGGGACCGCTGCTTCGGGCACTGCTGATCGCCCTCGCCGCAGACGATCACGTGCTGACCCTCTGCGTGCACCACATCGCTGCCGACGGCTGGTCCTTGCAGGTTATGGCGGCGGAGCTGCTAACCGCCTACGAGGCCTACGGCACGGGCAAGGAACCAGGGCTGGCGGCCCCGGCCGTGCAGTACCCGGCCTACGCGGCCTGGCAGGCCCGCCACCGCGACTCACAGGACCTGCAGGCGAGGCTGGGCCAGCTCGCCCGGCGCCTTACCCCTGCGCCGCCGCCGCTTGCCCTGCCAGCGGATCTGCCCGCCCGCCAGCTACGCGGCTACGCCGGAGCGGCGATCACCAGCCGGCTTGATCCTGCGGCCAGCAACGCACTGCGGGCGCTCGGCCGACGGCACCGGTGCACCACGTTCATGGTGACGCTGGCTGGCTTCGCCGTCCTGTTGCACCGGTACTGCGACGAAACCGACCTGGCGATCGGCACGCCGATCGCCAACCGGCCGCATCCCGCACTCGCCGACGCGGTCGGCTTCTTCGCCAACACCCACGTCCTGCGCGTGGACACCTCCGGCGAGCCGACCTTCACCGAGCTGCTCGATCGCGTCAGGACGGTGACGCTCGAGGCGCACGACAGCCAGGACGTGCCGTTCGAGCTGCTGGTTGACCGGCTGCAGCCAGAGCGGGACCTGGGGGCAAACCCGCTGTTCTCCGTCATGTTCGAGCTGGCCGAAGGGTGGCGGCCAGCAGCGGCGGCCGAACTGGCGGTCACGCCGTTGCCGGCCGACTTCGGTATCGCGAAGTTCGACCTCACTCTGCACGTCGATGACGAGCCAGCCGGGCTGCTGCTGCTCCTGGAGTACAGCACGGACCTTTTCCTGCCAGGTACCGCCGAGCGGCTGCTCGGCGACTACGAGCGCCTGCTGCTGGCCGCGGCGGCCAGCCCTGACGTGGCGATCGATGCACTCGCGATGGCCGGTGAGGCCGAACTCGAGCTGATCCGCGCGGCGAACGCGACCTGCCGCGACTGGCCTGCCGCGAGCTACGCCGAGCTGTTCGCCCGTCTGGCCGCCACCGGCGGCACGGCCGTCGCCTGCGCGGGCGAGGCGGGCGAGGCGGGCGAGGTGGGTGAGGCGGGCGACGTGACGTACCGGCAGCTCGCCTCTCAGGCAGGTGCCGTCGCCGCGGCGCTGAAATCGGCCGGCGCCGGACGGGCCGACATCGTGATGGTGCGGATGGCCAGGGGGCCCGCGCTGCTCGCCTCCGTGGTCGGCCTGATCGCGGCCGGCGCCGTCTACCTGCCGGTCGACCCGGCCGAGCCGGTCGCGCGGACGGCCAGGCTCATCGCCGGCGCGACGCCGGCGGTGGTGATCACCGACCGCGAGAATCTTGCGGCGACCCGTGACGCGCTAGCCCAGGCGCCCGCCACGGCCGGCACCGCCACGGCCGGCACCGCCACGGCCGGCACCGCCACGGCCGGCACCGCCGCAGCCGGCACCGCCACGGCCGGCATCGCCGCAGCCGGCATCGCCGCGCACCTGCCGGTGCTGATGGCGGAGGACGTTCTCGGCCAACCGGACCCGCCCGCCTTGACCGTCACCCCCGTGCACGGAAACGACCCGGCCTACGTGCTGTTCACCTCGGGGTCGACGGGCGAGCCAAAGCCGGTGGTGGTACCGCACTCGGCCTTCCTCAATCACATCCACGCCATGGTCGCCGCGCTTGACCTGCGACCCGGCGACGTGCTCGCGCAGACGGCGCCGGTGTGCTTCGACATCTCCGTCTGGCAGCTACTCGCGCCGCTGGCGTTCGGCGGCACGGTCCGGATTGTGCGGGACGTAACTGCCACCGATCCCGCTGCTCTCTGCGACCTGCTCGAGACAACCAGGATCGACGTGCTCGAGCTGGTGCCCGCCATGGCGACCGCGCTGGTCGGGTGGATGGAAAGGACCGGCCAGCGCCCGCTGGCCGTCCGCTGGCTGATCGCCACCGGAGAAGTGGTGCCCGCCGATCCCTGCCGGCGCTGGCTCGGCCTCGTGCCGGGCAGTTCGGTGGTGAACGCCTACGGCCCGGCAGAGTGCGCTGACGACGTCAGCCTCCACATCGCCAGGCACATTCCGGCCGGGCTCGCCAGGCTGCCGATCGGCCGGCCGGTGGCCGGCGCCGCCCTGCACGTCGTGGACTCGCGCCTGCGGGAAGTCCCGGTCGGCGTCACCGGAGAGCTGTGCGTGAGCGGCGCGGCCGTCGGCCTGGGGTACCTCGGGCAGCCGTCCGCTACCGCACGCGCCTTCGTGCCCGATCCGTTCGGCCAGGAACCTGGCGCCCGCATGTACCGGACCGGTGACCTGGGCCGCCGGCTGGCTGACGGCTCGATCGACCTCAGTGGGCGCAAAGATCAGCAGGTCAAGGTCGGCGGCAGCCGGATCGAGCTTGGCGAGGTCGAGGCGGCAGCGGCTGAGATCGACGGCGTCACCGGCGCTGTCGCGGTCGTCAGGGCCGGCCTTCTGGTCGCCTACATCGAAGGCACGGCCGATCCGGGCGCCGTCCGCGGCGCGCTGCGCCTGCTGCTGCCGGCGAGGATGGTGCCCGCCAGGGTGGTGGCCTGTGCCGCGCTGCCAAGGACGCGCAGCGGCAAGGTCGACCGGGACGCGCTGCCAGAGCCGCCGCCGCCGGGCCCGGCCGAGCAGGCGCCGATGACGACTGAAGAGCATCAGCTGGCCGGGATCTGGGACGAGGTGCTCGGTCACCGCAACTTCGGCAGATGCGATGACTTCTTCGCGGTCGGCGGTCATTCGCTGCTTGCGGTGCGGGTCCAGGCGCGCATCCTGGAAAGTTTCGGAATCCGCGTGCCGCTCCGGCTGATCTTCAGCGCCCCCACGATCGGCGAGCTGGCAGCCGCCGTCATCGCCGAGGAAATCGCGCAAAGCCAGGCCGACGATCTGGCCTGGGCACTGGCTGAGCTGCGCGGGCCGACGACCGATACCTAGCTACTCAAGGCGACAAGCAAGGCCACAAGCAAGGCGATCAGAGAGGTGGCGCCGATGACCGTCGTCCCAGCCGTGAGACCGGCCCAGGCCAGCTTCGCGGAGCCTGACGCGGAACTGTCCGCGGCGATCGCGGCTGAACAGCGCCGTCAGGCCGACAGCCTGGTCCTGGTCGCCTCATCGAGCATCGCCCATCCGGCCGTGCTCAAGGCGATGGGGTCGACGTCGGTTAACGTCACCGCCGAGGGTTACCCGGGACGCCGCTACCACGCCGGCTGCGCGATCGTAGACCGCATCGAGCGGCTGGCGATCGAGCGCGCCAAGGCGCTCTTCGGCGCCAGGTACGCCAACGTCCAGCCGCACTCGGCCACGACCGCCAACCAGATCGTGATGGCCTCGCTGCTGCGGCCGGGGGACACGATACTCGGGATGAGCCTGGACCAGGGCGGGCACCTGTCGCACGGCAGCCCGCCGTCCCTGTCAGGCCAGTACTTCCGCGCGGTCGGATACGGCCTTGACCAGGCGGAGACCATCGACTATGACCAGGTGGCCAGGCTGGCCGCCGAGCACCGGCCGAAGCTGATCATCTGCGGGGCGACGGCATACCCGCGCACCGTGGACTTCGCGAGGTTCCGGCAGATCGCCGACGACGCTGGCGCCTACCTGCTCGCTGATATCTCGCACATCGGCGGCCTGGTAGCGGCCGGCCTGCACCAGAACCCGGTCGACTACGCGCACGTGGTCACGACCTGCACGCACAAGCAGCTCTACGGCCCGCGTGGCGGGCTGATCCTGATCGGCAAGGACGCGCAGGCACCGGCCCCTGACGGCCGCGGCACCCTGGAGCAGCACTTCCAGCGGGCCGTGTTCCCGTTCTTCCAGGGAGCCCCGGCTGTCAACGTGATCGCGGGGAAGGCCGCCGCGCTGCGGCTGGCTGCCACCGACGGGTTCCGGCACCTGGCCTGCCGGATCGCCGGCGACGCGGCGGCGCTCGCAGCGGAACTGAGCGGCAGGTCCATCCGGATCGTCTCTGGCGGCACTGACAACCACATCGTGCTCGCCGACCTGACCGAGCTCGGCCTGACCGGCCACCAGGCCGAGCGCGCGCTCGAAGAGGCCGGCATCGTGGTCAACAAGAACCGGATACCTGGCGACCGCCGCAGCGCGGTCGACACCAGCGGCATCAGGATCGGCACCAACACGGTCGCCTTCCGCGGCCTTGGCCCGAGCGAGATGGTCGTCTGCGCGGACCTGATCGCCGAGGTGATTACTGCCGCCAGGGCCGGCCTCCCGCTGGCCCGCGAGGTCAGGGACAAGGTCCGCCGGTCAGTCGGCGAGCTCTGCGCGGATTTCCCGATCCCCGGTTACGCGGTGCCCGACTACCCCGTGCCTGGCTACGGAGCGCGGCCATGACGCCGGAACCGCACCAGGGCACCGGGAGCCAGGGCACCGCGAGCCAGGGCACCGCGAGCCAGGGCACCGCCAGCCTGAGCGACGACGAGCGAGTCAAGCTCGCCAGGTTGCTGCGCGCCCGGGCCAGGACCAGGCAGGCCCGGGGACCTGCCCGCGCGCCTGCCCGGCGGGCGGGGCAGGCAGCCCCGGCGTCGCCGGCTCAGCGACAGCTCTGGCTCGCCGACCAGATCGGCCAGGGAGGCTCGCGGTACAACGTGCCCTACGCGGTGCGGCTCACCGGCGACATCCAGCCGGCGCACGTCGCCGCCGCGCTGGCCGAGATCCAGCGCAGGCACGAGGTGCTGCGGACGAGGTTCAGGCTGGACGGCGACGTGCTCATGCAGCAGCCGGCGGCCGGTGCCGACGGATTCCGGCTCGTGCCGCACGACCTGCGTCAGCTGCCAGCCAAGGAGCGGATGCCGGAAGCGATGAGGCGGGCGGCTCAGTCGGCGGCGGTCCCGTTCGACCTGGCGAGCGGGCCGGTCATGAGAGCCGAGCTGTACGACCTGGGGCCAGGTGAGGCGCTGCTGGCGGTCGTCGTGCACCACATCGCCACGGACGCCTGGTCGGCCGCCATCTTGCTCACCGAGCTCGCCGCCGCTTACCGCGGCGCGCTCGCGGGCACTGGCAGCCCGCTGCCCGAACTCAGCATGCAGTACTCAGACGTCGTCGCCGAACTCGACGCCCTGGCCGATCCGGACGACGACCTGGCCTACTGGCGCGGCCAGCTCGCCGGCGCGCCAGATCCGGCCGAGCTCTTGCCCGCCGACCTGCCCAGGCAGGCTGGCCGCGAGCGCCGCGGCCACCGCGTCCAGCTCGATCTGCCCGCGCAGACGGCGGACGACATCACCCGGGCAGCTGCCGCGCTTGGCAGCACCCGCACGGCCGTGCTGCTCGCGGCGTACGCCATCGTGCTGAGCCGTTACGGCGGCAGCGCCGATCTGGTGATCGGGACCTCGATGGCCAACCGGCCCACGGTGGCCTCAGAGTCACTGATCGGCTACTTCGCCAACACGATCCCGCTGCGCATCCGGCTCGACGGCCGGCCCAGCCTCGGCGAGATCGTCCGGCGCGCGCACCAGGTGCTGCGTGCGGCCACCATCCACCAGGGCGTCCCCTTTGCCCGGCTGGTCGCCGATTGCGCGCCCGCCAGGTCGGCGGCTGACACGCCGTTCTTCCGCGTGATGTTCGTGCACCAGACCGTCCCGGCGGGCGACCTGACCGTGCCAGGGCTGACCGTCGAGCCCGTTCCTCTGCACAACGGCACCGCCAAGTTCGATCTCGACCTTTCGGTCGCCGAAGATCAGGACGGCCTGCGGATCTCGCTGGAATACGACGCCGGGCGCTACCGGGCCGATACGGCCCGCCTTGTGCTCACGCGCATCCAGGAGGCGATCGCCAAGATCGCGAGCACCCCGGACGAGGACCTGGCCGCCGCGAGCGCGGTGACGGCCGCCGACCTGGCCATGATCACCGGGCCGTGGAACGATACCCGCGCTCCCTTCCCCGGCGGCTGCCTGCACGAGCTGTTTGAATCGCAGGCGACGGCGCAGCCAGGCCGGACCGCCGTGATCGGCGACCGTGCTCTGACCTACGGCGAGCTGGACGAGCGCGCCAATCAGATCGCGCACTGGCTGCGTGGTCACGGCGCGCGCACCGGCGACAGGGTCGGCATCAGCGTAGCCCGCTGCGCCGACATGGTGGCCGGCCTGGTCGGCATCGCGAAAGCCGGCTGCGCGTACCTGCCGCTTGATCCCGCCTACCCGGCCGGGCGCCTCAGGTTCATGGTCGAGGACTCCGGGCTAGCTGCCTTGATTTGCCAGAAAGTAGCGCTCGCGGCAATGCCGCCGCCAGAGGTGCCCGTGCTTGACCTCGACACCGATCGGGAGCTGCTGCCGGGCGAGTCGGGCAGTCGCGCGGATGCCGGGGCGACTCCAGCGAACCTGGCCTACGTGATCTACACCTCGGGCAGCACCGGCCGGGCGAAGGCCATACTCGCCGACCACCGGGGCCGGGTGTCGAACTTCAGCGACTTCAACAGCCGGTTCGGCATCGGCCGGACGGATGCTGTGCTGGCCATGTCGTCGCTCAGCTTTGACATGTGCGCTTATGACGTCTTCGGGATGCTGGCGGCTGGCGGCACCATCGTGCTGCCTGACCCAGGCCGCCTGCGCGACCCCGGCCACTGGGCCGCGCTGATCAACGAGCACCACGTGACTGTCTGGCACTCGGTGCCCGCGCTCGCGGAGTTGCTCGCCGACCAGGTGGAACGCGATCGCTCCGGCCCCCTGCCGCTGCGCCTCTTCCTGCTCGGCGGCGACTGGATCCCCGTGTCCCTCCCGGCCAGGCTCGCGAAGGCGGCGCCCGGCGCGATCGTGGTGGCGCTCGGCGGGGCCACGGAGGTGTCCATGGACTCCACCGTGCACGTCGTCACCGAGGCCGACGCGTCAGACGTCAGCATTCCCTACGGACGTCCGATGGCCAACCAGCACGCGTACGTCGTGGATGCAGCCGGCGATCTGCGGCCAGTCGGGATACCGGGCGAGCTCGCGCTCGGCGGCGTGGGCGTGACCTGGGGTTATCACGATAGGCCCGCCCTGACCGCGGCGAAGTTCGTGCCCAACCCGTACTCAGGCGTGCGGGGCGACCGGATGTACCTGACCGGGGACGTTGCCCGCTGGCGGCCCGACGGCGAGCTGATCCTGCTCGGCCGGCAGGACCGGCAGGTCAAGATCCGGGGTTTCCGGGTGGAACCGGGCGAGGTCGAGACCGCCCTGCTTGGCCTGCCCGGCGTCCGCAACGCCGCGGTCATCCCGGCGCCGGGGGCCGCGGGCGCGACCAGGCTGGTCGCGTTCCTCGTGCCGGCCTCGCCCGGCGATGGCGTCGTGCCAACCGAACTGTCCAGGCTGCTCGGCGAGCGGCTGCCCGCCTTCATGGTCCCGGCCTCCTACGTGACGGTGGACGAGCTGCCGCTGACTCCCAACGGCAAGCTCGACCGCGGCCGCCTGGCGGCGCTGGCCCAGGCGCGGCCTGCCGCGGCGTTCGTGCCGCCGCAAGGACCGGCCGAGCAAGCGCTCGCCGGGATCGAGGCTGATCTGCTCGACGTGTCCGAGGTCGGGAGAGACGACAACTTCTTCGAGCTTGGCGGGGACTCGGTCCTGGCCATCAGGCTGGTCGCGCGAGCGGCCGAGCTGAACCTGGAACTGGCTGTCAGTGACGTCTTCGAGCGGCAGACGGTGGCTGAGCTGGCACTCGCCGCGAGCCAGCGCGATGCGAGCCAGCGTGAGGACGGCCAGCGCGCCGCGAGCCAGCGTGAGGACGGGATTGCCGGCGCCGGTCACCGGTCCGCCGCGCCCGGCGGGGGCCTGGTGCTCTCGCCTTACCAGCGGCACATGCTGGAAGCGGCGATGGACACTCCGGTTCCCGGGCTGTTCGTCATCACCTCGGCGACACCGCTGCCCGGCTGGGTGCAGCCAGGCGCGCTCGGCGCGGCGTGGCACAAGCTGCAGGAGCGGCACGACACGCTGCGGCTGCGGACACGGCCGGCCGGCGGCCGCTTCATCGCCGAGATCGCGGAATCCCCGCTGAGCGAGCTGATCGTCCACGACTGGCGCGCCCTGCCAGAAGGCGAGGCGCAGCGCGCCGGCCGCGAGCTGACAGCCGCCGAGCGGGCGGCGATCAGGCCGGGCGGCCCGTTGCTGCGGATGCACCTGCTGCGGCTTTCCGACGAGCTGTCAGTCCTGCTCGACTTGCATCACTACCTGCTGTACGACGGCTGGTCTTCGGCGATCCTGACCGCCGAGCTGGTAGAGCTGCTCGCGGCCGGCGTGATGGGCAGGCCGCCGCAGCTTCCTGCGCCGGTGTCCTGCCTGCGCTACCTCGACTGGCTTAGCGGCCAGGACAGTGCCGGCCAAATCCGCGACTACTGGCGCGACCGGCTCAGCGGCTTGGCGGGCCCGACGTGGCTGGGCAGCGGGCCAGCCACAGCCACCGGGCCATACGACAAGCACATGATCCCCTTCGACGGCGCCAGGTCAGCCAGGCTCGCGGCGACGGCGAGGGCCGAGCACGTGACCACAAGCGCGCTCGCCCTGGCCGCCTGGGCGGTACTGCTCGCCGCGGCCACCGGCAGCGATGACCTGGTCTTCGGCGTCGTCTCCTCCGGCCGGCCGCCGGGGCTCGCCAGCGTGGAATCGATCGTCGGCCAGCTTGTCAACGTGCTGCCGCTGCGCGCGAGAGTTCGCGACGGCCAGTCAGTCAGCGAGCTCGCGAGAGAGCTGGCGGCCGGCCGGGTCGCCGACGCAAGGCACGGGCTGATCAGCCAGCGCGACCTGCGCCAGGGCCACGGCACGGCCGCCGTGCCACCTTTCGACCATGTGCTTGTCTTCGACAACTACCCGGTGCGGATGGCGGCTGACGGCCAGGCCGCGCTCGACGAACTCGTGCTGCCGCCCGGGCTCGAGCTGAACCTCAATCAGATCGACGCCAGCCTGCGCGTCGACCTGGCGATTAATGGCGGCGTACTCGTCTTTTCCTACGATCCGGGCTGCCACGCACCCGGCGCCATCAGCGCACTCGGCGCCGGATTGTCGGCGGCCATCGAGCGGATCACCGACGAGCCAGGCCTGGCCGCAGGCGAGCTGCGGGCCGGGCTGGCCAGCCTTCTAGCGAACCAGCGGTCACTGTCCACCTAATAAGGAGCGCACCCGATGACTGATCTGACCGACACGGCCGCGGCGGCCGCCGCCGAAGAGCGCTACGCCATCAAGGCCAGTTACACCACCGATCCCGAGCCCGTCAGGCGGGTTCACCGGCCCCACCGGCGTGAGTTCTACCGGCAGTTCGTCAAGACCAGGACCCCCGCGATCATCACCGGCCTGATGGACGACTGGCCCGCCATGAGCAAGTGGACGCCCGAATACGTGCTCGACGCCCTTGGCCGCTCGACCATGCCGGTGAACGCGCAGGACCCGAACGACATCCTGCTGCTCGGCCGCATCGGCCAGTTCGTGGAGCTGTCGCCGGGCGAGACGCTGCAGCGGATCAACTCGTCGTCCGACGGCCGCGTCTACTACCTGCGCGCCTACCCCTTCTACCAAGCCGACCAGCTATGGGACGACGTCAAGATCCCCGACGTGTGCCCGAACTGGATCGACCTGCGGAACTCGCCGTTCCAGGCATCGCGCAAGGCGATCTCACGGACGCTGGAGGAGACGCTGTTCGTCGGCGGGGTCGGCGTCACCACGCCGTTCCACAGCGACGGCGTGATGACGGGTGCGTTCTTGTGCCAGATCTACGGCCGTAAGCACTGCGTGCTGATCTCCGCCGATCAGTCCAAGCGGATGTACCACCGGCCGTTCCGGTACACGTTCGGGATGTCGAAGGTGGATTTCCGGCGGCCTGAGCTGGACAAGCACCCGCTCTACCGGGACGTGCGGGCGCGCGAGTGCGATCTGGAGCCAGGCGAGATCCTCTACATTCCGGACTCGTGCTGGCACGGGGTGATTTCCAAGGAAGTGTCGATCTCCCATTCCGTCCAGATCCTCAACCGCGCCAACCTGCTCCGGTTCCTGCGCGGCATGGCTGAGCGGCCTTTCGCGAGCGCCTACTACAAGAGCAAGGGCGGGATCAGGCAGGTCACCGGCGCGGTGACCTGGGAATAGCTGATGCCTGAAGCGGAGCAGTCGGCCAGGCCGTGGCGCAACGGCAGCTACAAGGCGCTCCTGGGCGGCTCGGCGATGTCGGCGATCGGCAATGGCGTGACGTTCACGATCTTGCCGCTGATTGTCGTAGAGCTGACCAGGTCCGGCTTCCGGCTCGGGCTGCTCGGGCTGCTGCAGACGGTCCCGAGCGTGGCGGTCGGCCTGGCTGCCGGATCGGCCGCTGACCGTTGGGACCGGCGCCGGCTGATGATCGCCTGCGATATCGGCCGCTGCCTGCTGGTCGCCGCGATCCCGGTCGCCGCCTACGCCGGGCTGCCTGTCATCGGCGTCATCTACCTCACCGTCGTGCCTTTCAGCGTGCTGACTCCGCCGTTCCTGGCCGCGTACGCGGCGTCCGTGCCCCAGCTGGTCGGCCGCGAGCACGTGCCGAAGGCGACAGCTGAGCTGCAGGCCGTCTCGGCCATCGGCTTCGTCGCCGGGCCCGCCCTGGCCGCCGGGTTCATCTCGGTGGTCAGCCCGGTGAGCGTCCTGTGGGTGGATGCCGTCTCCTTCGCCGCCTCCGCCTGCTGCCTCGCGCTCGTGCGGCGGCCGCTGCAGGCCCTGGCGGAGCCGGCGGGGGGTTCGGCGGGGCCGGACGGATCGATGCCCTTCTCGATGCTCGGTGGGATCGCCGAGGGGCTGCGTTTCCTGCGCCGCACTCCGAGCCTGCGGGCGCTGATCGGTTTCTGGACGGCGGTGAGCGGGGCGACCGTGCTGCTCATACCGGCCGTCGCCTACGTCATCGACGTCGAGCGGAACCTGAGTTCCTGGTCGTTCCCGGTCACCGTGGCGATGTTCAGCGTCGGGGCACTGGCCGGTTTCGCCGCCGCGGCGAAGCTGAGCGGGCTGGCGGCCGGACGGCCGATGCTCGCGGCGTGCGTGTTCGCCGGAGTGGCGATCGTCACGATCGTGCACCTGCGCGGAATCGTGCCGCTGCTGGTGGGCGCCGTCCTCGCCGGCGCGGGCAGCGGCTGCGTGACCTGTCTCTTCGTCGCCATCCGCACCCGGCTCACTCCTGACCGGCTGCTCGGTCGCATCGGCAGCATCTCTGAGCTGGTGACCGACGCCGCGTCGCCGCTCGTGCTGCTGTTCGGCGGAGTGCTGCTCGACGTGCTTGGCGGTACGACGGTGGTCACCGCGGTGGGGGTCATCTTCCTGCTCGCCGGCGCGGGATTCGCGCTGGCTCCGTCGCTGCGCGACGTGCGGCCAGCAGACCCGGGCACGATGCCGTCTGTCCCCGAGATGCCGTCTGTCCCCGAGATGCCGCCTGTCCCCGAGATGCCGCCTGTCCCCGAGCTTGCCGCACGGGGGGATCAGGGGGCCGCCGACCTCACCCCCCGCCCGCCACCCGGGCCAGCGCTGCGGGCGGAGACGCAGTGAGCCCCCGCCCGCCTGCCGGATCAGTGGCTGCCAGGTCAGTGGCTGCCAGATCGGGTCGTGCCGGCCGCCTGGCGCGCGCTGAGCGGCGTGAGATCGGTCCACACCTTGTCGATGTGATCCAGGCACTCCTGGCGCGTGCCGTGAGTGCCCTCGTCGCGCCAGCCGGGCGGATTCTCCCGGTCGAGCGGCCAGATGGAGTACTGCTCTTCGTGATTCAGCACGACTTTATATTGAAGCGAATCCTCATCCTGCGGCGTCGTCACTCCGGGCCTCCTGCCACTGTCGATAGCCTGAGCCTGACTTATCTCAGTATAGGCTCAGAAACTGATAGCCGACAGGTACTCCATCGTGAGCTTGGTGAATTCCGCGGGATTCCGAAGAGGGATCAGGTGATCGGCATCAGGTATCACAGACTTGGTGCACTCCGGAATGGCAGCGCTGATGACATCTGCCGACGCGCGGATATGCTCAGCGTCTTTTGCGCCGACCAGCACAAGGGCCGGGATCGTGATTTCGCCGAGTCGCCCGGCGGCCTCGGGCTGCCCGATGATCAGGTCATCGTCAAGCAGCATCGTCGCGGCGTTGTCGTGCGCCATCGCATGCAGCATCTCGCCAAGCGGCCCGCCGAATCCGAGCGGTGCCCAGAACTCGAGCTCGTGATCCACGGCCGCGTGCGTGTCGCCACGCTCCGTAGCCTCATCGCAAGCCGCGAGCCTGGGATCATCTTCCGGCGGTCCGGGGAATCCGGTCAGGCTGGGCGAGGCGAGCACCATGCCCGCGACAGCCGCCGGCCTGGCCAGCGCGAAGTCTGCCGTCATGCCAGCCCCCATGCTGATGCCGATAACCGTCACAGGGTCCTGGCCCGTGCTCGCGGCGACCGCGGCGAGATCGTCGACCGGGGAAAACGGCCGCGCCGGGGCCGGAGAGCGGCCAAAGCCCCGCACGTCGAATCGCGTGCAGCGGTAGTCCCTGGAAAGCGCGGGCAATATAGGGTCCCATACTCTCCGGTCACCAATTCCCGCGTGCACCAGCATTATGGGAGGTCCGTCACCCGCTGATTCCGCGTAGATTTTACCTCCCGGGACGTCAATCCAATAACCAGGTGGCATGATGAATGATCGTTCCATAGACAGGCATTATACCCCCAGGCGGGGCAGCCGTGACTGATCTAGCCATGCGGCCAGGTACCCGTATTCCTGTCCCCGACGGCACGGTAATCCCGATGACAGAGGGTCAGGAAGCGCTTTATTTCCTCCAGGAACTGGAGCCGGAAAGCCGGGCCTATTATGTCCCGCTCGCCGTCCGGGTACGCTCGGCCATCGATCCGGCGCTGATGCGCGAGGCCTTCTGGCTTGTCCTGGACCGGCACGAGCTGCTGCGCTGCCGGGTGGACGCGACGGGAGAGCGCCCGGTGCTGGCGGCCGGCCGGGCAAGCGCCGAGTCTTTCGCTGTGCTCGATGCGCAGGGGCTGACGCCAGCGGGCCTCGCGACGCTGATCGACGCGGAGATCCGCAGGCACATCGACCTTGCCAGCGGGCCGCTGATCCGGGTGCGGCTGCTGCCCGATGGCCAGGACGAGTGGGTACTCCTCATCGTCGCGCACCACCTCGTCGTGGACATGTCCTCGATGGTGACGATCGGCAGCGACCTGCTCACCGCCTACGCCGCGCTCGGCGGCGGGAAACTGCCCGCCTGGGCGCCGATCGCGGCCGGGCCATCGGACTTCGCGCGCTGGCAGGCACGATGGCTGGACAGCGAGGCGGCGCGGCGGGCGCTCAGTTACTTCAGGACGCGCCTGCCTCCCGCCGACCGCGTTCTCGATCTGCCGACCGACTGGCCCCGGCGGCCAGGCCGGCAGGGAAGCGGCGCGATCGCCGTCGGCCTGAATGACGCGGTTCAGCGCGGGCTGGACCAGTTCGCGGCCACTGCGGGAGTCAGCCCGGTCGCTGTCATGCTGGCCATCTGGGCGGCGTTCCTCGGCCGGCACTGCGGCGAGCACCAGGTCGTGGTCACGGTGCCGGCGACATGCCGGCCCGGCCGCGCCTACGGGCAGACGGTCGGTTACTTCGTCAACCCTCTTCCGGTCCTGGTCGACCTTGGCGGCGACCCTGACCTGGCCGAGGCGGCGGGCCGGGCGGGCGCGGCCATGGCGGGCGCACTGCGGAACCGGCACTATCCGTTCGCCCGGCTGGTACGGGAACTGGCTGGCCAGCATGCTCGCGGAGACACGCCGCTGATGCAATTCATGCTGTCCGTCGAGCAGCCAGGCCAGGTCGGCGCCGGCGGCGGCCTGCCGGAAAACCTGCGCGACCCCCGGCAGGACGCGGGTCCGGCGTCGATGAGCTTCGCCGGCCTTGACCTGGAATTGCTGCCGGCCGGCAACGGAGGCGCCCAGGCGGACCTGGCCCTCATTCTCGGTCACGGGGCCGGCGGGCTGTCCCTGTCGCTGCGCTATGACGCCGGGCTGTTCAGCGAGCCCACGGCCGCGCGGCTGGCCGAACGGCTGCGGACCTTCGCCACCGCCGCGATCACCCAGCCTGGCCGGGCGCTATCGGCGTGCCCGCTGATCGGCGCCGGCGAGCGCCAGATCATCGAGGAAGCCAGCGGCAGGGGGGTGCGGCACCGGTCAGGCTGGTCAGCCACCATCCCCGAGCTGGTGGCCCGGCGAGCCGGGAACAGGCCAGGGGCCATCGCGATCAGCCAGGGCGCTGACCGTGTCAGCTACCGTGAGCTGACCGGCCGGGCCTGGCATCTCGCCGCCGGACTGCGCGCGGCCGGAATAACCCGCGGCGACAGGGTCGCCGTCGCGCTGCCCCGCACGCCTGAGCTTGTCGTGGTCCTGCTGGCGATCATGGCCGCCGGCGCCGCGTACGTGCCGCTTGACCCGGCTTACCCGGGAGACCGGCTGCGCTACATGGTGGCCGACAGCCAGGCCGCGCTCCTGGTCGCCGAGCCTTCGATGGCGCAGGCGCTCGGCCTGGACCTGCCCGTGGTCCAGCCAGGGCGGCCCGGCTGCGCCGGGCTTGGCTCGTGCCCGCCATCGGGAGGCCCGCGACCGCGCGACGTCGCCTACCTCATGTACACCTCGGGCTCGACCGGGAAGCCCAAGGGAGTAGCGGTCGAGCACCGCAGCGTCGTGCAGCTGGCCGACTGGGCGCGTGCGGCGCTGCCGGCGCAGGACCTTGCCGCCGTTCTCGCCATAACGTCGGCCTGCTTCGATCTGTCGGTCTTCGAGCTGTTCGTGACGCTGATGCTGGGAGGCGAGGTCGTGCTCGCCGCCGGCCCGGGCGAGGTGCTCGATGCCGGGTTCAGCTGCCAGGCCAGGGTGCTCAACACCGTGCCCACGGTCGCGGCCGAGCTGGTGGCGGCCGGGCGAGTTCCGGCCACCGTCAGGACGGTGGTCCTCTGCGGCGAGCCGCTGCGGGCTGACCTGGCCCGCGCCCTCGGCGGGCTGCCTGGCGTGACCGGCGTCCGCAACCTCTACGGTCCTACTGAAGACACGGTCTACTCCACCGCCGCGCTGGTCGATCCGGGTCAGCCAGGCGATCCGCCCATCGGGCGGCCGATCCCCGGCACGACGGCCCGGGTGCTCGATGACCGGATGGCGCTGGTGCCGATCGGCGTGCCGGGGGAACTGTACCTCGGCGGCGCGGGCCTCGCCCGCGGATATCACCAGGCGCCCGGCCTGACCGCGGACCGGTTCCTGCCTGACCCGCACGGGGATCCTGGCGATCGCCTGTACCGGACGGGTGACGTGGTCAGGCTGCGCGCCGACGGGCAGCTGGAGTTCCTTTCGCGCAATGACCGGCAGATCAAGGTGCGCGGCGTCCGCGTCGAGGCCGGTGAGATCGAGGCGGCACTGCGGGCACATCCGGCGGTAAGGGACGCTGTCGCGGCACCGGCCGGCCCGCCTGGCAGGCAGGTGCTCACGGGTTATGTCGGGTGCCCGGGCGCCGGGCCGGACCAGGCGGAGCTGCTCGCCTTCCTTCGCGAGCGGCTGCCGCCGGCGATCGTGCCGGCCGCGATCGTGGTGCTGCCGTCGCTGCCCAGGCTGCCCAACGGCAAGACGGACACCGCGGCGCTGCCGCCGCCCGGGGCTCAGGGCAACGTGGCGGCCGAAGCCGGCCAGGCCGGTCACCTGGCCGTCGAGCTGGCTGGCATCTTCGCTGAGGTGCTCGGCCTGCCTTCGGTCGCGCCGGATGACGACTTCTTCCTTCTGGGCGGCCATTCCCTGATCGCCGCCCGGATCGTCGAGCGAGCCAGGGCCAGGCTCGGGGTCACGGTCCAGCTGCGCTGGGTGTTCATGAACCCGACGCCGGCGACGCTTGCGGAGCACCTCAAGGCAACGGCACCGGCGGCTGCCGCCGCGGTCGCTGCGGCCGCCTTCGGCTCGATCCGCCCTGCCGACCGGTCCGGGCCGCTGCCTCTTTCATCTGGCCAGCAGCGTCTGTGGTTCCTGCAGAAACTCTCTCCGTACTCCGTGGAGTACACCGTTCCGGCGGTATTCGCCATCGAGGGACCGCTGCGGGCGGACGCGCTGCGGCAAGCGCTGCGGGCGCTTGCCAGCAGGCACGAGATCCTGCGCACCCGCTACCCGACAGGACCCGATGACCTGCCGGCCCAGGTCATCGAGCCGGCCGGGGATGTCCCTTTGCGGCTCGCCGACTTGCGGAGCATGCCGCCCGAGCAGGCCAGGGTTCTCGCCAGGGAGCGGATCTTCAAGTCCTTCAGCGAGCCGATCGATCTGGCGGCGGGGCCGGTCCTGCGCGCGTTCCTCGTGACTATCCGGCCGCGGGAGCATGTCTTCGCTCTCGCGCTGCACCACATCGCCTGCGACGACTACACGCTGCGGATGCTTGGCTACGAGCTGACCGAGCTGTATTCCGCCTTCGCCTCGGGTACTGCGGCTGACCTGAGGGCGCCGTCCTTGCAGTACGCCGACTTCGCCGCCTGGCAGCAGCAGGCGTCGTTGCCCGGGCTGGCCGGGCAGCTGGACTTCTGGCGCCAGCACCTGCGCGACCTGCGCCCGGTGCGGTTCACCGCCAGGCCGGCGGGGCGGGCGCCGGCCGAGACCGGCGCCCGCCGGGTCCACCGGATGACGCTGCCCGCCGGTACCGCGCGCATTATCCGGTCGGTCGCGCGCGCTGGCGGCACGACTCCGTTCGCGGTGCTGCTGAGCTTGTTCGCGGGCGCCCTGGGGCGCGAACGCGGCCTGTCCGAGCTGCCGATCGCCACCTTCGCCGACGTGCGCGTCAGGCCCGAGTTCGAGGCTATCGCCGGCTTCTGCGTGAACACCATCGTCGTCGCCTGCGACCTGACCGGGGAGCCATCGGCGGCCGAACTGGTCAGCCGGATCGCCACCGCGTTCGGGGCGGCCTTCGACCATCGGGAGGTCCCGTTTGAGCACGTCGTCAGGTCGCTGCGGACGCGCGAGCGGATGCGCGACGCGGCGGCGCTCGCCGACGTGCACTTCCTGATGCAACAGCCCTACCCGGAGTTGCGTGCAGCGGACCTGCGGCTGAGGCCGGTGCACGTCGAGTCCGTGGCAGCCAAGGCCGCCCTGGCCCTGGTGGTCACCCAGGATGACGACTACGACCTTGCCTTCGAATACCAGCCGGGCCAGGTGCCCGATCAGGCCGTGGCGCGGATAGCCGACTCGATGGCACGGCTGGCGGCGGACCTGGGCCTTGCGCCAGTGCCGCCGGCACCCGGCAGGAAAGGAACCGATCATGTCGCATCTTGAGGCGGCCGTCCCCGAACTCGACTCCCTCCTGCCATCGCGGGCGAACGGCCAGCTGCGCGCGTCCTTGCGCCCGGCGGTCCGCACGGAGGTGCCGGGCCCGCGCTCGCGCGTGCTGCTGGACAGGCAGGGCCTGCGGGAATCGGCGGCGCGGAGCTATCCGCGACGGCTGCCGATCGCCGTGGCCAGGGCGGCCGGCAGCTTCATCGAGGACGCGGACGGCAATGTGTTCGTGGACTTCCTGACCGGGGCAGGCGCGCTGCCGCTCGGACACTCCGATCGGGAGATCGTCGCCGAAGTTCGCCGCCAGCTCGAGATCTTCGTGCACGGCCTGGATTTTCCGAGCCCGGCCAAGGACCTCTTCACCGAACGGCAGCTCAGCATGCTTCCGGCCGCCATGCGGGACCGGACGCGGCTGCATTTCGCCGGCCCAACCGGAGCCAACGCGGTCGACGCGGCCATCAAGCTCTGCAAGACCGCGACCGGGCGGGAGAGCATCGTGTCGTTTACCGGCGGCTTTCACGGCGCGACCGCGGCCGCGATGGCGGTGAGCGGCTCGGTCTCCCAGAAGGCCCCGGTCCCGGCCGGCCTGCCCGGGGTGCATTTCATGCCGTATCCCTACTGCCTTCGCTGTCCGCTCGGGCTCAGCCCGGCCGGCTGCGGCACTAGCTGCGCGACACTGCTTGAGCGCTCGCTCCGTGACCCGCTCGGCGGTATCACCAGGCCTGCGGCGGTGATCGTGGAGCTGGTGCAAGGCGAGGGCGGGGTCATTCCCGCGCCCGCGGACTTTGTCAAGCGGCTGCGCGACCTCACCCGCGAGCTCGAGATCCCGCTCATCGTCGATGAAGTGCAGACCGGCTGCGGTCGCACCGGGACGTGGTTCGCGTTCGAGCAGTACGGCATCGAGCCTGACGTCATCGTGGCCTCCAAGGGCCTGAGCGGGCTCGGCCTGCCCGTCGCCCTGGTCCTGTACGACGAGCGCCTTGACCGATGGCAGCCGGGAGCGCACACGGGTACCTTCCGCGGCAATCAGCTGGCCTTCGCCGGCGGCGCCAAGATGATCGAGATCTTCGGGCGCGACCACATCCTGGCGAACGTCCTGGCCCGCGGCGAGCAGCTGATGGCAGGCTTGCGCGGGCTGGCCAGCTCGTTCCCGGTGATCGCCGACGTCAGGGGACGCGGCCTGATGCTGGGCATCGAGCTGGCCGATCCCCGGACAGGCGAGCCTTCCGGGGAAGCCGCGCGCCGGGTACAGCAAGGGTGCCTGCGGCGGGGGCTGATCCTTGAGGTCGGCGGCCGGGCCGACAGCGTGGTCCGGCTGCTGCCTCCGCTGAACGTCTCGGCCGGCGTCGTGACCGCGGCGCTTGACGTGCTCACCGAGGCGGTGTCCGGCGATGCCTGACGAACCCGGTCATGAAGTGGCCGACGCCGGCCGGGCAGCCGCGCCGCGGCTGTGGCGGAGGCTCGGCAGCGCCTTCGCGGCGCTTGTCTGCTGCGTCCTGCTGGCCGCGCTGCTAGGGAGCGGCATCGGCGCGGTACCAGCACTCGGGCGTGCGCTTGACCCGGGCAGCGGCGTCTGGACCGCCGCGGCCGGCAGCGTCTTGCCGCATTCCGAAGCGCTCGCGATCCCTGGCCTGCGGGGCCGCGCCGCGGTCCGGTTCACCGCCGCTGGCATCGCTTCCGTCAGCGCGGCGTCGGACTGGGACCTGTTCGTGGCGCTTGGCTATGTCGAGGCCAGGTTCCGGCTTACCGAACTCGATCTCAGCCGCCGGCTCGGCGAGGGGGACCTCGCGGCGCTGGCCGGGCGGGCGGCGGTCGGGTCGGACCGGTTCGAGCTGCGGCTCGGACTGCTGCGCACCGCTCAGGCCGAGTGGGCCAGCACGCCCAGGTCCAGCCCGGCGGGTCGTGCCCTGATCGCGTATGCGCGCGGCGTCAACGACCTGATCAGCCAGGACCGGGCGAACCATAGCTGGCCGGCGCTGTTCACGCTGTCTGGCGTCTATCCGGGTCCGTGGACACCCGTGGACAGCCTCGCCATCCAGGGGACGCTCGCCCAGGAACTGAGCTTTACCACGACGCCGCTCGACTACGCACTGCTCGAGCGCTCGCTGGGAGCGCGCAGGACGATGCAGTGGTTCCCCGTGCAGCCCCCCGGGCGGCAGGCACCCTATGACCCGGGTCCATACCGGTACCGGGGCATCGCTCCCATCGCCGCGCAGGCGGGCGATCTCGCGCCAGCGGGCCGCGCCCTGTCGGCCACGCTGCCCCTTAAGCCTCTTACGCCCGTTATGCCGCGATCGCGGCGGACGGCGGCTGGCGCCGTTAGCCCGGCGGCGGCCGCCGCCATCCTGCGCGCTGTCCGGCGCTTGCCGGACACCGAGATTCACCGTGCATCAGACAGCAACGCCTGGGCAGCGAACGGCACGGCGGTGGCGGGCGGCGGCGCGATGCTGGCCGGGGACCCGCACCTTCCGACGACCTTGCCGCCGGTCTGGTACGAGGTCGCGCTCCGCGCCCCAGGCATGGACGTCACCGGCGTTACCGTGCCAGGACTCCCGGCCGTGCTCATCGGCCACAACGCGCACATCTCCTGGTCGCTGACCGATGTCCAGAACCAGGCCACCATCTTCTATCAGGAACGGACCAGCCCGCGGCACCCAGGGCAGTACTTCTGGCGAGGCAGCTGGCGGCCGGTCAAGCTCGTCCGTTACGCCATCAAAGTGCGTGGCGGTCCCGCGGTGCGCCTGACGGTTCCCCTGACGGTGCATGGCCCGGTCCTCACCGAAGACGGGCAGACAATGTCGGTGTACTGGACCGGCAACATCCCCTCGCCCGATCTGGCGGCCATGCTGGCTGTCGGCGGTGCCGCGAGCTTCGCTCAGTTCAGGTCGGCCCTGCGCACCTGGCGGGCGCCGTCGCAGACGTTCGTGTACGCGGACGACAGCGGCAACATCGGCGCCATATCGGCCGGCTACTTCCCGCTGACCGCGCGTGGCAACCCGTGGCTGCCGCTGCCGGGCACGGGCGCCTTCGACGTCGTCGGGACCATTCCCTATAGCGCGGTACCGCAGGAATACGACCCTCCTGGGCATGTACTGGCGACCGCGAACCAGCGGCCGGTGAGCGCGAGCTATCCCTATTACATCGGCACCTCCGCCGATTCCTATGATCCCGGGTTCCGTGCCGATGAGCTCTACGGGTACCTGCGCGCGCACTCATCGATGGCGGAGGCGGACTTCGCGGCGCTGCAGCATGACGTCACCGACGAACTGGCGGCGACGGTCGTCCCCCGGCTGCTCGCCGCGCTGCGGGGCGGCCAGTACTCCGCCGCCCAGCAAGGCGCGATCAAGCTGCTGAACCGGTGGAACTATGCCATGACCGCCTCGTCGGCCGCCGCCGGCCTGTGGTGGCAATTCTGGACTGACTACCTTGTCGCGGTCTTCCGGCCCTGGTGGACGGCGGCAAAGGTGCCTGTCGGAAAAGACCCGGATCTGGTCATTTCGCCATTGCTGCCGCTGTCACCAGATCTCGCCCGGTGGACGGTGGCAGATCAGGACAATCGGGCGTTCACGCCGCCAGGCGGGCCAGCCAGGACAGCGGCCACGGTGATGCGCCTGGCGTTCACCAAGGCGGTAGCCGACCTCGCCCGCGCCCTTGGCGGTTCTCCGGCTAGCTGGTCGTGGGGGCGGCGTCATCACCGGGTCTATCCTTCGCTGACCCAGGCGCCGGCGCTTCGGATCGGCCCGATCCCAGGCGACGGGGATCCCTGGACCATCGACGCGGCGAGCGGCGGGCTGACCTCCGCCGCCGGGCCAAGCTGGCGGATGATCGTCCGCTGGCCAGGCCAGGGATCGGTGTCGGCGGAGGGCATCTATCCAGGCGGCCAGGACGAGAATCCCGCATCGCCCTGGTACCAGGATCTCTTCCCCGACTGGCGAGCTGGACAGTACCTCCCGCTGCCCTCGGCCGGACCGCGCGCAGCGACGGCCGGGATCACCTGGAAGATGGGGCCGTAGCGATGACACCAGAAGCGCAGGCGATGACGCCGCACCAGCAGGCGGCGCAGCCCCGCACCCGGACCTGGCGACGATCGCCTGGCTCTGCCTGGATCCGCGTCGTCGTCGGCGCCGGAGTGGCCGCGCTGACCGCGGCAGGTTCCGCGGCGGGCTTGTGGTTCATCCCCTTGCTCGCGGGCGCCGCCGCCGGGGCCGCGACCCGGGCGTATCGCCTGCGGATCGGGCAGGCGCTCGCAGCGACCTGCCTGCTCGCGGCGCTCGGCTGGAGCCTGCCGTTGCTGGCTGACAGCGTGCGGGGCGAGCACGTGGGCGCGGTCGCCTCGGATACGGCGGCCCTGGCCGGCCTGCCGCCCGCGGGGGTGCTGATCATCGCCTTGACGGTGCTCGTCGCCGTCGCGGAAGCCGCGGCCGGTTTCTGGCTGGGGTCGGCGCTGGCCGCGCTCTTGCGGCCGCCGGCTCCCCGGCGGCCATCGCGTCGGCGTCAGCCACCGCACAGCTTAAGTTGATCATGTTCTGACCTGCCTGTCCGTGCCATGGCCGACGGGCTGGTCCCGACCGGCCCCGCGAGGCCGGACCTCGCGGCGCGGCCGGCGCCGCGCCTGCTTCCAAGATCAGCTGAAGCGGCCGGCCCGCGACGGCAGCAGGCAGGACCACGCCGCTCACTGGCCCGGTGCGGTGGCAAGGCCTTCGAAGGTGTAGCCGACGAAACGCGGGCCCGGCAGGTAATAGGTCTTCAGCCTGGTCAGGTCAAGCCCGGCCGCCGTGATCAGCTGGTCGATGGGCCGGTCCAGGTGACAGCCGCCGAAGACGCGGCGCTGTAGCGGGTTGAGCCTGCGCTGCAGCCGCGCGACCCTGGCCTCGGGCGACAGGCCGTGCTCGGCGAAATGCAGGAATCCGCCGGGCCGCAGTACCCGCCTGATCTCGGCGAGCGCTCCGGCAGGGTCTGGAACCGTGCACAGCGTCCAGGTGCTGAGGACATGATCGAGGCTGTCGTCTCCGGCCGGCAGCGACCCGGCGTCCAGGCCGGCGAACTCGACGGGGACAGGAGAGGCCGCGATCCGCGCCGCTGCCAGCTTCCGGCCAGCGACAGCCGGGTCGATCGCCAGGAGCCGGGTTACCCCGAGCGGATAGTGCGGCAGGTTCAGCCCAGATCCGAAGCCGATTTCAAGCACCTCGCCGCTGAGGCCGCTCAGGACCCGCGCTCGCACCGGCGTGAACTCGCTGGTTCGCAGGCTGAGGTCGACAATCCGCGGCAGCATCCGATCCGAGTACCAGCCCATCGTGCCAAGTCTGGCACGAGCCAGCGCCTGGCTAGCGGCCGGTCAGCGTCCGCGCGGTCGGTGCGCACCAGCGCGGCACTGGATAGACATGATGCGCGTCCGTTGAGCAACACCACCAAAGGCCTGCTATATGTGGGCTGGTGTCGATCAGCAGCCTCCAGCGAAGGTATCGCGAGTTCGTAGCTGAAAGGGACTGGGATCAGTTCCACAACCCGAAGAACCTGGTGATGGCGCTGGCGGGTGAGGCAGGCGAGCTCACCGAGATCTTCCAGTGGCTCACCCCCGCGCAGTCGTCCGAGGTGATGGGGGACGACGTCCGGGCTGGCCAGGTGCGTGATGAGCTGGCCGACGTGTTCGCCTACCTGATCAGGCTTGCCGACGTCCTTGGCGTCGACCTGGAACTCGCCTTCACCGAGAAGATGGCCAAGAACGCGCGCAGATACCCCGTCAGCACCGCCAAGGGCAGCACCGCCAAGTACGCCGGTCCGCCGTCCGCGTAGCCGCGGTTCGCCTGACCTGCGCGTGTCCGCGGGATCGGGGTGACTGACAGCCGGGCGCGCAAGAATGGCCGTTGAACCCCCCGTTCGAGGAGCCCCGAGAACCATGAAGATCCTGCACACCAGCGACTGGCATGTCGGCAAGGTGCTCAAGGGCCGGGACCGGCACGACGAGCAGACCGCGGTGCTCGCCAGCATCGTCAGGACAGCCAGGCACGAGGACGTCGACCTGGTGCTGATCGCCGGCGACCTGTTCGAGACGTCGGCGCCGACCGCCAAATCACAGGGGCTGGTCATGCGCACGCTGCTCGCGCTGGCGCAGGACGGCCGCCAGGTCGTGGTCATCGCGGGGAACCACGACAACGCCCCCCTCATCGACTCGGTCTACCGGCCAGTGCTCGGCCAACTCGGGCTGACCGTGCTCGGCTTGCCTAAACGCCCGCAGTCGGGGGGCACCACCGCGTTCACCTTGAAAAACAAAGAACAAGTCAGGGTCGCGGCATTGCCGTTCCTGTCGCACCGGTTCGCGGTGCGGGCCGCCGAGATCGTGCTGCACGAGTTCGCTGAGCACACGCTGGACTACTCGCAGCGGGTCTCCGCGATCGTGCGGGCACTGACCAGCGAGTTCACCGACGACACCGTGAACGTCGTGATGGCGCACGCCACGCTGCTCGGCGGACGGCGCGGCGGCGGCGAGCGCGAGGTCCAGACCAGCCTGGACTATGAGCTGTCGGCCAGAATGTTCCCGGCCACCGCGCACTACGCCGCGCTCGGTCACCTGCACCGGCAGCAGGAGGTTCCCGGCCCGTGCCCGATCTTCTACTCGGGCTCGCCATTGCCGGTCGACTTCGGCGAGGAGTCCAACGAGCCGGTCGTGCTCGTCGTGTCGGCCGCCCCTGGCGTGCGGGCTGACGCCAGGCCCGTGCCAGTCGCCGGGGCTCGCCGGCTGCGGACGCTGCGCGGCACGCTGGATCAGGTGATCGCCGAGGCCGAGGCGCTTGAGGGCGGCGAGGCGGCGGACGCGTACCTGCGGGTGATCCTGGCCGAGCCCGCCCGGGCCGGCCTCGGTGACCTGGTCAGGGAGAAGCTGCCGAACACGCTCGAGGTGCTGCTCGACGATGCGCACCGGCCCAGGCCCGGCCTGCGGGACAGCGGGGGAGGCGGCCGGCCGAGCAGGGCGGGGAGGAGCCCGGCGCAGCTGTTCGGGGACTATCTCGATGCCGAGGGCGTGGACGACCCGCGGGTCACCGCGATGTTCTCGCAGTTGCTCGACGAGGTGACCAGCGGGGTCGCGTCATGAGGCCAGTGCGGTTGCTGCTAGACGGCTTCGGCTCGTATCGCGAGCCTGCTGAGGCCGATTTCTCCGATGTGGATTTCTTCGCGCTGGTCGGGCCGACCGGGTCGGGCAAGAGCACGGTAATCGACGGCCTGTGCTTCGCCTTGTACGGCACGGTACCCAGGTGGGGCAAGGAAAACGTCATCGCCCAGGCGCTTGCCCCCGCTGCCAACGCCTGCCGGGTCGCGCTCGTGTTCGATGCCGCGGGCAAGCGGTACGCGGCGGTACGCGCCCTGACGAGGAACGCGCGTGGCCAGGTCAACACCAAGGAAGCGCGGCTCGAGCTGCTCGACCCATCGGTGCACGCGGGCGCGCCGTTGACTGAGCTGCTTGAGTCAAGCATCGAGGCCGTCGCCGAGGGGCCAGAGCAGGTCAAAGCGGCAGTGCAGGGCATACTCGGGCTGACTTACGAGCACTTCACCCAATCGGTGCTGCTGCCGCAAGGGCGGTTCTCCGAGTTCCTGCGCGCACGGGCCGCCGACCGGCAGAACCTGCTGGTAGAACTGCTTGCGTTCGGCGTGTACGAGACGGTCGGCCAGAAGGCGAGGGAACGGGCCAAGCTCGCCGGCGAGCTAGCGGCCAGGGCCAAGGACGCCCTTGCGGAGCTTGCCCGGGCCGGCGGTGCCACGGAAGAGGCGGAAGAGGCCGCGCGGTCCAGGGTGGCGGCGCTGGCTGAGCTGGCGGCCGAAACCGCGGAGCTGCTCGGCTCGATGCGTGAGCACGCGGACCGGGCCAGGGAAGCGGAGGCGCAGGGGCAGGCCGTCCGGGCCGAGGTTGACTTGCTGGCCGCGGTGCGGACGCCTGCCGGGGTCCTTGGCCTGGCCAAGCGGATCGCCGACGCTGCCGCGCTCGTGAGCAGGCGGCGGGCCGAGCGGGACCGGGCCGACCAAGCCGAGGCTGAGGCGTCGGCGGCTCGTGATGGGCTGCCGGCGGCCGCTGCGCTTGAGCGGCTGCGGGACGCGTACGGGCAGCGCCGCGAGCTTCTCGCGGTGCGGGCCAGGCAGGAGAAGGTACTGGCCGAGCGGCAAGCCGAGCTGAAGGCCTGTGAGGGCGTGCTCGCCGGGGCCGAGCTGAAGAGCGCGGGCGCCCAGGCGGCCTACGCCGCCGCTGAGCGCAGTCACGCCGCTCTGGCGGTCGCGCAGGACCTGCGGGTCGGCGAGGACTGCCCGGTCTGCCTGCAGCCCGTGGCGGCCCTGCCGCATCAGGTGGTGCCAGCCGACGTCGCCGAGGCCCGAGCGGCCGTGGACTGGGCCGCCGAGGCTGTCAAGGAAGCGCGATCGGCGCGTGATGGGGCCTCCAGGGAGACCGCTTTCGCGGCCGCTGCCCTAGACAACACTGCTAAGCAGCTTGAAAAGGTTGCCGCCGTGCTCGCCGATGCGTCTGGGGAAGCCGAGGTCAGGAGTCTGCTTGAGGCCATCGCGGTGGCCGATGATCGCATGGCGCGGGCTCGTGGCCTGGTGCGTTCTGCCCGGTCCGGCCTTGAGGCGGCCGACAAGGAGCGCGCCGGCCTCGACAAAGAAGAACGCGCCGCCCGCGCCGCCCTGAGCGCAGTCAGAGACTCGGTGGTCGGGCTGGGCGCTCCGTCCGTGGAAGGCGCGGACCTGGTGGCGGCGTGGGACGCGCTTACCGGCTGGTCGAAGGAGCAGCATGTGGCCCGCCAGGCGCGGCTGACCGAGGTGCGCGAGGCATATCGCCTGGCAACCGAGCAGCGCGGCAAGCTTGAGGCCCGTCTTCGCGGGCTGCTCGCCAAGCATTGCGTCGAGGTGCCCGGCGCCATTGCCCAGGCAGAGAAGGTGGTGGCCGCTTCGCAGGAGCGGGCGAGGCACCAGCTGGACCAGGTGCGGGCCAGCCGGCGCAAGGCCGCCGAACTCGAGGCGCAGCGCGCCGCGCATGCTGAGGACGAGAAGGTAGCCGGCCTGCTCGGGCGGCTGCTCAGGGCGTCGTCGTTTGAGCGATGGCTGTGCGGCGAGGCGCTTGACTCGCTGGTGGCCGAGGCGTCGGAGACGCTGATGGAGCTGTCCGGCGGGCAGTACCAGCTGGACCGGGATGAGCGGAACGACCTGTTCGTCATCGATTACGCCGACGCCGGGGCGCGGCGGCCCGTGCACACGTTGTCGGGGGGCGAGACGTTCCAGGCCTCGCTCGCGCTGGCGCTCGCGCTGTCGCGCCAGGTGATCGGGCTGTCGGCGGGGATGCGGGACTTGAACTCGATGTTCTTGGACGAGGGCTTCGGCACGCTGGATGAGGACACGCTGGAAATCGTCGGGTCGACTCTGGAGCGACTGTCCGCCGACTCCGAGCGCATGATCGGGATCATCACCCACGTGCCGGCGCTGGCTGAACGCGCGCCGGTGCGGTTCGTGGTCTCGCGCGCCGGCATGACGTCGACCCTGCGCAAGGAGGGCGTGACGTGAGCGGGGCTGTGGCTCCGCCGGCCGGACCGGCGATGTCGTTCACGGTTGATCCCTGGGACCCGGGTTACGGCCAGGCGTTCTCCGAGGAGCAGGAGGCGTCAGGTGGACTCTCGGAGTCCACCGCCGAACTCGACCTCGATCTGGAGGTCCCGGCAGGCGAATGGCGCCCGCTCGACCCCGATCCGTCGGTACTTCCCCCGCGCGCCGTGCTCTTCCTTGACGGCGTGCGCCGGATCGATGCCAGGGTCTGGGTGCACGGCGGCGGCCTCCAGCCCGTCGCGGGCATCGCCGCGTCGCTGGCCGCTGGCCTCGTCGTCTGCAATGGAGGCGCCCACGTGGCCGACGTGGTCGTCGAGCGCGCGCTCTTCACCGCCGCCGGCGACGCCGGCGACCTGATCACCCGCTGCGGCCGGTACGTTGCTCATGCCGCTGCCGGAGGCGCCGGGCTTGACAAGCTGTCGCTGGCACTGCAGCAGCGGCTGGCGTTCGCCGAGGTGGAACTCGCCGCAGCGTTCCGGGCCGCACACCCGGGCGAGGACGACCTTCTGGTCGTCGACGGCCCGCTGCGCGGCCGGGCTCACCTGAACCGTACGGTCGGCTACATCAAGACGCATCACGCCTCGTACCTGCCAGGCGAGCAGGCCGCCGTGGTCGGCGCCCTCAAGCCGGGCCAGCGCACCCCGGCATTCACGATGGGCACGTCGTGGCAGCGAGCGTCCTGGTACCTCCAACTGCCGGGTACCGACGGCGTACCCTGGTCGGGCGTCGTTCGCCTGGAGTGCTCAGCCGACCTGGAGCCCAAGGACGTTGCCATGCTGGCGGACCAGACGGCGCGTGTCCTGCCGGTTTTCGCCAGCGTCCCGCACAAGGACCCGCGCGCCCCGCAAAACCTGGTACCGATCGGCGGCCTGGAGCGCCAGCTCAAGCACCGCCTGGGCGACGAACGACTCCTGTACCGGGCGCTGCGCGCCGCCAGCATGGAGCCTGCGCTGTAGCGCTCGCCGTGGGCGCCGGGGAGCCCGGGCAACTTAGGTGCGCGGATCGGTACCTGATTTCCGGCAACGATTCCCGCATCGTCAGGTTTCCGGGATCAGTCAGGTTTCCGGGATCAGTCAGGCTGCCGGGATCAGTCAGGTTTCCTGATTAATTCAGGCTTCCAGGATCAATTCAGGCGTCCAGGATCAACTCAGGCCGGGCCTCCTTGCTTCTGGGTGGAAGGTTTTCGTTTACGGGAGCACTCTCGTCATGATCGTGGAGTTGTTTCGGGTTCCTGAGGGAGTCTTTTCATGTTGCGGAGATTTTTCGTTGAATAACACGGCAAGGCTCCACAACATGAAATGCCTCCACCAGGAACCAATGCGACCAAGCCTCGTTGATCTTGGTCGGCGGTGTGTCGTTCGGCGGTGTTCTGTCTGGTGGCCGGCATGATCGCCTGCTATGGCTGACTGTGACGTGGTGACGGCGGGCGGCCGGCTGACGGACTGGGGGTGCTGGCGGTGCCGGTGCCCCATGATTCGGTCGATGAGGCCGCCGGGGTGACCGGGTGGCGGGCCGGACCAGGCCCGGGCCGCCGGACCAGGCGGCGGGACGGGAAGCTGCCGCTGCGTGTGGTGGTGTTCGTGGTGATGGTGCTGGCGTTGTTCGCTGAGGCGGGGGCAGGTACGGGAATCGAACCCATTTCCCACATCGATTCGCCTATCCATGGAGCCCGGTCAGCTTCCAGCTTGACCGAAATTAGCACTTGCACTGTTCGCTTTTGGTAATCACTGTTCATGATTGCGCTGGTGGCTGACTTGCATGTTGCCTGGCGCGAGCCTCAATCTCAGGCCTGTGAGTAGCAATACGGCTGAAGCAGAGGCACCATCCGGGATATCGCTGCGGCGGTGGCGGGTGTTTCCCGGGCACGGCCGCCAGCTGAGTCTGATGCGGCGCTGGATCGAGTGGGCGCTGCCTGATTGCCCCGGCCGCGACGACGTGGCGAGCGTCGCGACGGAGCTGGCGAGCAACGCCATCCGGCATACCCGGAGCGGATGCGGCGGCGCGTTCGTGGTGGAGATATCCAGGTCGGCCGAGACTGTGCGGGTGGCCGTTACCGATGGCGGGGCGCCGGGCGCGCCGCGACTCGTCGATGATCCAGACGGCGAGACTGGCCGGGGCCTGGTTTTAGTGCGCGCGCTCGCGGTCAGCACCGGCGTGCGCGGTGATCACCGCAGCCGCATGGTGTGGGCCGAGGTGCCCTGTTCCGGCGAGCGGCCATGGCCGGCCGGCGAGTCGCATGGGCTAGGCCTCGCATCTGATCACCGTCAGGCGGACCAGAAAGACCGCGTTTGTGATAGACCATCTATCAGCGTCGCGATTACGGGATGAGGACGGACGGTCCCCGGCATCTGCCGGTTGATGCCGGGGTCCGTCGCACTACTCCCCTGCTGCGGCTTGTCAGCGCTGTCAGCGGCGCCTCGCAGGCAGCGGCTTCGCGGGTGCGGTCTGGTCTTCGCCCCGCTGAGTCGCGCGCAGGATCCTGGAACGGCTCAGCAGGAACACGCCTCCTGCCAGGGCCAGCCCCGGCAGGACGGTCAGCACCAGCCGGGTGCCGTGGTTGACCAGCTCGCCGAATACGACAAGTCCCCAGATCGTGGACACCAGCGGATCCACCAGCGTGATGCCCGGCTGGGACGCGGTCAGCGGCCCGGCCTGATAGGCGTTTTCCAGCAGGAACGCCGACACTATGCCGGCACCGACCGTCGCATAGAGTTCCCACGTCGTGAAAATTGCTGATATTCCGCCGGAGTTGAACTGATCGGCCATTCCCTTGGTGTAGGCAGCTGTCAGGCCGTAGCCGAGTCCGGTCGCGACGCCGAGCAGGCTGGCCCGAACGGCTGGCTTGGAACGAGAGCGCGCCGCCAGGAACAGCACGACAAGCGCTCCGATGTTGGCGACCGACATGGTGATCCACAGGATCGGCGCGATGGCCTTCTCTGGCCCGGGGCGCGGTTCGAGCAGGGCCAGCAACCCGATCACGCCGACAGTGAGCGCGGCGATGGCGAGCCACTCGCGCGGCCCGATCGGTGTGCGCAGCAGCAGCGCTCCGCCGATGATCGTCATCGGCAGTTCGAGCACGACGACCAGCTGCACCGAGGCCAGCTGGCCGGTGCCCAGCGCTGCCGCCGCCAGCGCGAACGACACGATCATCATCCCGACAGCGGCGAGCCAGACCTTCCTGTGCATCAGGTCCGCGATCAGCCGCAGCCGGAACTCGGCTTGATCGGGCTCGTCCCGGGCAGCCTTGCGGTTGAGCACGTTGCCCGTCGCGTTCACCAGGCCAGCGAGAAAGGCCAGAACGTAGCTCAGCATGATTGCCTAGAGTAATCGGTCATATATCTCACGTAGTCGCCGGGCAGTGCTCAGACCGATCACAGCCGGGCGTTCTCGCCGGAGACCCACAGGCCGGTCAGCCCGCGCAGGTGAACGATGAACCGCTCGTGCTCACGCTCCGGATACGTAGCCTTGACCGTCTGCACCAGCAGGTCGTCAAAGTCAGAGCCCGTCACCCAGTCGAGCACCAGGTCGTCGACGTGCCGCAGGCTGGTCGCGCAGAATTCCTCGTAGCGGCCGGCCTCGAAATAAGCATCGGCAAGGCCGCGGTAAGCAGCCAGCTTCTCGCCGTAGGACAGCCCGGGGTTGTCGGCGATCGCGAAATAACTGTCGGTGTTGAGGTCCAGTTTCGGGCGCCGGCCTGTTGCCAGGACGAACACCGACCACTTGACTAGTGCCTTGATAGCCCAGGGGAAATAATAGTGCAGGCTGGTCAGGGCGACATCAGGGCAGGCGTTCGCGTAATCGATCGGATAGATGACGTCGTCCTTGATCAGCGTTTCACAGGAATTAAACTCCCACTTGAAGAACGCGTTGACCAGCCGCCCGATGGTCACCACCTCGGCGCCCGAGTCAGCGGACAGGAACTCATGGTCGACGGCGTACCGCTCGTGCATGGGCCGGTCCGGCTGGAACCTCATCACCATGGTCTCGGCGCCGATCGACAGCGACCGGGCGAAGACCTCGTAGTTCTCGATCGATTTTTGCAGGTGCATCAGCATCTCGCCGCTTTGATCGTAAGCGGCGTGCAGCTCGGCGGGATTGCGGATGCGCGAGACGCCGCGCCAGGCTCCGCCGTCATACGGCTTCATGAAAAGCGGGTAGCCGATTCGCTCGGCGACGGCATCGAGGTCGAACGACCTATTGTATCTGGCGGCTGTGTAAGCGTACCTGGCGTTGTCGACCGGATTCTTGTAGGGCACGAGCACGGTATCTGGCACGTGCAGGCCAAGCCTGATCATCGCGCAGTAGGCGGCGTGCTTCTCCATGCTCTGGAAGGTGAACGGGCTGTTGAGCAGGTACACGCTATCCATCAGCGCGACTTTCTTGAGCCACTCGCGCGGGTGGTAGTACCAGTACGCGAGGCGATCGATCACCAGCCCGTACCGCGGACGGTCGCGCAAGCCGAACGGCTCGATCGTGATGCGCTCGCAGTCGAATTCGTGCGTGCCGCCGTCAGGTCCTCGAACCGGGCCAACGCGGCGCAGCAGTGCGTCGAAGGCGCGCGGCCAGTCCTCTTCGGTCCCGAGCAGCAAGCCGATCAGGTGCGAGGTGCTCATGGGCTCCCCTAACGCTGTGTCGCAAATGTCAGCAAGATCGAGGCAGGTGATGGGCTAGCTGCGCCCGCCAGGATGACCAGTCGTGCGGTATGTCGTGTCCTCGAAGATCGAGTTCATGCCTCAGTTGCTTTCGCGCGAGCAGGGCGGCGAATGCTCTCGTGCCCGGCAGGGCACCAGTCGTGTCTTCCCGCTGTCCCTGACCGCGGGCGAGCAGCTTGCAGATTATTAACACGCGGGTTTGTCTCGTACTGAGGCCCACCTTTGGGACATCGGTGGCGCTCTGGCGCCACCGATGGGCCATCGGCGGGCCAGCCGCCAGGCAGTTCGCCGGGGCGCTATCACCTTCCGGGAGGCCAGATCGCCAATCTGCGGGTTAGTACGCGACGGCCGCTAACTGCGTGCTGCCTGGCACGCTCTTCGAGTTCCATGTTCTTGTCTGACCAGGAGGCGGAGTCGTAGGAGTCGGCGCAGTAGAGCTTCAGGCGCCCGGCGTCGACCAAGTGAGCGACGGCACCGGCCATGCCATTATTTTCAAGGTCAAAGGCCTTTCCGTGGTCGGAGGGAAAGACGAGTACCGGCCTGCCCCGGTGATGGTAACGGACCACGGTGCCGTGGGCACCGATGCCGTCGGACCAGAGCCGCGCCCCGCAGGCGTTCACTGGCCGATCAGGCTGGTCAGGTGCGGGTCGAACGCGTCTCGGAAACATGCGGTCAAGAAGCTGCCTGACTGCAAGGAAGAGGGCGTCGAAGGAGTCCGGGTAGCGACAGTGCGCGTGCAGCATGGCGAGTGCGCCGAGGCTGGCGCCAATGCCGATTCTGGCCTTGGTCGCGACCCGGGCGTTAATGGCGGGAATGACGTGCTGGCCTAGCGCGCGGGCGTAGCCGGGGTTCGCGCTGTACCAGCGGTCGCTGGCGCCAGGGCCGAGCTGCGCGGCGCGCAGCCTGGGCAGCCAGGTGCCGCCGGATATGCGCAGCTCGAGCAGGTATTCCATGCGGCTGACCGCTGGTCTGGCGATCGTCAGTTCGCAGTGGTCGAGGCGGTAGCTGAAGTCGAGGTCGGTGCCCGCCATGGGCACGTCGGTAAGCAGGTGCACGCCGGCCAGTTCGCGGGCAGGTTCAGGGACGCGGAGCTGGCAACGTCAGGCTCGGCACTCACTCGCACATAGTGCCTGGCCTGTCCTGCTCTGACAATGGCGCGAACCGCGACAGCGTGCGACCCTCGTAACTGGGGAGCTGGCTGGGGGAGGCCGGGTGGACCGGAAGCGGGTACAGCATGGGCCGTGACATTCAGCCGGTCAAGTTCATTGGCGAGGACAGGCGCAAGTACCGGGAGAAGGTCAGGCTGTCGCTCGACGTGTTCGCGGCGATGCTGCGCGAGCGGGCCTTTGACGGCGGGCCGTCGCTGGTCGGCCAGGAGATCGAGCTGAACCTGGTAGACGAGAGCGGCACCCCGTCCATGCGGAACGCGACGGTACTTGAGGCGATCGCGGATCCGGCGTGGGCCACCGAGGTGGGGCAATTCAACCTGGAGATCAACGTCCCGCCGCGCGAGCTGTCGGGCGACGCGCTCTCCGGGCTCGAGGCAGAGATCAGGGGCGGCCTGAACGCGGCGGACACGAAGGCGCGCGGCGCCGGCAGCCACCTGGTCATGGTCGGCATCTTGCCGACCCTGGCGAAGGAGGACCTGCATGAGGGCGCGATGTCGGCCAATGCCAGGTACCGGGTATTGAACGAGCAGATCTTCGCCGCACGCGGTGAGGACATGCGGATCGAGATTGACGGGCCCGAGCCGCTGCTCACCCACGCCGACAGCATCACCCCCGAGGCGGCGTGCACCAGCGTGCAGCTGCATACGCAGGTCAGTCCCGAGGAATTCGCCAGGTACTGGAACGCCGCCCAGGCCATCGCCGGCGTTCAGGTGGCGCTGGCCGCGAATTCGCCCTTCCTGTTCGGTCGTCAGCTATGGCAAGAGACCAGGATCACGCTGTTCGAGCAGGCGACCGACACCAGGCCCGAGGAACTCAAGCTACAGGGAGTGCGGCCGCGAGTGTGGTTCGGCGAGCGGTGGATCACGTCGGTGTTCGACCTGTTCGAGGAGAATATCCAGTACTTCCCCGCGCTGCTGCCGATCTGCGGGGACGAGGACCCGCAGGTCACATTCGACCGCGGGCAGTGCCCGGAGCTGGCCGAGATGTGCCTGCACAACGGCACGATCTACCGGTGGAACCGGCCCGTCTACGCCGTGGTCGACGGCAAGCCGCACGTGCGGGTGGAGAACCGGGTGCTGCCTGCCGGCCCTACCGTCGTGGACATCCTGGCGAACGCCGCGTTTTATTACGGGCTCGTCCGGAGCCTGGCCGAGGCCGAGCGGCCGATCTGGAGCCAGATGTCGTTCGCTACAGCGGCCGAGAACCTGCACGCGGCGGCCAGGCACGGCCTGGAATCGCACCTGTACTGGCCCGGGCTTGGCGAAGCTCCTGTCGCCGAGCTCGTGCTTCGCCGCCTGCTGCCGCTGGCGCAGGAGGGGCTTGCGCGCTGGGGGGTCGCCGCCGCGGACGCCGACCCGTTGCTCGGAGTGATCGAGCAGCGCTGCCTGACCGGCAAGACCGGAGCTTCCTGGCAGGTGGCCTTCGTGTCAGCGCTGTGCTCGCGCGGCGTGGACCGGCTCGAAGCGCTGCGGCAGATGACCCTGCGCTACATCGAGCACATGCACGCCAACTTGCCTGTGCACGCCTGGCCGTGGCCTTAACGCCTGACAGGAGATCCTCGGCTGCAGGATGTCCTGCTGGACCCTGCCTGACCGAACGGCGCCGACGCTGCCGCGCGGGACGTATGCGCAATACGCGATATATTGCGTCTCATGAATTTCGCGATCGAGGCTGAGGGCCTGATCAGGCGCTTCGGGAAGACGCTGGCCGTGGACGGCGTCGACCTCGCCGTCCCGCCAGGCAAGGTGCTCGGGCTGCTCGGCCCGAACGGGGCCGGCAAGACGACGGTTGTCAGGATGCTGGCCACGCTCCTGCGACCGGACGCCGGCTCAGCGAAGGTATGCGGCGCCGACATCGTCCGCGACGCCGACCGGGTGCGCGAGCTGATCGGGCTGACCGGCCAGTACGCCGCGGTCGATGAGGACCTGACTGGCTTTGAGAACCTGCTGCTGATCGGCCGGCTGCTCGAGATCCGCCGCGCGGAGGCCAAGAAGCGGGCGACCGAGCTGCTGGACAGGTTTGACCTGGCCGACGCGGGCGGCCGCTCTGTCAAGACGTACTCGGGGGGCATGCGCCGCCGGCTCGACCTGGCCGCCAGCTTGGTACAGCGGCCCCAGGTGCTGTTCCTCGACGAGCCGACGACCGGCCTTGACCCGCGCAGCCGGGGCGAGGTCTGGATGATGATCAGGGAGCTGATCGGCGAGGGCACGACCGTGCTGCTGACCACGCAGTACCTGGACGAGGCCGACCGGCTGGCCAGCGAGATCGCCGTGATCGACCACGGCAAGGTCATCGCGAGCGGTACGTCGGCGGAGCTGAAGGCAAAGGTCGGCAAGCAGACCCTGGACGTCCGCCCGGCCGACCCGGCGGACCTGGTGACGGTGACCTCGATCGTGTCAGCTGCCGTCGGGGTCGCCCCGGTCGTCTCTGGCGAGGACCCGGGGCTGCTATCGGCGCCGGTGGACGACGCCGGCGCGCTGCCTGTCGTGGTCAGCCGGCTGCAGGCCGAGCGGATCGAAGTGACCGAGCTGGCGCTGCGGCTGGCCAGCCTTGACGAGGTGTTCATGGCGCTGACCGGGCACGCGGCCGTGGCCGCGGACCCCGCCCTGACCGGAAGCACGGGTCTGACAGGTACCGGAAGCACTAGCCTGACCGAAAGCACGGGGGAGGCGGGTTCCTGATGGCGGCTCTGACGGTGACCGAGCCCGCGACCCCGGCGGCCGAGCCAGGCCGGGCGCGGAGCATGACGCCCGAGCGGGTACTGCGGCACTCACTGACGCTGGCGTGGCGTGCGCTCGCCCGGATCAGGCGTAACCCCGAGCAGCTGCTCGACGTTACGTTGCAGCCGATCGTCTTCGTGACCTTGTTTGTCTTCCTCTTCGGAGGCGCGATCAGGAACGAGACCCGGCACACGTACCTGGAGTACGTGCTGCCCGGCATTACGGTGATGACCGTAGTGTTCGCGAGCATGGGCACCGGGATCGGCCTGAATACCGATGTGACCAAGGGGATCTTCGACCGGTTCAAGAGCATGCCGATCTCCCGCTCGGCGCCGCTGACGGGGACGATCATCGGGGACTTCGTCCGGTACGTGGTCTCGATCGGGATGGTGTTCGCCTACGGGTCGCTGCTCGGATTCCGGATCGCGACCAACCCGGTGTTCGCGCTTGGCGCGGTCGGGCTGATATTCATCTTCGGCTTCGCCGTCGGATGGATCTGGGTCCTGCTCGGGCTGTACGTGAAGTCGCCGCAGAGCCTGCAGGGCTTCGGGTTCATCGTGATGTTCCCCCTCACCTTCGGCAGCAACGTGTTCGTCCAGACCACGACCCTGCCTGGCTGGCTGCAGGCCTGGGTGAAGATCAACCCGGTGACTGAGCTCTCCAACGCCAGCCGCGCCCTGGTGCTAGGCGGCCCTGCCGCCACGTCAGCCTGGCACTCGGTATTGTGGGCGATCGGCCTCACGGCCGTTTTCGCGCCGCTAGCCGTCCGTCGCTACCGCCGCCTGGCGTAGCCTCGCGCTTTGGCGGTCGCGGTGCTGTACAAGTTCGACGCCTTCTGGGAGTAGCGGCCAGGCCACTGGACTGCCTTGACGCACTTGGTCCGGTAAGCTCAGCCCGCTGCTCTATGCGCTGTCCGACTTGAACCCGGGCTGGTACTTCCACGACATCAACGGCATCGGGCCAGCTCTGCAGCTCGCGACGAACAACGGTTTTCTCCCGGTGATACCGGGATTCGATAGGCAACAGGGCTTGGGCCGCCGAGGATGGGCGCACTGATCATCGGGTCATGATCCGCTGACTTCGCATAGTGAGGCGGCGCGGGAGCCGCGGCTCCCGCGCCGCTCCCGCGAAGACATTCGTTCTTCCTATAACGAGCCCAGCACTCGCGCGAGCACGAGCGTGATGTCGTCTTCGCCGCGGACGTGCAGCGCCGAGGTGATCTCCTCGCAGCTGCCGTCGAGTGTGTGCCCCGGGCGGGTGAGAGTGGAACTGAGCGCGGCCGTCAGCTCCGCCAGCCCCTCGTCGAGTGAGCGGCTGCGGTTCTCGACCAGCCCGTCGGTATACAGGGCGAGGGTCGCGCCTGCGGGGAAGGGGACGCGCACCGCCTCGAACGAGCCGCCGCCGAGCCCGATCGGAAGGCCGAGCGGGAGCTCTAGCACGCGGGTTTCCCCGTCGGGCGTGGTCATCATCGGCGGCAGGTGACCGGCCTTCGCGATCACGCAACTCCGCGCGGCCGGATCGATGACCGCGGCGATGCAGGTCGCGAAAGGCGTCGTCTGCATTCCGGTGGCCAGCCGGTCGAGCCTGGCCAGGATTGCCTCGGGCGGCAGCCCGAGATCGGCCAGCGTGTGTGCCGCCGTGCGCAACTGGACCATGACGGCAGCGGCTTCCGGCCCGTGACCCATCGCGTCGCCGACAATCAGGGCGGCCCGGCCAGACGTTAATGGGACGATGTCGTGCCAGTCGCCGCCGACGATGCTGGCGCCGACGGACAAGTACCGGTGCGCGACGGCGATCCCGGCCGGGACGCTCGGCTCGGCGGGCAGCAGGCCCTGCTGCAGAGCCGATGCGGCGCGGCGTTCCCTTCCGTAGAGCCTGGCGTTGTCGATCGAGACCGCCGCCCTGGAGACGAGCTCTTCGGCGAGCGCGACGTCAGCGGCGCTGAATTCGCGCCACGCGGCCGACCGGGCGAAGGTCACGCAGCCCAGGACGGTACCCCTGGCCACGAGCGGAACGGCGAGGAAGGACGTATACGGGGAGAATGCCTCCTGACCGCCAGGGCGCCGGGCGATGCGCTCGGCCGACTCGTCGTCCAGCTTGTCGAACCTTACCGGGCGGCGCGCACGCATCGCCTGGTAGCTCGGCGACTCCTGGCCGAACACCAGCACCTCGCCAGGGCGGAAGAGGTTCGCCGTGACCGTTGTCGGCTGCCCGGACAGCCTCGCCACCAGCCGCCGGACGACGATGGTGAGGCCGCCGGTGTAGGGCCCGAGTTCATCGGCGACCAGCAGCCGCTCGGAGACGAAGAAGGCCGCCGCGTCGGCAAAGGCCGGGACGGCGACGTCGGCTGCCTCCGACGCGGTCCGGTTCAGGTCAAGCGTGGTGCCGATGAGAGTGGCTGCGGCGGTCAGCACGTGCTGCTCCGGGGTCTGGCGTCCGGGTTCGACTAGTTCAGGATCGATGGCATCAGCGCTCACGCGTCGCGCGATGACCAGCGCGCCTTCGCCTGCGAGCGGTTCGCAGTGAACGGTCACGTGACAGGTCCCGCCGACCGTCTCCATCGGCAAGATCGCGGCCCAGATCCGGCCTTCGGCGACCTCGGCCAGCGCCTGCTTGATGAGCTGCCGCTGGCCAGGGCCGGAGATCAGCCCATCGCAAATATCACGCCCGCAGACCTCGTCGGCCGAGTAACCGAAGAGCCGCTCGGCCGTGACCGACCATGCGACCACCTGGCCCAGCGGATTGAGCGTGAGAACGGCCACGCCAGTCAGGTCTGCCTCGCGCCATCGCCGTTGCGGCGATCCGCCATCTTCGGCTAGCTCCGTCACCACTGCCGTATCAGCACCATTTCCCCGGCTACCAGTTGCTCGCTAAGCCGCGCAATCGCGCTGCTCTCCCTTTCCTTACGTCGGCCCGTTCGCTGTCAGCCTGTTCTCCTTGCCGGCCCGGGCACCGGAGGTCGTCGCCAGTGCCTGAGATATCGTTGCAATCAGCAAAATGTATCGCATCGCAGCCGACTTGACCTCATAGTGACAGACCGTATTTTGAAGCTATCTTCCCTGCGTAGGGCGCCCGTTACGATGTGAGAGGGCGGCCTGAATCAGGACGGGCTGAGACAAGACGGGTTGGGCGGGATGTGCTGGGGCTGTACGGGCTGAGGCTAGACGGGCTGAGGCTAGACGGGAGGCGCGATGGCCGACGAGGCCATGCCGGACTGGGCGCCGCCGGGAGTTGACGCCAAGCGGGCGAATGTGGCAAGGGTCTACGACTACTGGCTCGGCGGCACGCACAACTTCCTGGCCGATCAGGACCTGGGCCGGGCAATCTCAGCGGTCGAGCCGAATATGCGCGCGATCGCGCGGGCGAACCGCGCCTTCCTTCGGCGGGCGGTACGGTATCTGGGCGAGGTCGGCATAGGGCAGTTCCTCGATATCGGCTCCGGCATACCGACCGAGGGAAATGTGCACGAGATAGCGCAGCGGGCCAATCCAGGCGCGCGCGTCGCTTATGTGGACGTCGACCCAGTCGCGATCGCGCACAGCAAGGTCATACTTGAAGGCAACGACAATGCCTCCATCATCGACGCTGACCTGCGCGAACCTGAAAAAATCCGATCGCACGAGACGGTCGGCAGGCTGATCGACTTCAGCCAGCCCGCGGCACTGATCTTGATGGTCGTGCTGCATTTCATCGCTGACGCCGAGCAGCCCGCACAGATCATGACCACGCTCCGCGAGGCGCTCGCGCCGGGCAGCTACCTGGTACTCGGCCACGCGACTCACGATGGCAAGCCAGTGGTCGCCCACGCTAGCGAGAAGGTCTACAACCGCAACGTCGCAACCCAGCTGCACTTGCGCTCGCACGACGAGATCCTGCGCTTCTTCGACGGCTTCGAGTTGCTCGATCCCGGGCTGGTATACGCGCCTATGTGGCGTCCGGAGTCGCCGGACGACGTGCCGAGCGATCCAGGGGCGTTCGGCACCCTCGTGGGCGTGGCCAGGAAGCCCTAGAGCTTCGGTGCCAGATGGCATCACTTCGTGATCACGGAATCTTTCGTCGGCCACGAAGCTGGTCGCTTGGTCGCATCGGGCAGGTGGCTGACGGACGCCGCGGACATCGTGGACACGCCGTGGCCCGGCCGGCCGCCGGCGCTCGCCCGCGCTGACCTCGTCGGGTGCTTTCGGCAGCCCGCGTCCGGAAGGCCTGACCGGCCTGCGTGCAACTTCCGGTTCCAGCCCCGACCGCGCCGTCAACAGCAGCAAGTAGCCACCACGCCGCTGTGCGGCACTGCGGTCGAACAGCAATGGTGCCCTCCTACTGCTGTCCCAACGACAGCAGGCAGGGCACCATTGCCGTTGGCAACCGGCCAGTAACCAGCAGCAGGCAGTAGCACGCCGCTCACCCTGCCTCGCGCCAGATCGCCGACCCCGGCTCCAGCCACCAGTCGCCGGGTACCAGCCGCCGGTCACATGCGCCGCCGGACACCACGCCACCAGAGACCAGTTGAGGCAAATAACCTTTGACAATCTCAAAGGATCTTGCATAGCCTTGAGTCACTCAACAGTTGAGCTTGTCGAGGATGCCGGGGAGGTGACGATGGGCGGGTGTCCGGGTGGTAGCAAACTCGATCGGGAGATCTTTGACGCCATGACCGAGTTCGTCACCAAGCTGATGCAGTGCGGCGAGCGGCTCGCGGAGCGGTTCGATGTGCCTGTGTCGTGCATGAAGGCTCTTCGCCGAGTCGATGCCTCGGTGTCGATGAAGGCACTCGGGCAGTTGCTGCGCTGTGACCCGTCGTTCGTCACTATGATCGCCGACGCGCTCGAGCAGCGCGGCCTGGCCAAGCGTGAGCCAGGCACTGTTGACCGGCGTGTCAAGAACCTGGTGCTGACGTCGCGCGGCGTGGAGATCAAGGCGGCTCTCGAGCAGGAGTCAGACAATCTCATGCCCTGGACGAAGGCGCTGACTATCGAAGAGCGCGAGCAGCTTCTCGGGCTCGTGCGAAAAATGAACCAGGCATTGGCTACCCCGGTCGCACGGGGTGAGCAGGCGAACGGGGCTACTGCTGCGGAGGGGGTGACAGGCAGCGCCAACGTTGCCATGCCAGTTGTTTCCTGACTGGGCGGGATCGGCGGAACCGGCGCGACCGGCAAATGGTGACGCGCCTCTCAGCCCCCGTCTGACCACGACGGACCGGGAATCTGAGGGGAGCTGGACCTGACGGAGAGCAGGGTTTGACGGGGACCGGGGTCTGACGGGGACCGGGGTCTGACGGGGAGTCCGAAGGCATCCGTCGGCTGTTGATCGGGGAATCTTACAAATCTTCTTATCGACGTAGTTCGTCACGCCGTGACCGGCTGCCGGTCGCGGCGCGGGGGGTCCCGCACGATACACGACTGGCGTGGGATCCGCACGCCCAAGACACGCTCAAGAAAGGTTAGGAGAACCGCTGTGTCCACGACGCACACGGTCCAGGCTCGGACCGAAGGTGACGTCAAGCGTCATCTGGGCCTGGCCCTCGTGGTGATCGCCACGGCTCAGCTGATGGTCGTGCTCGATGCCGCCATCGTGAACGTCGCGCTGCCGCACATCCAGCGTGCGCTTGGCTTTTCCGGCACCGGCCTGGAGTGGGTCGTGACCGCCTACGCCGTCACGTTCGGCGGGCTGCTGCTGCTCGGCGGCCGGTCGGGTGACTTGCTCGGCAGGCGGCGGATCTTTATCTGGGGATTGCTGCTGTTCTCGGCCGCTTCGCTGTTCGGGGGGTTCGCGGAATCTGAGGCATGGCTGCTGGCCGCGCGAGCGATTCAGGGCGTAGGCGGCGCGATGATCGCGCCGACCGCGCTGGCGCTGATCACGACCACCTTTCCGCAGGGACCGCAGCGTAACCGGGCCTTTGGCGTCTATGCCGCGATGAGCGGCGGCGGCGCCGCCGTGGGCCTGGTGGCAGGCGGGCTGCTGACCACGTACCTGTCCTGGCGGTGGGTGCTCTTCGTGAACGTGCCCATCGGCGTACTCACCGCGGTGCTGGGCCGCTATGTCATCGGTGAGTCCACCCGCAGGCGCGGCCGGTTCGACCTGCCGGGAGCGATCACGGCCACCGCTGGCGTCGCCCTGCTCGTCTACGGCCTGTCCAACGCCAGCACCGATCAGTCCGGGGTCTCGCACTGGGGCGATGCCAAGGTCGTGATCTCGCTGGTCGCCTCGGCCGTGCTGCTGGCCGCCTTCGCGTTCCTGGAGGCCCGCAGCCGGCAGGCGCTCCTTCCTGTGCGCATCTTGAAGAACATCAGCCGCAGCGGCGGCTACCTGGTGATGCTGTGCCTGGCCACTGCCATGTTCGGGATCTTCTTCTTCCTGACGATCTTCGTGCAGAACGTGCTCGGCTACAGCGCGCTCAAGTCGGGCCTGGCGTTCCTGCCGTTCGCCGGGACGATCGTGGTGGTGTCCGGCTTGGTGTCCAGGCTGGTCGCCCGAACAGGACCGCGTCCGCTGATGATCGCCGGCTCAGCGATCACCGCAGGCGGCATGTACTGGTTCTCGCACATCAGCGTGAATACCACCTACGTGAGCGGCCTGCTCTTCCCGATGCTGGTGACTTCGATAGGCCTTGGCCTGTTGTTCGTGCCGCTGTCGCTAGTCGCGCTGACCAAGGTCAGGCCGGACGACGCCGGCGTGGCGTCAAGCCTGCTCAACACCGGCCAGCAGGTCGGTGGCGCGATCGGGCTGGCCGCGCTCGGCACGGTGACCTGGACCGTGGTCTCCAACAGCATCAAGAGCCAGATGGCTGCCGCCGCGGCCGCCGCCGCGAAGGCCGGAACGCCGCTCCCGCCGCCCAAGCCGGGCGCGCAGGTGCCGCCGTCGGTCCTGCACGAGGCGCTGGCGACCGGAATTTCGCGTGGCTTTGTCGTGGCGGCCGGAATCTCGGCGCTCGCGCTGATCATCACGCTCGCGACGATCAGGCTGCGCCGCGAGGACATCGCGGAATCCCCGGGAGTGCGGGCCGTAACGCCGCAAGACGAGGAGCGGCCGCGTCGCCCCGAACTCCAGGATGCCCTGAAATAGCTAACAGGACGTGCCGTCGCCGAGACGGGGGCTCAGGCGATGGCGGCGGAGGTGGCGCCGGCTTCGGCCGGCGCCACCGCGCTGTCCGCGCCAGTTACCGCGCCATCGACGTAGACGACAGTGTTCGAGGCGATCGCCGGCACCCGGGGTCCTGGCAGGAGCACGCCGGTGAGGTTCAGCGGGTCGGCGGCGGAGATCCGCACCGTCTCACCGCCGCGCGGCTGCTTGCGAATCGTTCTCAGCGTCTCAATGGCGTCCGGGTGCGCGTACTGCTCGCCGCTGAACCCCGTCACGAACCGGCCGCCCCTGATTGTCCCCCTGGCCTCCATCCGCCGGAACGCCCACAGCAGGTCACGCCAGCCGACCGCGAGATTCTCCCGCACGGCCAGGTCCCGGAAGACCACGCCCCACCTGGCCACGAGTTGCTCGGCGACGGCCTCCGCAAGCTCGTCCCGGTCGACGGCGCCGATCGGCCCAGGCAGCAGTGACCACCGGCCAGCCGACCAGGTCGATGGTCCGCCGGCGCCGGACCGGCTGGCGCCGCGCCGCAGCCCGCGCGGTATCGCCGCGGCCCGGTCGCCCCGGCGCAGCAGTGACCTGACGGCACGGAACCCGTCGGCGGTAACCAGGCCCCGCGCAACGCCGTCCCACAAAGCGGCGTCGATGCCAGCGGCCGTCAGGCCGGTCGCGGCAATGAGATCGTGCCGGAACAGCGCACCATGCTGGCGCAGCGCGTCCAGCACATCGAGCGCGTGGCTGGCGGCACACTGGCCGGGCTCGGGCAGCGACGGCGTCAGCTCACCGCGCGCCGCCCGCAGCAACCACGGCAAGTCGGCGCGGATCGCCAGCGTGATCGGCGTCGCCCGCGACGGCGTGCGGGACGCCGGGGTTGGCGGCACTGCCCGGGCCGCCGGATCGCGTGCCGCCGGATCGCGTGCCGCCGGGTCGCGCAGAGACAGCCGTCCCCAGCAGACCTGGCCGGACAGGCACAGCTCGTCGAGCCAGTCCCGCCGGTAGCCCTCCACCCGCGCGGCGAGCACCGACCGCTCCCATGCCGCCGCGGCCAGCTCGAACCCCTGGAGCTGCTCGACCGCCGCCAGGACGCCGAACCGGCCCTCGCGCCTGGTGCCGGGGGCGACATGCTGCCAGCGCAGCAGGAACCGCATGAAGTCACGCGCGTTGACCGGCTCGACTTCGCGCCGCCGCCGCTCCCTTGAGTACGCGTGAATCCGGGCGAGCAGGCGGCGGGCGCACAATTCCTCGCCGGCGTCTGGCCCGGTGAACCGGCCGCGAATCGCGAAGCCCTGCTGTTCGAGCAAGGCAACACCCCGAAGGATGAAAGACTCGCGCAAGCCGGTCGCCGCGGACAACTCGGTCACAGTCGAAGGTCCCCGGGTATCCAGGTGGCCCCTGAGCAACGCGGCCGCCGCGGCGTCCTCATCCTCAGGGCCGGTCACCCCAGCCGGGCAGGGATGATCCGGGACGACAGCCGCGTCAGGGAACAGCAACTCCAGGGCAGGCCGGCTCTCAACCGCCGCCCACATCGGCTCGCCGCCAGCCTGCACCGTGACCGCGCGCCGGGACGCGACGAGTTCGCCGAACCATCCCAGCCACCGCTCCGCCGGATGCGCCACGACCAGGCTGAGCAGCAGGTCATGCAGTTCGTCGGCGTCCTGCGGGTCGGGCCTGACCTGCTCGGCGACCCGCTCGATCGCGGCCGGGTCTGGGCTCGCCAGCTCATGCGGCTCGACCGGCAGACCGCGCCGCAGCGGCACCTGCCGGCTGCGCCGTTCTTCGAGCGGCGCATCGTCCAGGTAGGTGAACGGCCGCCCGTTCAAGATCTCGTGCGCCAGCACCGAAGGCTCTGTGGTGTCCCGCACTACGACCTTGACCTCGCCGCGCTCGATGCGGCCGATCAGCTCCCTCAGCCCGGCGATGTCCATCGCCTCGGTCAGGCAGTCCGTCAGCGTCTGCTTGACCAGCAGGTGGTCGGGGATCTCCATCGGGCCAGGAGCAACGTTCTCCTGGCAGGCCGCCAGCACCGGGAACACCGCCGCCATCAGGTCGTCGGCTTCCATCCGCTGGATGGCGGGCGGGTTCTTCTTGCCGCCGCGCATCCGGAGCACGGTGAGCGAGGTGTTGAGATTCCAGCGCCAGCGGACGGCGAACATCGGGGCGGTGAGGACTGCCTGCCGCACGACCTGCTCGACCGTCCCCGAGGCGAGGAACTTCGGTACCCGGTCGAGCGGGAAGCTGTGTTGCGGCCCGAGCGACAGCAAGATCGCGTCGTCGCTCGCCGCGGCTTGAAGCTCGAAATCGAACGTCACGCAGAACCGCTTGCGCAGCGCCAGCCCGAACGCGCGGTTCAACCGCGCTCCGCAGGGCGAGTGTCCTACCAGTTGCATGCCGCCGGCCTCGTCGAAGAACCGTTCGAGCACGATCGTGTCCATCGTCGGCATGGTGCCGAGCTGGGCAAACCCCGTGCCCAGGTAGGCGGCGATGGTCTCGGCCGCCGCCTCGCCGATGCCGCATTCGGTCATCAGCCAGCTCACGGCGGCCTGCATCCGGCCGGCGGGGGCCTGCTGTGCCTCGGCGTCCGTGCCGTCGGCCGCGTCCGAGCCGCCCGCCGGAGCCGCGAGGATCGCGGCGACCCGGGCGCGGATGTGGCACACGTCCTCCGAGAGCTCGCGGGTGCGCCCTGGCGCCTCGCCCAGCCAGAACGGTACCGAGGGCTGCGCGCCCTGGGCGTCGGCCACCCGGACGATGCCAGGCTCGACCCGCCTGATCCGCCACGACGTCGTGCCAAGCAAGAACACGTCACCGGCCATGCTCTCGATGGCCCAGTCCTCGTTCACGGTGCCGACCATGGCGTCGTCTGGCTCGGCGAGCACCCGGTAGTCGCCAAGCTCAGGGATCGCGCCGCCCGAAGTCAGGGCGGCGAGCCTGGCACCGCGCCGGCCGCGCACCGTGCCGTTGACCTGGTCCCGATGCAGATAGGCCGCCCGCCGGCCGCGCCCGGTGCGGATGCCGTCGGCCATGAGCCCGGCGACCTCGCTGAACTGCTGTTCGGTGACCTCAGCGAACGGCGCCGCGCCGCGCACCAGGGCAAGCAACTCGTGCTCTTGCCACTCGGCGGCCGAGGCTTCGGCCACGACCTGCTGGGCGAGGATGTCCAGCGGGGCCGCGGGCATGATCAGCCGGTCAAGGCGTCCTGACCGTGCGCCGCGCAGCAGCGCGGCGCACTCCACCAACTCGTCGCGGCTAGTAGGATAGAGAATGCCGCGCGGCACTCCGTTCCGACTATGGTTTGATCGGCCGACCCGCTGCAAGAACGTGGCGAAACTGCGGGGCGAGCCGATCTGGCACACCAACTCGACTGGTCCGATGTCGATGCCCAGTTCCAGCGAGGCCGTCGCCACGAGGGCGCGCAGGTCGCCGGCGCGCAGCCGGGCCTCGACGCGCTGGCGGCGTTCCCTGGACAGGCTGCCGTGGTGCGCGGCCACCTGGCCGTCGCCGAGGCGTTCACCGAGTTCGTGCGCGGCGCGTTCGGCCATCCGCCGGGTGTTGACGAAGACCAGCGTGGTGCGGTGCCCGGCGACGTGGCCGGCGATCAGGTCGAGGACCTCGGCCATCTGCTCGGTGCTGGCGACGGCGCCGAGCTCGTCTGAGGGGAGCTCGAGCAAGAGGTCGAGCTCGCGGCGGTGGCCGGTGTCGACGATAGAGCACCGGGGCGAGCCGTCCGGGTTCGATCGTTCCGTTCCGGCGCCTACCAGCAGCCGGGCGACCGCCTCGATCGGGTTCTGAGTGGCGGACAGGCCAATGCGCTGCAGCGGCGCCGCCGTGACGTGCGCGAGGCGTTCGAGCGTGAGCGCTAGATGGGAACCGCGCTTGTTGCTGGCGACCGCGTGGATCTCGTCCACGATCACCGTGCTGACCGACTTGAGCATGGTGCGGCTGCGCTCGGCGGTGATCAGCAGGTACAGCGACTCTGGCGTGGTGATCAGGAAGTCGGGCGGGCGCTTGAGCATCGCCGCGCGCTCGGCCGCCGCTGTGTCGCCGGTGCGGACGGCGACCTTGATCTGGGGTGCCGAAAGGCCGAGTTCGGCGGCAACCTCGGCGATCTCGGCGAGCGGCTGCTCCAGGTTCTGCCAGATGTCGACCGCCAGCGCCTTGAGCGGCGAGACATAGACGACCTGAGGGCCGGCTGAGGCCCCGGGCTGGTCGGGCCGCTCGGGCTGGTCGGGCCGCTCGGGCTGGTCAAAGGCCCGGGGCCGGTTGGGGGTTCCGGGCTGGCCGGAGGTCCCGGGCTGGTCCGTGGCCTGGTCCGCGGCCCGGTCCGCGCCCTGGCAGGCGCTCGCCGCCGACTCGTGGGCACGATAGAGCCGGTCGATGCACACCAGGAAGGCGGCCAGCGTCTTGCCCGAGCCAGTCGGCGCGGCGATCAGCGTATGCCGGCCGGCCGCGATCTCGCTCCAGCCCCGATCCTGCGGCGGCGTCGGCCCGGCCGGGAACCGCCGTGTGAACCAGCCGCGGACGGCCGGATGGAACTCCTCCAGCACCTGGCCACAGTAACCCAGCCTGCCGACAGTGTTAGCTAATCCCGCTCGCGGGCCCGGGATCAACTCGAGGAAGGCGGGGCTAGCCGGTAGATGGCACCGGCTGTGTCGTCGGAGACGTAGAGCGCGCCGTCGGGGCCTGGCACAGCGTCCACCGGGCGGCCCCAGCGAGTGCTGTCGGGGTTCTGGAAGCCGGCGGCGAAGATGACCGGCGCCTCCAGCGTGTGCCTGGAGGAGTTCCACTTGAGCCAGTACAGGGCGGGCGACCGGGGCGGCTGGCGGTTCCGCGATCCGTGCGCGGCGATCAGTGCGCCGCCTGACCAGGGTGCTGGGATTTGACTGTTTTCCAGGAAAGTCATGCCCAGCGGGGCGCTGTGCGCTGGAAGGCCGACCTGGATGTGGCTGAGCTTGGCGCAGTCCAGGTGATTGCCGCCAGGGTCGTTGATGGCGTCGGGCACGAAGGGCAGGTCCGTCATCGACTTGGTCGGCAGCGGGTTGCAGTACGGCCAGCCCAGATCGTGCGCCGTAGTGACCCGGACCACCTCGTCGGGCGGATGCTCGTTGACGTAGGCCTGGATGACCTTGCCGAAGGCGTGCTCAACGCCTTGGTAGGCGGAGTGGTAGGGATAAGCGACGTTGTCGAGGTTGTTGACAGCTGTCCACATCGATCCGTCCGGGGCGCGCGCCAGGCCTTCCCCGTTGCGTACGCCGCGCATCACGACGTGCAGGCCCTTGCCGTCCGGGCGCAGGGACATGATCACCGCACGCTGCGGTAGGTAGGTCCGGTCGTCCGGATTGGCGTTCGATGAGCTGCCGACGTTGAAGTAGACGGCCCCGTTGCCGCCGATGGCGACAGTCTTCTCGCGGTGCACATCGTCCCCGGCCGGGGTCAGGTCGGGGAGGCGGGAGGCGATGACCACGCGCCTGCCGACCGCGCCGTCCGCGTTCCACTCGTACCTGTCGAGCTGGTCAGACTCGGCTATGTAGAGGACGTCGCGCCCGCCGACCTTGCCGAAGGCCAGGCCCTGCGGTGAGGTCAGCCCGGCCGCGAGGATGCGTTGCCGTGGCAGTGCAGCGCTACCGGCCTTGCCTGGCCCGGCCAGTTCGACGACGCGGCCCAGGTCTGGCTGGCTGACCAGCAGATCCCCCTGCGGCGTCCATGCCTCCATCCGGGCGCCAGGCACCAGCGCCCAGACGCTCGCGGTCCAGCCTTTCGGCAGCTTGAGCGTTCTGGGCGTGGTGAAGGCCCCATGGCTGGCCGCGATGGGAACCGTAAGCTGCACCGAGGACAATGCGGGACCGCTCCCGAGTCCGCCGGCTCCTCCGTCGGATTGGTCACCCGGCCCCGCTCCGCCAGCCTGGCAAGCCGCCGCCACCAGTCCGGCGGCCGCCAAAAGCAACCCGAACCGCTTGCGCCGCACCTGGCCAGGGTACTGCGCGGGCCTGTTCTGGCTGGTACGTCAGTCATCTTCGTGACGTTGGTAGCGAGCCACGTCGGTCACAACAGCTCGTCTCTCCTACTATGTCTGGCGAAACTGACGGGTTGGTTCTGGCGGAAGCGGCGCGGGTTGGTTCTGGCGGAAGCGGCGCGGGTTGGGAGTGGCAGGAACTCGCAAGGGTAAGGACTGGCCAAACTGGCGCGGGCGAGGACTGCGACACTGGCGCGGGCGAGGCCTGGCGAAACTGGCGCGGGTTAAGACCGGCGGAAACTGGCGCGGGTTCAGGTTGGCTCACGGCCGCCCGAGTTGCCCGCGGCAGCCTCTGATGACGGAGGTAAGCCCCGGTCGGCCCCCGCCGCGCAGGCCTGACTGGTCGGTGGTGCTCCGCGCATGCGTCTGCCGGGCCTCCAGTCAGATGAGGCCGCGGCGCTTTCACGGGCTAGTAAATGTCAGGACTGGGATGATGTCGTAGACGGCGCCGTAGGTGACATTGTCGCCCTCACTGACCAGGCCGGCGCAGGCGCCGCTGACGGTCGTGACTGTCAGATCAATGGTGGCGCTAATGAGCAGGCCGCTGTTGGCGTAGTTAACGGTGACGGCGCCGGTCATTGTCGCTTTGCAGGTCCCAAGCTCGCTGTTGATGGTCAAGTTGACCGTGCCCTCCGCGATCTGCCCGAGGGTCGTGCCGGTCGTCGCGTCGTATGAATCGGCGCTGTAGGTGCCTGAAAGGTTCCCGGATCCTGTACTGCCGAGTGGGCCGGAACACGAACTGTAAGCGAAGGCGGAGATGGTCATGGGCACGTCCCGGTCAGTCCCGCTACGAGCGATGCCCAGAAGACTTGAGCTTGTACAGGTAAACGACTCGGATGTTGCCCTGTCGGTGAACCTGGCAGGCGAACCCGAATCAAGCAATCCAGTGAAGCTGCCATCGGAGTTGGAGTTCTTGACGGTCCAGGTCGGAGCAGCCGAGGCTGAGGGGGCGCTGGCCGCGACTAATCCGATCGTGGCGGCTGCGAGGAGGGTGCTGGCTGCGAATTTACGCATGATGAATTGCCCTTCGAGCGATGGTCGGGTGCCGGCGCCCAGGCACTCCGTGAGCTACGGGGGTAGGACTGGTCGCGACCGGCCTGTGCTTCCGTTACGGCGCGCTCGGTCAAAGTCGCCTCAGCGCCGGCGCGCATGGCCGGATAGCCGAGAAAAGTAACTGCCGCGAGAAATCCGAGAAAGGACCTAAGGAAGCGCTCGATGCTTGATGAGACCGGTCTTTCCTCCGTACACCCTTTGTGCCGGCGCTGGAAGGAATCATACGCCACGGCCGCGCACTCGCCAAGGGTCCAAGACGCCGATATGTGATTACTGTTGCGCGAGCCTATCGTTTTGTCATTATGTGATGAAGCCGGCTGGAAATTTATCAACGTGCTGAAACCTTTGGGCGGCGCCCGCGGTCGGCGTGCATACGCCCGCTGCTCGCGGCCCGGATGTCGGTGTCTTTTCGCATCCCGGTCCGTGCGAGTGCCAGTCTGGATGCTCCGTTGACGTCACCGAGCTGCGCCACCTACAGTATGGGCGTTTTAGGTCCAGACAGCCGTCTACGGGCGGGCGCCAGCGCCGGTGGTCGATCAGCGGTGCAGGCTGTGACAACATGAATGAGCGAATCGACACCCAATTCACAACATCAATCCGCGCATCCATGCGGACGCGTTCCTGCCAGTCAATTCAATGCCGCTTAGCGGCCGTCGCGTAAGAACCCGCAGATTGGCGATCTGGCCTCCCGGAAGGTGAGAGCGCCCCGGCGAACTGCCTGGCGGCTGGCCCGCCGATGGCCCATAGGTGGCGCCAGAGCGCCACCGATGTCCCAAAGGTGGGCCTCAGTATGAAACGAACCAGCGTGTTACTAATCTGCAAGCCCTTAGCCTAAGCTGATCTTGGATCTTGATGTGCGGCGCTGGCTGGTGGCGGCAGGCTGGCCTGGGCGGGGGCTCCGCGTGCTGGGTGCTTGGTTCCCGGAGAGAGCGGCTGCCCGGGAATGGCCGCGACTGCGTGGGCAGGGGGTGGGGAGCGGTCGCCACGGGAAGTGGCTGCGGCTGCCGGGGGAGCGGCCGCCCGGGGACGGTCGCCTGGGATCAGTCGCCTGGGATCAGTCGCCTGGGATCAGTCGCTGGCCGCGATCAGGGCGCGGGCCCGGGCCGAGCGGACGGCGGTGCTCAAGGTTTGGAGGTCGTACGCCCCGGGGTGGCGGATGCCGTTGACGAAGAAGGTCGGCGTTCCCGACACCCCGCTCAGGTCAGCCGAGTCCGAGTCTTCAGCGATCCTGTCCTCCCCGATGCCGGCGGCGAGGTCGTCGGCGAACCGATCGGCATCCAGTCCGAGCGAGGCCGCGTATCCCACCAGGTCGGAGGGTCGCAGCGCACCCTGATGCGCCAGCAGCTGGTCATGCATCTCCCAGAACCGGCCCTGCTGGGCTGCCGCCTCCGAACCCAGAGCGGCCAGTTGCGCGTGCGGGTGCACATCGGTCAGCGGTAGGTGCCGCCAGACGTAGCGGATATCGCCTGAGCCCGGCCCGGCCAGCAGTTCCCTCACCGCGCCTTCGGCCTGGCCGCAGTACGGGCACTCGAAGTCGCCGTACTCGACCATCGTCACGTCGGCCTCGGCAGGCCCTCTGATGTGATCGCGACGGCTGTCCACGGGCACCGCCAGGTCCGTGAGCGTGCCGGTGGTGCCGAACAGCGCCCTCAGCCGCAGGGGCTTGGGCAGCATGGCGGTCAGCCGGAACACGAGCCAGGTCAGGGCCGACGCGCACGCCGCCGCGGTGAGGATGCCGACCTTGGCGTCCGCGAGTTGTTCCCCGGTGAAAGCCAGCGACGCGATCAGCAGTGCCACCGTGAACCCGATTCCGGCGATGGCCCCTGTCCCGGTAACGGCGGCCCAGCCGACCGGCGGGCGTATCCGGCGCCGGGTAACAGCAGAGAGTAGCCACGCCGACCCGATGGTCCCGACCGGCTTGCCCGCCACGTAACCGACGATGATCCCGATCGTGATCGGTGCTGTGTAGGCGCGGGCGAGGAAGCCGGCTCCGACCGGAATCCCCGCGTTGGCCAGCGCGAAGATTGGCACGATGAGATAGCTCGTCCAGGGGTGAAAGATCTGCTGCAGCTGATCGTTGGGCGAGATCGCCGTCCGCACTTCATCCCTGGCCGAGCTCGCCAGGGCCGCTGTCGGCTGCTCTCTGAACCTCCTGAACCTGGCCGCCGCCCGCTCAAGGTCAGGCCGGCTGGCCGGGTAGGCGACGGCGAGCAGCCCGACGACGAGGCCGACGACCACAGGATCGATGCCCGACTCGAAGAACGCGACCCACGCCACCACGCCAAGCAGCGCGTAGACGGTACTCCGGCGGACGTGTACCACCCGCGCCAGCCCTACCAGGCCGAGCACGGCGAGCCCGATCGCCAGCGCCGTGTAGTCGACCTGACCGCTGTAAGCGCCCGCGATGACCGCGATGCTCGCGATGTCGTCAACGATCACGAAGGTCAGCAGGTAGGTGCGGACCCGGTCGGGAACCCCGGAGCCGACCAGCGCGAGCATGCCCAGCGCGAAGGCTGTATCGGTCGACATGGCCGTGCCCCAGCCTTGAGCCGACGGGCGGCCCGCGTTGATCGCCAGGTAGATCGCGATCGGCACGATCATGCCGCTGAGCCCGACGACCAGCGGCAGCGTCAGCCGTACTCGCGCCCGCAACTCGCCCATGTCGAACTCGCGGCGCGCCTCAAGCCCGGCCACGAGGAAAAAGAAGGCCATCAGGCCAGAGTTGACCCACTCACGCAGGTTCGCGGCCAGGTCGCTGGGCCCTAGCCGCACGGCGAACTCAGTGGCCCAGAACTTCTCATAGGAGCCGCCCCCGACGTTGGCCCAGATGAGGGCCGCGATCGTGGCGGTGAGCAGGATCGCCGCGCTGCCGGTCTCTGTCCTGACGTACCGGCGCAGCGGCGTGGCCGCGTGCCTGGCCCACGCCGTGCGCTGTGAACTAGCTGAGCTCAGCGGTCCAGCTACTGCGGCGGAGCCCCGGGAGCGCCCGGTTCGCCGAACGTGGCGCGCAGCTGATCTTGCTCCTGCACGGACAGATCAGACCGCATCAGCTCCATCGGCTGCCCCCGGAACGCCTTGGCCACGACGTCGATCACCGCGCCGTAGCTCATCACCACGACCGCCGAGGTGCCCGGCAACATATCGGCCTTCACCGCGTCGAGCATCCGGGTATCGATCCGGCCGACACCCCTGAGCTTGCTGACCATCGTGGTCATCTTGCTGCCCTCATCGGTGACGTGCTCATGCGCTGATGGCGCGCTGGCGTACTGCGGCCACCTGACCACGGCTACGTCCTGCACGTCGATGAGGTCCTGAGAATCCAGCTGCTTAAGCCGCAGTACCGCGTCATCGGCGCCTTCAGTGCTCCTGAACCGCCACGCCGTCGTAGACATGGGCCATACACCTTCCCCCCGGTTCCCCCAGATGGAAACCTTCCCCGCAGATTCTCAAGTACTCGCCCAGCGCTGCCGCATGGCCTCGTACAAGACGATCGATCCGGCGGTGGCCGCGTTCACGGAGCTGGCCGTCCCGGTCATCGGGATGGCAGCGACCGCGTCGCACGCGTCCCGCCAGGCGGCCGCCAGCCCGGCGGTCTCGTTGCCGATGACGAGCAGCGCGGGCCCGCGCAGGTCTAGCTCGCGCACATCGGCCGTGCCCTGTTCGTCGGTGCCGAGCACGGCTACCGGCAGGCCACCGGACCGCAGCCGGCCAGCCCACCCGATGACCTCTCGCTGCGATGGAGCCCGCACGACCGGCACGGTGAAAAAAGACCCGGTACTCGCCCGCAGGCAGCGAGGGTCGTACGGGTCGGCCGCGTGACCGGTCACCACGAGCCCTGACCCGCCGAACGCATCGATGGACCGGATCAGCGTGCCGACGTTGCCCGGGCTGGCCGGGCGGTCGAAGACAACGGTCAGCATGCGCTCGCCGGCCGGGATGCGGCCGAAGTCGTCAGCCGGCATCTCCACGACGGCGAGCAGTTCCGGCGGGTCATCCTTCTCGCCAAGTTCGGCCATCAGCTCAGGGCTGACGACGTACCTGGCCGCCCGCGCGTTTGACCACAGCCGCGTTGCCCAGGCTGAGGGCACCGGCCTGCCATCGTGCAGAAGCGCGCGGATGCGCCAGCCCTCCGCTACCGCCTGCGAAATCGGCCGGACGCCCTGCACGAGGAACTCCCCGGCGCGGTGCCGCTTGGTGCGGTTCCGAAGCAGCGCCTGCCACTGCTGGAACGTCGCGTTCCGTGCGCCGACCTCCGTCGGCTGCCTGCTTGCGGTGCCGGTCATCGTCCCGCTGGACAGGGCAGGAACGTCTTGCCATCCAAATCCATGTCAAGTTTCATCGCGGAGAAACCATACGCCGCGGCACCCGCGCTGGGCGCCCTCGCCGCCAAGACGACCGGCGGCACCGCCTGCAGCAGCGTGGTCCCGCCTGTTGCTGTTGAGGCGCCGGGACCGACAGCAACGCGGCCCTGCCTGATGTTGGCGGGAGAGACTGCTGAAGAGCTCCATCCGGGCGGGCGGCGCTTAGGCCACGGCAATCCCTGCGCGGGCGCTCGCCCGCGCCGGCCTCGCCGGGTGCCTCCGGCCGCGGCGTCTGCTGCTAGCCGTGATAGCGGGCGGAACTGAGTGCCCGCAGCTCGCGCCCGGGCCAGGATCGGGGAGGGTTGTCAGCGTCCGGGCCAGGATCGGGGAGGGTTGTCAGCG
>DASTJM010000083.1:0-106902 GCA_035716545.1 Streptosporangiaceae bacterium
CCCCGCCAGGCTAGTGCGCAGTACCAGGGTCTGGGCGAAGTAGCCGATCAGCGGCTCGACCTCGGTACGGGTACGCCCGGAAAATACCGTTCCCACCGCCAGATCCCGCTGCCCGGTATACCGGTTCAGCACCACCAGGAACCCCGCCAGCAGCACCGCCAGGAGCGAAACCTGCTCAGCGCGCGCCAGCTCCCGCACCGCCGCGACCAGGCCACCGGCAAACCCTTGCCTGAACATGGCGCCGACGCCGGTAGGTTCCGCTGGCCAGACGCGGTCAGTGGGAAATTCCAGCGTCTGGATATTCTCAAGGGCGTTCCGCCAGTAGCTGAGCTGCTGCTGCGCCTGTGCGCCGGCCAGCCATCGGCGCTGCCACGCAGCGTAATCGACATACTGTACGGTCAGCTCCGCGAGTTCCTGTCCTGGCTTAGCGCGGATCGCTGCATTGTAGAGTTCGGACAGGTCGCGGGTCAGCACTGACATAGACCAGCCGTCGGCGACGATGTGGTGCGCGACCAAAACCAAAATGTGGGCTTCGTGCCCAACGCGAGCGAGCGACGAACGGAACAGCGGCCCGGCTCGCAGGTCGAACGGCAGGTATGCCTGGGTTTGTACCCAGGCTTGGACCTGGTCGCCGGACAGTTCCGCGATCGGCATGGGCCATGTCCGGGGCGCGGGATCGATGACCGCTAGGGGAGCACCTCGGTCATCTTGGAATCTGGTTCGCAAGCTTTCGTCCCGCGCCACCAGCACGGTTAATGCTGCCCGCAGCGCGTCGACGTCGAGACCGCCCTCGAGCCGCACGGCGAGCGTTACGTGGTATACCACCGAGGCCGGGTCGAGCTGATGCACGAACCACAGGCCTTCTTGCTGGTATGAGCACGGAAGCTGGCCCTCGCGGGGAATCGCGGTAAGCGGGTCGAGTCCGGCTCTCTCAGCATGCTGGCGCCGTAGTTGCAACTCGAGAAGGGCGCGCCGCTTGGCCTCGATCGAGGTGGTCATCGAGCGTCCTTGGATGACGGGCCGGGCTCCTGCCCTGTCCCGCCTTCGGCAAGCAAGCGGTCGATCTCGGCCTCGGATAGCCCGGCGATCGCTGCTTCGAGCTCGGCGACCGCCGTTTCGTCACGCGCCCGGAGCACGGCCTTGTCGATCTGGCTGGCGAGTTGCTCGAGCAGGGGATAGGCGAAGAAGTCCCGCGGTTCCATCGTCAGCTTGAACGAGTCTCGGATCCGTGAGATCAGCTGAGTAATCTGCAGCGAGTTGCCGCCGGCGGCGAAGAAGTTGTCCAGCGGCCCGAGCTCGCCGATATCGAGTTCAAGCAACCTGGCCCAGATCTCAGCGAGGCGCCGCTGGGTGGGCGTGCTCAGTTCGGCCCGGCCGACGACCGTCTCTTCCGGATCGGGCAGCCGCGCGACGTCGAGCTTGCCGGCAGCAGTAAGAGGCAGTACGTCCAGGCACGTCAGCGTAGCGGGAATCATGTGCAGGGGAAGCCGGGCGCTGGCGTGGTCTCGCACCTGGCCGAGATCGACACCGCACCCGGGTGCTGGCACGACATAGCCCGAGAGGCGGGCCTGCGGCGTGCCCGGTTCCTTGACCACGACGGCCGCTTGCTGAACCGCGGGGCAGCCGGCCAGTACGTGCTCGATCTCACCCAGTTCGACACGCAGGCCGCGGATCTTCACCTGGCGATCGGTGCGGCCGAGAAATTCGAGATTGCCGTCCGAGCGCCAGCGGGCCAGGTCGCCAGTAGCGTACATCCGCTCGCCCGCCCCAGGCGCGAACGGGTCGGGGAGGAACTTCTCGGCGGTGAGACCGGGCCGGCGGAGGTAGCCGCGGGCCAGCCCTCGGCCAGCTATGTGCAGTTCCCCTGGCACACCGACCGGAACCAGCCGCAGTTGCTTGTCAAGCACGTACGCGCGCTGGTTGGCCATGGCCCGTCCGATCGGAGGCGCCCCGGTGAGCTTTCCTTCCGGACACCGGTAGTCCACACAGGTGATGGTCGCCTCGGTGGGACCGTACCCGTTGTGGAACTCCCGACCGGGCCGGGCCCACCGGTTGACCAGATCGGGGCCGAAGGGCTCCATTCCGATGAACAGCGTCCGCAGGTCCGTCAGCGGCCCAGGATCAAGTAGCCGCAGCACGGCGGGAGGGATGTCGGCGAAAGTTACTCGCTCCGCACGCACCAGCGCCTGCAACGCGTCAGCATCGTGCAGTACCGCACGCGGCGCTCCGATCACGGTAGCGCCAGCGGCGAACGTAGCGAAGAAATCCGAAACGCTCACGTCGAATGCGGGATTTGTGAACTGCAGAATACGGTCGTCAGCGGTCACCGCGAACAACTCGCGGTAGGCGGCGCAGAAGTTGACCGCGGCTCTGTGCGGCACCATCACGCCCTTGGGCTTACCAGTCGACCCAGATGTATAGATCAGGTATGCGATGTCCTCTGGTACCGCCAGGCTGACCGGAGCCCGGTCGGGCTGGTCGTCCGTCAGACCGGAATCCAGCTCGACAGGCCTGACGCTGGCGGGCAGCCGGCCAGCTAGGTCCGACGTTGTCACCACGAGTGAGACATCGGCGTCGCGAAGGTGATACGCCAGTCGCTCGGCCGGGTACTGCGGATCCAGCGGAAGCCAGGCGCCGCCGGCTTTCAGCACGCCAAGCTCGGCGACCGGCAGGTCAAACCCGCGTTCCAAGATGACGCCGACCACCTCCCCCGGCCGCACGCCGAGCCCGGATAGCAAGTTGGCGAGCCGATTCGACCGCAGATCCAGCTCTCCGTAGCTGAGATCGGCACCGGCAAACCGCACGGCCGTCCGGTCCGGCGCCGCCGCGGCCCGAGCCATGAATACCTCATGCAAGAGCCGGTCGTCCCGAGCTGATGGCACCGGGTTCCAGTCCGTCACCAGCCGACGGGTCTCAGCGGCCGAGAGCACGTCAAGAGAGTCGATGCCATCGCCTGGTGCGGCCAGCGCATTCGACAGGCCAGTGCAGAGATGCTCGACCAGTCGCTCGATGCGGTCGCGGTCGTACAGTTCAGTCGAATACTCGATCCAGAAACCAATGCCACCGTCCAGCTGGTCGGTCACCTGGACGGATAGGTCAAGCCGCGAGGTTCCAGTCCTGGCCACCAGCTTCTCGGCTCGGAGGCCGTCGAACCGGAACCTCGCCAGCATCGATGCCGGCATCAAGGTGAACAAGTGCTGGAACAACGGGTTGCGCCCGGGAATACGGTCCGGCTTGAGCGCTTCGACCAGCGTGCCGAAGGGCACATCCTGGTTCGCCATGGCCTCGAGCAAGGCCTCATTACAGTTGGTTACCAGGGTACGGAAAGACGGATTTCGGGATAGATCTGCACGAAGCACCAGAGTGTTGGCGAAAAAGCCAACCAGGGGCTCCACTTCCGACCGGGTGCGGCCGGACATCAAGGACCCGAGGCTCAGGTCCTGCTGCCCGGTATAGCGGCTTACCAGCACCTGGAATGCGGCGAGCACGACGGCGAGGAGGGACACGCCTTCGGCCCGGGCGAATTCGCGTAACGCCCGGCTGGTCTCGGCGGGCATGGCTGACGTCAGGATCGCCCCGGCCCCGGTAGGCCGTGGCGGACGCGGCCGGTCGGCAGGGAAGTCAAGCGGGACAGCATCGGCCAGCAGTGCCCGCCAGTAGGCAATTTGCCTCGCCGACTCGTCACTGTCTAGCCAGCGGCGCTGCCAGGCCGCATGGTCTGCTGGCTGCACGGTCAGATCGCCGAAGGCCGCAGCGATCCCGTGGCGCGCGGACGCGTATCGAGCGCTCAGCTCATCAAAGATGTGCCGCGCGGACCATCCATCAATGACGATGTGATGCCATACCAGCATCAGCACATGATCGTCTGGGGCGACCTGGAGCAGCGAGAAACGGCACACCGGGCCGTTTTCCAGATCGAATGGCATTGCCGCGGCGGCGTCAATCCAGTCATGAATGGACGCTTCAGTACCCTCGACAGCTGATAAGGAGAAGGCATGCGGGGGAGGATCGATAATCTGGTACGGCACGCCGTCCTCATGAATGAACCGCGTTCGCAGGCTCTCGTGCCGAGCCACCAAACCGCGAATAGCCTCCGACATTGCGGCCACATCGAGTTCGCCATGCAGTCGCAACGCGTACGGCTGATTGTAGGCCGCCGACTTGGGCGCGAGTTGATGGAGAAACCAGAGATAGCGCTGCTGCTCAGAAAGGACCAGTCTGCCTTCGCGAGGCACCGGAGCGATGCGGTTCGGTTCCCCACCTTCCGCCTGATGCTGCCTCGCTCTCATTTCCAGCATCTCGCGCCTGATAGTGGTAAGATTACGCACGTCCGGTCTCGTCATTATTTAGCCCTGCCATCTCCTATATCGCTAGGAAGATTAGATAAAACTACGCCTGATCATACCAGACGGGACTTTGATCGGCTGGGTCACCGCGATAATTGATCGTAATCTCCTGATCCTTCGCGATATCCCGCAAGGCCGTCACGATAACCAGACCGCGATCAATGTGCTGACGGTAATGAGCATTAGGCTCATACGAATGATTGTAGAGGCTTCCGAAACCAAGAGCCAGGCCAGCGCCGCCGTCCCACTCGTAGCAATAATCAAAGAGTACGGTAGTGTTAACGGCAGTACGCTGGGCAACAGGGACAACTAACACAGGGCATATCTCTAAGACAGCGTTAGCGGCAAAGTCCCGTGCCGCAAAGACCCCACGTCCATGCCGATCAGAAAACGCCACATAGAGCTCTCCAGAGCGAATCCCAGGACTTATCAGCTGGTCAAAATTGTCCGGCAGATCGCTGTCCGTCCCTATCATACTTGGGACTGTACCACACACGCTCTGCGGTGCCTTGCGGCGGTCTGCCCATTCCAGCCGGTAAGCAGCCGGTAAGCAGAAGGAACGGTAGGCTCGCAGAAGGAACGGTAGCCTCGGCAGCCGGCGTGCGGCCCGGGCAATGCGAGCGCCGCCCGTGGCGCGAGTTGATGATCAGGAGTCCTGACGACTTTCGCCCGCTTAACCGTACCTGTCCCAGAATTGACCAGATTATCTACACTATGGGACCTTTGATCAGTGATGCATGCCTAGTCCTCCCTATTACCGCTTCTGTGGGGACGCCGGAAATCTGGATCAAGAAGTGGTCCGTCTGGTTGGCACCGCACTAGGCCACATCATCATCAGCATTCCCACGGGTTATTCTGTGAGCCACCCTAGGCCGCAGAAATCCAGGTCTGCGGGTCTCTTGACACGTCTAAAGGCCAGGGCTAGCGTTAAGCCAAAATTATGTGGATTCATGATCACTGACCTTGAGTTGATCATCGGCATGCTCGTTAGCACCCTTACCTTGAGCGTGAGGTTGAGGAGGGTCTGATGTTCGAGGCACCGCCGCGGAGTGTGCTGTTCGCTGAATTCGGGCGGCAAGTATTACACTTAGGGCGCCTTGACGGCTTGAGCGGGAATCGTGCGCACGGCTTCCTTCTCCCGCACCACATTGTGTCCAGCCCTTAGCATGGCCGTGAACATGGCGAATCTGCTGAGCGACGCCGTGACAGCGTCTCCCGGCAAACGAGCGCTGGATGACGGACACGCCACGTACAGCTACCTGGAACTGGAGAGGCTGAGCGACAACTTCGCGGCTTACCTGTTGTCGGGAGGCCTGCGAACCGGCGATCGGGTCGCATTCTGCGCGGCCAAGAGCGGACAGCTGATCGCCGCGATTCTGGGATGCCTGAAGGCGGGCGGGATCTACGTTCCAGTGGACGAGAACCTGCCGCGCGACCGTCTCTTGTTCGTGCTGAGCGACGTGATGCCGCGGTTCATTGTATGCAGTCGCATGCTGTTCGCTTCTATTCGCGGTGAACTCGACTTATCTGTCCGGCAGATCGACGCCGGCAGCCTTGAGGAACACTGCCGAGGTCGCGAAGGCAGCGCATCGTTGCCCGCGATCGATCCGGATGATGGTGCGTACTGCCTCTACACGTCCGGCTCGACCGGCCGGCCCAAGGGGGTGCTCATCCACCATGGAGCCGTCGCCGCGTTTTTCGAGGCTCTGGCCGAAGTGATGCCGATAGACGCTGACTCGCGATGCATGAACACGTCCGCGCTGTATTTCGACGTGCACGTAATGGACCTGTTCTTCCCCCTGTACCGCGGTGCCACCGTGTACCTCACCTCCGGCCCGGCGGTCGGTGACACGCTGTTGCAGACCATCGAGGACAAGCGGATCACCCACTTCACCGCGGTGGGACCGGTGATGACGGTGATGGCGGAGGCCAGGCGATTCGAGCGCTGCGACCTGTCCTCGGTCGGGCGGATCATGACTGGCGCGGAGATCATCAATGTCGGGACGATGCAGAAGTGGCTCCGCAAGATACCGGGACTCTCAATCGTCAACGGATACGGCCCGACGGAGGTCACGGTCATCTGCACCGCTTACATCATCGATCGGATCGAGCCCGGCAGAGACGAGTTCTACCCGATTGGTACGCCGATGCGCGCCTCGCGGTTGTTGTTGCTGCTGGAAGATGGCCGGATGACCTCCGAGCCCGGCGTTAAGGGTGAGTTGCTGATCGGCGGGCCTCAGGTGATGCAAGGCTACTGGAACAACGACCAGCTTACGGCCCAGCGAATCATGACAATCGCGGGCGAGCGGTATTACCGGTCCGGAGACATCTGCAGCTGGCTGCCGGACGGGAACCTGGCATATCACGGCAGAAACGATGAGGAGATCAAACTCTCAGGGTTCAGGATCAATCTGAACGAGATCAAACGAGTGATGGATGCCGAGCCGAGCGTGCGGGAAGGGTTTCCGATCGTGGTGGACGATACGGCTCTTGGCAAGGTCATTGGGGCATGCTTCACGAGCACCGAGCCCGGATCGACAGACTCCAGGCTCTTCGATCGCCTCCACAAGATGTTCAAGGACGTTCTGCCTTATTACATGGTGCCCTCGCTCTACTTCCTGTTCGATGAGTTTCCCGTACTGCCATCGGGCAAGACCGACAAGAATCGCATCGTCAAGCAAGCGAAGGAGCGTCTGAGCGCCAGCGCGGTCGGCACGACCCGCTTTGTTTGCTGTGAGGTCGACCAGCAGAAGGTGGTACCCACGTGAGCTCCACAGTGACCCAACCCGCCGCAGGAGAAGTCCAGCCGGAGTTACCTGAAAGCTGGTTCCACCGACGCGCGACCCAGTATGTCGAAGCGCAGATCCTGTTCCATCTCAACCAAGTTGGCGTCATCGAGCTGCTGAGCCGGGGCGGCCGACACCGCGCGTCCGAGGTGGCCGCTGCGCTGTCGCTCAAGCCCGGACCTACCGACGCGCTCCTGGATTACATTTACCAGGTCGACGATCTCCTGGAACGGGACGGCGACAGCCGGTATTCGCTGTCAGAGTTCGGCGAGCAGGTCGTCCGGCGTTTCTCGGGCGGAAAGGAAGCCGGCCAAGGCCCCATCAATATGTTCGACGTCCGGGTCGGCGCATACGGGCCGGTCTGGCAGCACCTCGGCGGGATCCTGACAGGAGACCGCCGTTACGGAGAGGACATTCATCGCGACGGGCGATATGCGGAAAGCGGTGTCTCCAAGCTGGCCATGCGATTCTGGGGCGCGCTGACCGAGCACATCAACGATCTCGATGTCGGCAGCGTACTTGAAATCGGATTGTCTTCTGGACTGCTGGAGAAGGTCGGCGAGCACTACCCGGCTCATCGGCTATACGGCCTGGACAAGAAGCAGAGCGCGATCGACCTGACCGCGCAGAACGCCGCAGCACACGGAGTTGAGGCGATCCGCTGGCTCTGCGCCGACTTCTTCGACGTCCAGCGGTGGACCGAATCGGTGGCGGCGGACGGGCGAGGCTTGATCTTTTCACTGCACTTCCACGAACTTATGGCAGCGGGTCCCGACCGTTTTGTCGCGGTATTACGTGATCTGAGACAGACGCTCTCGAACTGGTCATTAGTGGCTTTCGAGCAGCCGCTGCTACGCCGCGAAGACAAAGCTGAGATTCCGGACACGCTCTGGCTCTATGCCCAGTCGAACGTTCTGATCCACCATCTGATCGGCAACGGCAGGATACTCAGCCGGGAGGCGTGGCTGGATCTCGGCCGCCAGGCGGGCTGCAAGAACGTCGCGGATCGATCCTGCAATTACCTAGGGTATCGCGCATTTCTATTCGAATTCTGATCTTGCCTTCACGGAATGTTAACCGTCATTGTGCGTACAGCGTGGCCGAAGGAAGCACGAAAGCCCCTAGGAGGCGGGATGAAGCCACACGCGCCAGCTCTGCTTGACACGCACGAGCTGGCCGTCACGGAGACCGCCGACCCGGCGGATCTGCGCCGTCTGCTAAGGCTCTTGGCGCAGGAGAACTGCGTCCACTCGTGGCGGAACTTCGGCATCGATGGAACCCTAGACGAGCTGCTGGCATGGGAGAACCGCCAACGGCCGACGAAGATCTTCTTCTTCTACAGCGCTCGCGGTTCCGAGGCGCGGATGGTCGGGGCCGGTGCCGTGTCCGACAGCCTGACGGGCCTGTTCCCGAGTCCAGGTTTCTGCGTCCTGAGCAGGTGCTACGTCGTTCCTGAATATCGAGGCCACGGAATGTACCGGCTGCTCCTGCAGTACCGGATGGAGTATTGCCGGAAGGAATTCGGTGATGCATTGAACGGAGTCCACATCGGTTCAGCCAACGACCGCATCGCCCGGGTGCTCTTAGACCATCGAATGCCTGGGTGGCCGACGTTCGCGCATCTCGGCGAGGAGGAGCTGAGAATCTCCGGAGCAGGCGCAGTGGTCGGTGCTTATATGCTCCTGATGCCGGGGTACGTGCGGCGGATCGAGCGCGAGCTCTCCGGCAGCGGAGCTCCAGAAAGCGTGCTCGAATTGCGCCGGACACTCGCTGAGCTAGGAGCCGGGCAGGTGCGCGGCCTTGGTCTGCTCGTCCAACGGGCGCGGGACGACGCAACCGCCGCTGGCTGGTTCCGCGAGCGGGGCTCGGAAGCCATCGACCAACTCCTGCGGTTCTGTCGGTCCATACCGTTGGTCTCGCTGACGTGATCGCCATGCGCGAGCATCTTGAGATGGTCGTCGACGACGACACGGGGGGGCTCAGTGCCTTCCTCGTAGTCGATGCCTCCGACCAGGAGTTCTCGTTCGGAGGCACCCGGGTCGACACTGCGGTCACGCGCGACATGGTGACCGATCTGGCGGAGAACATGTCGCTGAAGCTCATGGGACACAGTTCTCCCGTCGGCGGCGCGAAGGCCGGAGTGCGCGCCGCACCCGATGATCCACGGCTGACAGAGTTTTTGCGTCGCTTCGCCGAGGAATGCCGCGACGTGCTTTCCAGCACGACGATTCTTGGCAAGGACATGGGCGCCAAGCAGTGGATGCTGGACGAGATCTACGCCCAGCTGCGCAGCCCCCAGCTGGGCGTCGCCCGCGCGCGATTCCCCGGGGCCGAGTTGCCGCATCGACTGTGCGACCTCAATGGCTACGTGAGCCACATGACGGGAAAGGGGGTGTTCTGGTCAATCGAGGAAGCTCTCGGTGGCGCCCTAGACGGCGCCCGGGTGCTGATTCAGGGATTCGGCGTCGTCGGCTGCGGAGTCGCGTGGCACTTGGACCGAGCGGGCGCGAAGATCGTGGGCGTGAGCGATGCCGAGAAGGCGATCTTGTGTCCTGAAGGGCTTGATGTCGAGATCCTTGACGCCGCGAGAGGGGACGACGGGCTGCTCGCCAGCGAGCGTCTTCCGGGCACCTGGGTCCCCTCGGCTCGTGACGGCCTGCTGGCCGAACAGGCGGACGTACTCGTGCTTGCCGCTGGTTCTTATCTGGTGAACGACGAGATCGCGTCACGGATGAGCACCCCGCTGGTGGTCGAGGCGGCCAATCTCGCGCTGACGTTGGCGGCGTCCGACGTGCTTCACATGCACGGTGTGCGAGTTGTACCCGACGTCGTCGCGAACAGCTCGAGCGCCGCGCTAGTCGCTCATCAGATCGCGGCCGGCAACCAGCGCGATCCGGCACAGCTCTGGGAAGAGATCGAGAGCAACATCAAGCGCAACACGAACGCCGTCTTCAAAGTTTCCCGAGAAATGAACATCACGCCGAAGGCGGCCTTTCGCCATGTCGTGCACACGGCGCCCGAACCCGGGGGTGATGATTGTGCCACCTGACACCGACCGTGACACCTTCGGCGACGACTACCCGCGACGCTCGGTCACCGGGGCCGGCAACGCGACGCTGGCCTGCAGCCATACCCCGCTGGATCCGAGCAAGCCGACGGTGCTGGTAGCACTTCCGTTCGGTGTGCCGGCCAGCGTCGCTCGGGTGGCCTTCGAGACGCTTGAGAGCGCATTCAACGTCGTGACCTGGGAGAGCCGATACATCCTCGACCTCGGCCAGACGTTCGCTGGCACTGAGAAGATGGGACCTGATGAGCACGTGGAGGACCTCGTCCGCATCTTGGGCGATCTCCAGATCGATCGCTGCCATCTGGTTGGCTACTGTTCGGGTGCGGGCATTTCCCTGCTTGCGGCCGAGAAGCATCCTGACATCTTCGCGACACTCGTCCTCGTGAATGGTGAGTACCAGCTCTTCCGAAGAGGACACGTGACGACGGATTACCAGCGAAGCATCGATACCTTCTTGCCTGAAGTAGCCAAGGGTCGCGATGACGCAAGTTTCATATTCTCTACGATATCCGGCATCTCTGCGGCCGCAAAGGGCGGTACCCAATCCGAATTGGACCGTAAAATTAATCTTCCCTTCAGCAATAGCGAATACTTGTATCGCTACGCAATAAACTATATGGCATACCGCGATTTCGACGCCCTGAGTATCGCCTCTCGGGTTACCCAGAATGCGTTTGTCCTGACCGGGTGCCGGGACATGCATTCCAACATGGAGAATTCCGAAGCCATCGACGCGCGCCTCCCGCGGTCCGCGAAGTTTGTGGCCGGGGAGGGCGATCACTACGAGTTCTGCCGGGAAGGCTCGTCCGTGCTGGGAGAGATCCGCGTATTTCTCGGCGCACACGCAGGATCGATTTGACCGGAGGGACACGCCATGGATGATCAATACGATGTCATCGTCATCGGAGGCGGCCCCGGTGGAAGCACCGCGGCCGGCTATCTCGCAAAACTCGGTCACCGGGTGCTCCTTCTCGAGCGGAGCGCGTTTCCCAGGCATAGGATTGGCGAGTCACTGCTTCCCAGCATGATGCCGGTACTTGAGGATTTCGGCCTCGTCGATGCCTGCCGCGATGCGGGGTTCGTGGAAAAGACAGGGGCCACGTTCATCTGGGGAAAGACGCGTGAACCGTGGTTCATCGAATTCAAGGATACTGATTTCTTACCATCATCGTTCGCATTTCATGTCGACCGCTCCATTTTCGACCGGATACTGCTCGACCATGCCCGCAGCGCTGGCGCGGAAGTGCATCACAACGCAACGGCGCTTCGCGCTATCCGAGAAAACGGGCGAATCGAGGGCGTAGTCTATCGCGACAACGGGACTGACACCCCGAAATCAGCAAGAAGCCGGTTCGTGATCGACGCCAGCGGCTCGGCATCAGTGATCGGCCGCGATGTGACCAAGCGGCGCTATGACGATCAGATGCGCCAGCTCGCCCTGTACAGCTACTTCAGAAACGTGCGCCGGTCGCAAGATTTCCGGGCCGGCCACATTATCGTCGAGAGCTGTCCGAAAGGATGGTTCTGGTACATCCCGATCGACAGTGAGTCGCTCGGCGAGGTCAGTCTTGGCCTGGTGACCGGGCAGGAGTTCAGGGACGAGATCAACGAAAAGGGCACGAGTGCCTTCTATGAAGAAGCGCTTTCACAAGCCCCCTTCGTTCGTGAACGGCTCGGGCCGGAGGCCGAGCGCGACCAGCGTATGTATGGCGTGCGGGACTGGGCATACACATGCGACAAGACGGCCGGGCCGGGTTATTATCTGGTCGGCGACGCGGCTGCCTTCCTGGATCCCCTGCTATCCACGGGCGTCTCCCTCGCGATGCTGGCTGGATACTCCGCCTCTGTGTGCATCAACTCAGCCCTCCTGGATCCGGCGATGGAAACGGAGGCCATTGAATTCTACTCTAACAATTACCGGCAAATGTACGAAGTCACGCGCGATTTCCTGCACTATTTCTACAGCGGGAACAGCAGCGCCCACACGGGCGAGATTTTCTGGACTGCCAGGAAGATGCTGAACTTCGACCACAACATCGCGGCTAAGCAATCATTTTCGTTCTTCATCAACACCATCCCCGGCAACCCCCACCCTGCGATGGCGAAGCAGATTCCGCTGTTCCATCAGTTCATGCAGAACATTCCTCATCCGCTCAGCGAGCTGAGCGAGGCGCCAGGCGTCCAGCGAGTCGCCGACCGGACAAGTGCCCTCAGGAGAGCTGATCGACTGGACGATGATGATGTGCCGATCGTCAACGGGCGACTAGAGAGTACGTGGCGCATCAACAGGGAGCGCCACGCACTAGCACCCCTGCACGGCGTCACCTTTGACCGGGAGCGCCCGGTTTTCTCGTCTACGAGCTCCTGGCTGCTTGGCCGTAATATCGCCCAGCTGCCGGATGAGGCCTGCCACCTCCTCAGGCTGATGGATGGCACGGCTCCGTGGGCTTCGATCGTGAGCAGGTACGCCGCGGAGGCGGGTCTGACACTCGACGAGAGCCGGGCAAGGACATCGGAGATCGTGGCTTCCCTGCTAGCCGAGGAGTACGTGCTCCTGCGGAGTGCCGCCTAGGCAGGAGCCTGAGCGCGAAGCGCGCAAGCGCGGATCGCCAAGCCGTAAGAACAGACAGGAGTAAGACATGGCAATAGCGGCAGGACAATCGCGAAGCGCTGAGGTGGAGCCGGGTGTGCCAGCCGAACTGGCATCGTCCGCGAGCGGCGGCGAGCCCGAGTCGGACAGCGAGAAGTACGTCGCGGCGATCTGGTCGGAGATCATCGGGCTGGAGAAAGTGATGCTGTCAGACCGGTTCGCCGATGTCGGAGGCAATTCGCTGACACTCGCCATCATCTTGAAGCGCATCAAGGCGGAGCGGGGAGTGTTGCTGGAGGGTGAGCCTTTCTTCGATCCCGAACGGTCATCGCTCGCCGCAGTGGCCGAGAAACTCGATGCGATCTTGGCGGCCGCGAACCTTTAAAACAGACGGCAAGCCTTACCATCGCGCATGACAAGGAGCGCAGGGATGTCGATTTCAGAGCAAGTCACCGCCGATCAGGACAAGGACTTCTTCGTCGAGAACGGCTATGTAGGACCATTCACGATCTATTCCACCGATGAGACCGATAGCCTGTGGAGGACGGTCAGGCCACAGCTTTTAAACAAACAGAACGCAATCTATGGCGACAACCAAATGAACTACGATCGCCACCTCGACAACAAGATTCTCAGCGATATCGTCAGCAACCCGAAGATTACCCGGAAGGTTCAGAATCTCCTCGGCCCCGACATCCTGTGCTGGCGCACGGAGTGGTTTCCCAAGTATCCGGGAAACGTGGCGACGGCATGGCACCAAGCTGAGAGCTTCGTCGCCTTCGAGGGTGGCTCGAAACTGGTGCCGACCCAGCCTCACGAGAACTCGTGGGAACTGACCGTGTGGTTCGCGTTTACCGAGGCGTCCCGTGAGATGGGATGCCTGAAACTCATCCCCAAGACCCATCGGACATGGTACTTCGACGAACACCGGAACGTCGCCTACGATCCGGACGCCCCGTCGGAAGGTACCGGGTCTGGCTTCTACGGCTATGATTTCGAGAAGCTGAAGATCGACCCGGATTGGAGCCCAGACGAGTCGCAGGCCGTGCACTTCGAGATGCAGGCGGGGCAGGCACTCATGTTCACCTCGCGCTGTCTCCACGGGTCGGAGCCCAACATCACCAAGGACCGTACCCGGATGGGCCTGGCGATCCGTTACGTTCCCACGGATGTAAGAATCTATCCGAACCACGATGACGTGTTCACGCACTTCGGCGAGGTGTTTCCGCTCGACCGCTACTCGGCGATGCTCGTCGCGGGCAAGGATAGGTTCGGACACAACAAGATCATCTCGCCACTGTAAAAGCATGTCCGGCATGCGGCCCGAGGAATACGAGGAGGAAACGTCGCTTGGTCACCATGGTGCACCCTGACGTCCTGCAGCGCATCGGCGGCACAACGCTCATGGCGCTGCCCCGCATCCAGCCGGAGAGCGGGGCGCGGATCCTGCTTAAGCTCGAAAACGAGAATCCGACAGGCAGCATGAAAGACCGCATGGCGCTCGCGATAGTCGAGGCGGCCGAGGCCGACGGGCGCCTGCGGCCCGGCGGTGACGTCGTGGAATACACCGCGGGCAGTACCGGCGTCTCCCTCGCCCTGGTCTGCGCCGTCAAAGGGTACCCGCTCCACATCGTGAGCTCGGATGCCTTCTCTGCGGAAAAGCTCGATCACATGAGGATCCTGGGTGCCCGGCTCCAGATTGTGGAAAGCAGCGGCGGGGGCATGACGGAGAAACTCACCCGCGACATGGTCGAGGCCGCGCGCGCCATCGTACTGAGGACGGAGGGCTTCTGGACCGATCAGCTGAACAACTCCGATCAGCTCTCGGCGTATCACACGATGGCCGATGAGATCTGGAACCAGGCCGACGGGCGCGTCGACTGCTTCGTGCAGAGCGTGGGCACCGCTGCGTCTTTGCGAGGGAATGCGCAGACTCTTCGCCGCCATAACCCTGGGATTCAGATCATCGCTGTTGAGCCGTCCGAGTCGCCCGTGCTCTCCGGCGGCACGACCGGCTCGCACAAGATCGACGGGGTCGGCGCGGGCTTCGTAGTGCCTTTGTGGCGAGACGACATCGCTGATCGGATTGAGCTGGTGTCCACCGAGGAGGCGGCGAGCATGGCAGTCAGGCTGGCGCGGGAGGAGGGCCTGTTCGGCGGAACGTCAACCGGCGCTAACGTCACCGCCGCGCTCCGGCTGGCCGAGGAACTCGGACCCGACGCTATCGTCGTCACAGTAATGTGCGACAGCGGGATGAAGTACCTCAGCAACCCTCTCTTCCAGGCCTACGGCCACCAGGCCGCAGTGTGAAGATGCTATGGGTGACGGCGTACTGAGCGCTCCCGCGCCGACTCGCTTAGAGCCGAAACGCCGCCATCTACGTGTTCGCGCTGACGTTACAATCGGTGTTCCTCGCGACTGCGTCCATAATTCCGACTTGAGACGGCTAGGGCCAGGAGGCAGTCGCCATGGCGAATCTTGGCTAGCCCATTCGCTCGATGATCGTGACGTTGGCCTGGCCGCCGCCCTCGCACATGATCTGCAGCCCGAGCGTGCCGCCGGTGCGTTCGAGGCCGTACAGCAGCGTCGTCAGGAGCCGGGCGCCGGTCGCGCCGAGCGGGTGACCGAGGGCGATCGCGCCGCCGCTGACATTGACTTTGGTCAGGTCTGCTCCCGTTTCGCGCTGCCAGGCCAGCACCACTGAGGCGAACGCCTCGTTGATCTCGATGAGATCGATGTCGTCAAGCGAGAGGCCCGCCCGCGCGAGCGCATGCCCGGTCGCGGCGATCGGAGCGGTCAGCATCAGCACCGGATCGTCGCCGCGCGCCGAGATGTGCCTGATCCTGGCCCGCGGGCGCAAGCCGTGCCCGGCGACAGCCCGCTCGGAGGCGATCAGCAGCGCGGCGGCCGCGTCGGCGAGCTGGCTGGACAATGCAGCTGTGGTCACGCCGTCTGGGCGGAGCGGAGCGAGCTTGGCCATCTTTTCCAGCGAGGTATCACGGCGGGGGCATTCGTCCGTTGTGACATCACCATAGGGCTCGGTCTCGGCCGTGAAGTGCCCGGCATCGAGCGCGGCAACGGCCCGCTGGTGACTGGTCAGCGCGTATCGCTCCAGCTCGGCCCGGCTGACCGCCCACCTGACCGCGATCAAGTCAGCGGCCCTGAACTGCGAGATCTCCTGGTCGCCATACCTGGCGCGCCAGCCGTCCGAGCCCGAGAACGGATCACCGTGGCCGAACGCCCGCCCCGCCAGCATCGCCGCCGAGATCGGGATCTGGCTCATGCTCTGCACCCCGCCGGCGACCACGAGGTCGGCGGTGCCGCTGAGCACCGCTTGCGCGGCGAAGTGCACCGCCTGCTGCGACGAGCCGCACTGCCGGTCGATGGTCACGCCTGGCACTTCCTCGGGCAGCCCGGCAGCGAGCCAGGCGGTGCGGGCGATATCGCCGGCCTGCGGCCCGATCGTGTCTACGCAGCCGAAGATCACGTCGTCGACCGCCGCCGGATCGACGGCGGCGCGATCGATGAGGGCGGAGATCACGTGCGCGCCGAGATCGGCTGGGTGCACCCCAGCCAGGCCGCCGCCACGACGCCCGACCGGCGACCTGACAGCATCGGCAATGAACGCCTCGGGCAACCCTGACCTCCAGACCTGGATTAGAACACGTTCTAGTCTAGGACTGGCGTCCCGGGCCGCAAGATCTCGCACCTGCCTACTGGCGGCGCAGGCGCCTGGGCAGGTAGGCGGCGCCAGGGCCGCCGTTGCGTGCCGTGTCCGCCGGGTTGGAGATCGCGCATCGGTCCAGGGACAGGCAGCCACAGCCGATGCAGGAGTCGAGCCCGTCGCGCAGCGCCTCGAGCGCGCGGATCTGGTCGTCAAGTCGCTGCCGCCAGCTCTGGGACAGCCTGGTCCAGTCGGCGCGGGTCGGAGTGCGCTGAGCCGGCAACGACGCCAGGGCGGCTGACACCTCGTCCAGGCTGAGGCCGATATGGCGGGCAGCCTTGATGAACGCGAGCCTGCGCAGCGTGCTGCGCTCGAACCGGCGCTGGCCGCCCGAGGTCCGGCTGGCAGTGAGCAATCCCAGGCCCTCGTAGTAACGGACGGCGGACTCGGCGAAGCCGCTGCGCCTGGCGATTTCACCCACCGTGAGCAGGTCAGTGCTGTGCATCAGATGCTCGCTCCTCGCTTGGCAGCACCCGCGTGCCCGCGCGGCTTGACTTGAAGTTGACTTCAACTATCAGTATGGCAGGTGTCCGCAATCCGGGCGAACGAACCCGACGGACAACCTCACCGAGGAGCTGTCATGCCAACAGGACTGATTACCGGAGCATCCAGGGGACTGGGACGCGCCATCAGCCACGCGCTCGCCGGTCGCGGCTGGTCGCTTATCGTGGACGCGCGCGGAGCCGGTGAGCTCACCGCGGCCACCGATGGGCTCACCGGCATCATCGCCGTCCCCGGCGACGTCACCGACCCTGACCACCGGGCCGAGCTCGCGTCAGCCGTCGCGAGGTCCGGCCAGCTCGACTTGCTGGTCAGCAACGCCAGCACGCTCGGCCAGAGCCCGCTGCCCCAGCTCGCCGACTACCCGCTCAACGCGTTGCGCCAGGTCTACGAGACCAACGTGCTCGCGCCGCTGGCCCTGATCCAGCTGCTCGCCGGCCCGCTGACGCGGGCGGGCGGCACGATTGTCAATATCAGCTCGGACGCCGCCGTCGAAGCCTATCCGGGCTGGGGCGGGTACGGCTCGTCGAAGGCAGCTCTCGATCAGCTCACCAAGGTCCTGGCCGAGGAAGAACCCAGGCTGCGGTGCTACGCGTTCGACCCAGGAGACATGCGCACCGAGATGCACCAGCTCGCCTTCCCTGGCGAGGACATCTCGGACCGGCCCGAGCCGCATACGGTCGTGCCCGCGCTGCTGCGACTGCTCGACGAGCGGCCACCAAGCGGCCGGTACCAGGCGAGCGAGCTCCAGCCGGCGGTGACCCGATGAGGGCCGCGGCCAGCAGGCCGCCAGAAGAGCGAGGACTGGACAGGGACAGCGTGCGAATGCTCGCGGCCACGCCCGACGGCCTGACCGACGCCGTTTTCAGCGACCTGCCCCGGTTCCTGGCACCGGGCGACTTGCTCGTCGTCAACACCTCGGCGACCATCGCCGCCGCCATGGAGGGCCAGCGGGCCGGCGGGCAGCCCGTGACGGTCAACTTTTCCACGCCGCTCGCCGACGGCACCTGGCTGACCGAGTTGCGGGCCGGCCTGGCCGGCCAGCGGCGCGTGCGCGATGCCGTGGCGGGCGAGTCCATCTCCCTGCCGGGCGGCATGTCCGTGACGCTGCTCTGCCTGCTTCGCGGCAGCGACCGGATGTGGGTGACCGCTGTCGACACCCCGGGCGACGTGCTCTTCGCTCTCGCCCGGCACGGCCGGCCCATCCGGTACTCCTATGTCCCTGACCAATGGCCGCTCTCGGCCTACCAGACCGTGTTCGCTCGCGATCCGGGCAGCGCCGAGATGCCGAGCGCGGGCCGCCCGTTCACGACCGGGCTGGTCACCAAGCTGATCACCGCCGGGGTCATGATCGCGCCGATCACCCTGCACACCGGGGTCGCCTCGCTGGAGGCCGGCGAGCCGCCCCTTGCCGAGCGGTTCAGCGTGCCCGAGTCCACGGCGAGGCTGATCAACCTTGCCCGCGCCAGCGGTAACCGGGTGATCGCCGTAGGCACCACCTGCACCCGAGCCGTCGAAAGCGCGGCCGGCGAGAGCGGTACGGTGCGAGCCAGCGGAGGCTTGACCGATCTCGTGCTGGGCACCGGCCGCCCCGCCCGTGTGGTGAACGGCCTGATCACCGGCTGGCACGACCCTGAGGCTTCGCACCTGGCGCTGCTCAGGGCCGTGGCGGGACCAGAGCTGGTCCGCGCGGCCTACGAGCACGCCGGGCAGGCTGGTTACCTCTGGCATGAGTTCGGCGACAGCTGCATCCTGCTCCCGCTAGAGTAGAACACGTTCTAGTATCTGCGGCCGAGCGCGGAGGGGCGGATGCACCTGGCCTACACGCCCGAGCAGGACAAGCTAGCGGCCGAACTGCGCGCCTACTTCGCCGAGCTGATGACGCCGGAACGTCGCGCTGGGCTCGACAGGTCCGAGGGCGACTACGGCGACGGCGGGGCCTACCGCGAGGTCGTGCGCCAGCTCGGCGCCGACGGCTGGCTGACGCTGAGCTGGCCAGCGGAATTCGGCGGCCGGGACGCGTCTATGACCGACCAGCTGATCTTCACCGACGAGGCCGCCATCGCCGGCGTGCCCGTGCCGTTCCTCACGATCAACACCGTCGGCCCGACGATCATGCGGTTCGGTACCGAGGAGCAGAAGGCATTCTTCCTGCCCAAGATCGCGGCGGGCGAGCTGCATTTCTCCATCGGCTATTCCGAGCCGGAGGCCGGCACCGACCTCGCCGCGCTGCGCACCAGGGCGGTGCGCGACGGCGACGAGTACGTGATCAACGGGCACAAGATGTGGACCTCGCTGATCCAGTACGCCGACTACGTCTGGCTGGCCTGCCGCACCAATCCCGATGCCGCGCGGCACAAGGGCTTGTCGATCATCATCGTCCCGACCAGCTCGCCAGGCTTCTCATGGACCCCGGTACCCACGCTGGCCGGGGTATCCACGAGCGCGACGTACTACAACGACGTCCGCGTCCCGGTGAGCAATCTCGTCGGCGGGGAAAACCAGGGCTGGCCGCTGATCACCAATCAGCTCAACCACGAACGGGTCGCGCTCACCTCGGCGGCGCCATTGCAGGCCGCGGTCCGTGAGGTCAGTGACTGGGCGGCGGCCACGACCGGCCCGGATGGCACGGCGCTGACCGACGCGGAGTGGGTGCGGGTCAACCTGGCCAGGGTGCACGCAAGAACCGAGGTGCTCAAGCTGCTGAACTGGCGGATCGCCGGACAGGCCGACGCCGGCGAAGCGCTGCATCCGGCGGCGGCGTCCGCGACGAAGGTCTACGGCACCGAGCTGACGATCGAGGCGTGCCGCCTGCTCATGGAGGTGCTCGGCCCCGAAGCGATCGTCAGCCGGGGGTCGCCCGGCGCGCAGCTCGCCGGCCGGATCGAGCGGATGGCGCGATCCGCGCTGATCCTCACCTTCGGCGGCGGCACCAACGAGATCCAGCGGGACATCATTGCCGCCGCCGCGCTCGGCCTGCCTTACAAGAGGTAGTCACCCCTCGCTGGAGTACAATCATGGACTTTTGCGGAACGAGTGCCCAGGACGAACTGTCTGCGCTGGGCCGGCGTATTCTCTCTGACCGGGTTACGCCCGGCCGGCTGGCCGAGCTCGAGCAAGCCGGCGTCGGCATCGACGAACGCCTGTGGGCCGAGCTCGCCTCCGCGGGCATCCTGTCGGCGGCGCTGCCCGCGCAGGCAGGGGGCGATGGGTACGGGCTGGCCGAGCAGTGCTCCATCCTCATCGAAGCTGGCCGGGTTCTGGCGCCGGTGCCGTACCTGGAGTCGATCGTGCTCGGGGCCGGCGTGATCGCCCGCTTCGGCTCGCCTGACCAGGTCGCCAGGTACGCGGCAAAGGCAGCCGCGGGCGAGCTGGTGATCGCGCCCGCGCTAGCCGAGCCAGGCTGCGACGATCTCGGGACGCCCGGCACGCGGGCGGAACCGTGTGCCGGCGGCTGGGTGCTGAGCGGTGCCAAGACCAGCGTCCAGGCTGGCGCGTCCGCCGGCCTGTTCCTCGTCACGGCCGCGACTCAGCTGGGGACGGGCGTGTTCTGCGTGGAGCCCGGCGACCACGGCCTGACGGTCAGGCCGCAGCAACTCCTCACCGGTCCTGGCGCCGCCCTGCTCAGCCTGGCCGACGTGGAGCTTCCGCCTGGCCGGCTGGTTGGCTCGCCCGACGGCGAGGCGGCCCGCTGGCTCACTGCCCGCGCGACGGTCGGGCTGTGCGCCTATCAGCTCGGGGTCACCGAGCGTGCCCTCGAGCTGACAGCCGAGTACGCGCGGACCAGGCAGCAGTTCGGGCGGGCGATCGGCGCGTTCCAGGCAGTGGCGCAGCGGCTAGCCGACGCCTTCATTGATGTCGATGCCATCAGGCTGACCATGTGGCAGGCCGCCTGGAGGCTCGAAAACCACCTTCTGGCTGATGCCGAGATCGCGACGGCCAAGTTCTGGGCGGCCGAGGCCGGGCACCGGGTGGCGCACACTGCCGTGCACGTGCACGGCGGCGTCGGCATTGACATCAGCCATCCGGTACATCGTTATTTCGCGGCGGCGAAACGGACCGAGTTCGCCCTCGGTGGCGCAACCTCGCAGCTGCGCCGCCTGGGCGCGATGCTGGCAGGGTAGCCCGGCCGGCATCGCGCGACGTTACTTCTACGGACGGGAATGCCAGCAGGGCCGGGCTCGGCCCAGCGGGCCGGACGGCATGGTGATCCCGATTGCTGCTGTCGGCGGCTTGTTCGGGTGAGCAACGGGGAAGCAACGGGGTACTCGTTGCTGCTGTTGCGAGTGGGTGCTGAATTAGGGAGGCCGGGCGTCAGCCTGTCGCGGCTGCCGTGCCGCGCCCAGAGCCCGGATTTCATGATCGCGGAGACTTCACCGCGCTTTACGGGGAGCCTTTTCACAGCGGGGAAAGTTCACCACTCATAGAAGAGAAAACGCTCCCGGACACGAAAACTCCCCCCGCAGGAGCGGACAACCCCGCGGGGTCAGCCGTGGAACCCGCGAGCGCCAGCAGCCCGCTCGGCGACCTCGCAGAGGCCTCCGAGCGGGCCGACGCTGGAAGAGAAACACAAACGGTGCGTTGCTCCAGCCGCCGGCACAGACGCGGCCGACGGCGTGTCTGCTGTTACCACATCCCTTCGGTTTTCCACGGCGTTATCAGGATGCCCGGCCCGCGGTGAAGGGTCCATGAAGTCTTACCGGCAAAGTTTCCGGCAGATCCGCCGATTCCCCCGCGCCGTTTGCTCAGGGCGTCGCGGACTCAAGCTCGGCGATGGCGGCGGCGATCTGCTTCGCCTCTGGCACGCCGAGCCGGTCGGCGAGCTCGTGCGCATTGAGCAGGCAGGACCGCGCCCGCTCGCGCTGTCCGATCTCGGCGAGCGCCTGGCCGAGTGCGTGCCAGGCGGCTGACTGCTGGTATTCGTCGTGATTGCGCTGGCTGATCTCAAGCGCAAGCTCGGCCGCCGTGATCGCGTCGGCGTGCCTGCCGTCGCGCCGGTAGGCATCGGCCAGCAGCGAGCGGCCAAGGCTGTCGCCCCAGTGGTCGCCGGCCTCGTTGACGAGCGCCAGCGCCTGCTCCATGGAGCGGATCGCCTCAGGCACCCGATCCACCTCGACGTAGATCATGCCCAGGTTCATCAGGGTGCGGCCGCGGCGCATGATATCGGGATCGAGCTCCATCGACGCCTCGAAGGTGGCGATCGCCTCGTCGTACCGCCTGAGTTCTTTGTAGGCGATCGCCATGTTGCCGGTAACGGCAGCTTCACAGCGCGTGTTGGCTACTGCCTTGCTCAGCCGCATCGCGTCGTCGAAGCAACCGAGAGCCTCGACGTACGCGCCGAAGAACATCAGCGCGATGCCCTTGTGATTGTGCAGCCAGGCTTGCTGCGACGCGTTGCCCGCGGCCGCCGCGCTGGCAATGCCGATCTCGAGTACCCGCAGCCAGCCGTCCCACGGGCTGCGCAGGAAGCCGCGCCAGGTCACGTCGGCGAGCTGACCGCAGATCTCGTCCAGTCCGGCGCGGGATGCGAGCTGTACCGCGGTGACGATGTTCTCGCGCTCGCTGTCCATCCAGATAGCCGCGGTGTCGTACTCGGTGAAGGCCAGCGGTTCGGCATCCGGCGGGACCGGCAGCAGGTCGTTCTCGTAGCTCGACGGCACATCTAGCGCCGTCAGCGCGCGGTCGCAGGTGTGCAGGTACCAAGGCAGGATCCGCTTGAGCGCGGCCTCCCTGGATTCGGCGGGCTCGTCCTGAGCGGCCCGCTCAGCCGCGAACGCCCGGATGAGATCGTGGAATCGGTACCGCTGTGCCGCCTTGGCTTCCAGCATATGGACGTCGACCAGCCGGTCGAGCACCCGGGACGCGGCGGCTGACTCGATGCCGAGCAGGGCCGCCGCCGCCTGCAGGCCGATGTCGGCACCCGGCCAAAGACCGAGCAGCCGGAACGCACGGCCAGCGTCGGTAAGCTGGCCAGGCCGGCTCGCGTTCGGGCTAGCGGCCAACGTCGCGTAGCTGATCTGGAAGGTCGCCCGCAGGGCCAGGTCACCGATCTGGAGCTCTTCCAGCCGGTGCAGCTCATTGCCGAGCCGGCTGGCCAGGACGGAGATGTCCCAGGCCGGCCTTGATACCAGCCGGGCTGCGGCGATCCTGATCGCCAGCGGCAGCCCGCCGCAGGCGCCGAGCAGGCTGTCTGTCGCCTCGGGCTCGGCCGCGACTCGGTCGGCACCGCACACGCTGGCGAACAACGCCCTCGCCTCGGCCTTGCCGAGCGAGCCGAGCACCAGGACCTTGCCGCCTTCGAGATCAGCCAGCCAGCCTCGGCTGGTGATGAGCACCGCGCTCGATGCGGTGCCAGGCAGCAGCGGCCGCACATGCGCGGCATCCCTGGCGTCATCAAGGACGACGAGCATGCGCAGGCCGGCCATCCTGGTGCGGAATTCCGCCGCGCGCTCGGCCAGGCCGGCCGGGATGGCAGAGTCGGCCATGCCCAGGTGCCGCAGGAACCTCGCCAGCGCCTCACCAGCCGGGACGGGCTCGTCACTTGCACCCTGCAGTTCCGCGAAGAGCTGGCCGTGCGGAAACTGCTCGCTTAGCAGATGGGCTACGTGAACGGCGAGCGCGGATTTCCCGATGCCCCCGGCGCCCGTAATGGCGCCAATCCTCACCGGCCTCTCATCGGTCCTGGTGAGCAGGTCAGTCAGCCAGCTGACCTGCTCGACGCGGCCGGTGAACTCGGCGATGTCCGGCGGCAGCTGAGCCGGACGGGCAGCCTGACGAGCTTCGTCGGGTAAGGCGCCGCCATAGCGCGCGGAGAACATCAGCAGCTCGCTGTCATGCTCAGCCAGCCCGAGGGCCTCGGTCAGCAGCCGCACCGATCGCCGGTAAGGCCGCGCCGTCCTGCCCGCTTCCATCCCGCTGATCGTCCGGACACTGAGCCCGGTGAGAGCCGCGAGCTCCTCCTGCGTCAGCCCGGCCGCGCGCCGGAACCGGCGGAGCAGTTCACCGAAGGTCTCGCCACTGCCGCCAGTACCCACCGCACCGCTCCCGAGATAGGTAACGCTATCGGATCAGCTAGCAGCATCGTCGGACCAGCCATCGCGGATTATATGCCAGCCCGCCGACACGCCCGCGGGATCGCTGAGCGCGGCCGGGTCGCCGCGGTCTACTGTGCCGCGGGGGGCGTGGTGAGGCTGGCGAGCCTGGATGACGCCTCCCCGGCTTCGGCGAGCAGGTCGGCCATGACCCTGGCGACCGGGCGCACCTCGTTCATCCGGCCGACGATCTGGCCGACTGGCATGGGCACGACGTCGGGGTCGCCTGACTTCATGAGACGCTGGTGGGCCTCGCTGACCAGCAGGTTCTGCAATGGCATCGGCAACGGTGCCGGGGCGCCGGCATCCTCCCAGGCGGCAGTCCACTTGTTTTTGAGCAGGCGGGCAGGCTTGCCGCTGTAGATGCGCGAGCGCACGGTGTCCGACGAGGTCGCCATGAGCAGCGCGTCGCGCAGCGCGGGGATGTCCGAGCCTTGCGTGTACTCCTCCGTCGTCAGCCAGTACGAGCCCATCCACACGCCAGAAGCGCCGAGCGCGAGCGCCGCGACGACCTGGCGGCCCGAGCCGATGCCGCCTGCCGCGAGTACAGGGACATCGGCGCCGACCGCGTCGACGATCTCGGGCACGAGGACCATGGTCGCGATCTCGCCGGTGTGGCCGCCGGCCTCGTAGCCCTGGGCCACCACGATGTCGACGCCGCTGCGGACATGGCGCCGCGCGTGCTCGGCCCGGCCGGCCAGCGCGGCGACCGCGATGCCGCTGGCGTGGGCCCGGGTGATCACATCGTCGGGCGGCGAGCCAAGGGCATTGGCGATCAGGGCGACCGGATGGTTGAGCGCCACGTCGACATGCGCCCGCGCGACGGAATGCAGCCAGCCGAGCACTCCTTCGTTGCGCTCAAGGTCGGTGCCGAGCGGCGGCACTCCGAGCCGCAGCAGTGTCTTGTCGACGAACTCGCGGTGGCCAGCCGGGATCAGCGCGCCGAGGTCAATCTGGCTGCCCTCGGCGGGCACCTTGGCCGGCATCACGATGTCGACACCGTAAGGCCGGCCGTCGGTGTTGGCATCCATCCAGCTCAGCGCGGCTTCCAGGTCATCGGCGTCGTTGTAGCGCACGCAGCCGAGAACGCCGAGCCCGCCGGCCCGGCTGATCGCGGCGGCGACCTGTTCTGAGGGAGTGAAACCGGCGATAGGGTGCTCGATCCCGAGCCGGTCGCAGATCGCGGTCCGCAGTGTCATGGCGTCAGCCCGCCGTCTGCGCCAGTCTGGCGTCGGCGAACCGGCGCGCCCAGACGTAGTCGGCCTTGCCGCTCGGTGTCCGGCCGATGCTGTCGGTAAGCCACACCGTCCGGGGCACTTTGTAGCCGGCGACCCGGGCGCGGACCACGGCTTCGAGGTCGGCGAGGTCGACGGCCGCGTCCGGGCGAGGCTGGATGATCGCGGCGACCCGCTGGCCGAGCCTGTCGTCGGGGATGCCGATGACCAGCGCGTCGAATACCGCGGGATGCTCCTTAATCGCGCCTTCGACCTCTTCGGGAAACACCTTCTCGCCGCCGGTGTTCACGCTCGCTGAGCCCCGGCCGAGCAGGGTGATCGTGCCGTCCTGCTCGACGCTGGCGAAGTCGCCCGGCATCACGTACCTCTGGCCATCGACCTCCACGAACATGGCGGCGGTCTTCACCGGGTCCTTGTAGTAACCGAGCGGGACGTGACCGCCGCGCGCGATGCGGCCGATCTGCCCTGGTCCTGCCCGCTTGCCGTCGTCGTCAATCACGATCGTGGCCGGGCCGGGACGCACCGTCGGGCCGCTCTTCTGCTGCCCGCCCGCGCTCGCGAAACTCAGCCCGGTGAACCCCGTCTCCGACGAGCCGATCGCGTCGGTGATCACCACGTTCGGCAGCGCCGCCAGCACGGCGTCCTTGACGCCCTGGGAGAACAGTGCGCCGTTCGAGGACACCGAGACCACTGATGACGCGTCATAGTCGCCGGCGCTGAACACCTCGATGAGCGGCCGCGCCATGGCATCGCCGACGACGACGATCACATTCACCTTGTGCCGTTCGACAGCACGCCAGATCTCGTGCGGATCGAAGGCGGGCAGCAGCACGACCGTGTCACCGGTGAAGAAGCTCATCAGCGTCGTCCACTGGGCGCTTCCGTGAATCAGCGGTGCCGGGCAGAGCTTGACCATTCCAGGGCTGGCGGCTCCGGTGCGGGACTGTACCCACTCATCGGCCAGCGGCTCGCCGGTCAGGAAATCGATGCCACCGCCCAGGGTCCGCCAGACATCGGCCTGGCGCCACAGCACGCCCTTGGGGTAGCCGGTCGTGCCGCCGGTGTACAGCAGGTAGATGTCGTCACCGCTGCGCTCGCCGAAATCCCGCTCGGCGGACGCCCCGGCGAGAGCCTCGTCGTAGGGAACGCCCGGCACGCCGGCGCCGCCCGGATCCCCGATCACGACGGCCCCCCGGACCCCGGGTGCATCCGACAGTACCTTGCTGACCAGCGGCGCGAAGTCACTGTCGTAGACCAGGGCCACCAAGTCAGCATCGGTGAACATGTACCGCAGCTCATTTTCCACATAGCGGTAGTTGATGTTGACGGTCCTCGCGCGAAGCTTATAGGTGGCGAGCAGCGTCTCGATCGCCTCGACGGAGTTGCGCGCGTACATGCCCACGTGGTCGCCGGGGCCGACCCCGATGCCGGCCAGGTGATGGGCGAGGCGATTGGTGCGCTCATCGAGCTCGCGGTAGGTCAGGCGCCGATCGCCGCAGGCCACGGCAATGCGCTCGGGAAAAGCATCCGCGGCGTGCTCGAACAGGTCGGCGATGTTGTGTGCCATGGGTCCGAAACTAGAACCTGTTACTGTTTCAGGCAACCCGGCCCCGCCATCGAGAACAGGGAGATCAGCCGCCGATGACTTCGAGCGAACCGCACGCGCTGATCGACCGCCACGGCCACGTGCTGATCGTCACGATGAACCGGCCTCACGCCCGCAACGCCCTGTCCACTGAAATGATGGCGCTGATGCGGGAGGCCTGGGACCAGGTCGACGCCGACCGGGACATCAGGGTCGCGATCCTGACCGGGGCCGGCGGGGCGTTCTGCGCGGGGGCCGATCTGAAGGCGATGACGGCGTCGCACCCGGGCGACTCGTTCCGGTCGGGCGGCATGGACCTGTCGAGAATCGACGCGCTCCTGAAAGGCAGGCGGCTGACCAAGCCGCTGATCGCGGCGGTCGAGGGTCCGGCGGTCGCCGGCGGCACCGAGATCCTGCAGGCCACCGACATCAGGATCGCCGGGCAAAGTGCCAGATTCGGGGTCTCGGAGGCGCGGTGGGGCCTGTTCCCGCTCGGCGGTTCAGCGGTCCGGCTGGTACGCCAGCTCCCCTACACGGTCGCCGCCGACCTGCTGCTCACAGGCAGGCACATCACGGCCGGGGAAGCATTGCGCTTCGGCCTGATCGGGGAGGTGGTACCGGATGGCCAGGCGCTGGCCAGGGCGCTTGAGGTCGCCGAGGCGGTCGCCGCGAACGGGCCGGTCGCGGTGCGGGCGATCTTGCGCACGATCAGGGAGACCGAGGGCATGGCCGAGAACGAGGCCTTTGCCATTGAGTCGAAGATCGGCATGGAAGTGTTCAAATCGGCCGACGCCAAAGAGGGCCCGAGGGCCTTCGCCGAGAAGCGCAAGCCGGTCTTCACTGGGGAATAGCTGTAGCTCCCGTACTAGTCGATACCCGGCCGCAGGAACACGTCGCCCATCTTGCCCAGTGATATTGACGAGGCTTCTTGCTATACTGGGACGGAAGTTTCTGGGACGTCGCCTAGGAGGTCGCGGGGACAACGCTTGGTCTGCTGCCAGACCCTTTCGGCATCTAGCCGGATGATGCGCCCCGGGCCCCCTGGGCGGCGTTCATCATTTTAGAGACCGCCTGTCGGCCACCAGGGGAGCGATGTGAAGGTGGCAGAGTTTCCGAGCACCTTGAAGCCCCATCCCATGCTCAGCCCAGCGCCGCTGCGACGCAACTGGAGGCGCACGCGCAACAGGTGCGTCTCGGCGTAGCCGCCGAACTTATCCGGTGTCACTGCGGCGTTGAGCATCCCTGCATACTGATCAGCCGCTTGAAGGCCGTCCCAGGTCGCCTGGTCACTGAACTGGAGGTTGCGCAAACGATCCCATGGCACCCACGATGGTGAGGCGGCCTTCTTCTTGAAGTACGCGACAGTGCTCGAATGACGAAAACCCTTGACATGTCCGAAGCGGACTAAAACGTCACGCTTCCCGCCAGGCCAGTCTCTGGCGGCGAGCAACATTCGTTCCGTGACCATGGCTGCCGCGTAATTGTAGAACAACTCGTGGTTTGAATAGATCCCGGAACTAACCGGGATAGCGGTCTTCTCGACGATGACGTAGGTGACCACTATGCCGGGCACTGCTGCCAGTTGCTTGGCCACGTGCTGACGACGTTCGTGCGTCTTGACGTGCTCGTTCCAGTGAAGCGCCTTGCCAGGCGGCACACCTAGGTCCCTGCGCAGTTGCGACATGACCGCCATCAGCGGCGGTTCTTCTTCGTCGGCCACCAGTACGGCGGCGAAGGCGAAAAACGGCGATGACTTGGCACTATGACCGCGATCACCGGTTTCATCTAGTATGCCCGCAAGAGCGGCGACTGGGAGGTAGAGGAAACCATCAACTCGACTATGGCCTGGGATGTCTGGGCGCTAGCCCGCCGGCCAGAAAGCTTCGTTTGCTCAAAATCCGATCACCTCGCGTCGTAGGTGCGCGGCTTCCTTGGGACCGCGCCTGGAATCATGCCGCAAGTCCACATACAACCGGAACCGATTGGCCAGCCAGAGCCCATCGACATGATCGCGGAACACTAGCGGCGTGTCATCGCGCGCCTGCCACAACGTGACGTTGTAGCCACTATCCGCAGGCTCACCCCCAGCCAACTCTGCCAGCATGGCAGGCGCTGCCCTGGCAGTAACCCAAAGTTCGGTCACTGGCACGGCGGTGGCGAACGGCGCGACAATACTCGCCGCCGCGGCGCCGGTGAGTGCGTAGTCGAGCCCGCAGGACGACAAGTTCCTTCCTACCTCAACGGAGAGCCGATGCGCTCCCTGGGCGAGGACGAAAGCGCGGGTCCACTCCGGTCTATACGAGTCCTCCTCAGCCCACAGGTCCAGCAGAGCACCGGGGTCAGTGACGTGGCGAAGCCGACGGCTTCCAGCACCTTCGCTGGCAACCAGGCGTTCCTCTTCCAGTCGCACCAGCACGCGATGCGCCAGCCCAGCAGAGACTTTCGCCTCACCAGCAAGACCCCCGACTTGCCAGCGTCGTTCCGGATGCAGCAGCAGGGCTTGGACTACGACCCCGCCTTACCACTAAGCCGCACGGGCCTGGCATAGGATCCCGACTGCCCGGCTTCGACGTGCACAAGCAACCCCGGGAGTTGAATATGCGCGTTCCCCAGGCCGTCTATGAGCCCGATCCCGTGTTCGCGCAGAATCCGCCGCGCATCCGCCGTGGACTCCGCCGCTATAAGCACTAGCGGCCTGTCTACTCCGGCATACTCATGCACAATCTGCCAGGCAGTCGCCGCACTGGCCCGCGACTTTATCTGAACAGCTATTTGCTGCCGTGTCCCGGAGAACTCCAACTCCCCATCGATCCCGTGATCGTTGCCTGCCTCAGCAGGGATCAGTGACAACCCAGGCACAGCGCAGACGGCACGTACAATCGCAGCCTCGGCAGCGAGCAACTGATTCACTAAAATCCTACTTTCACCGTTGCGGTGAATATACCAAAATCGTGAACTTCGGGTGCGCGGCGCATCCGCTAACCAGGCAGCCCGGCGGGCCGCGAGCGCAAGCCGGTCTTAACTAGCCACCCCCGCTTGCCGCCAGGAAACGGCGGGCGGTCATGAAGTGAGCCTGGAACGGACCTCGCGGGAGCTCAGATCGTGCAGTTCGTCGAGTATCACGAGGGCTTGCTGCCAGGCGGCGCGGGCATGCTCGTGATCGCCGTCCGCGCGGTAGGTATCGCCGAGGCGGGTGAGGATGGCAGCTTTCTCCAGCCGGCCGACGAGGGGCGCGGGCGCGGCAGGCGACTGACGCGGCACCACCACGGGCAGCTTCACCGAAACTCGCTCGGCGGCGGTGACCGAACGTGCCAGGCCCGCGTCGCCGGAGAGAATGCGCTGGTGCAGGCTCTGCAGTTCGGGACCGGGTTCCACGCCGAGTTGCTCGGCGAGCCGGCCGCGCATGCGCCGGAATGCCCGCAGCGCGTCGGCGCGCTGACCAGAGCGGTATAAGGTCTCCATGAGCATTGCGGCCAGGCACTCGTTCAGCGGAAGGCGCGTTACAGCCGCGGGTAGCTCGGCTGCCGCGTCGCGAAGCCGGCCGCAGGTCAGCATGCACCTGAACCGGTCCTGGATCACCGACGTCAGCTCCGCGTCCAGTGCCTGCCTGATCGCGCCTGCCCGCGTCGTGCTGACCGCGTCGGCGAGCACAGGTCCGGTCCACTGCGCCAGCGCGGACTCGAAGCGACCGATGGCATCTGGCCCCTCCGCGGCGCGAGCGGACCTGGCCAGCGAGCGGAACCGGCCGACATCGATGCGGTCGGTGTCGACCTCCATGCGGTAGCCGTCCCCGCAGCGGGTCAAGGCGGCGCCTGGGACAGGCTCAAGCAAGTGCCTGACCCGGGTCATCAGGCTTTGCAGGCTGCCGCGCGCGGATCGGGGCGGGCGGGAGTCCCAGATCGCCTCGATCAGCTCATCGACGGAAACGACCTGCCCGCCGCGCACGGCCATGATGCCCACAACCAGGCGCAACTGTGCGGTAACTGGCACCAGCCAGAGCCCGCCAGTCCGGACTCGCACCGGCCCGAGTAACCGCAGTACGACGTCGCGGTCCGAGATCACAAAGTCCGGCTGCCCCGGCCAGCCCGCATTAATCGCGCCAAGCCCGTGCCAAGTGCGCTGCAAGCGTATGCCAAGCGGTCCGTGGCAGATTCGGCAGATGCGATCAGCAGGCAATGGCACGCCGGAAAAATTAGTCACGCCGGAAAAATTAGTCACGCCGGAAAGATTGGGATGGCTGGCACGGAGCGACGCGCGGCGAGGACGGGCACTAGCGGCAACGGCCGCGGTGCTCGCGGTGGCGGCAGCGGGATGCGCTTCGAGCAGCGGCCCGCCGCCATCCTCGTCCGGGCCGCCGGCCAAGGGCGGGACCGCGACTGTGGCCGTGACCAGCGGAACGCAGCCGAACTATATCTGGCCGTTCGTGCCGGCGACGAACTACAGCGTGTACAACTCGGAGATGTTCCAGTGGCTGATGTACCGGCCGCTGTACATGTTCGGCAGCAATGGCCCGTCGGTAGCCGTTAACTATGCGCTGTCGCCAGCGAAGAAGCCCGTCTACAGCCAGGGCGGCAAGACCGTGACGATCACGATGAAGGGCTGGAAGTGGTCTGACGGCGAGCGCGTGAACGCCAAGGACGTGGCCTTCTGGATCAACATGGAAAAGGCGGAGAAGGCGAACTACGCCGGCTTCTCGCCTGGCACCTTCCCTGACAACCTGGCCTCCTATTCGATCACGTCGCCCAACACGATCGTGCTGCACCTGACAAAGGCGTACGCGTCCAGCTGGTTCACCTACAACCAGCTCGCGGAAATCACGCCGATGCCCATGGCCTGGGACGTCACCAGCTCGGGCGCCAAGCAGGGATCAGGCGGGTGCGCCAGTTCGGTGGCCAGTTGCAAGGCGGTGTACAAGTTCCTGTCTGCCCAGGCGCAACAGGAGTCCGGATATGCGAACAGCCCGATCTGGGGCGTAGTGGACGGGCCGTGGAAGCTATCAGCCTTCTCAGCCACCGGCCAGGACAGCTTCATGCCCAACCGCAGCTACTCGGGCAGCCCGAAGGCGCGGTTGTCTGAGGTCAAGTTCCTGCCGTACACCAGCCCCACCGCTGAGTACACCGCGGTAAGGAGCGGGTCCGTGGACGTGTCGCAGCCCTTTATCGGACTGCCACTGGCCAACTTGCCGCCCAAGCCGCCGGGCGCGGCGGTGCCAGCCGGCCTGCTGTCCGGTTACACGCTGAAGCCTCAGTACACCTTCGCGATCAACTACTACCAGCCGAACCTCAAGAACCCGACGAGCGGGCCGCTGTTCCGCCAGCTCTACTTCCGGCAGGCACTTGAGCATCTTGTCGACCAGCGCGGCATCGCGAAGGCCGTGTTCCACGGTTACGCGATCCCCGGCAGCGGGACGGTGCCCGCCTACCCGCCCAGCAAGTGGCTTCCCGCCATACAGAGGGAAAGCGGGGGCAACGGGCACTATCCGTTCAGCGTCGCCGCGGCCACGTCGCTGATGACCAGCCATGGCTGGAAGATGACGGGCAGCACGATGACCTGCCAGGTGCCGGCGAAGTGCGGAGCCGGAATCACGAAGGGTCAGCGGGCCGCGTTCACGCTCGACTACTCGACGAACTCATCGACGTTGCCCGAGCAGGCCCAGGTCTTCGCATCAGACGCATCCAAGGCCGGGATCGCCGTCAAGGTGATCGGTCAGACCTTCAACACGATCATCAGCCAGAACGTCCAGACCAACTTCAAGAACTGGGACATGTCCGGCTACGGCGGCTGGGCCTACAACGGCCCTGGTTTCCTGCCAACCGGCGAGCCGCTGTACGAGACGGGCGCCGGATCGAACTACGGCTCCTATTCCAGTTCCACGATGGACCAGCTCATCCGGGCCGCGCAGACCCCGAGCGGCGGCATGACGGCTTTCGACCGGTTCTCTACCTACGCGGCCAGGCAGCTCCCGTACATCTACACGCCCGAACCCTATGTGGTCCAGGCCGTACAGGGCACTTTGCACGGGGTCGGCTTCAGCCCGCTTGGCACGGTCCTGCCCGAGTACTGGTACTTCAGCAAATAGCGGACTGGTCCCGGGGAAGGCGGTGACACGGTGATCGGATTCATGGCCCGCCGCGCGGCGCAAGCGATCGTGGTGCTCTTCCTGGTCACCGTCGCGCTCATGGTGCTCGAGCACGTCTTCCCCGGCGGACCGGTCCGCGCCTTGGTCGGTCAGCGGGCAACCCCGCAGCAGCTCGCCTACTACAACCATTTGTACGGCTTCAACCAGCCGGTCTATGTGCAGTACGTGAAGTGGGTCGGGCAATTGCTGCACGGGAACCTCGGCTACTCGCCGAAACTGAACCAGACCGTGGCCAGCGAGATCGCCCAGTACCTGCCGAAGACGATGCTGCTTGTTGCACTTGGCCTCGCGGTATCACTGATCGCCGGGCTGCCGCTTGGCATTTACCAGGCTGTGCGGCGCTACACGGCCGGCGACTACGTGCTGACCTGGGTGGCGTTTACCGGCTACGCGGCACCGGTGTTCTTCGTGGGACTGCTGCTGATCGAATGGTTCTCACTTGACGTGCATGTATTCCCGTCGGAAGCACCTCAGGGCAACTCGGTGGCAGCGATCCTGTCGCAGCCGCAAGGGCTCGTGCTGCCGGTGCTCTGTCTCGCGTTCGTGCTGTTCGCGTTGTGGAGCCGGTACATGCGCTCGTCGGTGATGGACAACCTCGTGCAGGACTACGTGCGCACGGCCCGGGCTAAGGGGGCCAGTGAGCGCCGGGTGCTGTGGGGGCACGTATTCCGCAACTCGCTCATCTCGATCGTGACGATACTCGGGCTGCAGGTTCCGTTCATGGTGGCCGGGGTTGTCGCCGTGGAGGTGGTGTTCAACTACCCGGGCATGGGCTTGGCCTTCTTTCAGGCCGCGCAGAACGTTGACTTCGCGACCCTGCTCGGCTTCACGGTGGTAGCCACGCTGGTCACGGTGCTAGCGAACCTGCTGGCCGATATCGGGTACGCGCTGGCCGACCCAAGGGTGAGGTACTCCTGACATGTCGATCACGACTCCGCCGTCCGGGGCGCTGGCCGGGCCAGCGACCGCCACCGACCTCCCGCCCGACGTCAGGTCGGCCAGCCTGCTTCGCCGCGGCTGGGAGGTGTTCGCCGCGAACAAGCTGGCACTGGCCAGTCTCGTCCTCGTGCTGGCGATGATCGGGTTCTGCTTCATCGGACCACTGATTTACCGCACCGATCAGGTGCACACGAACCTGGCACAGTACCTGTGCCACCCGGGCGCCTCGCATCTGCTCGGCTGCGACAAGCTGGGCTATGACGAGCTTGGCAGGCTGATGGCCGGCGGCCGGACGTCACTGGAGGTCGGGCTTGCCGCCGCCTTTGTATCGGTGGCCTTCGGCGCGCTGTACGGCGCGTTCTCCGGGTTCATCGGCGGGCCGGCGGACGCGGTGCTGATGCGAATCGTGGATGCCGGGCTTTCCATCCCTTATTTGATGCTGGTGATCATCATGTCGGTCATCTTCCACCCGGGACCGGCCGTGATGATCTTCATCATCGCGCTGATCTACTGGCTTGGAGTAGCCCGGCTGGTCCGCGGCGAGACGCTCACCCTGCGCACGCGCGAATATGTGCAGGCGGTCAAGGTGATCGGCGGGCAGGGCGGGCGCTCGATCATCAGGCACATCCTGCCGAACGCGGCGGGCACGATCATCGTCCAGGCCACGTTCGCGGTGGCTGACTCTATCTTGCTGCTTGCCCTTCTCGGCTTCCTCGGACTCGGGGTATCGCCGCCGGCCACCGACTGGGGGTCGATGCTGTCCAGCGGGCTGCAGTTCCTGCAGAGCAGCCAGAGCTTCTGGTGGCTGATCTACCCGCCCGGCATCGCGATCATCATCACCTGCATCTCGTTCAACTTCATCGGCGACGCGCTACGGGACGCATTCGAGACCCGGCTGCAACGCCGTTAGCTGGGGACACACCATGACACCGCTGCTCGAGATCGAGAACCTGTGCACCCACATCCAGCTCAAGCGTGACACCGTCCGCGCCGTCGAGGGAGTGTCGTTCGACGTGCAGCCGGGCGAAACACTCGGCATCGTCGGTGAATCCGGCTGCGGCAAGACCATGACGGCCTTGTCGATCATGGACCTGCTGCCGCCCGGCGGGTCGGTGATAGCGGGAAAGGTAAGCCTGAACGGCCGCAGGATAAGCGGGCTGCCGCCCGAGGCGATGCGGACTATCCGCGGCAACGAGATCGGCATGATCTTCCAGGATCCGCTGACTTCCCTCAATCCGGCGCTGACCGTCGGCAAGCAGATCGCCGAAGCGGTCACCCTGCACCGTCAGGTGTCCAGGCAGCAGGCTCTGGACCGCGCCGCCGAGGTTCTTGACCTGGTAGGCATGCCCAGGCCGAAGGAGCGACTGCACGACTACCCGCACCAGTTCTCCGGCGGGATGCGGCAGCGGGTCATGATAGCGATGGCACTGGCCTGCGAGCCGAAGCTGCTGATCGCGGACGAGCCGACTACCGCGCTCGACGTCACCATCTCCAAGCAGATCCTAGAGCTGATCGATGACCTGCGTCAGCGCCTGCGGATGTCGGTGATCCTGGTCACCCACGACCTGGGCGTGATCGCCGGCCGGGCCGACCGGGTAGCGGTCATGTACGCGGGAAAGATCGTTGAGACGGCCGGTACGCAGGCACTTTTCGCCAATCCGCGCCACCCTTACACCGAGGCGCTGTTCCAGGCGCTGCCGGAAAAGGCCGCCGAGACGCGGCAGCGCCTGTACTCCATCCCGGGCGCGCCGCCGGAACTGACCAGGCCGCCAGCCGCCTGCCGGTTCGCGCCCCGCTGCCGCTACGCCGCGGGTCATTGCCGCACCGAGGAACCGCCGCTGGCAGGCGACACCGCAGGACGCCGGTACGCGTGCTTCTACCCAGTCGGCACGGCAGGGCGCGAGCCGGCCGGCGAGCGCGAGCCGATGCCGGACGTCGCCGTCGCTCCCGTGGCTGTCACAAGGCCAGGCGCCGACGGTCGCACTGGCCGCGAGGCGATGCTCTCGGCAGCGCACCTGGTCAAGGATTTCCCGGTCACCAGCAAGGTGCTCCAGCGCAGGACCGGGCAGGTGAGCGCGGTCGCCGGAGTCAGTTTCGAGATCCGGCCGGGCGAAACCTTCGGGCTGGTGGGCGAGTCGGGATGCGGGAAGACCACGATCGGCAGGCTGATCGTCGGGCTCGAGCGGCCGACCTCGGGGACCGTTACCTTCCGGCAAAGCAAGCTGGACCGCGACCGCGGGCGCGCCTACCGGCGGCAGCGCCAGGAGATTCAGTACATATTTCAGGACTCCTACGCCTCGCTCGACCCGCGGATGCGGGCCGGCGAGATCCTCCGCGAGCCACTGGCGGTGCAGCGCATCGGATCGCGCAGGAAGCAGGAGCAGAGCGTCGCTGAGATTCTTGACCAGGTAGGGCTGCCGCGCTCAGCCGTCGAACGATTCGCGCACGAATTCTCGGGCGGCCAGCGGCAGCGGCTCGCCTTCGCGCGGGCGCTGATACTGTCGCCCGCCCTGATCGTCGCCGACGAGCCGGTATCCGCGCTCGACGTGTCCATCCAGGCTCAGGTGCTCAACCTGATGCGCGAACTGCAGGAGCAGCTCAAGCTGACCTTCCTGTTCATTTCGCACGACCTCGCGGTCGTGCGCTACCTCTCCGATCACATCGGCGTCATGTACCTGGGCAAGCTCGTGGAGGTCGGCCCGGCTGACGAGGCCTACCTGCGTCCCGCTCACCCGTACACGGCAGGGCTGATCGACTCGGCGCCAGTTGCCGATCCTGCGGCAGAGCGGGCCAAGGCACGCTCTGGGGTCGAAGGCGAGCTGCCGAGCGCACTCAGCCCGCCGAGCGGCTGCAGGTTCCGTACCCGGTGCCCGCGTGCGCAGGACCTTTGCGCCGAGATCGAGCCGCCGCTGCGGCCTTTCAGCCCCTCAGGGCAACTGGCCGCCTGCCACTTCCCGCTCCAGCCCGCGATGACCGAATCTTTGCAATAACGCGGGAGTAGCCCGGATTCCTCACAGCCTGATAGCGGCGCTTCTTACCTGCTTCACTCAGATAGCTTCGGGCTTATTGTCGCCCAAAACCGCCGACTCGGCCCCTAAACCTGCCGGACCAAGTTTTTAGGGACATCACTCCGACTTTTTGCCGGGGTTAATTCAGCATGCCCCCAAATTGAGGCGAGCATTTGTTCTCTGCGAGCAAACGCGGCCATGCCTGGAGAGATGCGGGAGGCGTCCGATGGCGTACGACAAGAACCTGGACAGGGTCTACAGCGACCGTACCTACGTGAGCACCACCATGGTGGGTCACGCGGGCACGACGGTGGCGTTCGCGATGGACGCCAACCGGCGGGTCTTCTATAGCGTCTTGAATTTAAATTTAGAAGAGGCCTCGCACGGGCCGCTTGACGTGGCGTCCTGGAACTCCGGCCCCGGGCTGCTGAGTTCCCGACCGAGGTCGTCGACGTGATGCGGCCAGTCACGTCCTCGATAGACCTCGCCCTGAACTAGCAGGGGTATATATCTAAGGCCTACACAACTTAGTTATATACTTGTTCGATGAGTTCGCTGACAGGGGCCGCTAGGAAGCCGCGGCATGTCTTCGATCGCGACCGTGAGTGGGACGGCCTGATCAGGTTCGCCACCGCAGCTGATCCTGACGTGCGTCTGGGCATCGTCAGCGGGCGCCGGCGCCAGGGCAAGACCTACCTGCTAGACGCCGTGGCCAGTGCGGTAGACGGCTTCTTTTACACAGCGACCGAGGACACCGAGACTGATGCGCTGGCTAGCTTCGGACGCGCGCTCGCCGACTGGACCGGCGGCGGTCGTTATGCGTTCGCGGACTGGGACGAGGCACTTGACCGACTGTTCACCTCGGTCACCGGCCGGCTCATCGTCCTCGATGAGTTTCAGTACCTAAGCAAGGCGAGCCCGCCACTTCCGTCCCTCATCCAGCGCGCGCTTGAGCCGCGCGGGATCGCTCGCCGGAGCGGTTCGCGGCTGCTGCTATGCGGATCGGCCATGTCAGTGATGGGCCGCCTGCTGAGCGGCAGCGCCCCACTGCGTGGCCGGGCCAGCCTGGAACTGGTCATCCGGCCATTCGGCTACCCGGACGCCGCGGACTTCTGGGGGATCACCGACCCGCGGCTAGCCGTCCTGGTGCATTCCATCGTCGGCGGCACGCCTGCCTACCGCCGTGAGTTCGTCGCCGGCGACGCACCGGCGGGGCCGGACGACTTCGACTCGTGGGTACTCCGTACCGTGCTCAACCCCCAGATGCCGCTCTTTCGTGAGGCGCGCTACCTGCTGGCCGAGGAAACAGACATCCGCGACCCCGCGCTTTACCACGCCGTGCTCGGCGCCATCGCGGCTGGCCGGAACACGCGGGGCGGGATCGCCGACCACATCGCGCGCAAGTCCCCGGATATCGGCCATCCGCTCAGCGTGCTCGAAGATGCGCGGCTCATCGCTCACGACGCCGACCCGTTCCGTAAGGGCAGGTCTGCGTACCGCATACGGGAACCTCTGATCGCCTTCTACGAGGCAGTGATGCGAAGGGAATGGACCCGGCTCGAACGCGGCGACGCGGCCGGAGCTTGGCGCAGTGCGCAAGCGACGTTCTACTCCCAGGTCGTCGGCCCGCATTTTGAGTCCCTGTGCCGTGAGTGGGCGCTCGACGCCGGGGACAGCGTGTTCGGCGACTGGCCAGGCACCGTCGCGGCGGGGGTAGTGCCAGACCCCGCCAACCGCACCCAGATCCAGGTTGACGTCGCTGTCCTCGGCCCGGAAGTCCCGGGAGAACCGCAGCGGATACTGTCCCTTGGAGAGGCGAAGTGGGGAAAGGTCATGACCCTCGGACATTTCAGGCGGCTCCGCCGCGCCCGCGACCTGCTCGCGGTGAAGGGGTACGACACCAGCACCACCAGGCTGACCTGCTACAGCGGAGCGGGATTCGACGACGATCTGCGAGCCGAGGCAGACTGCGACAAATTCCTACAACTGGTCGGCCTCGACACGCTCTACGCTTAGCTCCTCAACTGGCCGGCGAGCGGGCATTGCACGGGCGCGATGCCGCGGCCACGTGCCCGCGCGCGATAATCACGTCCATGACGAAACCGACCGACGTCCCGGCGGTCACACTTGCTGGCGGCGGGCAGCTGCCAGTCGTGGGCCTCGGAACGTGGAAGCTGCGCGGAAACTCGGCACGGAGCGCGGTGAGCGCCGCGCTGGCGGCCGGGTACCGGCACATCGACACGGCCACCATGTACGGCAACGAAGCCGAGATTGGCCAGGCGGTGGAGGCAAGCCCCATCGGCCGGGATGAGGTCTTCCTGACGACCAAGCTGAGGCCGTCAGACGCGGGCCAGGCCGAGAAAGTCCTGCGCCGGTCCCTCCGCATGCTGCGGACCGAACGGGTCGACCTCTGGCTGCTGCACTGGCCGCCGTCGCGGTCGCCGGAGAGCAGGCGGGCCTGGAACGAGATGCGCAGGCTCCGCGACGCCGGGATGGCGCAGGCAATCGGTGTCAGCAACTACTCGCTGGCACAACTCGATGACCTGATCAAGGCCACCGGCGAGGCCCCGGCCGTCAACCAGGTGCACTGGGACCCGCTTCGGCACGCACCCGGCGTGCTGGCCGGACACGCGGAGCGAGGCGTCGTGATGGAGGGATACAGCCCGATCAAGGACATTCGCCTCGATCATCGGAGTCTCAGCGAGATCGCGGCGGCCCACCAGGTCACGGCGGCTCAGGTCGTGCTGCGCTGGCACCTTCAGCACCAGATCATCGTCATCCCGAAGTCATCGCACCCGGACCGGCTCGCGGCCAACATCGATTTGTTCGGCTTCGAGCTAACGGACGCCGAGATGGCCGCCGTCGATTCTCTCCGCTCAGCCTGACGCGGCCCGGCCAGAACGCCCAGCGCGCAGATCTGAGGCCCACCTTTGGGACATCCGTGGCGCTCTGGCGCCACCTTTGGGCCATCGGCGGGCCAGCCGCTAGACAGTTCCCCACTGCGCGCAGATACGCGGGTTCAAGGGGTAAAGCTCCGTGATCACGGCCTGGATCATGATCACGGAGGATCACACCGGCCGTGTGTGCGGTCCACATCTAGAACGCGTTCTATTCATCGGCGCGGCTCGGCTCACCTTAAGCTAGTAACCAGACGTAGGCGTCGTGGCGATGTTGCCTACCACACAAAGAACATGTTTCACTTTCATCCGTGAACCAGCCCATCACGAGCCAGCACCTCACGAGCCAGCACCTCACGAGCCAGCCGCTGCATGCTCCGCTGGAGATCTCCTTCGGCTACACCCGCTCGCTCGGCCCGACCCTCGGCGCGTTCATGACGGGACTGGCCAGCCGCAGGATTCTCGGTGCGCGCGCATCGGACGGACTCGTGCATGCCCCGCCGTTCGAGTACGACCCGGTGACCGGCACCCCGCCCGGCGATTTCGTCGAGGTCGGGCCTGGCGGCACGGTGCTCACCTGGTCCTGGATGCCGCGGCCGATCAGCGGCCAGCCGCTCGGCCACCCGTTCGGCTGGGCGCTGATCCGGCTGGATGGCGCGGACACCGCGATGCTGCACGCGGTCGATGCCGGCTCGGCCAAGCGGATGCGGACCGGCATGCGGGTCCGGCCGCGCTGGTCGGCCAGCCGCGGCCGCGGCATCTTTGACATCGAGTGCTTCGAGCCAGGCGAGCCGGAAGACACCCGGGCCGAGCCAGGCCAGCCTCAGGACGCCAGCGCCGAGCCCGCCAGCCCGGTCACCATGGTGACCACGCCGATCAGCCTCAGCTATGACCACACGGTCTCGCCCGGTGAGGACCGTTTTTTGCGCGGCCTTGCCGAGGGAAAGCTGATCGCCCAGCGCTGCCCGGCCTGCGGCAAGGTGTACCTGCCGCCGCGCGGAGCCTGCCCGGTAGACGGGGTGCCCACGCGTACCGAGGTCGAACTGCCCGATACCGGCATAGTGACGACCTTCTGCGTCGTGAACGTCCCGTTCCAGGGCCAGCAGGTGCCGACCCCGTACGTCGCCGCCTCGGTCCTCATCGACGGCGCCGACATCGCGGTCCAGCACCTGATACTGGGCTGCGAGCCCGATGAGGTCAAGATGGGCATGCGGGTCAGGGCCGTGTGGAAGCCACGGGAGGAGTGGACCACGTCGATGCGGAACATCGACCACTTCGAGCCGACCGGCGAGCCCGACGCCCCCTACGACACTTACGCACACCACCTCTAGGACGGACACCGTGACCGACGTCGCCGTGATCGGCTTCGCCCAGGCGCCGAACGAACGACGCTCCCCCGCCACGACCAACGGCGTGGAAATGCTCGTGCCGATCTTTCACGAGGTGTTCGAGGCGACCGGGCTGACCAAGAACGACATCGGCTTCTGGTGCTCAGGGTCATCGGACTACCTGGCCGGCCGGGCGTTCTCGTTCGTTTCGGCGGTCGACGCCATCGGCGCGTTCCCGCCTGTCATGGAGTCGCACGTGGAAATGGACGGGGCCTGGGCACTCTACGAGGCCTGGCTCAAGATCCTGACCGGCGAGGCGGAGCTCGCGCTGGCTTACGGCTTCGGCAAGTCGTCGGCCGGGCACCTGCGCCAGGTGCTGACGCTCCAGCTCGACCCTTACCTGATGGCGCCGCTGTGGCCAGACTCGGTCTCGATCGCCGCGCTCCAGGCCCGGGCCGGCCTCGACGCCGGCGCGTGGACTGAGGAACAGATGGCCGGGGTCGCCGCCCGCGGCCAGGACAAGGTCACCCCCGGGGAGCTGCTCGCCCGCCCTTACGTCGCCGACCCGCTCCGCGCCCACGACTGCGCCCCGGTCACCGACGGCGCGGCCGTGATCATACTCGCGTCCGGCGACAGGGCCAGGGCACTGCACGAACGGCCCGCCTGGATCACCGGTTTCGAGCACCGCATCGACACGGCCGAGTTCGGCGCGCGAGACCTGACCGTCTCGCCTTCGGCGGCCAGCGCGGGCCAGGCGGCGGGTGCGGGGCAGGCACAGGTCGCCGAGTTGCACGCGCCGTTCACCCACCAGGAGCTGATCTTGCGCAAGGCACTCGGGCTCGGCGGCGGCACCAGGATCAACCCCTCGGGTGGCGCGCTGGCCGGCAACCCGATGTTCGCCGCCGGGCTTGCCAGGATCGGCTGCGCGGCCGCCGAGATCATGGCCGGCCGGGCCGACGTCGCGCTCGGTCACGCGACCAGCGGGCCGGCGCTGCAGCAGAACCTGGTCTGCGTCCTGCGGTCAGCCGCGATGGAAGGGTGAAAAATTGAAACATCGCGCGGCCGTGCTCGGGACTGGGCAGACGCGGCACAGGAGCAAGCGCACGGACGTCTCCATCGCGGGCCTGTGCCGGGAGGCGGCCGACCGCGCGCTCAGCGACGCCGGCCTTGAGGCCGGCCAGATTGACGCGGTTGTCGTCGGCAAGGCACCCGACCTCTTCGAGGGCGTGATGATGCCGGAACTGTACCTGGCCGGCGCGCTCGGCGCGGTCGGCAAGCCGCTGCTGCGGGTACACACAGCTGGCTCGGTCGGCGGTGCCACCGGGATCGTCGCGACCAGCCTGATCCAGGCCGGCGTGCACCGGCGCGTGCTGGCGGTGGCGTTCGAGAAGCAGTCGGAGTCCAACGCCATGTGGGCGCTGTCGATCTCGCCTCCGTTCTCGATGCCGGTACTGGCCGGCGCCGGCGGTTACTTCGCGCCGCACATCCGGTCCTACATCAGGCGCAGCGGAGCGCCAGGCCACATCGGCGCGATGGTGGCCGCCAAGGACCGGCGCAACGGTGCCCGCAACCCGAATGCCCACCTGCGCCAGGCGGACATGACGACCGAGAAGGTGCTCGCCTCGCCGATGCTGTGGGATCCAGTCCGCTACGACGAGACCTGCCCGTCCTCGGATGGCGCGTGCGCGGTGGTGCTGGGTGACCAGGCCGCCGCCGAGGCCTTCGATCAGCCCGTGGCGTGGATCAGGGCTACGTCGATGCGGACGGAACCGACGATGTTCTCGGGAAAAGATCACGTGAACCCGCGCGCCGGCGCCGACGCCGCGCAAGCCCTCTGGGAGTCGGCCGGAATCAGCAACCCAGTCGAGCAGATCGATGCGGCCGAGATCTATGTTCCCTTCTCATGGTTTGAGCCGATGTGGCTCGAGAACCTTGGCTTTGCCGAACCTGGTCAGGGCTGGCGGCTCACTGAGTCAGGTGCCACCGAGATTGGCGGCGCCCTCCCGGTGAACCCCTCCGGCGGGGTACTCAGCTCCAACCCGATCGGCGCATCCGGGCTGCTCAGGTTCGCCGAGGCGGCGATGCAGGTGACCGGCAAGGCGGGCGGGCACCAGGTGCCCGGTGCTCGCACCGCGCTCGGTCACGCCTACGGAGGGGGCTCGCAGTACTTCTCGATGTGGGTCGTCGCCGATACGCCGGACTGACGGCAGGTCAGGCGTAGGTGACCGGCAGCCGCTTGATGCCATTCAGCCAGCCGGACCGCAGCCGCTCGGCGTCACCGGCCTTGCGGATCGCCGGCATCGCGTCAGCGATAGCGTTGAAGATCAGGTCGATCTCCATCCTGGCCAGGTTGACCCCGATGCAGTAGTGCGCGCCGGTGCCGCCGAAGCCCAGGTGCGGATTCGGGCTGCGGGTGATGTCGAACTTCTCGGGCGAGTCGAACACGTCCTCATCGAAATTGGCCGACCGGTAGAACAGCCCAAGCCGCTCGCCCTTCCTGACTTCCTGGCCGCCGACCACCGTATCGGCCTTAGCCGTCCGCTGGAACGCGGTCACGGGAGTGGCCCACCTGACGATCTCGTCCGCCGTGGTGGCCGGTCGCTCGGACCGGTACAGCTCCCACTGATCGGGATGATCGAAGAAGGCCAGCATGCCGTGGCTGATTGCGTTCCTTGTGGTTTCGTTGCCAGCCACCGACATCAAGATCACGAAGTAGCCGAACTCGTCAGAGCCCAGGTGATCGCCGTCGATCTCGGCGTTGACCAGCCTGGTGACGATGTCATCGCGCGGGCACTGCTTGCGGTCATCTGCCATGGTCATCGCGTAACCGATTAGCTCGGCGGCCGCCAGCTGGCCTGCAGCCTCGAATTCCGGGTCGTCGTATCCGACCATCATGTTCGACCACTCGAAAATCTTCTTGCGATCTCCCTGCGGGATCCCGATCAGGTCGGCGATGGCCTGCAGGGGCAGCTCGCAGGCGACGTCGGTCACGAAGTCGCCGGTGCCGTTCTCGAGTGCGGTGGCGGCGATTCGCCCGGCCCGCTCGGCCAGGCTCGCTCTCAGGTTGCCGATCGCCCTCGGGGTGAACCCGCGCGAGACGATCTGGCGCAGCTTGGTGTGCTGCGGCGGGTCGATGTTCAGCAAGATCAGGCGCTGCAGGTCGATGCTGTCCTTGAGCTGCCCGCCGTGCCTGATGATCGCCGTGTTCTCCCAGCTGCCGAACAGGTCGCTGTTCCGCGAGATCTCGACGATGTCGGCGTGCTTGCTTACGACCCAGAACCCGTCGTCGTCGAAGCCCGAACCTGGCTGGGCGTTCCACCAGATGGGGGCGGCCCGGCGAAGCTCTTTGAGCTCTTCGCTCGGCACCCGGCTCGCGTACAGGTCAGGGCTGGTGAAGTCGAAGCCGGCGGGTATCTGTGGTCCGGACATGCCTGCCTCCGCAGCTGATCGACCGCGTTGCTCTCGACCGATTAGATCAGAAAACGAGAACACGTTCTACCATGGTGTGATACTCAGGGAAAGGGTCAGCCATGGGCAATGCCGTCATCGTCGAAGCGGTCAGGACTCCGATCGGCAAGCGCAATGGCAGCCTGTCCGGCCTGCACGCGGCCGAGATCCTCGGGTTCGCCCAGCGCGGGCTCCTGGAACGGGCCAGTGTCGATCCGGCTCTCGTCGAGCAGGTCGCCGGCGGCTGCGTGACCCAGGCGGGCGAGCAGTCCGGCAACATCACCCGCACGGCCTGGCTGCATGCGGGACTGCCGCAGCAGGCCGGCTGCCAGACCCTGGACGCCCAGTGCGGCTCGGCGCAGCAGGCCGTGCACCTGATCGCCGGCCTGATCGCCGCCGGGGCGATCGACGTGGGCATCGGCTGCGGCGTGGAGGCGATGAGCCGTGTACCGCTGGGCACCGCCGCGATGGCGGGAGGATCGTCGCCGCGCCCGGCCAGCTGGGCAATCGACATGCCGAACCAGTTCTCGGCCGCCGAGCGCATTGCCGCTAGGCGCGGCTTGACCAGGGCCGATCTCGACGCGTTCGGCCTCGCCAGCCAGCAGAAGGCAGCGCTTGCGTGGACCCGCGGGCATTTCGACCGCGAGGTGCTCGCGATCAAGGCCCCGGTGCTCTCCGGCCCTGACCGGGAGCCGGCAGGCGAGACCGCCACCGTGGACCGGGACCAGGGCCTGCGCGAGACGACGGCCGCCGGGCTGGCCAAGCTCAAGCCCGTGCTCGACGGCGGCCTGCACACCGCCGGCACCTCATCCCAGATCTCCGACGGTGCCGCCGCCGTGCTGCTCGCCGACTCTGCCCGTGCCCTTGAGCTTGGCCTGCGCCCCCGGGCGCGGATCGTCGCGCAGGCGCTGATCGGGGACGATCCGTACTATCACCTCGACGGCCCGGTTGCCGCGACCGAGCGCGTGCTGCGCCGCAGTGGCATGGCGATCAGTGATATCGACCTGTTCGAGGTCAATGAGGCGTTCGCGTCGGTCGTGCTCTCCTGGATGAGCGTGCACAAGCCCGACCCTGACCGCGTCAACGTCAACGGCGGCGCGATCGCGCTCGGTCACCCGGTCGGCAGCACAGGCTCGCGGCTGCTGACGACCGCCTTGCACGAACTCGAGCGGCGCGATGCGACAACCGCGCTGATTTCCATGTGCGCCGGCGGCGCCATGGCCACCGCTACCATCATCGAGCGACTGTAGCCTTGGCGCTCCGGGTGGCGTCCCGTCGCCAGCGCGCTAGTCTTCGACCTTGATGCCCAGGGCCTCGGCGAAGACGCCGGCCAGGGCGATGGCGTCTGAACCCGCGATGGTCGCGCCGCGCAGACTGGTGACGCCGGTAATACCAGTCAGGTCGCATCCGCTGAATGTGGTCTCCGCCAGGCTGGCGCCCGAAAACTGAGCTCCTGGCAGCCTGCAGTTCTCGAATCGGACGTCGGTCAGGTCAGCGCCCCCGAAGTTGGCCTGATCCAGGCGGCAATCAGAGAAAACCACGTCGGAAAACTTGGTGCCGGAGAAATAGCCAAGATCGACCCTGCAGCCGTCGAATCGCACGTCGTTCAGGCTCCCGGTGATCCAGGTAAAGCCGGTCATCCTGGAGGAAGTCACCAGAACCCGGCGTATCGATGATTCCCTGGCACGGAGATTCGCCAGGTCGCACCGCTCGAAATGAACGTCCTTGAAGGTCGCCCGGCGCAGCCGCACCTGCCCGAAGTTGACATTGCTATACCGGCACTGGTCGAGCTCGGCACCTGCCGCTTCGCGGTCAGACAAGTCCAGGTCGTGAACGGACAGCCCGGCGTGGATCACGCCGTCAATGAGATCGGCGTCAGGGAGCCAGGCCGACGTCAGTTCATCGGGCAGGTCGGGCTGCGCCGGCGTCGTCCTGACACGCCTGCCACTGCGAGCCCGTTCTGCCCGGCCAGCCACCCGGCCATCTTAGCCAGGCCTGATGCCTCGCCGTCTCCGGGCGGGCCAGTTCTGACCGGACGCCTGCCGGACGCACTCGGGTTCGGCGGCTACTCCACATTCGTTCCATTTGCTGTCACGGTCGCCTCGGTCATTGCCCGTGCCTTGCGATATTCGGCCAGCTTCTCATCGAGTTCGCGAACCGCCTGGCTATCGTCCGCCGAGCGCAGCTCCCGCCGGAGAGCCGCGATCCTGGCCGATATGCGCCGTGAGCTGTTCAGGGTAGTCAGGCGGGCCGCGTCAGCCAATGTCTCGCACGCTTCCGCTATCTCGTTTTGCCTGATCAGTGCCTCGGCACGGAACGCAAGGGTGAGAGCACTGTTATGCAAATTGACCGGCGCGAGCAGGCCGAGCGAGCGGCGTGCCGCGTCGCAGGCATCCACTGGCATGCCCAGTTGCAGCGCGCATTCACATTCCGTGCCCCAGTAGAAGGAGCGATCGTAGAAGTACCACCACGGGGAGCGTGGCGTCTCCTCCGTGATCTGCCCGAGTGCTTCCCGCTCCCGGTCGAGCGCCGCCTGGGAGCGGCCCGCCTGGCCTGCCGCGGCGTACGCCCGCGCGGCAATATCGGAAGCGTACGCCACGGCATAGGGGCTGCCGCTGGCCTTGGCCGCGACCATCGCGGCCTGAGCGTGGTCGATCGCATGCGCGGGCCGCCGCCGCGACGCCGCGAGCTGGCTGGCCGCCGCGAGGGTATAGGTGACAAGGTCGTCGTTGCCCGCCCGGTAGGCAGCCTCCCGCGAGTCGTCGTAGTAGTACCAGGCGGCCTTGTGATCGCCCAGGTTGAACAGCAGCCAGCCGATCAGCTGAGTGAGGTCGCCATAGGCGGTGAGTACCTGGCTCGTGATAACCCCGGGCATGCTCCTGGCCAGCGCCGACATCGCGGAACGCAGACCCATGGCCGGCTGCAGCGTGATCCTCGGGCCGACCGTGCCGCCCAGCCGGCGCAGTCCGGCCACGACCTCGCTCGTATAGTGCACGATGGCCGTGTCGCCAGCGAGCCTGCCCGACCGCGAGCCTGCGACCAGCCGCGGGACCTCAAGCACCGGTGCGGCCGCGACGACCGCGAGCGCGCTGCTCGCCTCGAGCAGCAGTGTCCTGCGCCGCAGCCTCCTGCCCGGTTCTTCGGCCACGCTGCCAGCCTGGACGAGCTGAGTGATCTGCGCCCTCCTGATCGTCTCGAGCGCGGCCTGCAGCGCGGCATTGGAGACGGTAAATGCGCGATCGGACGGCGCCGCTCCCGGAACGGCGTGCGCGCGTTCCGCCGCGGTATGGCCGGCAGGGGGGCCCGCCACCCGGCCACCGTTGAAGGCGTGCGCCCGGCGAATGCCGCGATCACGTGCCTGAGCCGGGATCTGGACCTGGCGGGCACCCGGGCTGGCCTGGCCGTCGTTCAGGCTCTCCAGGTCCGCGGCACCGGCAGCGCTCGCGGCATGATCGCCTATCTCCCGCTTGGTGGCCGGCCTTGGGCCATAGTCCTGGCAGTCGCCGAGCAGATCGGTGACCCTGCACTCGTAGAGCCGGGCAAGCCGGTCAAGCGTCTCGAGTGATGGAGCATGGCCGGTCTGCCCCGGCCACTGCTCCCAGTACGAAAAGTTCTTGAACGTTTTCGGATCGTCTGGCCAGATCTCGGTCCAGCGCAGCGCGGCCTGCGGCTGACTCCAGCCGTGAGCCTGACGAAGCGCTACCCGCGGATTTACCCGGTAGGCCGACTGAAAGATGACACCGATTTCAGCCCACGTGCGGCCTTCATCGCGCAACTGGGCCGCATGCAACGCTTGCGCTTGCCGCACGCTGCGTGGCTTACCGCTCACTGCCGCTTCCTTCGCGAATCCCCCGGCAGCCACGACCATTACTGTCGCGGCACCTGGACACATCTGGCGAGTCCGGACGCTACTATTCCAGCCGGTTGGCCCGACCGTAACCCCGAATCCGCGAGCATATTGCCAGTACTGAACTAATCCTCCTCAATTAACGGGGAGAATCCGGGGCATTGCTAGTCGAGCAGGCCACCCTGCCGGTCTTTCCCCGGCAATGGCGGCAGGCAGCGTCACGCTGCGGTTCACCGGCCGGTGCCGGAGGCTGCCGTCGCCAGCTCAGCGGCAGGGTGCCCGCCCGGATCCAGCTTCAGGCGCGCCCGTTGGCCGGTGCCGGCACTTGCTCAGCGGCCCTGACTACCGACGCGTCCTTGGCGTCGACCGCGGTTGGCCCGCCCGGGATCGGGACGAACCAGACATGCATCATCGCCGGGGTGACCACGTTTTCCGATCCGGCAGGACAGGCCGGATTGGCCTGGTCAAGCTCCCCGACCACGCCGAGTCCGCGGCTCAGGCACAGGTTCGTGTGGACATGCCACTGGGTGAGGCAGCCACCTGGCTGCGGCGTCGCGCCGTGCGGCGCGGTGATGTACATCGCGGCCGCGAGCACGGCGCCCTTGGGAGTGTTCGCGTACACGAGTGACTGCGGATCGGCGGTATTGAGCACCGGCCCGCCGAGCACAGTCGAAAGGTAGTAACCCCGATTCAGGTAATGCACGACTGGCGCTCCGGTGGGCGTAATCGGCCGGTAACCAGCGGCTTTGGCCACCGCCAGGCTCCGGAATCTCCTGGCTCCCGCCCAGGCGGCATTTACCAGGCTGACGGCTGCTTTCTGCTGCGCGGCCGTTGGAGCGGTTGCGCACTGAGCCGAACTCGCCATTTTCATGCCGGGTGCCATCTGCATGCCGGGGCTGGGCATGGTGATGTTGCCGGCCGGAGACCTGGTGGCAAGTTCTATCGATGCGGGCGCCGCGCCGACACCAGCCTGGCCGGCCGCGGCCGGGCCGGCGGCTTGCGCGGCGGCGGAGGAGGCCATCACCATCTCGGGTCCGCCGTCAAGAAGAGCCACGCTGAGCAAGATCGCGGCTGCGGCACCGATCGTGGCGGTCATCAGGCCCAGCTTGCGCCGTTGAAGCCGCTGGCCGAGCTTGGCGGCGAGCAGCCAGACGCACCCGGCGACCACGATGACCTCAAGCACGGTGCAAAGCCCGTCGCCGAAGCCGAAGGGCTCGACCTCGTTCGGCGTCGGGCCGATCACATCGCCCGCCGTCCTGGTCACGATGTACACAGCGATGATCCCGGTGTTGAGCACCGCGCCAAGCCGGAGCAGCAGTCTCGATGGCCGGGCGACGGCCGCCACCGCGAACAGCAATTGCAGCCACGCCGTCACCAGCATGAAGACGCCGAACAGCCAGTACTCGGCGAAATGCTCGCCGGCGACCGCGAAGTGAATGACCGAGGTCGCGATGCTGAGGATAGCCAGGCACCATAGCGCGACAGTGCGCGCCGGCATGAGCTGGCCATGGGTTTGCGCGGCTTCGAGCCTGGGCGCATCGTTCGTGGAAGTCATGGCCCTAGTGTGCGCCCGGCCGTGGCGTGGCGGCATCGGGCCGCGAGCCATATTCGCGTGAGGCGGGTGATCCGCGAGGCGTACGCCCGCGGGCTGATGCCGGCCAGCCTTAGCCTGGCTACCATCGGCGTATGGGCGCTGGGCTGGGACTTCTGGTCACGGCCATCGTGGTCGGGCCGGCCGCCTTGCTGATGCGCCGCTGGCCCCTCGCCGCGCTGACCGTGCTGCTTGCGTGCGCGGTCGCCGAAACCACGGCGCCCGGGCTGTGGCGGGTGACGGCGCTGCACCCCGCGGCCCACATCCTGCCTTCCCAGCCAGTGCTGCTCGTGCTGCTGACCGGCATCTCGGCTGGCTTCATAGCGGCAAGCCAGCCGGGCCGGGTCTCGGTTCCGGCCGCCATGGCGGCAGCCGGCGTCTTGGTGGGCTGTGCGGCCGCGCGCATGCGGGTGCCATCGGGCCAGATAATCGACATCTCCCCCGAGCTCACCATCGTGCTCACCCTCGCCATCGCGTGGCTAATAGGTTCTTCGGTACGCCAGTCCCGCCGTCACGCCGAGGCCCTGCACGCGCAGGCCAAGGCGAGGGCGGTCACCGCCGAACGCCTGCGGATCGCCCGTGAACTGCACGACATGGTCGCGCACAGCATCGGGATCATCGCCATCCAGGCGGGTGCGGGCAGCCGCACATCTCAGCCGGAGCAGGCGCGTCAGGCACTCGTGACGATCGAGGCCACGAGCCGGGAGACGCTGTCTGGCCTGCGGCGCATGCTCGTCGCGCTACGCCGCGGCGACGAGGACGGCCGCCAGGACCGTGATCGGGTCAGCCAGGTGAGCGATGGCCAGTCCCCGCCCGAACCGGCCCCTGGCCTCGCTGACCTCGACCGGCTCGCGGAATCAACCGCGAACGCCGGGGTGCGGGTCGAGGTCACGTGGCACGGGCCGCGCGGGCCGTTGCCAGCCGACATCGACATGTCGGCTTTCCGGATCATCCAGGAAGCCATTACCAACGTGGTCAGGCACGCGGGCACCGACCGCTGCCTGGTGTCTGTCGACCGTCGTGACCAGGAGCTGCTCATCGAGATCACCGACGATGGCCGTGGCTGCGCGGATCCGGCGCCCGTCCGGGGATTCGGCATCGCGGGGATGCGCGAGCGCGCCGGCCTGCTCCACGGCAGTTTCACCGCCGGGCCAGGGCCGGACGGCGGCTTCCGCGTCGCGGCCCGCCTGCCGCTGCCGGTACCGGCGGGGATTGGCCTGAACCGATGACCATACGCGTGCTGCTCGCCGACGACCAGCCGCTAGTGCGAGCCGGGTTGCGCATGCTCATCGCCGAGACGCCGGATCTACAGGTCGCTGGCGAGGCCGGCACCGGCGGAGAGGCTGTCAAGCTCGCGGCCGAGATCAAGCCCGATGTCGTGGTCATGGACATCCGCATGCCCGGCATGGACGGCATCGAGGCGACCAGGCTGATCACGGCGAGTGCCGAGCCGAGCCGGGTCCTGATCTTGACCACGTTCGACGACGACGACTGCGTCTACGGCTCGCTGCGCGCGGGAGCCAGCGGATTCTGCGTCAAGGACATGGCGATGGACGACATCCTGGCCGCGATCCGCGTCGTCGCCGCAGGTGACGCGCTGATAGCCCCTGGCGTGACCAGACGGCTGATCGGGGAATTCACCGGGCGTCCGGAGCCCGCCACGCCGATCACGAGAAAACTCGACGGCGTCACCGGGCGCGAGCTCGAAGTGCTCACCCTCGTCGGCCGCGGCTTGTCCAACATCGAGATCGCCGCCGCCCTTTACATCAGCTCGGCCACCGCGAAGGCGCACGTCAGCCACCTGCTCGCCAAGCTCGGTGCCCGGGATCGCGTCCAGCTGGTCATCGCGGCCTACGAAGCCGGACTGGTCGTCCCTTCCCGCTAAGGATGCTGGCTGCTCACCGAGATCACCTCCCCGGTCAGGTACGACGCGTAGTCGCTGGCCAGGAAGACCATGACGGCGGCGACCTCCCACGGCTCGGCCGACCGGCCGAATGCCTCCCTGGTCACCAGCTCGTCAAGCACGGAAGAGTCCATCACCTTTTCCAGAAACGGGTGCATCACCAGACTCGGCGCCACCGCGTTGACCCTGATCCCGTGCTCAGCCACATCCATTGCCGCGCACCTGGTCAGCGCCATTACACCTGCCTTGGCTGCGGCATAGTGCGCCTGCCCGGGCTGGGCCCGCCAGCCAAGCACCGACGCGTTGTTGACGACTGCGCCGCCATGGCCCTGGTCGATCAGCTGCCGCAGCGCGGCCCGCGTGCACCGGAACGTGCCGTTCAGCGTCACGTCGAGCACCCGCGACCACTGCTCGTCGGTCATCTCCACCACCGAGGCCGTACCGCCGAGCCCCGCGTTGTTGATCATCACGTCGATCCGCCCGAACCGTCGCGCTGCCCCGCCGATCAGCGCCTTCACCTGCGCCTCGCTCGTAACGTCGCATGCCGTCGACCACACCCGCTCGGCACCGAAAGTGTCCGCGAGCTCGGCGCCGGCCGACGCGAGCCGACCGGCGTGGCTGTCACTCAGCGCGAGACTGGCCCCTTCCTCCAGGCACCGCCGCGCCACGGCGCCGCCTATTCCCGTCCCGGCCGCCGCCGTCAGCACAACGACCTTGCCCGCCAGCAGATCACGCGGCCGGGGCTGAGCCGGCGCGATCATGGACGCCCCCCAGGCGCAAACCCGAAACCTCTCCCGGTCGCGATGCCGAACTGGATCTCGTCAGACCCGCGGTAACTGGTGCCGGGCCGGGCTCGCGCCACGTCTATGTCAAGCTCACCCAGTCCCCTGTTCCAGCGAGCCCGCATGTTCCCGCGAGCCCGCATGTTCCCGCGAGCCCGCAACCGATTCAGAACGGATGCCTGCCCGAACACCTCATGCTCACGCCCAGGTCCGCCAGCCCCGCGCGACCCCCCGACCTGGCCGGCCAGCCGCCGCTCAAGCCAGTCACGCCCCCGCTGGCAGAACTCGTCCTCGGCCACCGCACCTCCTGGTCAGAATCGATAAGTCAACCGGCACTCAGTTTCCCGCCCGCCCCCGATCCCGGCCACCCGCCCCATCCCGGCCACCCGCCCCATCCGGCCACCCGCCCAGCTCCCTCTCACGGATGGAGCCGCCTTCCCTCAACAGCAGCAAGTAAGACCACGCTGCTGTTTGGCCGGGCTCGCGAACAGCAACGAATGCCTCGTTGCCGCTGTCCCCATAGCAGCAACGAGGACCACGTTGTCGTTGCTGCCCGGCTGTTAAACAGCAGCAAGGAGGACTACGCCGCTGGTCCCGCCGCGCCGCTGTCAGATGGCGCTGCCACAGCAATGGCGGGACCATGCCGGATGACCTCAAAGGCAGCGAACCGGCCACTCCACTGGGTCCCCGGAGCAGCAGGAAATTACCAGGTTCTGGGCGGGAGATTCGCGGACTGGGGGTTGCTGTCAAGCGTTCCCTGCCGGCCCGGGAGGGTCGCCCGCATACCAGGAAAGGTTGTGCCGCCACGGGGTGCGTCACCGACGTAACGGGGAGCGCCGCCGACGTAAGGGGGAGCACCGGCGACCTCCCGGGGTGCATTGCCGACGTAACGGGGAGGATTGTCGGATCCTCGTGGAGCGTAGTCGGGTGCGGGAGGTTTTTCGTCGCGGGGCACGAAAATCCTCCCGAACCCAGAAACCCTCCACCAAGACCACCGGCAATGCTCCCGAACCCGGAAACCCTCCGCCAAGACCACCGGCAATGCTCCCGAACCCGGAAACCCTCCATCAAGACCACCGGCAATGCTCCCGAACCCGGAAACCCTCCGCCAAGACCACCGGCAACCCTCCCAGACGCGATGTCCCTCGCGCTGGAGTCCGGTCCGCCGGCTTCTGGCGGTCCAGGCAGCCGGGACATCTCCTGCTAGCCTCGCCTCAACGTCCTGGCGATGGCGGGGCGATGGCGCGGGAGCGACATCTTCGGGCCATCGGTGGCTTAGTTTCCCGGGGTAGGCTCCCTACCAAGCACTTGCTTGCTTGGGAGGCCTCCGGTGACGAGCACCGTCCCGGCCGCCGTCGACGCGGCCGCCCGCGACTTCGGCGACGCCATAGCCCTGGCCGAGCCTGGCGGGCTCGCGCTCACCTACGCACAGTTGCGCGCCCGGGTGCGCGCGGTCGCCGGCGCGCTGATCGCAAGCGGGGTGAAGGCGGGCGACCGGGTCGCGATCTGGGCGCCGAACACCAGCCACTGGGTGCTGGCCGCGCTTGGCTCGCTGTACGCGGGTACGACCTTGGTGCCCGTCAACACCAGGTACACCGGCCACGAAGCGGTTGACGTGATCACCCGCGCTCAGGTGCGCGTGCTCTTCGTCACGGGCCCGTTTCTCGGTGCCGACCGGCTGGCCATGCTTAGCGCGGCGGCTGACGAAGCGGGCGCGGTCTTGCCCGGGCTGACCGTCAGCATCGCGGCCGACGGACACTCGGGCGACGGACACTCGGGCGACGGGAACCCGGGTGACGAGAACCCGGGCAAGGCGAACCCGGGCAAGGCGAACCCGGGCAGGGCGAACCCGGGCAGGGCGAACCCGGGCAGCGGGAACCCGGGCGGCGGGAACCCGGGCGGCGGGCTCGCCTGGGACGAGTTCCTCCGGCGCTCGGCTTCGCCGGACCAGATCGACCGGCGGGCCTCGGCGATCACGCCCGATGACATCAGCGACATCTTGTTCACCTCGGGCACGACGGGGCGGAGCAAGGGCGCCATGTCCGCTCACCGCCAGGCGCTGGACGTAGCCAGCGCCTGGGCCGGCTGCGGCGGGCTGAGCAGCGCGGACCGCTACCTGATCATCAATCCGTTCTTCCATAGCTTCGGCTACAAGGCGGGCATCCTGGCCTGCCTGCTGACCGGCGCCGCGATGGTACCTCATCCTGCGTTCGATCCCGGGGTCGTCATGCGCCTGATCCCGGCTGAGCGCATCACTGTGCTGCCCGGAGCACCCACGCTCTACGTCTCGCTGCTCGGCCATCCCGACCGCGGTCAGCATGACCTGTCCAGCCTGCGACTCGCGGTGACCGGTGCCGCCGTCGTGCCGGTCGCGCTGGTCGAGCGGATGCGCGCCGAATTGAGCTTCGACACCGTGCTGACCGCCTACGGGCTCACCGAAGCGGTCGTCGCGACCATGTGCCGGCCCGAGGATGACGACAAGACCATCGCCACGACGTCGGGCCGGGCAGCGGCCGGCTTCGAGATCAAGATCGCCGGGACCGCGGGGGAGGCGAAGCCCGGCGAGGCCGGCGAGATCTTGCTGCGCGGGCCCAACGTGATGCTCGGCTACCTCGATGACCCGCAGGCGACCTCCGAGGCAATAGACGCCGGCGGCTGGCTGCACACCGGCGACGTCGGCCACCTGGACGAACACGGCTACCTGACGATCACCGACCGGCTCAAGGACATGTATATCTGCGGCGGGTTCAACGTGTACCCGGCCGAGGTCGAGCAAGTGCTGGCGCGGCATCCGGCGGTCGCCGAGTCCGCCGTCATCGGCACGCCGGACGAACGGCTGGGCGAAGTCGGCAAGGCATTCGTGGTGCCGAGTCCCGGAGCCGAGCCAGCCGCCGATGAGCTGATCGCCTTCTGCCGGGACCGGCTCGCCGGCTTCAAGGTGCCGCGTCAGTTCGAGTTCCTGGCCGCGCTGCCGCGCAATGCTTCAGGCAAGCCACTCAAGCGCGTTCTGCGAGAGGAAAGCTGATGACCGACGAAGATCCGGCCGTGCTCTACGAGCGGCGTGGCACTACCGCGCTGGTCACGCTGAACCGGCCGCGTTACCGCAATGCCCAGAACTCGGTGATGACGTACGCGATCGACGCGGCGTTCGAGCGAGCGGTCAATGACAGCGAGGTCAAGGTCGTCATGCTGGCCGGAGCGGGCGACCATTTCTGCGCCGGGCACGACATCGGCACGCCCGGCCGTGACGTGCACGTGACCTACGACCGCAAGGCCGTCCTGTGGTGGGATCACGCCGACAAGGAGGGCGCCGACGCCAGGTACGCCAGGGAGATGGAGGTCTACCTCGGCATGTGCCGGCGCTGGCGGGAGATCCCGAAGCCGTCGATCGCCATGGTGCATGGCGCCTGCATCGCTGGCGGCCTCATGCTCGCCTGGGTGTGCGACCTGATCGTGGCATCCGATGACGCGTTCTTCGCCGATCCGGTGGTACGGATGGGGATTCCAGGCGTGGAATACTTCGCCCATCCGTGGGTGCTCGGGCCTCGATTCGCCAAGGAAGCGCTGTTCACCGGGGATAGGTTCACCGCGCAGCGAGCGTACGAACTCGGCATGGTCAACCGGGTCGTGCGAAGGGCTGAGCTGGCCGATACGGCGTTCGCTCTCGCCGGCCGAATCGCCGCGATGCCATCTTTCGGCCTGTCGCTTGTAAAAAGAGCCGTGAATCAATGCGAGGATCTCATGGGCATGCGGCCGGGAATGGACTCTGTGTTCGGCCTGCACCATGTCGCGCACGCGCACAACGCTGAGGTGGGGGGCGACTCGCTCGCCGGGATGGACGCGCGGTCGATGAAGTCGGCCGGCGGGTGATTTCGCAGCTGGCGACTACATCCAGTCGGCGTATTTAGGCCAGGCGAGCAGGGTTTCGACTACCTCGGGCGGGCCCTCGGCTGCCGACACCGCCGACGTGGCGTACCGGCCCCGGTAAAACAAGAGCGGTCGCTGGCGTCCTACGTCGCCTAGCTCGCGCACCAGCCCGACGACCACGTAGTGATCGCCGGCCGTAAGCACGTCATGCACCTTGCAGCTCACCCAGGTCAGCACGCCGTCGATGACCGGTGATCCGGCGGCGTCCGCTGCCCAGGTGACCTGGTCGAACCGGCGCGGGTCGCTTCGCCCGAACAGTGTCGCCAGGTGCCCCTGCTCGGCTGTGAGCACGTTGGCGCAAAAATACCCAGATCGCTCGATCTTCGGCCAGGTCGACGAGGTCCGCGCCGGGCAAAAGAGCACCAGGGGCGGATCGAGAGACAGCGCGGCGAATGCCTGGCAGGAAAATCCCACCGGCTCGCCGTCATCGATCGCGGTGATCACGGTGATCCCGGTGCAGAAGTGACCGAGCACCTGACGGAACCGCTCTGGATCTGGGTCGAGGCCGTCCGGAACTTGTTCCACGACATGCCGAGCGTCCTGAGAGCACGGTTCATTCCCGGCTGAGACCGATCGGTCGCCGGGCACTCCGCCAGACCGATCCGCCCCGAGCGCCGCGTGAGGTAATTGCCACCGCGACGATGATCGCCCCAATCCCGACCGACCATTCAATAGGATATGAGGCAAATTTAAGTGGCACGCCAAGCCCAGAACAACCGTCCGCGGCCTGGTCCGTCCACTTTCAAAGCGGCGCTGAACCTCGGCCTGGGCGCCTTAAGCTACGCGGGCGATCGCGGGCGCCGGCCTCTGGCCATGTCATCCCGGCCCGGCCGGGCCGCCGGCAGGGAAGCGGCGGCGACGGCGCACGACGCCCATGACATCGCTCGCGCTGATCAGGCCGAACTGCCTGGAGTCGACGCCGCCGAGGGTGTCGCTGCGCACGAGCAGCTGCCCGGCTGGCACCACGCCGGCGCCGACCCGGTCGATCAGGTCGTCCGGCACTGGGTCCCCTGGCATTGCCACGGCGCGCTTGACCAGCCAGCCGATGCTGTGTGACACCGGCTCCGGCGCACGGAACATGATCACGTCACCCGCCGCGTAGCGGGCACGGCGCGAGATCAGCAAGCGGTCGCCGTCGGCGAAGGCCGGCCTCATGCTGTTGCCGATCACAGTGATCAGCGTCAGGTTCCTGCGCGCCCACGCCGCGCCGGCGACCGCGAGCAACGGCAGCGCGAGGATGCCGGCGGCGATCAGCAACGAGCCGGTCATGGCGCGCTCACCAGGCTGGCCAGGTCGTCCCACCTGATGATGGCAACGCCTGCGAGCAGCGCCAGGCCAATAGCGATGATCAGCCCGGCCGCGCCTACCGCGCCATGGCTGGCTGGCGCGAGCGCGAGTCCCGCGATCGCCAGCGCGAGCAGCACCAGATTGCGCGCGACCTGCGCGGGCCCGAGCTGACCGCCGCTCGCGCCGAAGCACCGGCAGCGGATCTCGTGCCCTTTCGCTACCTCGCTCGCCGTCACGACGGTAAAGCCGGTCAGGAGCACCGCGCCAGCGCCGAATGCCCACGGCACCGCGGACGGGACGATCAGCAGCACCGTGACCGCGGCTTCGAGCACGGGTATCGCCACGCTCGCGATCAGCCGCTTGCCGCCAGTTAGCCAGCGAATGCCGCCAAGCGACGAGGCGAACTCAGCGAAAGCGGCGCGCGACCGCGCCTTGGAAATGAAAGCGACACCGAAAACGACAGCGAGCATGGTGCGCAGCGCGACCTCGATGACAGCCACCGTAAAACCTCCGAAAGTCAGCTCGATCGTGGGGATCTGATTGTCAGCTCGCTCGCGGGGAAACTGAGGTCAGCTCGCTCGCGGGGAAACTGTCAGCGCCGGCGGAAAGGCCGGCCGCGACCCGGTCGTCTTGGTAGCCATGGGCCTGAAGCGCGAACAGGCGCGCGTAGCTGCCCGCCGCGGTCATCAGCTGGTCGTGCGTGCCCCGCTCGGTGATCCGGCCGGCGTCGAGCACGAGGATCTGGTCGGCATCCCTGAGCGCGCTGAGCCGGTGCGAGACGAGCAGGGTGGTCCGGCCGCTCCGGTGGCACGCGAGCCGCTGGTGTATCTGGTGCTCAGCCTGCGCGTCGAGGCCGGAACTCGGCTCGTCGAGGACCATCAGGTCGGCGTCGTGCCGCATCAGCGTCCTGGCGAGGGTGAGCCGCTGGCGCTGGCCACCGGACAGCGTCGCCCCCTGTTCGCCGTCGTCGCCGGTGAACATGCTGCTGAGCATGGTGTCGTAGCCGGCCGGCAAGGCGCTGATCTTGTCGTCCAGGCCGACGAGCCTGGCCGCGGCGGCGATCTTTACGCGATCGTCGCCCGCGGCCAGGCATCCGATGCCGATGTTCTCCGCGATCGTGAGGTCGTAGGTGAGGAAGTCCTGGAAGGCGATGGCCATCCGGCGCCGCAATTCGGCCGGGTCGAGTTCGCGCAAGTCGATCCCGTCCCACAAGATCGCGCCCCGCTGCGGGTCGTAGAACCTGGACAGCAGCTTGATCAGCGTGCTCTTCCCGGCGCCGTTGGCCCCGACCAGCGCCGTGGCACGGCCGAGCGCCAACTCCGCGCAGACACCGCGCAGCACCCAGTCACCGGGCTGGTAGCCGAACCAGACGTCACGGAACTCGATGCCGTGACGCAAAGCCGGTACCGCGCCCGCGCCGGCGGCCAGGCTGCCAGGTGCGCGCGGGCTGACCGGGCGGACCGGGGCGAGGTCGTCGTCAAAGTGCAGCACATCGGTGTAGTGGCGGAGCAATCGCAGCGCGGCCGTGAGCGTCAGGCTTTCGTTCACGGTGCCGATAAGCGCGCCCTGCGTGCCGCTGACAGCGACGAGGAACATTACGAACGCCCCGACTCCCAGGCCACCGCGGGCGGCGTGCATCGCGACGGTGACCGCGCCGGCCGCGGTGATCGCCCCGCCGAGCAACGAAAGACCGCTCTGCGCCCAGGCGATGCGCCGCTTGATCGCGTACTCAGCGCCCGTGGCTTCGCTCAGCGCTCCGACCAGCCGGGACCTGAAGAACTCGCCGAGGCCGAGCAGCCGGATCTCCATGACGGCGCGCGGCTCGGACAGCAGGCCCCGGATCTGGAACCAGCGCCGGTACCTGCTCATCATCGCCTCGCTCGTCTGGGCGCTGCGCCGCATCAGCGCGAACTGCACCACCGCCGTCGGCACGCAGGCGGCGACGAGCAGCGGCAGCATGGGAGGCCAGGTCGCGACGAGAATCCCGGCGAAGCCCGCGATCGTCGTGCCGCCCTGGAGCAGCGCGGCGAGCGTCGTGGTCAGGCTCGTCGGCGTCTCCTCGGCCGCGCTTTCGGCCAGCCGCAGCGAATCCTGGAAGTCCGGCCGCTCGAAGTGCCGCAGGCCCTGAATCCGGTTCACCGCCGCATACAGGTCGGCGGCCACGGCTACCGAGATCGTGCGCTGGCAGGCCGCCGCCGTCAGCGACGACAGGCTGCTCAGGCTCAGGCTCAGGGTGCCGAGCAATACGGCGGCGGCGGCAAGCGCGGCCACCGGGCCAAGCGCTGGCGCCGGGCCGGTGAGGTGGTTGATGAGTTCCTTGAGCACCCACGCGGACACCGGCGTCATGACACCGCAGACGACCGCGAACCCGATCGTCCCCAGCCAGCTTGCCCGGCCCGTCCGCCAGGCCAGGCCCAGGGCGGCCCTGACGACGGACGCACGGCGGTCGGCCTCGCCCATCATCGCCTCGCGAGCGCGAGGAGGCTGCCAACCTTCATTTCGTTGGCGCGCACGATGCCGCCCTCGATCGCCAGCGCCGTCGGGAAGCCGTCGATGCCGAACGCCCTGGTCGTGTCATCGATCGTCGCGATGATCCCGAATTCGGCCTGCGGCGGTAGCTGCGCGGCAATTTCGGTGACGCTGGCGTCAGGGTCGGTGCTAGCGACCAGCACATACAGGGGGGACGGCAAGGGCCATGGCAGCGCCCGGAGATCGGCGAGCGCCTCCTTGCACGGCTCACATGTCGGCATGACGAAGAACACGATCGCCGGACCGTCCGCCAGATCGGCGCGGCTGAAGTCACGGCCCGAGGTCATCGCGACGCTAAAGTCCTTCACCTGATGGCCGGGCGCGGGCTCCCCGCCGGGAGTCGCCACAGAAAGCTGCCTGGTCCGCGATTCGAGCGCGGCCAGCCGCCTGATCACCGCGAAGGTAAGCAGCAGGTCCGCTGCCACCGCCACGCCCACGACTACAGCGATCGCCATCAGAATCTCGATCATCACATCCACCGTCCTCGCCCGTTACCGCCGTGCGGCGCTGCCGCCAACGGCAATGATCTGCCCGCAGCGTGGCGGATCCGTGGCGTCCGCGGGCCGGCGGCCTCGTGGCTGGTCGCCAGCGCACGCCAGCCGGCAGGCTGTGAGCCCCGTTCGCCTTGGCCTGAGCGCGTTGCCGCGCCACAGTCACGCCACGGCCGCGCCCGCATCCTGGACGCGTTAGAAGACCCGCGCGATAGCGCGCATGACAAGGAGGTAAGGCATGAGGGTTTTGGCAGCCAGGATCGGAGACGCCCTGCTGACGCACCTGCTGCCAGCGGGCGAGGCCGGCGCTTGCATCGTGGGCGCCGGCACGAAGTGCAAGTGCGGCTCGCCGTGCGGCGTGGATTACTGCACTCAGTACTTCCTCAGCTGTTTCGGGGTCTGCACCAAGGACACGGGAGTCCACTGCTAGCACACGCGGCCTGACCGGCAAGGCCCGGGGCGAAGACCAATCCCGGGCCTTGCCCGCATCTTCCAGCCCGCATGCAGATCGCGGCCAACGCCTGCCAGGCTACATTTGCCTTAGATATGCCAGTAACCAGTAGATCCACGGCTCAGAACCAACTCACCGCCTGTGGTGAGGACCCTCGCATCGCAAGGTATTTCCAGTTCTGAGGTGAGCCAGTGACGCAGGTTACTTTCGGCCTTATCGGACCGCTTGAGATCCGCTGCGGAGATCTCGCGATCGTCGTGCCCGCGCCCAGGCAGCGCAGCCTGCTCGCCGCGCTGCTGCTGCACGCTAACCAGCCGGTGGCCAAGCACAGCCTGTGCGACGCCGTCTGGGCTGAGTACAAATCGGACCAGGCGGAGACAACGCTGCGCAGCTACGTCATGCGGCTGCGCCGCGTGCTTGGCCCTGCCCTGGCTGACCGCCTGTGCGTGCGGCCGCCCGGCTACCTGCTGCGAATCGAGCAGGACGACGAGCTTGACGTGCTGCGGTTGCAGGGGTGCGTCAGGCGCGGCGCGTCGGCCGCCCAGCGCGGCGACTGGGACCGGTCGCTGCAGGAGTTCCGCTCGGCGGTCGCGCTGTGGCGTGGCGAGCCGTTGTGCGACGTGCCTTCCGATGCGCTGCACATGTCCATCACCCCGACGCTGAACGAGCTTCGGATGCAAGTGTGGGAAGGCCTGTTCGCCGCTGCCACGCACTGCGGGCGCACCGCCGAGCTCGTGGTGCCGCTGCAGCACCTGACCGAGGAAGAGCCGCTGAGCGAACGATTTTCCGCGCTCTTCATGTCCGCGCTCGCCAAGTGCAATCGCAGGATCGACGCCCTTGCCGAGTTCAGGCGGCTGCGCAAGGCGCTCGTTGCCGAGCAGGGGGTAGAGCCCAGCATGGACCTGCGCGAGTTGCACCAGCGATTGCTGCGCGAGGACGAACTGACCAGCGCTGGCGAAGGCGCGAAGCGAGCGCCGGCGCTCGCGGCGGCGTTGCCGCCCCCCAGGCAGCTGCCGCGTGGCGCGTGCGACTTCGCCGGGCGCGGGCAGGAGATCAGCGATCTCGTCAACTACCTGGCGGCCGGCATCGACGGACACGTCAGGTCTCCCGTCGTGGCGATCAGTGGCATGCCGGGAATCGGCAAGTCTGAGCTGGCGGTCCAGACCGCGCACCAGCTGGCCGGGCGTTACCCCGACGGCCAGCTCTACGCGAACCTGCGGGGCAGCCGGCCGGACGCGGTCAGGCCGGACGATCTCGTCAGCAGGTTCCTGCGCGCCCTCGGTTATGACCGCCGCGCTATGGCTGGCGGGCGGTTAGAGCGCGCCTCGCAGTACCGCAGCGCCATGGCAGCCAGGCGGACGCTGATAGTGCTCGATGACGCCGGCGACGCCGACCAGGTGCAACCGCTGATTCCCGGAGCCGGCTCGTGCGGAACGCTGATCACCTCGCGTCGTCATCTCGGCGACTTGCCTGAGGCGCGCACGACGACACTGGCCGAGCTTGACAACTCCGACGCCCTTGAGTTTCTGGCGGCAATGGTCGGCGCGGAGCGGCTCGCCGATGATCCGGAGTCGGTCGCGGCGATTGTGTCCGCGTGCGGCGGGGTGCCGCTCGCGCTGCGCATCGCGGGCACCAGGCTCGTGTCGCGGCCCGGCTGGACCGTGGCGCATCTGGCGCTGCTGCTCGCGGACGAGCGACACCGGCTTGACGAGCTGACCTATGGCCGGGCGTCGGTGCGGGCCGGTCTCAACGCGGCCTACCGCGCCCTGTCAGGGTCAAGCCGTGCGGCTGACGTGTCGGCGGCGCGCTCGTTCGCCTTCCTTGGCCGCTGGCACGGCGAGCACATCACCGCTGCCGAGGCCGCGGCACTATTCGGGCAGCCGCTACCGGGTGCGACCGGTGACCTAGAGACGCTGGTCGACGCCGGGCTGCTGGAATCTGCTGCCCCGGGCTGCTACCGGATCAACGAACTGACCCGCCTGTTCGCCACCGAGTGCGCCGTCACTGACCGGGGCGCCGGAGCGCGATGCCGCCTGTGCTGACGAGCGGGCAGGCGAGGAGGGAAGGCTCAGCCAACGCAGCCCGGCACCGCCCAGCCGCCAGCCGCCGCGTCAAACGGTCGGGGAAATCCCCTCTGCTCCTTTTCGTTGCCGGAATTGACGATATAGAAGGACCATGATGGTGATCATGCCAAACGTCGCGATTTGCAGTGTCGGCTGCGGGGCCGACGCAGTGCGGCTGGCGAACTCGATCACCACCGATGCGACTACAGCTACGACGAAACACCAGATTGGTATGTCAAAGCGCTCGCCTGCGCAATGAATACCCAGTAGCGAAGCCCATATCACCGGAATGAATGCGAGTACGAGAAGGCGCTGCGTATTAAACGTAAAGAGGAGTTGCGTAATGACCAAGGCCAGGAACGGCCAGGAGACTTGGAGTACCCGCCGCAGGCTTCGCCATCCGGCGAGCAGCGGCAGCACCAGGCCCAATGCGCCAAATGACGTGATGATCTCCACCAACTCCCGCGGCCAGACGTGCCAGCGAGCAGATATCTCCTTTCCCGCGACTGTAAGAAGATTGTAAGAAAAGACATTCCCTATATCAGCTTTCACGTTTGACGGCAAAGTTGCGATGTATCCGGCGTGACCATTCCACGCAGGAATAAGCAAGCGCAGCAACGCCAGTTCGCCTACAGCCGGCACCGCTAGCAATACAGTGCGGATCAGTGCCTGGTCATCCCATCGGCGCCTAGCGGTCAGCGTATAGCACAAAGGAGCGACAAAGACGACGCTCTCCTTGGCAACGACACCAGCAGCCAGGCACATCGCGTAGGCCATGAACCTTCGGTAAAGGAGTGCGAGCACGGCGAGGGCCGTGAACAAGAAGGCCGTCGTGTCAGTCAGCCAAAAGTCACGGATGTTAAACCTCGTCGCGTAGCTTATTGAGAAAAACAGCACGAGGCCCAGCATCGACAAGCCATTGCTGAAGCCAAGCTTCCGCATTACCTCGTACACCGACCAGCCGGTCAGCGCCGTTGTGACTAGAGTAATGCAAGCAAATCCCTGCTGAAGGCTAAACGGAAGATAGTGCACGATAAGCGGAATCAATACGCGCCAGCACCAGGGCGCGACATGAAAGGCCCCAGGCCGGATTCGAGCCATGTACAAATAGACATGGTCGTCACCGGCGACCCGGAATCCGGCGCTTCCGACAACATCGTGGTTCGTGCCGGCCCAAAGAGCGACTGTCAGTACCGTAGACGCCGTGAGCGCCGCTAAGGAAGCCGTCAGGCGCGCAAGCCACGGCCATCGGCCGACGCCCGCCGCTGAAACTGGCGTGTCATCATCTAAGGCATTGCGGGCATCAGCGAACTCAGTCACGTTACAGAAATCTCGCAGTCTAGAGAGAATTAATCAAATACCACAAATAATTTGCAGGAAGTACCCAAGTTAAATCAACGCCGGCCGAGCGCGCCGCCTGGCAGTGGTGACCCTCGCCATACGTCGTGATCGCCTGCCGTCGACGCGATACTAGCTAGTGCCCTCACCGGTGACGAAGGCGTGCCCCCACTCGCTGATCGCCGTGGTCCGCCTGCTCACCCAGGTCGCGTCGTCCACGAGCAGGCCGCCGGTGCCGTATTCGATGTCGAAGCCGCCCGGCGTGCGCACGTAGAACGACACCATGCGGTCGTTGGCGTGCCTGCCGAGGCTGGCGGTGAGCTTGCCGCCGCGCCTGGTGCACCGGTCCATCGCCCTGCCCACGTCATCGAGGCTGGCCACCTCCACCATCACATGAATGCAGCCGCTGGCAGCAGTCATCGGAGCGAGCGCGAGCGAATGGTGCCTGGGATTGACGCCAAGGAACCGCATCAGCGCGGGCGGCCCGCCAGCCGGCCGCCCGAACAGCTCGGGCGCCATCGCCATGGTGTCCCGCAGCCTGAACCCGAGCAGCCCGGTGTAGAAATCCATCGACGCGGCATCGTCGGAAGCCGGGATCACGAGGTGCCCCATCCCGTAATCGCCGGTCACGAAGCTGACCCCGTACTGGCTGAACGCGGGCCGGTTGTCAAGCGAGGTACCCCAGAACACCTCGAGCCGGTGGCCGCTCGGATCGTCGAAGCTCATCATCCCGGCCACCCGCCGCGCCGCCAGCTCAGCCGCTGTACCCGCCTTGACTGGCACTCCGGCCACCGCGAGCCGGTCGGCCAGGGTCTCGAACGACCTTTGCGACCCGGTCTCCCATCCCGAGGCGAGCAGCCTGTCAGCCCCGCCCGCCACGATCACGAACCGCGCGGGAAAGTCGTCCATCCGCAGGTACACGGCGCCGGCCTCAGGCCCGCGACCCTCTGTCAGGCCGAGCAGCCGGGTGCCGAACTCGCGCCAGGCGCCGGGGTCGGCTGACTCGATCCGCAGGTAACCGAGTGACCGGATCTCGCTCATCGGCTGCCCCCCAGGAAGTCGAAAGCGAGCCTGTTGAACTCGTCGAACTTTTCCAGCTGGGCCCAGTGCCCGCAGCCGCCAAACACATGCAGCTGCGCCTTGCGGATCTGCTTGACCGCGATCAGCGCGCCGTCCAGCGGATTCACCCGATCCTCGCGGCCCCAGATCAGCAGCACCTCGTTGCGCAGCCGGTGCACCTCACGCCAGAGCATGCCGTCTTCGGCCGTGGCCGGGTCGAAAAACGACATGCCAAGCGCGGCCATCGCCGCGATCGCCGCTGGCCTGCTCGCCTGCTCGTAACGCTCATCGATCAGCTCGTCGGTGATGTGCTTGCGGTTGAAAACTAGCGTACGGAGAAATGCCGCCATTTTCTCTCTGCTGGGTCCGGGCGGGGCCGCGAATTCGCCCAGCCGCTTGACGCCCTCGGTCGGGTCGGGCGAGAACACGTTGAGACTCAAGCCTCCTGGCCCCATGAGCACGAGCTTTCCCGCCCGCTCGGGGTAGCTCAGCGCGAACCGCACGGCCGTGCCGCCGCCGAGTGAGTTGCCGACCAGGTGCGCGCGGTCTACCCCGAGTTCGTCGAGCAAGCTCGCCAGCGCACGGGCCGAGAACGTGAAGTAGTTGCCTTCGACCGGCGGCGCGTCGGACTGGCCGAACCCTGGCTGGTCGGGCATGAGCACGCGGAACCCCGCCGCGAAGAACGGGAGGTTGCGCCCGAAGTTCGACCACGCCGACGCGCCAGGTCCCCCGCCGTGCAGCAGCACGACCGGGTCGCCAGCGCCCGCCTCGTGGTAGTGCAGCCGCATCATCGCTGTCTGCGCGAAGCGGCCAGTGTCCTCACCGGTCAGCGCGTCAGCCTTCATAGCATCGCGTCCGCTGCCGGCGGCAGCCCGAACTCGCCCCGGCCGTACATCGACAGCGCGCGCTCGGGGTCGTTGATCGCGTGCGCCCGGCCCGCGTGCACGTCCCGCCAGCAGCGCTGGATCGGCGTTCCCGCGCGCAGCGCCCGGCCGCCGGAGTTCTCGTAGAGCAGGTCGACCGCGCCGACCGCCCGCTCGGTGCCGAGCACCTGGTCGCGCCTGATCCGCAGCCGAAGCGGCATCGGGATGGGCTCCCCCGCGCGCACGTGCCCCATCAGCTCGGTCATGTTGTATTCAAGGGCGAGCCAGGCGGCGTCGATCTCAGCCCTGGCCCTGGCCACCCGGGCCTGCGCGAAGGGATCCTCGGCCGCCTTCTGCCCGAGGTAGGCGGTGCTGACCCGGTCGCGCTGGTACGAAACGTGCGCGTCGTAAGCGCCGGTCGCCATGCCGATGATCGGCGTGGTGATCGCGCAGGAAAAGACCGAGCCAAATGGCACCCGGTAAAGCGGTGCGCTGTTCAGCGCCTGCCCAGGGCACCGGCACTTGGTGACATCGCCGAAGCCGAGCGATCTGTGCGGGGGCACGAACGCGTCCTGCACGACGATGTCGTTGCTGCCTGTGCCCCGAAGGCCCACGGTATGCCAGACGTCGTCGATCTCGTAATCGCTGATTGGCAGCAGGAAGGTCCTGAAGTCGACCGGATTCTTCTCCGCGTCGGTCACTATACCGCCGAGCAGCGCCCAGGTAGCGTGCCCGCAGCCGGACGAGAAACTCCACCGGCCGCTGAGCTGGTAACCGCCGTCAGCCAGTTGCGCGCGCCCGGTCGGGGCGTACGACGACGACATGCGGGTCGCCGGATCCTCGCCCCACACTTCACGCTGGGCGGCCTCAGGGAACAGCGCCAGCTGCCAGGCGTGCACCCCGACGACCGAGGCCACCCAGCCGGTCGATCCGCAGGCGCTGGCGATCATGCGGACGGCTTCGTAGAAGACCATCGGATCGGCTTCGAGTCCGCCGAACCTGGCGGGCTGCAGCAGCCTGAAGAACCCGGCGTCTTCGAGTTCCTTCATCGACTCCGCGGGCACGGCCCGCGCGTCCTCGGCTTCCTGTGCTCGTTCGGCCAGCACCGGCAGCAACCCGGCGACCGCTTCAAGCACCGGCCCACTCATGGCTTCTCGCTCACGGTTTAGCTCCTCGCTGTCCGGGCCCATAGACTAGAGCACGAACTAGAACCTGTTCTAGTCTATGGGGAATTGCCGAGGGGAGGCATCGATGAACGACCGGCCCGGGGTCAGGAGCATCGTCGCCGGACCGCCGCCGAGCAGGTACGCGCGGGGCTGGCACTGCCTCGGACTCGCCGACACGTTCCGCGCGGGCGGCCCGCACGCGGTCCAGGCGTTCGGCACGAAGCTGGTGGTGTTCGCCGATTCTTCCGGCGAACTGCACGTGCTCGACGGGTACTGCCGGCACATGGGCGGCGACCTGACCCAGGGCACGATCAAGGGCGACCAGGTCGCCTGCCCATTTCACGACTGGCGCTGGGGCGGCGACGGCAAGTGCGCCCACATTCCATACGCGCGCCGGGTGCCGCCGGCCGCGCGTACCAGGTCGTGGCTGACCCTCGAAGCGAACAAGCAGCTGTTCATCTGGAATGATCCCGAGGGCAATCCTCCGCCGCCCGAGATCACGATTCCCAGGATCGAGGGGGCGTTCAGCCCCGGCTGGTCGAACTGGACCTGGGACTCGATCCTGGTGCAGAACTCGAACTGCCGCGAGGTGGTCGACAACGTCGTCGACATGGCGCACTTCTTTTACATCCACTTCGCCTTCCCGACCTACTTCAAGAACGTGCTTGAGGGTCATATCGCCGCGCAGTACCTCAACACTAAGTCCCGGCCCGACGTCGAGACCGGCAACTACGGCGCCGAGACCGCGCTCCGATCGGAGGCGGCCTATTACGGCCCCTCCTACATGATCGACTATCTGTGGCACGACTATCACGGCTACACGATGGAGAGCGTGCTGATCAACTGCCACTACCCGGTCACGCCTGACTCGTTCTTGCTGCAGTGGGGCGTCATCGTGAAGCTGCCGCCGGGGGTTGACGGCGAGCGCGGCGACAAGATCGCCGCGAAGTTCGCCGGCTTCATCTCGCTCGGCTTCCAGCAGGACGTGGCCATCTGGACGAACAAGACCAGGATCGACAACCCGCTGCTGTGCGCCGAGGACGGCCCCGTCTACCAGTTGCGTCGCTGGTACCAGCAGTTTTACACCGACGTGGCGCAGATCACCCCTGACATGGTGGAGCGCCACGAGTACGAGATCGACACCGCCAGGGCGATCGCGTCCTGGGAGGCCGAGGTAGCCGCCAACCTCGCGGCACAGCCTCCCCGGACATGAGCGGGGTCGCGGCCGACGATCGGCCCTGCCGGTACACGCCCGTGACCTGCGGGGGCTGCGGGGTCGTCGTGCACGTGGCCAAGTTCAGCCCGCGGCACACCAGCGTGCAATGGAGCGCGCGGGCGGCGGCTGGCTGCGCCGAGTTCGCCGTCCGCGACGGCAGTTCGGCGCTGATCCCGACCTGCACCAGCCTGCGGGACAGCATCGACGACGCGGTGGCAGGCGGCCGGCTTAGGGTGGGCCTGGGCGGGGAGGAATTGCCGCCGTGAGCGCGCGCCGCACCTTCTATCAGGTGCCGGTGGCAGCGGTGATCGCCGAGACCGAGCAGGCCAGCTCGTTCGTGCTTGCCGTGCCGGGCGAGCTAGCTCAGGCCTTCGCTTACCGGGCCGGGCAGTTCATCACCGTGCGCGTGCCGGCGCCTGACGGCGCGTCGGTTGCCCGCTGCTACTCGCTGAGCAGCTCACCCGTGGCCGGTGAGCCTGCTTGCTTCACAGTCAAGCGGATGCCATCCGGTTACGCATCGAACTGGATTATCGAACATGTGATGGCAGGCACAGTTCTCGACGTGCTGCCGCCGGCCGGGACCTTTACCCCCCGCTCGCTCGACTCCGATCTCCTGCTGATTGCCGCCGGCAGCGGAATCACGCCGGTGATGTCGATTCTCAAGTCCGCGCTGCGGGCCGGGCGCGGGCGGATCGCGCTCGTCTACGCGAACGCCGACGAGCGCTCGGTCATCTTCGCGCCGGCGTTGCGCGATTTGCAGGCGCTGGCACCGCACCGGCTGGTCATCGTGCACTGGCTGGACGCTGTCCAGGGTCCGCCGACGGCCTCGGCGCTGCGGGAACTGTTCCGGCCTTATGCGGGACACGAGGCGTTCGTCTGCGGACCTGACCCGTACATGGCCACGGCGCGGCAGGCGCTCGGCGAACTCGGGGTGCCTGCGCCACGGGTGCATGTGGAGCGATTCGTGTCGCTGGCGGAGAACCCCTTCGAGGCCGAGCCAGACGCGGGCGGGATCGCGGCGGTGCTCGAGGTCGCGCTCGGCGAGCGGACCCGCAAGCTCGACTGGCCGGCCGGGCTCCGCATGCTCGACGTCTTGATCGGCGCCGGGCTCGACGCACCGTATTCGTGCCGGGAGGGAGTCTGCGGTGCCTGCGCGTGCAGGCTGATCCGCGGTGAGGTCGAGATGGCGCACAACGAAGTGCTCGAGGTCCGGGACCTGGCCGAGGGCTATGTGCTCGCCTGCCAGTCAATCGCGCTGACATCGGAGGTCAGCGTCGACTACTCCTAGCCCTCTCCACCTCAGGCCGCAGCGCCCCGGCACTGACCGGGAACGCACCCTTCCAGACCTGATGCGCGTTCCGCTCCACCCCCGCGGCCTGCGAGGCTAGTGGCGGATGAGGGTGATGACGCCTTGGCTGAAGGCGCGGTAAAGGAGCAGGCCCAGGCCGCCGAACAGGGCCGGGTCGAGCACCCACAGTTCGGGCTTGGTGCCGGTCGTGAACGCGATCGGCTTTGGCAGCAGCCGGAAGTGGTGCCCGCTGAACGGGAAGAGCAGCGGGCAGCCCTCGTCGGTCAGCATGTCGCCAGCGACGTGCGTAGCGCAGCCGATCAGGACGGCGAGCGCCAGGTGCGACAGGCCGATCCCGGAGAGCGTCAGCGCGATCGCGCCGGCGACAGCGAAGGCATCGGCAAGATGGCCGTGCACGCCGAGCGCGTACAGGCCACTGGCGATGAGCAGCGACAGGAAGACGACCAGCCCGGCCTTGCCGGCGATGTCCGGCCGGAACTTGACGGCCAGCCAGGCGAGTCCGGCGAAGCCGCCTACGCCGAGGATCGCGTGAGTCAGGTGCCGGTGCCCGCCCGAGAGCGTGCCGATCAGCCAGGCGCAAGCCTTGGTGAGGAACCCGAAGCAGTGGGCCAGGCTGGAGTTCGGGTGGTCGATGTCCGGCAGCACGGCGGCGCCCGCGGTCAGCCCGGTGAACAGCGCGAGCGCCGGAGCCGGCAGGTGCGTCGCATACAACCCGACGGCCAGGCCAGACACGATCCCTGATAGGGCATGGGTGTGTCCAAGGCACATGTGGGTTCTCCGGGGGCAGCGGCGATGAGATAGCAGCCTCGGACATTACCGGCCGAACCGGGGGTATCAGGGCAGCGACACGCGAGGATTGTCCTGGCGTTGGCCAGGTTAGCCGAGTTCGTCGCGGGCATGCGCGAACGCGGTCGCGGCGCGCTCGAGGTCGTCGGTGCTGTGCGCGGCCGACACCTGCGTCCTGATCCTGGCCTTGCCGAGCGGGACGACCGGGTAGCTGAACCCGATCACGTAGACGCCCTTGGTCAGCAGCAGGTCAGCGAGCCTGGCCGCGCGCGCGGCGTCACCGATCATGACGGGCACGATCGGGTGGTCGCCCGGCAGGATGTCGAAGCCCAGCCCGGTCATCCGCTCGCGGAACCACATGGTGTTGTCGCGCAGCCGCTCACGCAGGTCGGCGCTGGAGTCCAGGATGTCGAGCACCTTGAGCGAGGCGCCGACGACAGCCGGCGCGACCGAGTTGGAAAAGAGGTAAGGCCGGCTCCGCTGCCGCAGCAAGTCGATGATCTCCTGGCGCCCGCTGGTGTACCCGCCGCTCGCTCCGCCCAGCGCCTTGCCGAGCGTGCCGGTCAAGATGTCGACCCGGTCGGCCACGCCGTGCAGTTCCGGCGTGCCGCGACCGGTCCGGCCGACGAAGCCGACCGCGTGCGAGTCATCGACCATGACCATGGCATCGTGCTTGCCGGCCAGGTCGCAGATCTCGCGCAGCGGCGCGACGTAGCCGTCCATCGAGAACACGCCGTCGGTGGCGATCAGGCGGCGCCTGGCATGTCTGGCTGCCGTGAGCTGGGCCTTCAGGTCGGCCATGTCCCTGTTCTTGTAGCGGTATCGCTTCGCCCTGCACAGCCTGATGCCGTCGATGATGGACGCGTGGTTGAGCTCATCGCTGATTACCGCGTCCTGCTCACCGAGAATTGTCTCGAACAGGCCGCCATTGGCGTCGAAGCAGCTCGGGTACAAGATCGTGTCGTCGGTGCCGAAGAAACGCGAGAGCTTCTTTTCCAGCTGCTTGTGCAGATCCTGGGTGCCGCAGATGAAGCGCACGCTCGCCATGCCGAAGCCCCAGCGGTTCAGCGCGTCCTTGGCCGCGTCGATGATGCGCGGGTCGTCCGCTAGGCCAAGGTAGTTATTGGCGCACAAATTGAGCACCGGCGTACCGTCGGCGACCACGATGGTGGCCCGCTGCGGGCCCGCGATCACTCGCTCGGTTTTGAACAGGCCATCCGCCCGGATCTGGCCGAGTTCCTCGGAGATCTGCGGTTGGACGCTGGTAAACATGGTGCTGCCTTTCGTTGTGCTAGCGTTCCGCCCAGTCGAGCACTACTTTGCCGCATTTGCCCGTGCGAACGGTGTCGAACGCGATGGCGTAATCGGCCGCGTCGAAGCGATGGGTGATGACCGGGCTGATGTCAACGCCTGATCTCGTCAGGACCGACATTTCATACCATGTTTCGAACATCTCGCGGCCGTAGATGCCCTTGATCGTGATCATGTTGAGCACGACGTGCGCCCAGTCGATCGGAAACTGCTCCGATGGCAGCCCGAGCATGGCGATTTTGCCGCCATGCGTCATCGCGCCGAGCATCTCGCGCAGCGCGACCGGCTTGCCCGACATCTCCATGCCGACATCGAAGCCTTCGCGCATTCCAAGATCGGCCATGATCCGCGGAAGCGGGACCCTCGAGGTGTCGGCGGCGACGGTCACGCCGATCTCGCGCGCGAGGTCGAGCCGGTACGGCGAGATATCGGTGATGACCACGTGCCGCGCTCCGGCGTGCCTGGCCACGATCGCTGCCATGATCCCGATCGGCCCGGCCCCGGTGATCAGCACGTCCTCGCCGAGCACAGGGAAGGTCAGGGCCGTGTGCACGGCGTTTCCGAACGGGTCGTAGATCGCCGCCACGGCCAGATCGATGTCGGGCTGATGCCGCCAGACGTTGGTCGCCGGAAGCGCGATGAACTCAGCGAACGCGCCCGGGTGGTTGACGCCGACGCCTTTCGTCCTCGCGCACTGCACGCGGCGGCCCGCCATGCAGTTCCGGCACCGGCCGCAGACAAGATGGCCTTCCCCGCTCACCAGGTCGCCCATGGCAAGCTCGTCGACTTCCGCACCGATCTCGACGATCTCGCCGACGAACTCGTGGCCGATGACCAGCGGGACGCTTATGTGCTCCCGCGCCCACCCGTCCCACTCGTAGATGTGGAGGTCAGTACCGCAAACGCCGGTGCGCAGGACCCGGATAAGCACGTCGCCCCTGCTCACCTTCGGCGTAGGCACGTCCTCGATCCACAGTCCTGGCTCGGCGCGAGACTTGACGAGAGCCTTCATCTCCTCGCTCCCAGCTGGCAAGATGACCCGGAACGGCCCCGTTACCGGCCGGGTCACCCGCGACTGTACCGCAGCCGCTGGCGCAGGCAGCCGATAGCGGATACTGCCGGCAGGTGATCCCGCTCGAGCCGCGCGAAGGGCGTGATCGTTAGGCCAGCTCTCGCCGGCCTCCGTTCGGCCTAGTCCACCCGCGGTCCGCCGTCCCGCGCGAAGACCGTCTTACTCGGGCCAGCGGGCGGCCCAGAGCCTACGGCGGGAAGCACAGGCCACCACGCCGACGGCCAGCAGGCCGGCCAGGATCAGGACGCTGAACTGGGCGGACAGGTACTGCAGCAGCAGCCCGCTCGCCGCCAGGCCGGCCGGCATGCCGACGGTGATCAGCGTCATGACGGCGCCGACCACCCGCCCGCGCTCGGCCGCCGGAGCCTGGCGCAGGATCAGCACGTCGACCAGCACCCGGATCGAGGGGATCCCGAGAAACGCGATGAACAGCAACCCGGCCATCCACCAGGGTCCGTAGGGCACTGCCAGCAGGGCGACCAGCGGCACCAGCAGCCCGCACACGGCGACGAGCAGCGCGCCTGGCCGCAGCCGGTGCAGCGGGCGCACGAGCGGGGCGCCCGCCAGGCCGCCGATGGCTGCGCCCCCGAGCGTCACGCCGATCATCGCCGGAGACACTGACTGATCGCGCAAGATCACGACAGCGATCAGGGTGAGTCCGGAGCAGATGCAGTTCACGATGGCGAGCAGAGTTGTCGTGGCGCGCAGCATCGGGTCGTGCCAGATCGCCTTGATCCCAGCGAACATCCCCGATTTGCCGCCGTGGGCGCCTGCGCCTGACCCGGCACCAGATTGTCCGCCCCGGTCTGGCTCGGCCCGCACCAGCAGACCGCTGATCAGCGAGAGCACGAACGACAGCACGGTGCACAGGAATGGCGCCGCATGGGCCAGCACACGCAGGCCGTAGAGCGTGCCTCCGATCGGCGGGCCGACGAGGTCGCCGCCGCTGATGCGCACCTCGTCCTGGGTCAGCGCTCGCGTGAGCTGCTCCCTGGGCACCACGGTTCTGACCAGCAGCTTGCGCGCGGCACCGGTCGTGGCCTGACCCGCGCCAAGCAGCGCCGCGGCGACCAGCAGCAACCCCAGCGTCAGCCGGCCTTGCACCAGCGCGAGGGTCACCAGTGCGCTAATCACCACCCTGCCCGTCTCGGCCAGCACGAGCAGCCAGCGCGGACTGCGGCGGTCAGCCAGATGCCCGGCCGGCAACCCGGCCACGATCATGCCGCTGGTCTGGACGGCCGCGAACAGGCCGGCGTCCGCTGGCGAGCCGGTCAGGGCCAGGATCGCCAGCGGATACGCGACGTCGGCGACGGCGACGCCGAGCGTTGCCGCGGTTGAGCCGATCCACAGAGTCTGGAAGGGGATGTTCCGGCGAAGCGGGATGAGCTTCGCTACGGCCGGCTCGGACCGCTCGGATCGCTCGGATCGCTCGGGCGGCTCCGCAACTGCCGCCGCTGCCGACTCTCCTGGCGCGGCGTCTGCCTGGGTTGTCTTCACTGCGCTCCCTCACCGGCCCGGGGACGACGCCTGCGCAGCATTCGCGATCGGGCCAACATTCATGTAGATGCTATCGTTCATATTATCGTGAATGATTGCACGAACCTGAATGCGTGGCAAGATGTACCTGTGAACGAACACGGACCTGACGTCGGCGACACCGGCCACGGCCCTGAGACAGTGCGCACCGTAAGCGACATTGAGACGCTCAAGGCCATTGCCGACCCGCTCAGGCTGGCCATACTCACAGCGCTCATGCGCTCACCCGGCGGCGGCCTGCCCGTGATGACGGTGAAGGAACTCGCTGCCCAGCTTGGCGAGCCGCAGACGAAGCTGTATCGGCACGTCAGGCACCTCGAGTCGGTCGGGCTGATCAAGGCTGTCGCAAGCCGGGTGGTGTCGGGGATTCTCGAGCAGAGGTACCAGGCGTGCCAGGGCGATCTGATGCTCGGCCCTGGCCTGACCAATACGCAGAAATCGAGCGCCGAAGGTGAGGCGGCAGTGGCCGCGGCGCTTGAGATGTACCGCAGGCAGTTCTTCGCCGCGCGCCGGGCTGGCCTGGCCGCCGATGAGGCAACCGGCGCCGAGGACCTGACCGGTCTGGAGAAGTACCGCAAGGTGATACTCGGCCTGAGCGTGGCCAGGGTGTCCAAAGCCGAGGCGGCCCGATTCCGCGCGCGACTGCAGCAGATCATGGACGATCTCGCCGAAGCGGAGGCGAATCAGACCGACAGCGACGACGTTGCCGTGATCAACGTGCTGGTTGGTTACTTCTCGGCAGCCCCGGCTACCGCGCCTTGACCTCGCACGCCGCTCCCGTCCGCGATCCGAGCACGGCGACGGCCAGGTCGACGGCAGCGGCGATCCCGGACTCCTCGCCTTCCCCAGCCGCGCGCCGGGCGGAAGCCTGACCGAGCGCCGCGCGGCCTTCGACGACAGCTTTGCGCAAGGTAGCCGGTCCAGGCCGTGGACCGCGCTCCCGGATGACGGCGGCGGCGGCGAACAACGTCCGGGCCGCGACCTGATCACCGATGCCGTGGGCCAGGCACACCAGCGCGGCGGTCTCCAGGCACACCGCCAGCGGGTACGAGAACGTGAGCGACCTGGCCGCCGCGATTGCTTCGATGGCCTTGGCTGCTGCCCCTGCTTCGTCACCATGGCTGAGCAGGGCACGGGCCACGATGCACCGGGCGAGCGGCAGTTCGCGGTCGATGCCGAGTTCAGTCCCCTCGGTGTCGGCGATCGTGCCGAATTCGATGGCGGCGGCGAGGTCACCGTCGGCCAGCGCGAGGGCGGCGGCGACCGTGAGCAGTACCACGCGGGCGATCCGGCGCGAGTCCCCAAGCAGCGGCATCGCCTCGGCCACGTAGTCGCGGGCCCTGGCCAGGTCGCCGACCTGCCAGCACACCATCGCCGCGGTCGGCAGCGTGGCGGCGAGCTGCTCAGGCGAGCCGCCCGAGCGGCAAAGCTCGATGGCCTCGAACGCGTACCCGGCCGCGGTTGCGTCGGCCCGTTCGGCAAGCACGCAGCCCATGCCCATGGCGGCTGCGACCTGCAGGTTGACCCCGAACGGGCGGACCGCCTCTATCGACTGCCTGATGTAGTCGAGCGCGTCGTCGCCCCTGTCCATGTCGTCGAGCAAGCCGCCGAGGTAGACCTGGGCACGTGCGGCGAAGATGTCGGTCTGGCCCGACAGCAGCCGCACGGCCAGCTCAAGCTCACGAGCCGCGGCCGCGGTGTCACCCGACCAGTAGCTCAGGTAGCCGAGCGCGAACGTCGCGTGCGCCTGCCGCGAGGACTCAGGTACCGCGCTCGCCAGCAGCCTGGATAGCCAGAACCTGCCCTCAGCGACGTTCGTCGCGGCCCAGTAGCGGTGCAGCCTGAAAGCGAGTTCGAGCCCGCTATCCGCGTCGAGCCGCCCGTCGATGGCCGCCGCGAGCAGCGACCTGATCTGAGGCAGCACCTCGCCGACCGGCTCCAGGTACGGCTCGGGCGGCGCGCTCGGCTCGGCGGGGATGATACGCATCACGACCTCGGCAAGCCGCTCGGTCATCGGATGCGCCTCGGAGCGCTCGTCGAGTAGCTCGCAGGCGAGCCGGTGCAGATCGTCGTTCTGGTGGTAGCGCCAGCGCGGTCCCGACCGGTCGACCGCGAGCAGTCCCCGCGCGGTCAGCTCGCGCAAGATTCGCACGATCCTGACCGGCGGTATCGCCTCGTCGGCCACCACGTCCTTGATCAGGGGCAGCGTCACGTACCCGTCGAGCACGCCGAACCTGCGGAACACCGTGGCCTCGTCTGGGTCGAGCATCGCATAGCTGCTCTCGGCGACGCCGCGCAGCCAGTCCTGGCCCTGCTCGACTAGCGCCGGGAGATGATCGAGCAGGTCGGGCAAGGACATCGCGGCGAGCTGAGCGGCCGCCAGTTCAAGTGCGAGCGGCAGGCCGCCGCAGCGACGGCACAACTCGGCCACGAAAGGGCCGGTGGTCTCGTCGACGACGAGCTGCCCTCCGCCATGCCTGGCCCGGTCGGCGAGCAGCCGGACCTGGGCGCTAGCTGCGAGGTCGGCCACGTCAGGAACGGGCAGCGGTTCGATGCCGATCACCGTCTCGGCCTCGGCAGCCAGCGGGCGGCGGCTGGTGACCAGGACCGACAGCAGCGGGCAGAGCGCCTGCAGGCTCGTCACCAGCGACGCGGTGCCGTCTACCACCGCCTCGCAGCCATCGAGGACAAGCAGGGCCCGGCCGAGCGGCGCGAAATGACCGGCCAGCAGGCTCGCCGCGTCCTCGGTGCCGACCGGCAGCCCGATGGCCATCGCAACCGTGGACGCGACGAGTTCGTCCTGCGAGACCGGCGCGAGCGACACCCACGACTTGCCGCCGGGCAGCACGGCCGAAGTGGTGACCTGGAGCGTCAGCCTGGACTTGCCCACCCCTCCAGGCCCCGTGACCGTCACCAGCCCGGGTTCGCTGATAGCCGCGGCGAGCGCAGCCAGCTCTGTTTCGCGGCCGAAAAAAGGCAGCGCCTGCTGTGGCAGCCGGGCGGTGCCTGTCGTGCCAGCTGCTCCGATGGCAGCGAGGTAGACCTCGACGGTTTCCGGAGCCGGGTCGACACCAAGCTGGTCGGCGAGCGTGGCCCGGCACGCCTCGAACGCCAGTACCACGCCACCACGGTCACCGCCGCGATGCAGCGCCCTGATCAAGATCCGGTGGGCGCGCTCATCCAGCGGGCTGGCGGCGGCGGCGCGGCGGCCGGCCTCCGCAGCCCTGTGGTGGTCGCCGAGCGCTCCCGCCGATCGCGCGACCAGCTCGAGCGCTTCGAGCGCGACGGCGTCGGCCTGGGTGCGGCAGCCGTCCAGCCAGCCGGCGTCCTCCCCCGGCAGCAGCTGCTCGCCGGACAACTGCGCCACCGGCTCGGCCACCTGCAGCGCCGCCTCGTGCCTGCCCTGCTCGGCGAGCGCGTTCGCGGCCCGCAGCGTCGAGGCGGCCTGGCTCAGGTCAACTTCTATGCCGGGCGCCAGCGCGTACCCGGAGGGGGCTGTGACGATGACGCCGTCAGTGCCGGCGACCGCGAGCGCGGTCCGCAGCGACCTGATCACCCCGCGCAGCGCCGCCTGCCAGGTCGGCGGCTGCTGGCCGGCCCAGATGATGGCGGCGAGCCGGTCGGCGGACAGCGGGCCTTCCGCCAACGCGAGCGCGACGAGCGCGAGCCTGGCCCGCCTGCCGCCCAGAGCGCGCCCCGACACCTCACGCCCGTCGCACGAGACCGTCACCGCGCCGAACACGCTCACCCGGACCACTCGCGCCATTACACAGACGTTACGCCGCCCGGCTGTACTCCAGGCAGGACATGAGCTGAATCAGGGCCTGATGCGCCTGCCCGCGCCCTTGATGCCAGACATGACACCCGACCTGCTTGGAGGAAACATGTCCCCCGCTTTCAAACTCATGACCGTGGCGGTCGCGACTGCCGCCGCGGTCGCGCTGCCACTGTCGACCGCCTGCTCGGCCATCGCCGCGCCGGCTTCAGCGGTCGGCGGCGCCCAGCACGCCCGCGGCTCGGGCGCCGGGATCAACCAGGGCGGACCGGCGGCAGGAAAGACCGGGCCGGCCGGCCCGGGCCCGGCGGTCCCCGCCGGTCCCGCGGCTAAGCCCGGCCTCGCCGGGAAGCCGATCTTGCTGGACAACAACGTGGCACTAAGCGGCTACGACATCGCCGTCGACGCGTCGGGCCGCGCCTACATCGGCTGGATCTCCAACAAGAACAGCGGCGGACGCAAGGTCCACCTGTGCGTGCTCCCGCCAGCTGCAAGGCAGTGCAAGGGCGGCATCCAGACGATCGACACGCCCCAGCCATTCGGCCCGTCAACGTCGACGGGGCTGTGGGCGTTCGCCACCCCGCGCGGCGCGGTGACCCTGGTCTGGGACTACGGTACAGTCGCGTCGGAGAACGGCCCGCAGGCCGACGAGATCGCCACGGCCACCATGCAGCCAGGCGGGCACCTGGGCCCGGCGACTCCCGTGGCCACCGCTCCGAGCTTCGGCACCATCCTGGACGCCACGACCGGGCCTAACGGGAGCATCTGGGTCCTGACCGAGAAGTCCTCCGCCGGCGGCGTTCAGGTCAGGGAAGGCCTGTCAGGGCCATTCGTCAACCTGCACACTCCCTTCGGCGTCGGCAGCGCCCGGCTGGCGTTCAGCCACGGCACCGGAGTGCTGGTGATCCAGAAGGCCGGCACCATCGGAGTCGGCACCGACGTCGCCACCGTGCGCAACAATGCCTTCTCCGGCTTCAGCAAGGTCGGCAGGACGTGGACGGGAGGCGATACGGCCGACCTCACCGCGACGACGTCCGGCATCCGCCTGGTCGCCACCGTGAACAACGCCACCTTCCATCCGCAGATCCTGAGCTGGAACGGCCACGCCTTCGCTAGCCCGACGCTGACCGGCGACCTTAACAACTGCGCGCCGGCCAGCCACGACCTCGTGGCCGACGCCAGCGGCCGGGCCGCGGACGTCTCGATGGAGTGCCCGGACGTGGCGATCGCGAACCTGACCGACACCAGGCACGCCGCGGTCACCAGATTCAGCATCCACGGCGCCACGTTCGCCGGCGGTCCCCCGCAGATCGCCACCAGCCCGCGCGGCACCGGCTGGGTCGCCTGGTCGATCGAGGGGACCATCGAGGACAAGCTGTTCATCGCCCCGATCACGCTGGCTGACCGGGGCGTCACCGCCTCGGCCTCATCGCGCGGCGGCAAGGTCATCCTGCACGGGCCGGCCTCCTGCCTGCCGCCGGTCGACATCGCTGTCGGCGTCACGGCCAAGGCAGCCAGGAACTGGCACGTGGTCAGCAAGTCTTTGCACCTCGGCAGCTCCACCGTGCATTCGGCGACCCTGCATGGCGCCGGCTTGACACCCGGCAAGACCTACACCCTGTCCGGCACCGTCAGATTCGCCTCGGGCGGCTCGCACGTCACCGTGACAGCGAGGCTCAAGTTCCGGTCCTGCCCTAAGTAAGGCCGGCCGCCGCGACATCAGGTCAGCTAAATGTCGGCTGTGCTGGCCTGATGTCGTCCGGCGTCCCTATGATGTTTTGTCACCCGCGCGATTTCATCTGTTCGAACGAGCCAATTCGGGTAGGTGGACATCATGACGCGGGTCAATGACACGGCAGATCAGCCAGGCGGAGCTTTCGGCTTCTCGACTGCCGAACCTGGCCGCCGTTCCTTCCTGGTGTCCGGGGCGGTGCTCGGGGCGGGCGTGCTCGCCAGCCAAGGCGGGCTCGGCTCGGGCGCCATCGCAGCGAGTCCGAGCGCCGGGCCGACTGACTCGGACTGGACGGCGCTGCGGCACTCCCTGTCCACCAAGGCGCTGAGCAGGCCAGGGAATAAGTCATATCCGCTCGCTCACCAGTTATTCGACCCCAGGTTCGACAACCTGCACCCGTCCGGCATCGCCTTCTGCGGCAAGCCCGCCGATGTGAGCGAGTGCCTGGCCTTCGTCAGGAAGTTCAAGGTGCGCTTCCGGGTCAGGTCGGGCGGGCACAGCTATGCGGGCTGGTCCAGCCTGGACGGCGGCCTGGTCATCGACATCAGCCGGATGAGCCATTTCTCGCTCGGCAATGGCACCGTCACGGTCGGCGCCGGCATTGATCTCATCCATCTCTATGAGCAGCTCGCCGCGCACGGGCTCGCCATTCCTGGTGGCTCCTGCCCGACGGTCGGACTCGCCGGGCTCGCGCTCGGCGGCGGCATCGGCGTGCTCGCCCGCCAGTACGGGCGGCGTGCTGCCCAGGGTGCCATCGTTCGCCAAGTCGGACTTCTTCAGCGAGCGGCTCTCGGCCGCTGGCATCCGCGACCTGCTCGCTTCCATCGAACTGGCGGGCGGTGTTCACAATGGCCCGGCTGGCGGTGGCGCCGCGATCGCGTTCGACGCGCTGGGCGGCGCGGTCAACCGAGTGAAGCCGCAAGCCACAGCATTCGTGCACCGTAACGCGCTCTGGGGTGCCCAGTATTCGACCTCATGGACCGCCGGGTCGTCCCGCGGCGTCCCGCAGGCGCACGCCTGGCTGCGTTCCGCCTACGCCAAGGTCCACCCGCACGCCGACGGGCAGGCCTACCAGAACTACATCGACCCCGACCTCAAAAACTGGCGCCAGGCCTACTACGGCGCCAACTACGCCAGGCTGGCCAGGATCAAGAAGCGCTACGACCCGGCCAACCTGTTCAGCTTCCCTCAGTCCATCACCGCCTAGCGGACCGCGTCCCTCCCGCGCCGTCGAGCGCTCGCGCCGCGAACATCGTCAGGCTGGTCCGTCCAGGCGGGCCTCAGGCATGCCGACGTAGGCGATTGATCATGAATTCAACGGCAACGTTCACATTGACCGGCACGACCGTCTTGCCCGGATGAAGCGCGGGCCAGACCCGCAACAGTTCGTCAATAAAGCCTTGGCCGACATCTGTCACGCCCGCGAAATCTACCTCGACAGTCTCGAAGTCCTCTGCCAGGCCGTCGAGCAGCCGGCGAGCCTCGCTGCGCGACACAAATGGGGTCCCGATCTCGAACAATTTGACCGATGGCCGCGTCCGCACGAACACATGGTCCTCGGTGAACTGCCGGAAGAGATCACCAATCACGCGATCCGTATGAGGATCGAGCTGGCATTGCACAACAGTTCCTGGACCTTGCGCGACAACCCCTATGGCCTGATCATGTCGGATATTGTCCGTCGTCCAGCGGACGCCAGAAGAAGCCAGGCGGAAGATATCCACGACCTTCGAGGTGAAAAAGATCCCTTCGCCTGAATGACGCTGCGGATCAGTCGTGCGCTTGCCCTTGGACAACTCTTCAAGGGCCTCGAACTCGCTGCCTAGCCTCAACCCCGCAGTGAGCTTGGCGAACGCCCCTTGCCCATCGTCCTTAATTTCGAAACACCACCGATCGGCCGTCAGCCAAACGCTGATCACCACCTTATCGCCACCAGAATGGTCGATAGCATTATTAAGCATCTCGGTAAAGGCGTACGCCATTATGCGGCCAGCATTAGATTCCGATGGAATCCCGAGATCTGACCTGACGCGCCTCCAGACCTCATCTTCCGCCAGGCCAAGCAGCGTCAGCTCGCGCCGCCACGACGGGTCAGCCTCGATCACGTGCCGCAGTCGCTCTTCTGGCAGGACGCGTCGCGCTACGGCCGCACGCACCGCGGCCAGATCGAATCGCCGATGACCACCTGCCGTACGCGTGGAAGGAATCTCGCCAGCGTCGGCCAGCTCGCGAATCCGGGTAGGCGACAAGCCCAGTTCCCGGACGACATCACCGATTGGAACGAAGTCTCCCGCATCGGCAGCCACGTACCCTCCATGGGACAAAATCTAAAACTACACTGTTGATTTTAGCTCAGAACTACAGTGTAGATGTAGATTCAGGTGCTTCCGCTGACCTCCCGGTTCCCCGCCAGGAACGCGAGAGTGCGTCCGCCCAGATGGACCGTTTTCAGCAGTCTCTCGGCACAGCAACGGGAAGGACCACGTTGCTCACCCGGGCCTGGCGCTGACAGCAACAGGAAGACCACGATGCTGTCGATGACCCCAGGGGGAATCCCCGGCGCGCTTCCCGGAACATGGCCGTGCGGCCGCCGAACCGCCTCCTGGTAGAACGTGTTCTAGTATTGAGCGGCGGCAGGCGGTGCGGCGGGAGGTGGCATGGCGGCTGGTGAGCTTGAGTTCGACGTCGTTGTCGCTGGCAGTGGCGCGGCCGGCATGACCGCCGCGCTGACCGCCGCGCGGCGCGGGCTGAGCGTCGTGGTCATCGAGAAGACCAGCTACTACGGCGGCTCGACCGCACGGTCGGGTGGCGGGGTGTGGGTGCCGTGCAACTCGGTGCTCAAGCGCGCCGGGGTCATGGACTCGCCCGGCCAGGCACGGGAATACCTGGCCCAGGTGGCAGGGGAAGGCGTCGATGAGGCCAGGCAGCACGCCGTGCTCGACCACGGGCCGGCGATGCTCGACCTGATCCGCGTGACCTGTCCGGTGCGGTTCGCCTGGATACCGGGTTACGCCGACTACTACCCCGAGGCCACGGGCGGCCTGGCCTGCGGGCGGACGATCGAGCCGGTGCCATTCGACGGCCGGGTGCTCGGCCCGGAGCTGAGCGCCTTGAATCCGCCGTACCTGCCCGCCCCCGCGGGGGTCGCGATCACCGCTGCCGACTACCGCTGGCTCAGCCTGGGCACCAGGCACCCGCGCGCCGTGTGGACGGCGGCTAAGGTCGCGGCCAGGACCGCCAGGACCAAGCTGCTGCGCCAGCGGACGCTCAGCCTCGGCCAGGCACTCGCCGCGGGCCTTCGCGGCGGCCTCGCGGCGGCGGGCGTGCCGGTGTGGCTGGACACCCCCCTGACCGGGCTGGTCCAGGAAAAGACGCGGGTGACCGGGGTGCGCGCGACCAGGGGAGGCGAGGAGGTCACGATCGGCGCTCGCCGTGGCGTGCTCATCGCCACCGGCGGCTTCGAGCGCAACGCGGCGATGCGGGCCGAGTACCAGCGCGAGCCGATCGGGACCGACTGGACTGTCGGCTCCCCCGGCAACACCGGCGACGGCATCCTCGCCGGCCAGGACGCTGGCGCCGGGCTCGACCTGATGGAGGACGCGTGGTGGGGCCCGTCCATCCCGCTGACCGGCGGTCCGTACTTCTGTCTCGCCGAGCGATCGCTGCCTGGCTGCATCCTGGTGAATGCCGCCGGGCAGCGGTTCGTCAACGAAGCCGCGCCCTATGTGGATGCCGTGCACGCCATGTATGACAGGCACAGCCGCGACAAGCCGCACATCCCCGCGTGGCTGATCACCGACCAGCGTTACCGCGACAACTACGTATTCGCCGGACTGCCGCCGCGCAAGGACCTGCCCCGTCGCTGGTATGCCGCCGGCTCGGTGTTCCGCGCCGGGACGCAGGGCGAACTCGCCGGGATGGTCGGCATCTCGGCGGACGGCCTTGCCGGGACCCTGCACCGGTTCAACGCATTCGCCAGATCGGGGAAAGACGAGGACTTCGGCCGAGGCGACTCCGCCTATGACCGGTACTACGGCGACCCTCGCTGCCGGCCCAATCCGAACCTTGCTCCGCTTGAGGTCCCGCCCTTCTACGCGATCAAGATCGTGCCGGGCGACCTCGGCACCAAGGGCGGCCTGCGTACCGATGAGCGAGCGCGGGTGCTGCGCACCGACGGCAGCCCTATCGCCGGGCTATACGCCGCTGGGAACGCGAGCGCGGCGGTGATGGGTCACAGTTATGCCGGCGCCGGGGCGACCATCGGCCCGGCGATGACCTTCGGCTACATCGCGGCGCTGGATCTGGCCGGGGAGCCATGAGCGAGCGGGCTGGCCGGCCGGCTTGTGCCTCAGCCACGCGGCGGCGAGCACCCGGTCTCCGTCAAGCAGCGCGGCGAGCCTCCGCGCGTCCAGCACCACTGCTCTCGACGGCGTGAGCACCCTGACGGTCATGCCGCGCAGCGGCGATGGCTGCCCTCTCTCATCGAGCGATCCGACAAAAGACCCGGCCGAGAACGTCGCGATAGGCTTTCCGCCGATCTCGGCCACGGCCGAGCCGTCGAGCATCAGGAAGCAGCGCCGGCCGGCGCGGCGCTCATCGGCGAGCCGGCAGCCGGCCGGCAGCGCCAGCTCATCCCCGGCCGCGCGCAGGAGCCGAGGCCAGGACAGCAACCCCGGGCTCACGTCGGCGCACCCGCCTGCTGGTCAGGATCGCCGGTCAGCGCGAGCCGCCAGATACCCGCGACCTCCGCGTCGCCGTCGATCAGCGCGGCGAGCCTGTCGGCGTCGAGCACGAGCACCCGAGCCGGGGTGACGAGCCTTACGGTGAGCCCGCCGACCGGCGCCGGCCGACCCGACTGATCGGCCGATCCGATGAAGGCGCCTGAGGCGAGATCCGCGACGCGCACCCCGATCGCCTCGGCCACCGCCGAGCCTTCGATCAGCAGGAAACAGTGCCGCGTGGGTCGCTCTTCGTCCGCCAGCCGGGACCCGGCGGGCAGTTCCGCCTCGCCGCCCGCTTCAGCCAGTCGCTCGTGCCAGGCCAGCCTGAGCGGGAAGGCCGGCCGGGTACTCACCGCGAGCTGCTTTCCGCCATGGAGCCAGTTGTGCCCGAGCCGCGTTACAAATTGATGACAAGCCAAACTATGGCGGCATAGCCGCGGGCTGCTCTTATCATGAGCCCAGCCGGCGGAGAGGCAGATAGTGGAGTACCGGATTCTCGGCCCGGTGGCCGCGGTCGATCAAGGTCGCGAGGTCGAGTTGGGCGGCCCGCGCGAGCGCGCGCTGCTGGCGCGGCTGCTGCTAGCCGCGAACCTGGTCGTTCCGGCCGACACCCTCGCGCACGATCTGTGGTCGGGCGAGCCTCCCGAGCATGCCACGGCGACCTTGCGCGTCTACATCTCGCGCCTGCGGCGCGCGCTCGGCGCCGACGCGCACCAACTGGTCACGCAGTCGCCCGGATACCGCCTCCGCATCGGCCCGCAGCAGCTTGATGCGAACCGATTCGCGGCTCTGGTCCAGGTCGCGCTCGGTGACCTGGCGGGCGGCAGGCCGGAGCCGGCCGCCGCCGGGCTGCGGCAGGCGCTCGGCTTGTGGCAGGGCGATCCGCTCGCCGACATCGCCGACCTGCCGTTCGCCAGGGCCGAGGTGGCCAGGCTTTCCGAAGCGCGGCTGACGGCGATCGAGAGCCGCGTCGAGGCCGACCTCGCCTGCGGGCTCCACGTCGCGGTAGCCGCCGAGCTCGATGGCCTGGTGGCCGGGCACCCGCTGCGCGAGAAACTGTCCGGCCAGCGGATGCTGGCCATGTACCGGTGCGGCCGCCAGGCTGATGCTCTTGCCGCCTATGCGGAGCTGCGCGAGCGGCTCGCGGCCGAGCTCGGCGTCGATCCCAGCCCCGAACTCCAGCAGCTGCACCTGGCGATCCTGCGGCACGAGGCCCGACCTGGCATCGCGCGCGGGCCGAGGCTGCCTGCCCAGACCACATCTTTCATCGGCCGGGAGGCCGAGCTTGCCACCATAGCGGAATTGCTCGGCCTGTCCAGGCTCGTGACCTTGACCGGCCCGAGCGGCTCGGGAAAGAGCAGGCTGGCGCTGCACGCCGCCAGGGACGCCCAGCCTAAGTTCCGCGGGGGGACCTGGCTGATCGAGCTCGCGCCCGTCGTCCAGCCCGACCTTGTCGTCTTCTCGGTAGCAAGGGCGCTTTCCGTCGGAGAGACGCCAAGCACGGCCCTGATCGACAGCATCATCGCCGCCCTGCGCGACAGTGAAGCGCTGCTGGTGCTCGACAACAGCGAGCACCTGCTCGACGCCGTCGCCAGCTTCGTCACCGCGATCCTGCGAGCGTGCCCTGACCTGCACATCCTGGCGACGAGCCAGAGCAAGCTGAACGTGCCGGGCGAGGCGACGTGGCCAGTTCCGCCGCTCACGCTGCCGCCGGCGGGCGAGAGCGATGAGCAGGCGATCGCCGCTGCCGAGTCGGTCAGGCTGTTCCGCGACCGGGCCAGGCTCGCGCGGCCGGGCTTCATGCTGACGCCCGCGCACGCGCTCGACGTCCGGGACATCTGCAGGCGGCTCGACGGCATACCGCTCGCGATCGAGCTCGCGGCCGCCCGCGTCGGCGCGCTGAGCACCAGGCAGTTGTCCGCGCGGCTGGACGACAGGTTCGCCGTGCTCACCGGCGGCAGCCCGGCCGGGCTGCCGAGGCACCGGACGCTGGCCGCCGCCATCGAGTGGAGCTATGAACTGCTCAGTAACGCCGAGCAGGCCTGCCTGCGCAGGCTGGCGCTATTTCCTGGCGGCTGCACGATCGATGCGGCCGAGCGGGTGTGCGCCGACGACCAGCTGCCCGCTGCCGGTGTCTTTGACCTCGTGACCACCCTGATCGACCGGTCGTTGCTCACGACCGAGGAACACGCCGGCGCCATGCGCTACAGCATGCTCGAATCGATCCGCCAGTACGCCACCGGGCGGCTGACACCGGGCGAGCGTGCCGCCACCCACCGCCGCCAGCTGGCCTGGCTGCTCGGTCTTGCCGGCCAGGCCGACCTTGACGGGCCCGACCAGGCGACCTGGCTCGACACGCTCGACGCCGAGCGCGGCAATGTGAGGGCAGCACTTGACTGGAGTCTCGGGGCCGCGACGGCCGACGGCGGTCATGAGCCCGAATTGGCCATGGCGCTCGCGGGCGCGATGGCGCCGTTCTGGGCAGTTCGCGGCCCGGTCGCGCAAGGCCGTGACTGGCTCGAGGCCGCGCTTGCCGCCGCCGGCGAGGCCGCCGACACCAGATCGCGGGCCATCGCGCTCGATGGCGCGGCGCAGCTGGCAACGGTCCAGGCCGATTACGACGCGGCGCTCGGCTACCAGCGCGAGAGCCTGGCGATCTGGCGCGATCTCGGTCAGCCGCGGAAAGTCGCGCGCTGCCTGGGCGACATCGGCGCGATCGCGCACCTGCGCAGCGACTACGTCGCTGCCAGGGCCATGTACGCCGAGTCGATCGAGCTAGCCGAGCAAGCGGGCGCGGACACCGAAGTCGCCCGCTGCCTGTCCGGCCTGGGCAGGCTCGCCCTGCACCAGAACGACCTGCCCTTCGCCATCGCCTGCTACGAGCAGAGCATGGCCAGGTTCACGGCCAGCGGCGACCTGCGTCGGGCGACGTTGATCCTCGGCAACCTCGGTGTGGTCGCGCTGCACGCCGGAGACTTCGAGCGCGCCCGTGACCGGCTCGAGCAGCACCTGGCGAACGCACGCGGGCTAGGCGACCGCAAGCTCGTCGGCGGCGCCCTGACCAACCTCGGCATGGCGTTTTACTACTCGGGCGACTTCGACAACGCCGGCGCCGCCCACGAAGAAGCCCTGCGCCTGGCGCAGCAGCATGACGATCGCAGGATGCAGCAGGTCGTGCTGGTCAACCTCGGCCTGGTCGCCCTCGCCAGAGGTCAGCACGCCGAGTCGATCGCCTTGCACCGGCGCAGCCTGGAACTGGCCGCCTCGTTCCCCGAGCCGCGCGCCATCGCCGAGTGCCTGGAGGAACTGGCCCAAGCCGAGGCCGCGGCGGGGAATGCCAGCCGGGCGGCGGTGCTCATCGGCGCCTCGGAGGCGCTGCGACTGACCATCGGCTCGCCCATCCCCGACTCGGACAAGGCCAGGTTTGACCAGGCCGCCGCGGCAAGCGCCATGGCACTTGGTCAGGGCCGGTTCGCCGAGCTCTGCCAGGCTGGCGCGCGGATGCCAACCCCCGAAGTCATAGCCTTCGCCCAGTCTGACTCCCCGTAGCTAGATCAGGCGGCGGCCAGGATCAGGCCGCTGGTGGGGACGCCTGTGCCCGCCGTGACCAGGACCGGCGAGTCGCCTGGGATCTGGTTGACGGCGCTGCCGCGCACCTGCCTGACGGCTTCGGCGATGCCGTTCATGCCGTGGATGTAGGCTTCGCCTAGCTGGCCGCCGTGCGGGTTGAGCGGGAGCCGTCCGCCCAGCTCGATCGCGCCGTCGGCGATGAAATGCCTGGCCTGGCCACGCGGGCAGAAGCCAAGCTCTTCCAGTTGCATGAGCACGTACGGGGTGAAGTGGTCGTACAAGATCGCGGTCCTGACGTCAGCGGGCCCGATCCCGGCTTGCCGCCAGAGCTGCCTGGCGACGATTCCCATTTCAGGCAGCCCGGTCATCTCGTCGCGGTAGTAGCTGGTCATGGTGAACTGGTTGCGCCCGCTGCCCTGAGCCGCCGCGCTGATCACGGCCGGGGCCTGCCGCAGGTCGCGGGCCCGGTCGAGCGAGGTCACCACCAGCGCGACCGCGCCGTCGCTCTCCTGGCAGCAGTCAAGCAGCCGCAGCGGCTCGGTGATCCACCGCGAGGCCTGATGCTCGGCCAGGGTGATCGGCCGCCGGTAAAACCAGGCGGACGGATTCGAGGCCGCGTGCGCGCGGTCCGCGACCGCGATGACGCCAAAGTCAGCGCTGGTCGCGCCGTAGACGTGCATGTACCGGCGTGCCATCATCGCGACAGTCGCCGCTGGAGTCGACAGGCCCGCCGGGTAGTGCCAGCTGTTGTCGATGCCCGACGACGTCGTCAGCGCCGCCGCGCCGACAAAGACCTGACCGAACCGCCGGCCAGAACGCTCGTTCATAGCCCGGTAGCACACCACTACCTCGGCCGCTCCGGTCGCGACCGCCATCGCCGCCTGGTGGACGGTCGCGCACGCGGCCCCGCCGCCGTACCCGATCTGGCTGAAGAACGTCAGCTCGCCGATCCCGGTCTCGCGCGCCACCGCGATCTCGGCGTTGCTGTCCATCCCGAACGTGACCAGCCCGCTGACGTCGGCCGGCGTCAGCCCCGCGTCGCCCAGCGCCGCGCGCACCGCCTCAGCGGCCAGCCGCAGCTCGCTGCGGCCTGAGTCCTTGGAGAACTCGGTGGCGCCGATGCCGGCGATCACCGCGGTCACGGCCGGCCTCCGGCGAGTCCGGGAAGGTCGACAGCCACCGCGGCAGTCACGTGATCGCCGAGGCCGCACTTGCCCGTGACGGAGACCTCGCAGCGCCTGCTCGCGCTGTCGTAGCCGGTGACGTGCCCGGAGAAGGTCAGCGTATCGCCCGCGTAGCACGGCGCGCCGAGCCTGACCGAGATGGAGCGCAAGATCGCCTCCGGCCCGGCCCAGCTCGACACGAACCGCTGCACAAGCCCGGTCGTCGTCAAGATGTTCACGAAGATGTCCTTGCTGCCGCTGGCCACAGCGAAGTCGCGGTCGTGATGCACGCGGGTGAAGTCGCGGGTTGCCAGCGCCGAGCCGACGACGAACGTCGTGCTCACGTCGATCGTCAGCTCGGGCAGCTCATCGGGCAGTGCCCAGGCGCCGGTCAGCCGGACAGGACGCCAGGCAGGCAACGTCAGCTCGTCGTCGATTTTGCTGAAAGCAGCCCGAACGGGCATCCCGACCTTCACCTCAGCCGGATCGGCGCCGACGAGCTCGCCGAGTACCCGGACACCCTCGGTGAGTTCGGTCAGGGCGAGTACCATCGGCAGGCGCTTGCCGGGGACCGGCGGGTGGTGGTGGACGATGTAGCTGAATACCCGGCCGGTGCCGGCCGCGATGACGTAGTCAGGCTCGGGCGAGCCGCACACAAGGCACATCGGCCCGGGCGGATGCCTGAGCGCTCCGCATTCGGTGCAGCGCTGGATGCGCAGCTCGCGAGCCGTCGTGCCCGTCCAGAAGAACGCCGTGTCCGGCGAGATCGCCGGACGCATCACCGCGCCGCTTTGCGGCGCGGGTTTCCTGGTCTCCTGACCAGGTTCTGGCGGCCGGAACTTAAGCATCCGGAAGTCCATCGTCGCGACCTGCTCGCCGCCGCTGTACCAGGTATTGCGGGTGGTGAAGAACCAGCCTTCGCCAAGCGCGGTCCGCTTCGGCCCGGTCAGCCCGGTCAGCCCGATCCGCAGCGTGAGCTGCTCCCCGTGCCGAAGGTAGCGATGGTAGACCTGATCGCAGTTGGTCGCGACGACCGAGGTGTACCCGGCCGCATCGAGCACGCGGATCATCTCGCCAGCGGGGTCGGTATCGGCCAGGGGGGACACTCCGCGCGCCTGACCTTTCGCAGCGCCAGGGTTCATTGTCCAGACCTGGATCATGGCCGGGGGCGCGACTAGGGCGCCGTGAACTGATCCGGCGGCAAAGTCCGGGTCGGTGTAGACCGGGTTACCGTCGCCGATGGCTTCGAGCCAGTTCTCGATCGTCGGGAAGTTCACCGGGTCCCTGGCTGCCCGCGATCCCGTCTCGCCCGCTGCTATCAGCCGGTCAGCGACCTGGCGGATTCGCGTTTGAGCCTCCATATTCCTCATCTGGTCGCAGCTCTCGGTACCCGGGGCAGCTTCAGGCCGGCCGTGGCGATCAGCTCCCGCTGGATCTCGTTGACCCCGCCGCCGAAGGTCAGCACCAGGTTGCGCTTGGCCTGCACGTCAAGCCAGCGCATCAGCTCCGCTGTCGGCTCGTCCGCCGGATCGCCGTGCCTGCCGACAACGTCCGTCAGCAGCTGGCCCAGGAGCTGTATCCGCTCCGACGAGAACACCTTCGTCGCCGAGGCGTCGGCGATCCGCACTGTCTCCGCCACCGCGACCTGCCAGTTCAGCAGCTCGTTGACCCGCAGGCTGGCGCCGGCCCGCGCCAGGGCCCGCCGCACATCGGGCTGGGCGGCGATGGGCCGGCCATCTGGCGCGGTCGTGGCCCGTGCCCACTGCCCGACCCGGTCAGCCAGCGCGCCCAGCCGCCCGGCCGGGCCGAGCATCACCCGTTCGTGGTTGAGCTGGGTGGTGACGAGCCGCCAGCCGGCGTTTTCCTCGCCGACGCGCATGCTGACCGGGACGCGGACATCGGCGTAATACGTCGCGTTGACGTGGTGGGCGCCGTCGGCGGTGATGATCGGCGTCCACGAGAACCCGGGGTCGCGGGTATCCACGATCAAGATCGAGATGCCCTTGTGCTTAGGGGCCTTCGGGTCAGTCCTGCAGGCCAGCCAGATGTAGTCGGCGTCGTGCGCGCCGGTGGTGAAGATCTTCTGCCCGTTCACCACGTACTCTTCGCCGTCCCTGACCGCGCGGGTGGTCAGCGAGGCCAGGTCGGTCCCGGCGGCGGGCTCGGTGTAGCCGATCGCGAAGTGCACGTCACCGGCGAGGATGCGGGGCAGGAACATCGCCTTCTGCCCGGCCGTGCCGAACTGCTGCAGCGTCGGGCCGACCGTCTGCAAGGTGACCGCCGGCAGCGGCACGTCGGCCCTGGCCGCCTCGCTCACGAAGATCTGCTGCTCCACCTGGCCGAAGCCGCGTCCCCCGTACTCGGCCGGCCAGCCTACGCCGAGCCAGCCGTCGGCTCCCATCCGGCGGATCAGCCGCCGGTACACCTCGCCGTGCCGGTCGGACAGCATCGCCTCGCGCTCGGCGGGCGGCAGGAGCTGCGCGAAGTAGGCGCGGACCTCATCCCGCAGCTGGTGCTGCTCCGCCGTCAGGTCAATCAGCATTGCCGCCCCCCTGCTCCGTCAGCGCGTCAAGCCGGTATCCGGCGCCGCCTGTGAACCTGACCAGGTCCGTTATCAGGGCCGAGTACCTGTGCAGCGGGTACTCGGCGTCCAGGCCGATGCCGCCATGCAGGTGGTGGCAGGTGCGCATCGCCGCTGGCGCTTCCTCGGCCAGCCAGTAAGCGGCGACGTCAACGTCACCCGCCGCGTCGAGCCCGGCGCCGAGCCGCCAGCAGGCCGAGAGCGCGGCCAGGTGCAACGTCCGGCTGGCGACGTAGACGTCGGCGATCTGCTGCGCCACGGCCTGGAAGGTCGCGAGCGGGCGGCCGAACTGCTCCCGGCGAGCGATGTAGCCTGCGGTCAGGTCCAGTGCCCCGGCCAGCGCCCCGTCGCCAGCGGCCACGGCGCCGGCGAGCGCCAGCTGGTACAGGTCATCGACGGCCGCTCCGGCCCCGTGTTGGCTAGCACCGTGCTGGCCAGCCCCGAGCATGCCTGCGATGGGCGCGGCATCGAGCCTGACGGTGTACTCGGGGGCGGTGCCGGAGACCGGTGCGGGCGAGAGGCTCACGCCGGTTCCTGCCCTCTCGACGAGCACGACCGCACGGCCGCCGCTCGCGAGGGCCGCCGGGATCAGCAGCCAGCTCGCTTGCGCCGCGTACGGCACGCCGACCTTCGTGCCGCTGACCGTCCCGGCTCTGGCGACGGTAGCGGGCATCCGCGGGAAGGGTGCCGACTGCTCGCGGACGGCGGCCGTCAGGATCACCTCGCCGGCGCCGACACCGGCGAGCACGCGTTCTTGCAGCGCCTTGTCTCCCCACCTGGCGACCGGCAGCGCGCCGAGCATGATCGTCGCCAGCGCGGGGACAGCCGCCGCCCGCCGCCCTACCTCGGCGAGGAGGACGGCGGCATCGAGCACGCCAAGGTCGTCGCCGCCCAGCCAGCCGGGCAGCGTGAGCGCCAGCAGCCCGGCCTTGGCCAGTGCCTGCCACGCCGCGCCTGCCCCGGACGGCCCGGCATCAGACGGCCCGGCATCAGACGGTCCGGCCTCAGCCGCCAGCAGAACCTCCGCGGCCGAGGTCGCGATCACCTGCTGCGCCTGTGTGAGCTCAAAGTCCATTCAGCGCGCCTCGTCTCTGGGCAGGCCAAGCTCGCGTTCGGCCACCAGGTTGAGCAGGATCTGGGTAGTGCCGCCCGCGATGCTCAGGCACCTGGTCAGCAGGAACTCGGCCACGGCCGCACCGGCCGCACCGTCAGCCGCCGCCCCGGCCGGCCCGCACCCGGCCAGCGCCGTCTCCGCGATGGCCTGCCGGTGCGCCACCCCGAGCAGCTTGCGCACCGACGGGCTGGCACTACCCCCGGCGTTAGCCCGGTCATCCATCGCGGCCAGCGCGAGCCCCTCGGCCAGCCGGGCGCCGAGCTGATCAGCCGCCACCGGGTCGCTGTTGGCGCCGCCACGGGCGGCGGCAGCGAGCAGCGCCTCAAGCTCCTCGCTCAGGCCGCCGACCATGGCGACCCGCTCAGTTGCCAGCGTGGTCCGCGCGATCCGCCAGCCGTCACCCGGCTGCCCGACGACGCAGTTACCAGGCACGAACACCTCATCGAGGAATACCTCGCTGAACATCTGCCTGCCGGTCATCTCCCGCAGCGGCCTGATCTCGATCCCGGCCGACTTCATCGGCACCAGGAAGTACGTGATGCCCTTGTGCTTTGGCGCGGCCGGATCGGTCCGGGCCAGGCAGATCGCCCAGTCCGCCCGGGCCGCTAGCGACGTCCACACTTTCTGCCCGCTCAGCCGCCAGCCGTCGCCGTCACGCACCGCCCTGGTACGCAGCGATGCCAGGTCCGAGCCTGCCTCAGGCTCGCTGAACAGCTGGCACCAGGTGATGTCGCCGCGCAGGGTCGGCTCGGCGAACCGCCTTAGCTGCCCGGCCGTGCCGTGCGCGGCGATCGCGGGGATCGCCCAGTTACCGATCGCGAGTTCCGGCCTGGTGATCCCGGCCTTGCCGAGTTCTTCGTCGATGATCGCCAGGTCAGCGGGGCTCGCGCCAAGCCCGTGCGGCCTGGGCCAGCCGGGCGCGATGTAGCCGACCTCGGCGAGAGCGCGGCGGCGGCGCTCAGGCGCGACGGCGGACACGGCAGTCGCCACCAGCCTGGCTGACTTGCGTACCTCCTCGGCGCGGGAGCTTGCTTTCATCCCCAGAGCATTTCCGCCGGCCCGCCGCTGCCTGCGGACGCCCGCGATGGCGAGTCCGGCGGCTTGTGCCCGCCAGCGCGCGCCGCCGCCGAGCAGCTGACGGAGCGCGAGGGCGCGACGCAGGTACAAATGCGCGTCGTGTTCCCAGGTGAACCCGATGCCCCCGAGCACCTGGATAGCGTCCTTGGCGTTGTCGACAGCGGCGTCGAGCGCCAGCGCCGCCGCGGCCGCGGCCGCGAGCGGCGAGTCGCCCTCATCGGCGGCACGCGCGGCGTCCCACGCGATCGCCGCGGCTTGCGCGGACCGGCACAGCATGCCGGCGCACAAGTGCTTGACCGCCTGGAACGACCCGATCTCGCGGCCGAATTGCCGCCTGCTCTTGGCGTAGTCAGCCGCCGTCCGGTGGCACCAGGCCGCGACCCCCGACGCCTCGGCGGCGGCGAGCGCGGCCGCCAGGCGCCTGACCCGCCCCGAGCCGACGTGCGCGAGCACCTGCGCGGCCTGGATCTCGAGCCCGACGGTCACGTCGCCGAGCGCCCGCGAGAAATCGACCGGTACCCGCGCCGCTACAGCGACCCCCTCGGCGTCGGCCGCCAGCGTGAACCACGCCTCGCCATCGTCGGTTTCGGCGCCAAGCAGCAGGTGCGACGTGTCGCCGGCGCCGAGCAGGAGGCCGGAGGTACCGGTGACCCGCAGGGCGCCGCGCGAAGTCCGCTCCGCGCGCAGTCCGCCAGCCGAGAGCGCGACGGCCACGGATGCCTCGCCCGAGCCGATCTGGTCAAGCAGCGCGCCGTCCTCGGCGCACGCGAGCGCGGCGAGCAAGGTCGGCAGGACCGGGCCAGGTGCCAGGCAGGCGGCAAGCTGCTCGGTCACGACCGCGACATCGGCCACGCTGCCGCCACCGCGTTCCGCGGGCAGGGCGAGCGAGAAGACGCCAAGCTCGGAGAGCGCCGCCCAGTCCGCCTTCGCCCGCGCCGTGCCGGCGATCACCCCGCCGCTCGCCTCGAGCCCCCGCACGGCTGCGATCGTCCCGGCCCTGCCGGCCCACTGGCCGACCGATTCGGCCATCGCCTGCTGCTCGGCGGTCAGTGCGATCGGCACGCATTCTCCCTGGCTGATCGGGGAATCATAACTAGAACACGTTACATTTATAGCGGGTTGCGCGGCGACGGCGCACGGCGACTAGGCCGCTCATCGCGGACGGGCTTTCGCGTGCCTGCGCCTGGCGACCCAGGTGATGCGATGATGATGCGCGGCACGGGGACGGCTCGGTGATGGCTCGGCTTCGCCGCTCGATGAAAGGCTCACATGGCTCCTGCGAAGGCGGCTGGCCCGGCTGAGGCCGAGCTAGGCTCCGCGGCACAGCGCGAGCGGCGCAAGCGGATACTCGACGCGACCCTGGCGCTGGCGTCCAAGGGCGGCTACGACGCGGTACAGATGCGCGCGGTCGCCGAGCGGGCCGATGTCGCGCTGGGCACGCTGTACCGGTACTTCCCTTCCAAGATCCACCTGCTGGTGTCCGGGCTGGCGCGGGAATTCGAGCGCAACAAGGAGAAACTCGTCAAGCGGCCCATTCCGGGGGACACGCAGTACGAGCGCATAATGTCCGTGCTCAGCGGCGTCACCAAGACCATGCAGCGCGAGCCGTTGCTGACCGAGGCGATGACCCGGGCCTTCATGTTCGCCGATCCGAGCGCGGCCACCGAGGTCAACATCGTCGCTGCCCTGATGGAGGAGATGCTCACCAGCGCGATGCACGAGGGCGAGCCCACCGCTGACGAGCGGGCCATCGCCCGCGTCATCGGCGACGTCTGGCTGTCCAACCTCGTCGCCTGGGTCACGAGGCGCGCCTCAGCCAAGGATGTCGCCAGCCACCTGGAACTGGCCGCGAGGCTGCTGCTGCGCTGAGAGCTTCGTCGCCGGCTAACCCCGCGGTGCCTTCGGGAGCGGGCCGCCGTACCAGGTCTCGATGAGCCAGCGGGAGATCGACAGTGATGGCGGCATCAGCAGGTCGCCTGACTCGATCGCTTTCTTGAGATCCTCGCGGCTGTACCAGGCAGCTTCGGAGATCTCCTCGTCGTCTGGCTGGAGGTCGGTGACTGAGGTCTCGGCACGGAAGCCGAGCATCAGGCTGTGCGGCATCGGCCAGGGCTGGCTCGCCGCGTAGCTGACCTTGTCGACCGTGATCCCGACTTCCTCGCGAACCTCGCGGACGACAGCCTGCTCGGCGGACTCCCCTGGTTCGACGAACCCGGCGAGCACGGAGACCCGGCGCGGGGGCCAGGCTACGTTCCGCGCGAGCAGGCAGCGGTCGCCGGGATCGGCGACCAGCATGATCACCGCCGGGTCGCAGCGCGGGAAGTGCTCGCTGCCGTCGTTCCCGCACTTGCGCACATGGCCGGCCATGACCGGCTCGGTCGGGTGACCGCAGCGCGAGCAGAACCCGCTGACCTCGTGCCAGTTCCCCAGCGCGATCGCGTGCGTGAGCAACCCCGCGTCCCGGTCGTTCAGCAGGTGCCCGGCCTCGCGCAGGCCCGCGCTGCGCACGCCGGTCGGGTCGGCGGGCTCCGGCGGAGTCGCGGCGACGCCGAAGTAGGCAACGTCACCGGAGCCGACGCCGAGCAGGAAGCTGGTGCCTTCGGGTGCCGCGGCCGGCGCGACGAAGATCAGCTCAGCGGTGCCGTCTGCTGACTCCCTGATCAGGGCCTGGCCCTGCTCGACTACCACGACCCGGGTGCCGGGATTCGCCCACGCGGCCTCGAGCCAGGTTTCGTCCGAGCGCAGCCTCGCCGCCCGCTCCGCCTCGAACCTGGTCAGCGCGATCGTGCTCGGCACGGCAATCCGGGGGCTAGCCACTGCCACAGAATACGGCGTTTCCGCCCCGCTGCCGGTCCGGCACGGCTCCTGAGGAAGCCGCCTCATCAGGCAGGGCCACGTTGCTGGCAAGCCCGGGCCGGTATAAGCATCGCGTGCCTGCCCGCTGCTGTCCGCGCCCGCGCCGGCCCGACGGCGCGGTGATCCCGGTCTAGCCGAGCGCGGCCAGCTCGTCCCATAGGTAGGCGGCTACCTCGGCACCCTTGAGCAGCAGTGCCATGTCCGTGCGCTCGTTGGGTGCGTGGATCTGGTCCTCGTCGAGCCCGACCGCGATGAATACCAGCGGGGCGGCGAGAATCTCGGCGAGGTCGGCCTCAGGTCCGCTGCCGCCTTCCCTGGTGAAGAGGACCTCCCCGCCGAACGCCCGCTCCATGGCGCGCACTCCGGCAGCGACCTCGGGTGAGCCGATCGGGGAGAAACATGGCCGCACCCCGGGGCCGTCGCAGGTCACCCCGACGTTGACGCCTGGCGGGGTGTGCTGCGCGACGAAGGCACGCAGCATGCCGGGCACCTGCGCAGGATCCTGGTGTGCCACCAGTCGGAACGACAGCTTCGCGTGCGCCTCGCGCGGGACGATCGTCTTGCCGCCGTGCCCGGTGTGCCCGCCCCACATGCCGTTGATCTCGGCGGTCGGCCTGGCCCAGATCCGCTCAAGCGTGCTGAAACCGGCTTCGCCGGCCGCCGCACCGCTATTGCCCGCCGTCGCCAGCCAGGCCTTCTCGTCGAACGGCAGCTTGGCGAACAGTTCGCGCTCCGCCGGCGTCAGCTCGGCCACGTTGTCATAGAAGCCGGGCAAGGCGACCCGGCCATCGGCGTCGTGCAGCGCCGACAGCAGGTCGGACAGCACCTGGAGCGGGTTAGGTACCGCTCCGCCGAACGAGCCGGAGTGCAGGTCGCGCTCGGGCCCGTAGACATCGATCTGTGCATCGATCACGCCGCGCATGCCGGTGCACATCGATGGCACGTCGGCCGCCCACATCGTGGTGTCTGACACGACCACGACGTCGCAGCCGAGCCGGTCGCCCTCGCGCCGTAGCAGCTCGGCGAAGTGCACCGAGCCCGACTCCTCCTCGCCTTCGACGAGCAGCTTGATCGTGACCGGCGGTGCCGCCGCGTCGTGGGCGGCGAGCCAGGCCCTCAGGCCGAGCGCGTGGAACAGCACCTGCCCCTTGTCGTCAGAAGCACCGCGCCCGAGCAAGAGCCCGTCGCGCTCGACCGGCTCGAAGGGCGGCGACTCCCACTCATCAAGCGGCTCGACCGGCTGCACGTCATGGTGGCCGTAAACAAGGACCGTGCGGGCGGCCGGATCGGCGGCTGGCCATTCCGCGTACACGGCGGGCAGGCCGGGGGCGTCCGCCGTGCCCGTCTCCCAGACCTCGGCGACGGGAAAGCCTGACTGCGTGAGGTGCGCGGCCAGCCACTCCGCCGAGCGCCGGACGTCACCAGCCCTGGCAGGGTCAGCCGAGATCGACGCGATCGTGAGCCACTGCCTGAGAGCCTTAAAAAAGTCACCAGCATGCGCGTCGATATATGCGCGGACTCGCTCGTCCATGCCCACCTCGCCAGGCTCTCGCTTTCCGACTGCTGTCGCTGTCGGAACTCTAGACGGTGCGGTGCCGCGAGTGCGCCCGAGGCTCCCCAGACCCACCTGCCGCCGGAGCTTCCTGTCAGAATGAGCGACATGCCCGCCGATGTTAATCAACTCATCGCGATGATGCCGTTCGCCGCCCAACTCGGCATGATCGTAGACGAAGCCAGTGCTCAGAAGGTCGTCGCGACCTTGCCGTGGGCGCCGACCTTGTGCACCATGAACGGCATCATCCACGGCGGCGTGCTCATGTCATTCGCCGACACGGCGGGAGCGCTCGTCGTGTTCCTCAGCCTGAGCGACGACGAGGTCACCGCGACAATCACGTCGACCACGCAGATGTTCCGGCCGGTTCGGACCGGCGACCTCCGCGCCGAGGCCGTACCGCTGCATCGCGGCCGCACCACCGCCACCGCCCAGACCAGTCTTTTCGACAGCGAAGGCAACATGGTGTCACAAACCAACCAGATCCAGGCAATCAGGCGTTCAGCCTCTTAAGCCCAGGTGCGGGCGTTGCCGGCCGGCGGGGCTGCCGGGACGCTTTCGATTAGCTCGGCCAGGCCCTGGGCGTCGAGGAGGTCGGCCGGACGGACGGTCAGGTCATCGCGTACGTAGTAGAACGCCGCCCGTACCTGGTCAAGCGGCAGCCCGGTGAGCGCCGCCCACGCCAGGCGGTAGGCAGCCAGCTGGACGGCGGCCGCGCGTTCGGCGCGGCTGCCCTGCTGCGGCGGCCTGCCCGTTTTCCAGTCCACCACGTCAATTCCGCCATCAGGGGCGTCGGTGAAGATGGCGTCGATCCGGCCGCGCACCAGCCGGTCGCTTACCCTGGTCTCGAACGGCACCTCCACCTCGGCGGGCCAGCGCCTGGCCCACGCGCCGGCCTCGAACCTGGCCTTCAGGTCGGCCAGCTCAGCGTCGCTGGCGGCCGGGTCGGCGTCGGCGGCAAGTTCGTCGCGATCGATCAGTCGCATCTGGCCGAACCGCTCCTCAAGCCAGCGGTGGAAGGCGGTACCGCGCTGTGCGCGCGGCTCAGGCGGCCTCGGCATCGGGCGCCTGATCCTGGCGGCCAGCTCAGCCGGGTCACCTGCCATGGTCACCAGCGCGGACACGCCGATCCGCCGCGGCAGCTCGACCGGGAACGGGCCGTCCGGCCGCCGCCGGGCCCGCTCGGCGAGCAGCAACTCGGCGTCGGCGGCCCAGCCTGCGATCAAGCTCGCGTACCGCTCAGCCGCCTCGGGCCGCACCGCGCCGCCGCCGGCCGCCTCGGGCCGGCCCGCGCCATCGCAGGGCTCGCCTGCCATGGCCGCGAGCACCAGGTCGCCCGCCTCGCGCACCGCGTCGTACCGCGCGCCAGCCGCGTTCGGCGGGACCGGCCAGGTCGCGGTGAGCGGCACGGCAAGTGCCGGGTTCTCGGCGTCATCCTCGGGGGCACTGGCCCATTCGAGCACCAGGCCCGCGCCAGCCTCGCAAGCCGCCCGCACCTCAAAGAGAAAGGCCGAGGGGCCGAGCGGGCTCTTGCCAGCTCCCCACCAGTAGCCACAGCACCCCAGCCAGTACGCCGCCCTGGTCACCGCCACGTAGGCAAGCCGCCGCTCCTCGGCCAGGTTGCGCTCGGTGCACGCCTGGGCGAAACGGGCTAGCGAGTCGGCATCGAGCCCGGCGAGCCGCGGCAGGTCAGGCGCATCGCCCCGCAGCCAGAACGGCATGAGCCTCGGATTGTCCGTCCACCGGCTGCTCAGCCTCGGCCTGGCAGGGAAGTTCGCCGCCCGGGTCCCGGCCGACAGGCCAGGCACCAGCACAGCGGCCCACTGCAAGCCCTTGGCCGAGTGCACGGTCGCCAGCTTCACCGAGTCGCTATCGCTCACCTGCCCGGCTTCGAGGCCGAATTCCTCGGTCTCCGCCGCCGCCAGGTATGCCAGGAAAGCGCCGAGCGTCGGCTCCTGCGTATCTCCCGCGAACGCCGCGGCGGCGTCGGCGAAAGCGTCCAGGTCGGCTTGCGCCACCGCGAGGTCAGCGCCTGGCCGCGCGGCTACCTCGACATCGAGCCCGAGCGCCCGCTCGACCTCGGTCACCAGCTCGGGCAGCGGCCTCGCTACGTGCCGCCGCAGCACCCGGAGTTCGGCGGCGAGCCTGCCGAGCCGTCCGTAGCCGTCGGCAGAATAGGCACCGGGCTCGCCCAGATCTTCCAGCGCTTCGATGAGGCTGCCGCTCGGAGCGGTGAAGTCAGCGACCGCGCGCGCCAGAAAATCATCAGGCTGAATTGAGCCCTCGGCGGACTGCGGCATCGCGGCGGGCTCGGGCTCGGCGGCTGCCTCGCGTGCCAGTTGCCTGGCTCGCTCGCCAAGCGCGACGAGATCCTGCGGCCCGACCCGCCATCTTGGCGACGTGAGCGTCCTGATCAGCGCGTCGGACGCTTCGGGTGCGTGCAGCACCCGCAGCGTGGCGACGATGTCACAGACCTCGGGCACGGTGAGCAGCCCGCCGAGCCCGACCACCTCGACCGGGATGCCCTGAGCTTCGAGCGCGGCCCGCAGCGCCGGGAACTGCGCGCGCTTGCGGCACAGCACGGCGATATCCGACGGCCTGACCGAGCCGGTGCGGCCATCGGCCCACGGGCCGCCGTCGGGCGCCACCCCTGCTGGCAGCTCCAGCAGCCGGGTGACCTGGGTCGCGACCCATTTCGCCTCGTCAGCGATGGTGTCGAGCAGCGCGCACGCCACGGTGCCGCGCTCGGCCCGCTCGGGCGGCGCGATCAGCCTCGGCACTTCAGAAACCTCGGCCCGCAAGTCGCGCTGAATCTCGGCGGCGATGTCGAGCACCCGGCCCGTGTTGCGGAAGCTCGTCGAGAGCTGCCGTACCTCGCTCGGCGGAAAATACTCGGCGAACCTCTTGAGGTTGCCCGCGCTGGCACCGCGCCAGCCGTAGATGGACTGGCAGGGATCGCCCACGGCCGTCACCGGATGCCCGCCCCCGAACAGCGCCCGCATCAGCTCGAGCTGAGCATGGCTGGTGTCCTGGAACTCATCGAGCAGGACGATCTGGTACCTGGCCCGCTCGAGCCGGCCGACCTCAGGGTGCCGCATGGCGATCCTGGCCGCGATCGCCATCTGATCGCCGTAATCGATGACCTCGCGCTCGGCCTTCGCCGCCGCATAGGCGCGCACCAGCGGCAGCAGCTGAGCGCGCACGCGCTGGGTCTTCAGCGCGGCGTCGGCACCTGACCGTCTTTTCGCGGTCGCCACCTCGGCGTACCGGCGATCGAGCCACTCCCCCGCCGCGAGCACGTCATCAGCGTCCCTGAGGTGCTCGGCCAGCTCAGTCGCCAGGTCGAGCACGGCCGCCGTCACCGTCACCGGCGCCCAGTCCACCGCATCCATCGGGCCGTCGTAAGCGGCCACGATCTTGGCCGCTAGCTGCCAGGAGACCGCCGGGGTGATCAGCCGCAGACTCGGTTCGAGCGCCTCGCGCAGGGCATGATCGCCGATCAGCCGCCCCGCATACGAGTGATACGTCGCGATGACCGGCTCACCTTCGAGCGACGCGGGGGGTTCCGGGGGATCACCCCGCCGGGCCGGCACTGCCCCAACGCGGCGCAGGCCGTCGAGCCGGGCCCGCACCCGGCTGGCAAGCTCGGCGGCGGCCTTGCGGGTGAACGTCAGGCCGAGCACGCACTCCGGCACGACGTGGCCGTTGGCCACGAGCCAGACCAGCCGCGCGGCCATCGTCTCGCTCTTGCCGGAGCCGGCCCCGGCGACGACGGCCAAGGGCGTGAGCGGAGCGCCGATCACGGCCGACTGCTCGGGCGTCGGCTCGGGCATGCCAAGCAGCCTGGCGAGCTGGCCCGGGGTGAAGCCGCGCCGTCGCGGCCGCAACGGCGCGGCTTCCGCCTCAAGGTCGAACAGCGTGCCCTGCTCAGGCGGCGAGCCCCCCTGCTTGCTCACGGCGGGACCTGGCCGCCGCGCTCGTCGGCCGGGCAGCTCGGGGCGACCGGGCAACGCCTGCAGCCGTCGTTGGCCGTCGCGCTGAACTTTGGCCCCGCCATGCCAGCGGCGACCTCCTTGACCAGCGTCAGTGCCCAGCCCGGATCGGGGTCATTGCCCAGCGCGGGCTGCCGCTGGACCGCCGCCCGCTTGGTACCAGCCGCCTTGCCGACGTGGACCAGCTCGGCGCCGCCGGGCTCGCTGATCCCGAACTCGAGGAACCCGCCCAGCATCACGGCCAGCTGGTAGACGCCAAGCTGCGGGTTGCGTTCGAGGTCGGCGGCCGGCGGCTTGCCCGACCCGGTCTTCAGGTCGACCACGACGCCGGCACCGTCGGCGTCCCGTTCCAGCCGGTCGACCTGCCCGGAGATCAGCACGTTGTCGGCCTTGACCCGCAGGCGCCGCTCGATCGCGACAAGCTCGCGGCTGTTGCCGCGCTGCCAGTCGAGGAACTTGGCCACCATCGAGTCGGCGTTACCACGCTGCTTGGCGTTGTACCAGACGCTGCCGAAGTCGAGCTGATGCCAGATCTCGTCGATCCGGCTGGCGACGTCGGCGCGGTCGGCGCCTTCGGCGACCAGCGCGGCCGCGGCGTGGATGACCGTGCCCAGGTTCCCCGCGACCGAAGGCGGGCTGGCGCCGACCGCCGACTCGATCAGCCAGCGCAGCCCGCAGGTCACGAACTTGTCCACCTGCGACGGCGAGATCTTGATGTCGCCTTCGTTGATCAGCCCCGTGCCCGACCAGGGCGTCAGCGCGTACCAGTGGCCCGGGTCGGCGCTGGTGACGCCGGCGGCGGCGAGCCTGGCCAGCTGGGCTGCCGCTGCCTGCCGCACCCCGGCAGGCAGCGCCTTGTCGGAGGCGGCCCTGCGCAGGTCGGCGGTCAGGGACGGCAGTGACAGCCAGCGCCGCCCCGAGGTGACGACTTCCTCGATCTCGATCTCATCGCCGGCCAGCTCGGCGAGGAACCTGGACGGGCGTTCCTCGGTGTCCTCGCCGCCCACCGCCGTCACCACGAGCCAGCGCTTAGCGCGGGTAACGGCGACGTAAAAGAGCCTGCGTTCTTCGTCGAGGAGCTTGCTGCTGAGCGCAACGGCGGCCGCAGCGGATCGAGCCGGGTCCGTCCCGGTCAGGTCAACGCCGTGCGCGGCGGCTTCGACGAGCTGGTCCATGCCAAGCAGGGAACCGCGCAGCCGCACGTCAGGCCAGGTTCCCTCCTGCACTCCCGCGACGACGACCAGATCCCATTCGAGTCCCTTGGACCGGTGCGCTGTGCTGACGACGACGCAGTCGCCTGACGAGGAGCGCTCGGCGAGCGTGTCGCCCGCGATTTCCTGACCTGACAAGCTGTCGACGAACAGCGCCATCGAGCCGGGCGGCATCCGCTCATCGAACCTCGCCGCCGCGTCAAACAGCGTCATCACCGCATCAAGGTCCGCATCCGCCGCCGCGCCAGCGGTCCCGCCGCCGGCGCTCGCGGCCTGCCATCGCGCGGCGAGGCCGGTCGAGTTCCATACTTCCCACAGCACGTCTTGCGCGGTGCCGCCGGCCGCCGTCCGGCTCGCGCGCTCGATCAGCCCGGCGACGCGCCTGGCCGCCTCCAGCGCCTCTATCGCCGCGCTCAGGCGCTCTTCCGGCCAGCCAGCCATCGTGAGCAGCCTCGGGTCGAGCAGCGCAGCCGCCAGCGGTGCCTGGGGGCCGGCGGAATCCGGGTGGTCCTGTTCGCGCAGCAGCCGGCGCAGGCGCCGCAACCCCAGGGCGTCCGTGCCGCCGAGCGGGCCGGTCAGCAGGTCGGCGGCGAGTTCCTCGGTCAGTGCGCGCGGGTTGAGCGCGCAGCCGATCAGCTGCAGCAGCGGCCGCGTGCCCGGATCATCGGCAAGCGGCAGCTCGTCCCCGGCCACCGCGACCGGAATCCCGGCACCCGACAATGCCCGCTGCAAAGCGGGCACCTGGCGCACCGCCGAGCGCACCAGCACCGCCATGGATGACCAGGGGACGCCGTCGACGAGATGAGCCCGTCGCAGCGCGTCCGCGATCGCCGCCGCTTCCTGACGCTCGCTCGACGCCAGCAAGATCCGCACCTCGCCGAGGCTGGCCTGATCGAGCGGAGTCAACGCGCGATGATCCCTTTTCAGCCCTGTGCTGGTTTTTGCCGGGGTTGTCCTGACAGCCGGCAGCCTGGCCGCTACCCGGCGCGAGGCGGCCAGCGGCACGACCGCGCTGCGGCGGCAGGTGCCGAGCGCCACCACCGCCGCCCGGGTGCCATCCGGGCTGCGGAACCGGTCGGGGAACCGGCCGATCGCGTCGGCATCCGCGCCACGGAACGCGTAGATCGACTGATCAGGATCGCCTACGGCGATGAGCTCACGGCCATCGCCTGCGAGGGCGTAGAGCAGGTCTTCCTGTGCGGGGTCGGTGTCCTGGAATTCGTCGACCAGCACAACGTCGTAAGCGAGCCGCTCACGCTGCCTGACCTCAGCGCGGCCCAGGAGCTGCCCGGCGATCCTGACGATCTCCGCGTAGTCGTAGGCGGGCACGGGGGCCAGGTCGAACCTGGCCGCGTACCTCGTGAGGAAGTGACCAGCCGCCTCCCAGTCATCCCGGCCCGCCTGCTGGCCGAGCCCGGTTAGCCCGGCGCCGTCAAGGCCGCGCTCGGCGGCTCGAAGCAGGAAGTCGCGCAGTTCAGCGGCGAAGCCCCGGGTGCCGAGCAGCGGGCGCAGCCGCTCCGGCCAGTGCGGCCCCCCGTCGCTCGCCTCGCCTTTGAGCATGCGCCTGACCTCGCCGAGCTGTTCTGGCCCGGACAACAGGATCGGGGGCTCGTCTCCGGCCAGCACGAACTCCCGCCTGACCAGAGCGTGAGCGTAGCTGTGGAAGGTCAGCGCGAGTGGTTCGGTGGTCGTACGGTCGAGCCTGAGCGTGATCCGCTCCCTGAGCTCACGCGCGGCCTTGCGGCTGAACGTCAGCACGAGTACCCGGCTCGGGTCGAGGCCGCGCCTTGTGATCCGGTCGACGACGGTCTCGACGATCGCGGTCGTCTTTCCGGTGCCAGGGCCGGCCAGGACTAGCAAAGGGCCGCCTGAATGGGCGACCACCCGCCGCTGCGCCGCGTCGAGCACGGGAGGCTGAGCGGCGCTGACCGGCCGGCGAACCAGGCGGTACGCGGGCGGCCGCGCTGGCTTGTCGGCGCGCTGCCTATCCGTGTCATTTCGCATAGTCGTATGGCATTCCAGCAGAGAAAACCGGCATCGCGCTGGTGACTTGCCGAAGGTCGGCGTGTCGTGCCGTGAATTGACTGGGCGGCCCGGACGTTATGCACTAGTCCATCCCGGTCTGTTCAGTCGTCGAGTCCGTCCGGGCCGGGTTCGGGGAGTGCTGTCAGCGTCCGGGCCGGGATCGGGGAGTGTTGTCCGCGTCCGGGCCGGGATCGGGGAGGGTTGTCCGCGTCCGGGCCGGGATCGGGGAGGGTTGTCAGCGTCCGGGCCGGGATCGGGGAGGGTTGTCCGCGTCCGGGCCGGGATCGGGGAGGGTTGTCAGCGTCCGGGCCGGGATCGGGGAG
>DASTJM010000084.1:0-26539 GCA_035716545.1 Streptosporangiaceae bacterium
GCAAAGCCCCGACCGTCGTGACCTCGAACCGCACCCCCGACGAATGGCTATCCACGATGGCCGACCCTCTCCCGGCCCAGTCCGCCGCCGACCGCCTCGCCTCCACCACCCACGAACTCATCATCGAAGGCCAGTCCTACCAGCACCGCCAAAAGCCAGCCCTCACCAAAACCACCCGCGCATCCATTGACGACGAGAAAGGAAACCACCATGATCACTCATGACCCAAGGCGGTCCCTTCCCCGTGACAACACCCTGGTCCCATCAAGCTGGCAAGCGACACGATGCCTGAGCTACGTCTTTTCGTTACAAATGCCCTTGGCGAGGACGGCGACTCAGATACCGACCGTCGTCTTCGCGAGCTTCGGCGATTCTTCGAGATCAGAGAGCTGTATACGGAAGGCGAGTGCCGGTACCTGCTAGCCGGGTGGTCCGCGACTCGCCCTCCAGAAGCTGGTGTCGTGATCAGTCTGCGACGCCGGGCTGAAGTGCTGATGCCTCAGCGATGCGCGCAGTGCGGCCGGACCCCACTGCAAGATCAAATAAAGCTCTTGGTGGACTACAAGGTCCCGCTGTCATGGGGCGGTGACAACGAACCCGAGAATCTACAACCTCTATGCGAAGACTGTTATACAGGTAAAGGTGACTATTTCCGTTCATTCGAAGCGTATGCTGAGCAAATTCGCACAGCAATCAGCTACGACGAACCTCAGAAGCGTATTGGCGAGTTACTCAGAGCCTTCGACGGCAATTGGGTTCGCTCAGACCTACTCGGAATTGTCGCTTGTGCCAAGTCTTTTCAAGAAGACTGGCAACGGCGAACTCGCGATTTGCGGTTTCTAGGCTGGGATTACCGGCACGAGAAGCGGTATAACGAAGGCTCGCGAGTTTGGGCTTATTACTGTTTGACAAAATCTGCCCCTTGGCCGGATAACATCTCGCAGGCCATTCGGGCTGAAGAGGCTAGGCGGAAGAACAGAAAGCAGGAGCCGTCAACTGGCGCGGACTAGAGTGAGAGGTCTAGATCGCGCCCCGTCGAGTGCTTTTTTGATCTGACATCCGATGGCTTGAGCAACAGGAGGAGGAAAGGCATTGCCGATCTGCCGGTACTTGGATGTCTTCCGACCTGCGAACCTCCAATCAGCATCGAAGCCCTGGATGATGGCGACCATCTCGCAGGTGAGACGCGGAAGATAGTCAATCGGAGCATCGGCGGGAGGTGCTTCCTCAGCAATGCTGCGACCTTCGACGCCGAGTCTCAGCCAGTCCGCGCGTGCGCGAGTTGGCCCGAGATCAGGGCCTCCATGCTTATGCGAACCACCCACAATCGTCGGTGCAATGCTGTTTGCCTTCCTTGCCCACTCCTTTGCACCCAGCCAACCATTGGCCGCCATCAGAGGATACAGAACTTCGCCCACCCTTCGAGGCGTACTTATCGGTGTCGGCCAAGTAAAATGCACAGAATACCTACGCTTAATAGCAACAAGCACGAAACGCGGACGCAACTGCGGTACGTTATACTCGCATGCATTCAGTACTTGCCAATGAACCTCGTAGCCGAGGCGTTCCAGTTCATCGACTATACCTTGACGATAGTCAGAAAATTTGCGTTCGGCCAGCCCTTTGACGTTTTCCAACATAACAGCCGCTGGTCCTATTTCACGCACGAGCCGGAGCGCCTCAGGAAACAGATCACGTTCGTCCTCAGCACCAAGTTGACCGCCTGCCACAGAGAACGGAGGGCAAGGAACCCCCCCGGCTAGCAGATCAACACCGTGGAACTGTGCGCCGTCCAAATTTCGAACATCGTCTTTCACGACGTTCCAATCAGGGCGGTTTAGCTGCAGCGTCTCGACAGCATCCGAGTCGATCTCAAGCGCCAGGGCATGTTTGAAGTCAGCGAGTTCGAGGCCACGCGACTGACCACCAGCCCCGGCACATATCTCAAGACACGTCAGTTCTGACACGTCGCTCCTCGGCAACCAGTGCTATGACGCTCCGACATTTTCGAACAAGTGTACGACAGCCGATCGTGGCGCATGTTCCGCGCTGTGGCTAGCGGCGTGCGGACCACAGGTTGAGCTTAGCGGCTCAAGGTGCCAGGATCTGTGAGCCTCACCGAGCCCAAGTGACCAAATTTGCTCAAAGGCGGCAGGCAGTGCTCCTCGGGCGGCGCGCCATACAGATCGCCTGAGAACCGGGTGATGCGGAGCTTGTGCAAGTTCTCCCTGACAGGACCGCGTCTATGGTCCGTCGAGGGCACTGCTGCTGACCATGCCGTCGTATTGTGGTTGACGTGGCAGTCACTTACATCACGATGGAGCAGGATGTTCCCGAATTCATCTCTATCAGGCAGCATCGAGATCCCAGACGACGCAACGTTCTGGATGCCCAGGCCAACCGATATTAGCGGGGACGGAATCGGCGCATATTTCCACGATACCTGGCTGATCAAAGACGTGCCTGTCCGCGAGGCTCGGGAATTGCGACAAAAAGAACGCCGCATCGCCGAAATTGTGGATCGATTGGCTCCAACGGCCGAGGACTTCGACCGTCTAGCTGGCGCCGTCGAGGGCGATTTCGATCCGGATTTGCCAAGTGGTGGATGTAATCTAACCTCTACGGAGCTTGCGGCGCTTCGTGAGTATCTCCCAGCCGACGAAGACGAACCCACTGCGCTCGATTCCCTCGAACTCGGAGTAGCGGGTCTCGCTTACGCCCTGACCACCGTTCGCATAATTCCCACTGCGAGTTGCAGAGGTCATCCAGGTGAGAGGCCATGGTCCGACGTTCCGGTCGTATTCTTCGCAGCGACTGAGTTCCGCGCTAAGGCACTACAGCTACTCGCTAAATCCACAGGTTGCCGGTTCGGCATCGACACAGCTCGGCCAGATCTGATCGCGCTGGAAGGCAGGTCTATACTCGACACGATGGCCTTGGCGGACGCCATCTTGGTAAATCGCCATACATTCATTCGGTCGAGGTCTGGCCAGTAGTGGTTTAGCGGCATAATGCGACGGCGCCCTAAGGTTGAGGAGAAGACTGGTGTGTGCGCAACTACGATACGTACTTACGACCTATGAGGCGAACCGCCGCTTGGTAAATGCGAGTGTATGAAGTAGCGCAACCAGAGTGCCAGCGCCGAGAAGTTCGTCGCGTTCGATCATTATCGGTATTTCGGCGGGTGGGGTGACGGCGGCCGCCATGTGCCTCACCTCGCTGAGTTGTTGTCTCATCTCAGGATGCAACTGGGTGCTGTCAGATTTCAGCTTCTCGCTCGGCTACTTGCTCAAGAACCTTGCCGGACGCGGGGATTAGGGGTTGGGCGGCTGGATGATGGCTTCGCACTGGCGTTCAGCGACGACGCTCCAGGCTTCGCCTAGGTTTATTTCGTCTGGTTCTTCGGCCGGGATGCGCATCGAGCGGCGTTCGTCGATCTCGGCTTGCCGCATGCGGTTGTATTCGGCGATCTCGTTGACCTGCAGGGGCAGTTCGGGCAGGTCATAGTCAAGGGTCAAGCCCAAGACGCGAAGCGCGCGTTCCTCGCGTTCGGCAGAGGTGAGCGGCTCGGGATGGCGTGGCAACTCGACCGTGCCGTCGAGCCGCGGTTGCACCCATACGTTCTTGACTGTGTCGCGCTGCGGATAGACGAAGCCTTCCGGCTCGGCGGATCGGAGCTGGTCGTCTCGGCCGAGAACGCCGCGGCGTTTGAGTTCGATGTCGCTGGCCCTGGCCAGGCGCCGCGTCGGCTCGGTCATGACTTCCCATTCGCAGCGGGTGTCGTGGGCTGCGGCCAGCTTGTGCCTGACCTCGGTCGCGCGTTGGCCCAGAGTGGCCCAGGATCGGGCTGCTTTCTCGTGCAGCGCTGCTGACTCGGATTTGGCGTGACGGGCTGCGGCGGTGGCTTCGTGATCATGCCTGGTGGCCTCGATGCGGCTGAACTGTTCTTGCCGACGGGCGACACGGAGTTCTTCGGCGACGTGTTTCGGTGCCCACGATGTCTCGGCTTCGTAGGCGCGGCGACGGACCAGGAGCTGGCCGTCGGTGAGGTTGCGGACGTCGATTCCCTCGACATGGGCCATTGCGGCGAGAGCGGTGTGCCATTCGGCTCTGGCCTCGGGTGAGTTGGCGCCCGGCTCCGGTCCGATTGCCTCGCCCGGATGGTCGTAGCCGAACATCTCGCGGTAAGCACCAAGCTGGGCGGCCTTGCTTTCCCATTCGGCGCGTGCTTCGGGATCGGCCGGGACATCGCCGAGCGCTCGGGTGGCCCATGGCAGGCGCTCGTCGGCTGCGTGCTCGCCGATGCGGCGCTGCCGGTCATCCATCGCGTTGGCGATCTCGGACATGTACCTGTCCAGGTCGGGATTGCTAAAGGTGGGCTTGCGCGCCGTCCACGACTTCCGGATCTTCGGCGGCAGATGGCCGATTTTCTTGCGGATACGCGCGTCTTAGCACTGCTGAGTGCGAGCGGGCGCCAGTGAACGGGCGTCCCTCGATCCCCTGCCTTATTACCTCGGTGCCGTCTAGGCCAGCCAGTTCGGCGGCCGGCGTTGCGAGTGCGTGCTCTTTGGTTTCGGTCCCTGACCAATGGGAGTCGTCTCTGCGCACCACGGGGGCCAGGATCGCGATCGGGTCGCGTTCGTCAGCGAGCTCGGCCGGGGCAATGCCGTCACGGGCCTCGATGTCGAGTTGACGCGCGATCTCGGGCTCGGGAGCCGGACCTTGGCCGATGACGCTCTCGGCTGGTTCTTGGGCTGCCGGATAGGCGTAAACCTCGTTGCGTTCTTGGCCTCGTGTCATCGCGACGTAGAGGCCGGATCTGGTTCGGGTGCCGCTTGCCAGGGCGATGCCGACGGAGACTGTGCGGCCTTCGACGGTGTGCCATGTCAGCGCGTATCCGAGGTCACAGCTGGCAGCGGCGTAGGCATGGCTGAGGGCGAAGGGCGCTGACCAGGTTCGCTGGCCGGTGGACTGGTCTTGGCCGGTCTGGCGGCGGACGGTCAGGTTGTGCTGGCCGATCGCTTCGACATGGAGGAGGTCGCCGTTGGCGATGGCGCGGCCGGGCTGTCCGGCCGGGACATGGTTGTCGTTCTCGCGGGCGATTATCAGGTCGCCGGCGTAGGCGCGGGCGACGTCGCGGAGTTGAGCGGTGGCGCCGGGTTGGAGCTGGCCTCAGTCGAGCAGGTAGCCCTGGATGCGGCGGGACAGCTCGCCGCATTCGCGTCGTTCGTAGGCGGTGAGCAGCACGTTGGTGCCGTTCGCGTACTCGGCGAGGTAGGCCTGGCAGGTTAGCTCGGCCATGTTCTCGTAGCTGCCGCCGTGCAGGCGGCCTTGAACGTCGTAGGTACCGAGCGCGGACACGTCACCTGCCCGGATGGCTAGTGAGGCACTGCCTTCCCAGTTGTTGCGGAACCGTACAGCGTCGGTGAGCTGGGCGTAGCCGAGCTTGTGGGCGAGCATGGTCATGCCACCGCCAGACTCGACGGCGGCGAGCTGGGCGTGGTCTCCGGTAATCACGACCTTGGCACCGCTGCGGACGGCGTGCCGTATCGTCGCGGCGAGGTCGGGCATCGAGGTCTGGCTGGCCTCGTCGAGGATCAGCATCGAGCGTGGGCCGATGCTGGTGGCGCCTCGTGCTTCGCGCTGGCCTGGTAGGTGGCCGAGGAACTGGGCTGTGTTCTCGGCGAGGGGGATGCCAGCTTCGAGCATGACGTTGCGTCCGGCTGAGGTGGTGGCGATGCCGTAGACGGTGCCCATGCCCGCGTCACGCCAGGCGTTCGCGATCCGCACGGCGGTATAGGTCTTGCCCGTGCCGGCGGGGCCGACGATCAGTTCCATGCGACGCGGGCTGGTCAGCGCGAGATACGCCGCGGTGGCCTGGTCCAAGCGCAGGCCTGTGCTCGTCGCGCCTCTGGATGCGGGAGTTTGTGCCTGGAGTTGCGTTACCAAATCTGTTAAGTCGGCACCGAGGAGAGCGGCGGCCACCTCTGGCGTCATTTGCGGCGCCGCTTGGCCCGCGCCGGCGGCGTTCGCCGCTAGGCTGCCGGCCATCCCGATCGCCAGCGCGATCCACGCCAGCCACCCGGCAGCTCACAGACGTTCCCCGGCGCCGAGGTCGCACTGCTAGTAAAGAACCTCAACCTGGAACCGCCACACCTGACATGATCAAACGGGCCGTACTCAACGCATACGGGCTCGTTCGGCTAGCCAGCATAGCCAGCCCATACCTGGACGAATGCCTTAGTTGCGACTCCAAGGACCCACCACGACTTAGCCCTCTCGAACTCCGCTCCTTGATGGCACCAAGGTGCGGCCCGTCGGCACTGCCGCGAGAGCCCGACAGCGTCGGTGTAACCAGGGCTGGCCACGCACGGTGCGAGTCTAGAGCGAGATGCGATACTGAGAGCGAAGAGAGGTGATCTCGATGTCGAGCAGTGCAGAGCACCGCGAGCCCGCAGGGCTGGAGCCGACGCGTCATGTTCCGGCCACGGAGCAGGTGCGCAGGCAGGGCGTGCGCCCGATTGGCTCGGTGGACGAGCTTGCGTTTCCCGGCGTCTGGGAGTCCGATCAGGAACTTGATGAGTTCCTGGCTGACTTGTACGCCTCGCGTCACGCCCACCTGCTGTGAGCCTTATCGTCCTGGACACAGACGTAGCCTCGGGCACGCTCCGCAACCGGCTTCCTGACCGGCTGAAAGCCCGCCTGGCCGGCCACACGATGTGCATCACCTTTGTCACCGTCGGCGAGCTGGCCAAATGGCGCGCCCTGCGGGACTGGGGGCCGCAGCGGGTCGCCGACCTGGCCCGGTGGCGCGAACGCGTCGGCGTGCTGCAGTACGACGAGACCGTCGCGGCACGATGGGGCCAGCTCCAGGCACGCGCGCAACAGCGCGGCCGACTCCGCCCGCAGAACGACACCTGGATCGCGGCGTGCTGCCTCGTCGACGACCTGCCCCTCGCGACGCTCAACACCAAGGACTTCGCCGACTTCGCTGAACACGACGGCCTCACCCTCATCTAACCCGTCCGCGCCAAGGCGATGCTCACGCTGGGCATCATCACGACACCCGCCAGACGCAAGGCCCTCCGAGCTGCAGCTGCGAGACATCCATCTGAACCACCGGCCGCTCGGTTCGCATCGAGGGGGTCAGGGGTTCAAATCCCCTCAGCTCGCCCGCCAGCTCGCGAACGGCACGGCCGGCACCGCGATCCGGATCTTCGGCGAGGGGTCGCGCCCCGGTGATGCCAGCAGGTCACCCGGCGGCGGCCGCACCAGCCTGACCCCGCCAGCCCCAGTCCAGGTGCCATGCACCCAGACCGCCATGAGCACCGGCCAGCAGGCAGATTCCGCCGCCTCGAACGAAGGCTCGAGCCCGGGGAAACAACAGCGGTGATCTGCCATGTGCCCATCAGGTGATGTCGAAGGCGTTCAGCGCGGCCTTCCACCGGTTGGTCCATCGTTTGCGGCCTTCCCCGGTCGGGTCCAGGCTCATGATTGCCAGGTACAGGCACTTGAGCGCGGCCTGCTTATCAGTTACGTGGAATCAAGGACCGGGCAGCGGGAGTGTCCGCTACGGTCTGCCGGTAGCTGGAAGGAGAGTCCGTGCCCGTCGTCGAGTTCGCGGAGAAGTGGCCGGTACTGGGCCGGCACGAGCTGGCGTGCGGGTGGCTGCGGATCTGGGTTGACCTGGGACGTGCGCCCCGGACGATCGATGCGTATGCCCGCAGCTCCCCGCCGGCCCGGACCTGACCATTCACATCTGTCACTGGTGTCTCCCTGCTTGCCAGGAGTTACACCGTTGAAATTACAGTCCCGACAGCGTAGCCGAGCAGCCAGATAGCGGGAATGGTCGCGTGGCGGTGGAGCTTAGCCGCTGACGCCAATCGTGGCTCGCACGTTGACCAAGAAATACAGTGCGCCCAGCCGACCGTGATGGCTGCCGGGGGCGCTCTCTCTGTTTGGCTTGACTTTTGGCTAGGAAATACTCAGGGACACGGCCTGCCATCCTCGAGTGACGGTTTGCGCTCGCGGGCATCCCGTAACCGGCCTGGGCAGTTGTGGTGCGGTTCTTTCACGGGCAGCCCTGGAAGCGCGGCTTGGTGCCGGGCCGGGCGGCGTGGACCCAGAAAGTGGCGTGAAGGTTCTGGTATTGCCAGCCGTCCTGCCCGCCCGTGGTGTAGTAGATCTTGACCCGCCCGAGATAGTACCGGCCGGGTTTGCTGAATCTGATCGCCAGGACCAGGAACCAGTTCGACCGCGAGCGGGGCCGGATGAGCGCGTCGGTCACCGGATGCGCCGGGTATTCCTTGGCGCAACGGCTGGACAAGTCGCCGAACACTATGCCGACTGCCTGGCCTGGGTGGGCTGTCGCGCCGAGCAGGCGGACCGCCGGGGGCGCCGATGCCAGAGCGACCTTCCGCACCCGGACGCTCTGGTCCGTGACGTTGTACAGGGACGGCACCCCGACATCGATGATGTCGATGGTGCGCACCGCCCGGTCACCCTCACCGAAGTCGGTGGCGATCGCGAAGACCGTGTGCTCGCCGGAACCCGAGCATCCGACAGCCAGCGCGGACGCGCCGAACACCAGCGCTGCGAGAACAGTCCGCCGGAACCTGGGAATGGCAGGCATCAGTAGTTGTAGAAGATTTTAGGGTGGGATGGGTTGCCGGCGGGCGCGTTGCTTCCCCACAGCCAGTGCGTTCCGTCGGTACGGCCGCCCTTGAGCTTGTCTTTTCTGGTGGCGCATCCGAAGTTGACTTGCTGCCAGGTGTCGCTGGAGTGGTCGGTTTCGGCCTCGATGCCAATGCCTCCGACAGTCGCTGCCCAGGAATAGTTGTACCCCTGGCCGCTCTTGGCGTAGTAGAAGCCACCGCACTGCCACGGTACGCGGTTGTGCTTGCTCTTGGGCATGTCGTTTTCGTACCCGGCGTAACCGTCCAGCTTCTCCCACATGTCGTGGCTGGCCTGGCTGGTGGGGTCGGTCCACGTCAGGTTGTTGACGCCGTTGCCGGAGGGGACTATCCCGTCCGGGTTGATCCAGAACCTCTTCCTGCAGATGGTAGATCCGGCCGGGGGCGGGCCGCCGTCATAAGGCCCGTTGGGTATGAACCATCTAGTCTCGGTCTTGATGTACTTGAACAGCACGTACAGCTTCCCGGCGTTGTACTGGTCCGGGTCAGTAAAGCCTCCGCCCGAGCCAGTCTCGCTGTCGTACACCGAATCTTCGTTCTCCACGTGGAAATGCTTCGCATCGGCCGACACCATGACGCCCACGTCTGTGGACGAGCCGTCCTCATACATGATCATCGCGGTGGCGTCGAAGTTGGCGTGATACTCGCCGACCGCGGTGTAAAGGTCCTTGGTCCATATCTGCGAGGTATAGACCTTGAGCGCACCGCCTTCCTGGGCTGCCTTGCAGTGCGGGCTCATGCCGCCCACAGTCGCGGCGTCGCTGACGGCAACGGGGGCTGGCTGAACCTGGGGATCGGTGAAGGTCCAGATGCCGTTGGCATCAGTCGTCGCGGTGCCGACCGTCGCAGGGTTCCAGCCTGAAGGGTCACCCGCGGGCACGTCACTGGAGTAGATGGTGACCGGCGCGCCGGCGACCGGCTCGCCCCCAGGCGACAAGACTGTACCCGAGATAACGCCGGCCGGGACGTGCGGCAAGCCGTCGCCGTCGCCGAGGGCGTTGGACGCGGTCACGGTGAAAGTATCGGCCGGGGCGTTGGCCAGGCCCGTCAGCGTCACCTGGAGCGCTGTGCCGCTGACTGTCACGCTGGCGTTGTCAGGCGCGACGGTGACCATGTAACCGGTTATCGCCGCACCGCCGTCGCTGGCCGGCGGCTGCCAGCTGACGGTCGCCGATGTCCCCGTCACTGACGCCGACACGCTGAAGGGGGCAGCCGGAACATCGGGAGCGGCATAGTAGCCGCGCGCCGAGACGACCACGTCGACAGTGCCGGTGCTGTGGTTGGTGATGGTCTCCTGCCCCGATGGGGACACTGGGGCGGCCAGGTCATTGTCCTGCCCGTCGCCGGCATCGAAGCTGACCCCCGGATTGCCGGGATCGGTGCCGCCCGCGGCATATACCGACAGGAAACCGGTCGCAACAGGGCTGATCGCCGCGACGCTCTCCACGACCGTCGTAATGCCGCTCGCAGGGACATCGCTGTCGTCGGCGCCGGCCACCGTGAAAGTGATCGATCCCCCCGCGGGCAGCGGCGAAGCCGACACGCCGCCGGTCCCGTTCCGGGTATCCACGATCCGCTGCTCCTCTATGTCCTGGTACTGGCTGCCAGCCTCCCTCGCCGACGGGCTGACCAGGTAGCCCTCAACGCCGATCATCAGGTCCACCGGCCCCTTCCCGTGATTGACCAGCGTCAGCTGCCCCGACGACGACAGCGCCCCCAGATACAGATCCCGGGCCTTGCGCCCCGGACGGTAGTCGAAAACGGCGACCCCCGGGTCGGTGCCCCCCGCCGGGTACGCTGATACATCCCCGTCCTGCGCCGCGTTCGCCGCCCCCACGAACAGCGCAATGCCGGCCGCGTCGGCCGGAACCCCGCCCTGGCCGCCCACCTGCACTGTCAGGCTGCCCCCGGCCGGCACCTGCGCCTGCGGCGCGCCCAGCCCCGAGCGAGTATCCACGATCTGCGCCTGCTGAACCGGCACGTAAGTATCGCCCGCTGCGGGCGCGGTGTCATCTTGGACATAGCCAAGCACCGATACCACCACGTCCACGGTCCCGGAGGACTCATTGGTCACCGAAACCTGGCCCGAGTCGGAGACCGCCACTACATCGGAGTCCGCCGCATCCACCCCAGTCTGGAACGACACCGTGCAGATGGCCGGGTTCGTTACATCCGCCGCGTAATCGTTCAGGCAGCCGTCCGCGGCCGGAGAGATCGCGTTGATCACCACATACACGTCAGAGACCCCGGTGGCCGGTACCTGGCCCTCCCCGGTCACCGTGAACGTAATCGTGCCGCCCGATGCCGCCAGCGGCTGCGCGGGCACCCCGCCTGCCCCGCTCCTCGTGTCGGCCACCCTCACCGCCGCAACCGGGAAGAACTGCCCTGCCGCCGGCTGGAGCTGAGCACTCCCGCCCGACGCAAGAGCCGGAGCCGCAGTACCCGCGAACCACGCGACTAGCGATGCCGCCAAGACCATCGGCAAGCCGACGCACAACGCCGCAGCCAGCCGCGCGCCCAGCCTACCCGGCCGCAACAGATGACGGGTAACAGAAGGAGTCAGACGGCCCCACAAGGTCTCCTTAGCCTGGAAACGGTTGACGAGACTATAAACGTCAACTCAGGCTGAATCAAAACAAAAAGATATTGCATACCTACCGTGCCCTGGTCGTTACCGAGCGCTATTGCCCGCGCTCCTATGGAACCCATCCGCAACCACTTCAATCAGCACCCCAGATCAACGTCGCCCACCCCGTTTGCCGTTTAAGGAAACGACCAGCTTTGACTCAGGCATCAACACCGCTCGCTTCCGATGCGAATGCCGCAGGAGTTTTGCTGCCCAACCAAGGCCAAATGCCCTTTCAGCCCACACTGACCAGCCTTCGCGCCACCCTACGTGGAGTTTTCGTTACGGTCGCGGCCGTGGACCGGAGCTAGCGCTTTTCATGGCGTCACCAAGGTCTGGGCGAGGTACGCCGGTTCTGGCCGTTGGCCCTCGAACAACCGTCGCGCCGCGAACAGGAAAGTCGCGCTTAACAACGGTCACAATGCACTCGGCGCCCCGGCAACGACGCCGCCTAGGACGGTGCCGTCAACTGACTCGGATCGGTTGTCTGGCAGCTGCGCCCTCGCTGCTTCCTGCAGTTGCTGGTCAAGGCGGGCCGCCCGGTCGCGTGCCTCGTCGAGTTGACGAACTTGCGGGAAGGCCCTCGCGAGGTCCTCGTTTGCGCGCGCCATCTCAGTACCAAGCCGGTCAATTTCCTTCTCGGCTTTAGCCTTAACCTGCTCCAAGGCACCGAGCCGGTTCTCAAGCCGCACGACTAGCCTCGCCGGGTCGGCCGACGCAAGGTCTGCGGGCACGAGGCGGATCTCTGCTTCCGGCGCCCCGTCGACAGCTACTGTTATCTCGGTCGAGCCAAGAACTCGCCGGGCCGTACCGCACGCCGTCGAGATTCATCGCGAAGGCATCACCTCTGGTGTCACGCCGTCGCGCTATCGCGGCATCGGCCTTGAGCCCCCGCAGGGCTTCGATGCTCCGCTCGCCAGCGGTGATCTTGTACCGCAGCGCGTCCTGGTTCCGGTGATGGGCCCGCTCGGCCCGCTGCAGCCGGGTCCATTGCTTTCACTCATGATTAGTATGGCGAGAGCCTTTATGTCAAACAGCTGCGGGCGGGCCAGGGAGGCGAACAACACTTGAATGGTTCACTGCAATTCCATGCAATTCGCGCAAGTACGCCGAAAGTCAATAAAACTTTTGCAGCAGCCGTTACCCATCGAATACGTTCTATAGTGGCGAGCGTGCAGGTACCTGATACCGATGAGCAGATGCTGGACCAGATCGCAGACACGCGACTACCCTCGCCGGTCACGACTGCAAGGAGCTAGCCCCCCGACCTTCCCGCTTTCCTGAGGCCGGTCCGGCCCCGTGGAACCTTGGCAGCAGCGCTCGGCATCAGGAAGGCTGCTCGTCAGGCTCCCGCGGCGGCTGGCCTCGGGTTCCTGCGTGCGGAGTTGATGTCAGGCATCAGGATCAAGTGGCATCCCGAAAACGGGCCGCGCCCGTAATGTGGGGCAAAGTGACGTCGCTGTCGCGGCGCTGAAGATATGAGCGGTTAGGAGCGGCGGTGCAGGCTCTGGTGGCCGAAGACCCTCGTCACCTTGGTCCCTACCGGCTGCATGCCCGGCTCGGGCGCGGTGGAATGGGCCAGGTGTTCCTCGGCTTCTCGCCGGCGGGCCGCTCGGTTGCCGTGAAGGTACTCCATCCGGCGCTCGCCCGTGATGAGGTGTTCCTCACCCGCTTCGGCCTGGAGGTTGCCGCCGCCCGCGCGGTCAGCGCCGTTTACACGGCACCGGTCGTGGCCGCAGGGCTGGACGACCACCCGCCGTGGCTGGCGACGGCGTTCGTCCCCGGGCCGTCGCTCGCCGAGTTGGTGGAGCAGACCGGGCCGCTAGCCGAGTCCGCGCTGTGGCGGCTGACGGCGGGCCTGATAGAGGCGCTGCAGGCGATTCACGACCGCGCTGTGGTGCACCGGGATCTGAAGCCATCGAACGTGCTGCTGGCTGACGACGGCCCTCGCGTGATCGATTTCGGACTCGCCGGGGCGCTGCACAGCGCCGCGCCGAACGTCGGCAGGCTTGTCATCGGCTCGCCGCCGTTCATGTCTCCGGAGCAGGCCCGGGGCGCACTGGCCGGGGCAGCGGGTGACGTGTTCTCGCTCGGGGCCGTCATCGCATTCGCCAGCACTGGGAACCCGCCGTTCGGACAGGGTCCCCCGGAAGAGGTGCTTTACCGGGTGCTGCACGCGGCTCCCGACCTGGACGGATTGCCTGCCGGACTGCGCCAGATCGCGGCAGCCTGCCTGGCTAAGGCCCCTGCGGATCGCCCGGCGCTGCCGGAACTGGCTCGGGCCGTAGAGGCTGGACTGGTGCCGTGGTCGGGCGCGTCGGCAACTTCGTTCTGGCCGGAGGAGATGAGCAAGCGTATCCGCTCCTGCCAGGCCGACCCGTGGCCGGTCGCCACAGGCGAGGCGACACAAGTTCTGGAACGGATCCCAGTGCCCGCGGGACCAGGTCTGGCCGGTAGGCGCAGGTCGCCAAGACGGGTCGCGGCGATCCTGGGCACCGCAGCGGTGGCCGCCGCTGCCGCGGGGATCGCCATTTCCCTCGCGCCCTCACATGGCACGCCGGGTAGCCACTCCCGGGTCGCGGCCGACCGTTCGCCGCAGGCATCCCGGACACAGGCGCCGCCGGCCGAGCTGCCGAGCTTCTTGGACAACGTCGGGATCAGCGATGACACTAACCCCGCGACCGGGAACCTGGACGGCGACGGCAGCAGTTTCTCAGCGCAGGCCCTGGCCGCCGTGCTGCTCACCTCCGGCGCAGCCGTCAGCCACGACGGCGTGACCTTCACCTGGCCCGACGTCGCGCCCGGCGATGCGGACAACGTGGTCGCCGACGGTCAGACGATCGGTCTGCCCGGCGCCGGGCAGACCCTGGGAATACTCGGTGCCAGCGACTACGGCACGGCCACCGGCACCGGCACGATCAGATATACCGACGGCAGCACCCAGCCCTTCACGGTTTCCTTCCCCGACTGGTGGTCAAACACATCGCCGCCGAATGGCGACATCCTCACTACGCTTCCCTACCTCAACACCGCAGACGGCAAGGAGGGGCAGGCCGACAGCATCTACTACGTCGGAATACCGCTGGCACCCGGCAAGACGGTCCGCTCAATCACCCTCCCCAAGGTCAGCCGAACAGCAGCGCAGGGATCACCAGCGATGCACATCTTCGCCCTGAGCATCGGAGGCTGAGCAAGCAGGCCGAGATCCCGGGGTAGCTGGGCATACCGCGAACCCGGAAGGAATGACGATGCCACCAGCGTAACCGCCCAGGCAACAATCTCAGTCACGGCTGGTGCATCCAAACCAATAGCGAGCGCACCGGATCGCTGAATCGGTGCCAAAGGCGGTGAACTATTCACGACAAAGGGCCCGGCGCAGATTGACTATCCCGTTCACTGACATCGGAGTCAGCGGCGCCGCACAGCCCGGCCATGCTCAAGCCATAGAGTTCGTGGCTTCCTCTGAAGAACTCTCCCCAGCTTCGGGAAAGCACCTGGTCCATTTCCTCGTCGACTAGCCGGGCATCGTCGACCAGCACAACGACATGCGCGTAGAGGTCGTCGAAAGTCGTAATGGGCGTCCCAGGCGGCATCTCGCTGTCCGGGTAAACTTGTCAGGTCGTCATCCCGTATGGGTGCCCAGCTTGAGAAACACGAGAAATCTTATTCACCCGGCAGCCATGTTGGCGTGCTCCCCGATCCGCGATTGGGTCACCTCCACGCCGGCGCCTCCACGACGTCAGCCGCCCAGTCCATGAGGTATGCCGCCTTGGACGCTGCGGATGAATAGAAGGGCGCCTGGGTGCCCGATCGCCGACGCCGATCACGCTTCGTAGGCGCGGGTCGGTGTCCATCCCGCGCTGATCGCCGACTAGTGCGCAGATCGCCAGTTATGTAACCCGGCTGTAGCTATCTGGCGTGTCGTGACGACTCATGATCGAGAGCCGATGCGCACGACGCGACGACGGAATCAGGAGGGTGGAATCGGCTGTTATGTGTCGCGGCTTTCGGTCGTGCGCTGATGGGCCGTCAGACACTAATGATCTTGGCTAGATAGCGAAGATAGCTTACGTCACGGTAGGCGGCTAGCTGGCGTTCTGCCAGGTCGCCCTGCCAGGTGACAGCATCGGCCTGCTTCCTGGCCACGCTGATCTCGCCATCCAGTTTGGCGCGCTCTTCGGCCGCTTGCTTGTGCTTGGCTGTCAGCTCGGCGGACAAGCTGGCGTGGATTGGCGCCCATTTCTGTGCGACCTGGCCGTGCTGGTGGGCGTGTTGAGCCTCGGCTGCTTTCTGCTGATCAGCGAGGGCCTGACGTTGCTGTGAGTACCGGGTAGTGATGGTTCTGGCCGAGTCAGCCGGCAGTGTGGCAGGCTGGCTGGCCCGTGCCTGGCGTTCGATTCCCTGCCGCCAGGTGTCGAGGTCGCGGGCCTTCTTCTCGCCGACTCCGTTGGGGTGGACCGGCAAGCCGTCGGCCCGGCGCAGGTAGACCTGCTGGCCGCCGCGCGGGCCGGTTCGGAACTCGATGCCGGTGAAGTCGGCGGCACTGTGTATACCGCAGGCAGCCAGCGAGCGGACGACGGCGGGCCCGATGCCGGAAATCTTGGCCGAGTTGAGGCTGACCCGGGCCAGAAATGCTCGCACGTGCTGCCGCTGCAGGTTAACCAGCGCTGTGCTGAGTTCTCTCTGCTCGGCGGTCTGAAGTTGCTGCCTTTGCCGGTTGATGGCCTGGACCTGCCTGGCCAGGTCAGTGCCGAGCTTGCTGAACTCGGCTTGCTCCGAAGCGCGGGCCTTCGCGGCGTCTTTGGTCACCTTGTCGGTGGCCTTCTTTTCACGGTTGTCGAGATCGGTTCGCGCGGCCTGGAGCTTAGATACCTGTCGGGCGGCATCCCGCGACTCGATGCGGCGCTGGCGGCAGATGACGGCCTTCTCATATTTGTCATGCCATTCAGGTATCTGGCGGAACATGATTCCTGATGCGGCAAAGAATACGGCGACCGCCAGGAAAACGGCGCTGCCCCCGAGGTAGTAGGGCAGCAAACCGGCCGCTACGGAGGCGACCGCCGCGATCGCGAAGAGCACCATCACGCCAGTCAGGAGACGCCCGGCCAGGCGCGGCGGGGTGAACGGCACGAGCGGCAGAGGCGGAAGGTGCCCGGTCACCCAGGACGAGTCCGGATGGTTTGCGACCGCGACGGGCTGAGTTTCTGCGATCTGGGCAGGAACCTGCCGGGACGGCCTGCCTGACATCAACCTCAACTCGGGCAGCAGGGCAGGGTCTAGGGGCGGTATCGCGGTCAGGTCGGAGGTCCACAGGCCGCCCAGGGCGGCCCCCACAGCCCGTAGTTCTGGCTGGGCACTATGGCTGAACGCGTTGAACACCCTTGAGGCGTCGAAGTCAGCGAAGTCGTCGCGGTGGAAGAGCAGTGACTCGCCGCCCGGCTCCCTGAGCAGTTGCCAGAGGCCGGGCTCGATGCTCAAGGCCAGCAGCGAGGAGTAGATGATCCATGCCGAGAAGTGATCGAGGTAAGGTCCCCAGGTGCTCATGCTCCTGGCCGGCGATTGATAGTTGGCGTGGCCGATCTCGCAGGCACCAAGCTGTGCGAGCCCAGGCACGAACATCCCGTCGTAGTCGATGAGCTTCAGCTCACCGGAACGGGTGACGAGGAGATTGCCGTGCTGCAAGTCGCCGTGCGCGATTCCGAACGCGGTGAGTTCGCTGACCATGGCAGCGAACTCACCGGCCAGCCCGGCCAGCGTGGCCGCGTTACTCAAGTTACCTTCGATGAAGGAGATGAGGCTCGAGGCTTCGACCCACTCCATTTTCAGTACCGGGTAGCGCGTTCCTTGGACCATGATCCCGTCCTGCAGGTAGCTGAACTCGACCCGCCAGGATTTGTCGACTTTTCGCAGGGCTTCGCTGATGCGCTGATAGCGCAACTCCTGATCTGGGATGAACCGGGTGAAGCACTTCACCGCCCAGCGCCGACCATCGGTGCCTGCGATCGTGAAGACGCTCGCCGAGGCACCGCTTATCGGCTTAGGCAGGCCCAGGCTGTCGAGTGACACCTCGCCGCCGGCCAAAGCCGGGTCCCTAAAGCAGATTCTGGTATTGAAAAGCGCGTCCAGGTAGGCGCGACCAGTTGGGTAGGAAGTTATCTGAGGCATGACGTTCAGAGCAGGTCGATTCTGACGAGGGTGGTGTCGTCGTTACGCAGGCCGCCTTGGTCGCGCAACTGGTCAATCCAGTCGGGGAACTCCAGTGGAGCATCGCTGGTATCGAGGTCACGCAGCGTCTCCCAGGGGCGACCGTCTCGCTCGACCTCGCTAAGGAACCATGCCGCCAGAGCGTCTGTCGCCAGGTAGAAGCTGTCGCCGCGCTCCCAGTCGCTCGCGGTCAGGACCACGTGCCGGAGCAGCACCTCGCTGTCGGCCTGGCGGCTGGCAAGCAGCGGAGGCTGGATGGAGAAATCAGCGGCATCGCTCAGCGGGAAGCTAGCGTAGAGCGACTCGTCGCGGACCTGGAACAAGCACGAGTCGCCCAGGCAGCTAGCCGACCACGCGGGCGTCCCGCCTTCGGCGTCCTCGCGGAACTCGACCGCAAGGATGGTAGCGTACGCGCCCTTGACCAGCCCAGGCTCCTCATACCACTGAATGGGAACGCCGCGCGAGTCACGCTCGGCCTTGTAGCGGGCCAGTTCTGCGTCCCACTGGCTGGCGGCGGTCTCATAGGCGCGGAGGAAGCCCCCTTGGGCACTGGCCGCGCTCTGCGTCGTGCCGAAGCAGGCCACCAGCCGTTTCGCCCACCGGCCGGCCAGCAAGGACTCGCTCGCTCCATCGGCCAGCGACACGCGCAGCACTCTCCCGGCCAGCTCGCCGTCGCTGTCACCGTCCGGGCCGATCCAGAACGCGTCCTCGTATTCATCAGGGCTGTTGCCACGCTTCGGCACCCAGAAACTCTTGACGTAGGTCAGCATCCCGAGCTGCTCAGCGCAGGTCAGAGGTCCTAGTGCCGATGTCGAGAAACTGAACGACCGATGTCATGTCGCCGTTGAAAACGAAGCCGCGGGTATTGCCGGAAACAACCATGCCCTGCTGCTGCGCGTAAGTGCGCATGTGATCGGGAAGCGTGCTTGACATCGTGAACAACGTGCGTGCGAACTGATTCGGCAACATAACGTCGTTGTCAGGGAAGTTGATCGGCGAACAGCTGTCCGATGAGACATGCAGGTTGAACAACAGCACCCCGCCGTCGGCACTGGCGAGGGCTCGGAGTCCTTCCGCGGGAACAACCGGGTCCCCGTCATTGGCCTCTCCGTCGGTGAGGTTTAGCACCACCGGAGGGAAGCAGGCGGGGTGATCGTTCAGCCATTTCGACACGATGGCCTCGGCCCGGTTCAGAGCCCGGCACATCGGGGTGCCACCGGCGGCAACCGGGTCCACCCAGATCGGGAACTTGACGTCCTGCTCGACTAGGCCGCCGGCGCCGTCGGGGATTTTCTTGGTCCGCGACTCCAGCCTGGCCGGCGACATCGCGACCTCGCTGAGCGGAATCAGGTCACGCCCGGCCAGCGGCCCGCAAAGCGCAGGTCCCGCGTCCGCTCCGCCGTAGGCCACAACCGACACATAGAAGTAGTCACGCACGCCCTCTTCCTTGGCGCACTTAATCGTCAATTCCGACAAAAAGCGATTAAGCGCGTCAGCGACGACGTCGCACTTCCGCTGACCTTCTCCCCGCCCGATCGGGTCTTGCATCGACGCTGACCGGTCGATGAGGAAGACAAAGCTAGTCGGGTTTGCCCGGCTGATTTCGGCTGAGTACACGCGAGACCTCCGCAAGACGGGACGGCAAGTGCTCAAAGGGCTTAAGCGACTTTAGTACTCGGCCGAGGCTCTATCCAGCTAGCGGCGATATTGATGACGATCTACGAACGGAGGCCGCGCTGCAGCCACCAAGGTTCGCCGGCCGGGGAAGACTGCGCGGTCTGCGGTGCGCCGTTCAGCGTACCGCTCTTGCCTGCACGACGATCGTAGGCGGCCTTGGCTTCTGCCGAGACAATCGTCCCGTAAACCTCCAACTCCGCCTCGGCCGTTTTAACTAGCCGTTCTTCGGGCGTCATCAGCTTCCAAGCCCGCCGCGGAGGCATGGCCGCGAGCTTCGCGGCGCGCTTGGCAGCCTTCATTTCCTCAGCGGCGCGCTTGGCGTCTTCGGCCGCTCGCTGGGCAGTTGCCCGTTTGGCGGCCTCCTCTTGACGAGCCGCTGCCCGCCTTACTGCTTCGGCCTGCTGAGCTGCGATCCGCCTGGCCTGCGCAGCCGCGCGCTGCTGCTCACGCTGCCGGGCGAGAGCTGCCGCCTGGGCGGCCTGGACCGCAGCCCGCTGCCAGGCCAGATTGGCCATGTTGCGAGTGGCCGAGGAATTGGCGCAAGTTACCGCCGCAGTCTCAGTCCGGTGGTTGTGCTCGCAGTGGTACACCTGCCCGTTCGGCCCGACGAGAGAGGCGTGAAAGCTCACCACATAACCCTCGTCTTCATCGCGCACCCTCCCCTGCCACGCAATCGTAGCTCTAGCTAAGATAGCCCCTAATCGGCCGCCAATCGCTTCCCCCACTGGCCAGAAGCTTGAGTTGTTGATGCGTGCGCGCAAACCATCATTCCATTGATCGGCTCATGGAGGTCACGACGGCGGCAGGTGATTGACCGGATGGTGGCGGAGCTTCGGCGCGGGGAGGTGGCCAGCTTGCGGTTCGGGTCGTCGGCGGCAGTGGAAGGCATGGGCGTTGTGAGTGGCGAGAGCTGCCCGGAATGCGGCAGCAACTTGTATCGCGACGGCCGGTGTGGCGCCTGTTCCACTCGCCGCATGCTCGAACAACGCCGGCAGATGTCGCAGCGCTCCGGCCCGCAGTACGACCTGGCTGTCGGCCGCGGCCGGACAGGCACCGGCGTTCGCTTCCCAGGCTAGCGCCCGCATGGATCGCGCAGACCGGCGCTATGCATTATGCGAGGCCGAGCCTGCCCAAGGCTCCGGCCTCGGCTGAGGACGCCAGCGGGCACGCCATCTTCCGGGTGCCCTTAGAAGACATCGCCCAATCTGAGTTCACCGGCGAAGAACTGCACAGGCTCGAGATCCTGGCCAGGCTTGACCGATTCAGCGTTGCCGACCGGGCAAACCTTGGTCGGCTCCTGATGGAACGACTCGAAGCCGCAGCCAACGTCGAAGCCGGAACAACGACCTGGCAGCACTGTCTCATCATCCAAAACGACAACCAACTCCACCTGTTCTTCAGCGTGGGGTCAACTCTGACCCAGACCCACCACGAGGTATGCAAAGGCTGGGTACTACTGCGCCGTCATGAGTTCATCTAGATCACTGGCGCCGACAAACCCCTGCCGTGGACTGCAGCCGTATTGCTGACACCCCGCTACAGCGGGTACCGCGCATGAGACACGACGCTGATCGCCACCTGTGACGACACCAGCCTCGACGACCACGAACGCGGCGGCGAGGGCGCGGAGAATCGCTGGTAATGCAAGTCGAACAGCATCATCCCGTCAGGCGAGAACGAGTAGACATGTTCTCCGGGTTCTCGTGGCCGATCCCGGAGATAGGGCGGTCGGTCGGTCAAGGGCCGTACCCAGGTGCCGGGCCGAGTCAGTCCGACTGCTACCCGAATGCCGCCAGCGACAAGCGCGAGCACCAGCAGCATGTCGTGCGTGCGGCACCCGCAGGTCACCCGCCGGTACAGCGCCAGGCCAGGACGAGGTTCCGGGGAGTGCTGATCCCAGGTCATGATCTATGCTCGTCGGCTGCCGAAGGGAGCACAATCTTCCTTACAGTGGGCCTCAGCTGCAGGCGCCCGCCCCAGTCGCGGAGTTGCTCATCGGCGTATTCGCTGACCTGGTCATAGATCTCGGCATCCCACTCATCCTCGCCGAGTGCATCCAGATACTCCGAGCCGAACTCGTCCCAGGACGCGACGGTGCCGGGCGGAGGCCTGCGGTCCAGACCCACAGACCATCAGACAGGCCGCACACAGCACCCAGCAGCCTGCCATCCGCAGGGCAGCGGCAGGAAGCCAGCATCCGCAGCTGCGGCCGGCGGTCACGGAACAAGTCCTGCACCTGGGTGTGCCGGGCCTTGAACCACGCCGGCGCGCCATCACGCTGAGTCATCCTGCCCACGCTACGCCGTCTTAGCCGGAGTGTCGTGAAATAGCCGAGCCGCGACTCGTCGACAGCGTCAGCAGACGTGCCAGGTGCTCCATTATCAGCTGTCGTTTCGGCCTCCAGGAATGGGAGGGATCGCGACGACCTGGAAAGCGTCCTCATAGATGATCAGGCCTGGCTGAGCAGAACGGACCGCCTCCCAGGCGATTCGATGTGCGTCCAAGATGGCGAGATAACCGCAGACTCGTCGCATGAGTTCGGCTGACCCGGCAGACTTGAACCACGCGACCGCCCGCCGATCTACCTCGCTGCGGTAGATAGGGGGCTCTGGAAAAACAGCGTCATACCAGTCGTTATTCTCTCGCCGGAATCGCTCTTCTTCTGGAGTGAGCATGCCGTGCCGCCCCAGGACGTTGACCAGGCCGAAGATCCCGACTTTCAGTCCTTGCACGTTTGGGTGGACGCTGCGGAATCGTAGATACTCCGGCCCATCCTGGAAACTGCCAGCCCGAGATGACTCGTCGCTCATGGCAGCCACCATAACGCGTGGTCCTGAACCCGGATTCCTGGCACAGCATGCTGGATCGGAAATCCGGCTGGGATTAGCCCTTGGATGCCGCGGAAACGTTCCCTTGTTCCGATCACCTTGGTTGAGCGGGCCTTGCCTGTGGGGCAGAGTTGCCGGTCGTACGGCTCTTGCGCGCCTGCGCGGCCGGTCTCCCGCCAGGCCGGGGATGCTCTGCCCTCGCTGAAGCTTGAGGTGCCGGCTGGGGGAAGTTCTGGCCGGCGACTGTTGCGGCGTTGAGGGAGCCGCGTCGCCGTTAATCGGGTCCGGCTTCTGTCCATTGGGCGGCGAGGTGCGCGGGGATGGGCGTGATGACGGGCTGGTTCTGGTCCGGTGCCGCGGTCCGGCCGCGAGCGCGTCGGCGGCGTGGTGGACGGCAGTGAGCACGGCGGTGACGTCGGTCATGCCGGGCGCGAGAGCGGCTGGCGGCCGGGGTTCCGCGTCTTTGGCGCGGGCAGGTGCCCAGAGCGGGTCGGTGAAGGCGAGACGGCCCAGGCGGATAACCAGGTCGCCGGCGTCGGCGATGATCGGTGAAGTCGTGCCGGCGATCTCGGTCGTCATGTGTCCCCAGGCGGCGGCGGCGCGGCGCCAGGTCGAGCAGGCCCGGCGTGCCCTCTCGCTGTGCTGGACAGCAGCCTGGTGGTGGCGTTGTCGCCGCCGAGGAGTTCTCCGGTGCGCTGGCACAGTGCGGTGGTGAGGGCCACGGTGACGTGGCAGCGCTTTCGCGACCGGGGCGACGGACGTCAGCACCATCTTGACTGGCGCTGTGCTGCGGATGCTGACCTCCTGGGGGGCGCCGTCGGTTCCGGTGCCTGCGTGCTGCTGACACGGGATCACGACACGGCCGCCGCGTTCGGTCCAGGCCGGGTCGGCGCGCACGGTCAGGCGGGCCAGCAGCTCCGGGACCAGCTGGGTCCATACTTGCCTGATCCATTCGCGCCTTTGCCATTGCGCTTGTGGCGTGCGGCTCAGCAAGTCCGGCCAGGTGCGGCAAGGCTGGCTGCCCGAGAACGCCGGCACTCGCATCAAGGCGGTGTCGCGATACTCATACACAGTTGCCTCCGCTTCTGGCCGGCTCGCGCTGAAGTACTGTCAGCTGCTGACGGCACAGGTGACGCAGGCGCTAGCGCCCGTGCTCCCGCAGTTGTCACTGGTGGAGTTCATTAACTCGGCCAGAGCCGGGCCGTTGTCAGCGAACCTCACGTCCAGTTGGAAGTCCGCCTCGCCCCGGGACTGCAGCGGGCAGCCGGTCAGTATCCATTTCCTGTCTCCTTTTATCTAGCTGGCGGGTTGATCCGCCTTCATGACCCGCCCCATGTCAGTGGCGGGCCATGAGATCGTGATGCGGTGATGCGGCCGGTCAACTGTCTTCGACCCTGCCGGCAGGCGATCTGATGCGGTGCCTGCCGGATCGGCGCGGAATATGGCGCGGCTGCCACGGTGGTCATTGCCCCAGCGGCGGGTCTGCACAGCCATCTCTTCTGCTAGCCGTGCCCCGGCCGGGCCGTGGCCGTACGCGCCGAACTCGAACCGCGTCCGGTCACCGCTGAGATCCCGGATCGCCAGGTACGCAAAGGATCCGCCGTTGATGACGGCCGAAATGCCGATCGGGGAACTGGCCACGATGCCGCGATCGCGAGCCGGGCGGCTGGCGGCCATCACCGCATAGCCAGGGAGCGTAGTCGCTAGCCACAGGTCCAGGTCGTCATATGGTTCCCCCGGCCCCGCCAGAATCCCCGACCACGCCTGCACCGCCGACTGGCGCAAGCTGGCGGCCAGGGCTTCGGCGTCTGCGTCCAGCTCTGCCTGTAGTTCGTCGTCGATGCGCAGCGCGACCTGCCTTTCAGGTTCCGCATGCAGCACCAACAGCCGCTGCGGGGACCGCCCGGCACCGCGCATCGCCACGAACCCGCACAATTCATAGCTAAGACTGAGCAACTGATCCTCGCGGCGTTCGAACCACCGACCTGGTCAGGGAGCAAACTCGCAACGGCACGACCAGCCGACCTTGAGGCACGAGTTGCGTCACCCACGCCGGGGCGATGTCGGCAGCCTCCACCGTGACCATGATCCGGTCATACGGCGCGCCCGCAGGCTCACCGCCCGTGCCATCAGCCAGGACCACACGGACCTGCCCGTACCCGGCAGCGGCCAGGAGTTCCGTGGCCCTGCCGGTCACGTCAGGATCGATGTCCACCGTGGTCACGGCGCCGGACGGCCCGACGAGTTCGGCGATCAGGGCCGCGTTGTAGCCACCCGAGCCGATCTCCAGCACCCGCATGCCGGGTTCGATCGCGGCCTGTTCCAGCATGGACGCCTGGATGCGCGCTCACCGAACTGAGCGTCACGCCATGCTCGTCACGCTTGGTGGGCTGCGCGTACTCGGCGGCATACGCCTGCTCAGGCGACGCTTCCGGAATGAACAGGTGGCGGGGCACCGCCAGCACCGCCCGGGCCACCGCTTCGGAGTGCAGGGCACCCAGGCTCCGGAGTTCAGCTGCCAGGCACTCGCGCAGCTCCACAGTCCGATCAGGCACGGTCATCTGAGTCAACTCAGTGCTCTCCTTTGCTGCAAGCGACCAGACCAGTCGCGAGATGCACGCGACTGGCATAGCGAAGCTTTGATCGCCTCGGCCGCTGGACGACGATCCATTTGGATCTCTCCTGACTGCCCGTTAACAGCCTTCAGGATGACGACAAAACGCCACCCGGTCATTCCCAGCGGGGGGAACGAGGACGGCACCAGGCTGGCCGCGCCTGATCCATCCGACAGAACTGGCCGAACTACTCCGCCTCATCCTGGCCAGTCGATCCGAACCCGACCACAAGGCACCTAGCCAGGCAACCTACATCCGAGCAGACTCGCATGACCCAATATCTCTAGCCGCGCGCTCCAGACGACCGTGCCGATATCCATGCTCTCTCGCCAGGAAACCGCAGCCCATCCAAACGTTACTCAGAGTTACGGTCACCTGTCTGGCGCCGCACGAATATGGCTCGATCTGCGCGGTCGTTTGATGCTGCGGTCGACGGCTGGACGAGGCCAGAACTGGTCGATCTGTGTTCCCCGTAAGGCTGTCAGGTCTGTTCATGCCGAGGTGAGCGAAGTTGTGCCCGCGTGTGCTCACGCTGAGTCCGACGTCGTGTTCGTGATCGGCATTGGGCACGGAGGTGCTGCTGAGCCTGGAGGGTCCGGCAGCTGGCCGTGAGCGAGGCGGGAGGTTTCATGCTGCTACTACTACGTAGTAGCAGCATTACGGGAAACTGACATGTGGAGGCTGTCGTGGTGCTGAACAGCAAGGGCCAGCTGACCATCCCAGCGCACCTGCGGGCCAAGTACGGACTGCACGCCGGCGATGAGGTCGAGGTTGTCGAGGCTGGCGGCGTGCTTCAGATCGTCCGCGCCGAGGGAGCCGAGAGCAGGGGACAGCGCCTGGTCCGGCGCCTTCGGAACACGGCCACCGGCCAGGACGTCGCGGGCATGAACACCGATCAGATCATGGCGCTGCTGCGTGGCGAGTGACCCCGCGGCGATCCGTCCTGCCACCTTGATTGACTCCTGCGTGCTGCTTGACGTCATCACCGGCGACGAGCAGTGGGCCGACTGGTCCGCGCGGGAGATCGCGGCAGCCATGGACGCCGGCCGGACGGTGATCAACCCCCTTGTCTATGCCGAGGTCTCGGTTGGCTACCAGACCATCGAAGAGCTGGAGGACTTGCTCCCGGCCAGCGACTACGAGCGCGAGCCCCTGCCCTACCTGGCGGGCTTCACCGCCGGGAAGGCTTTCGTCAGGTACCGGCGCAGCGGCGGCGAGAAGCGGTCTCCGATGCCAGACATCTACATCGGCGCGCACGCCGCCGTCACGGGCTACAGGCTGCTCACCCGGGACGTCCGCCGGTACCGCACCTACTTTCCCGCCGTCGACATCATCGCCCCGCCCCAGGCCGAAGGCGAGACAGCCTGAAGCGGAGAATGACCCGCCTGATCCTGTCCTAGCCCGCGTTCCCGGCGATGACGCCCCTCTGATGAGAATCCGGCGCGCATCCAGAACAGACGTTCGGCGCCGATTCCGCAACATTGACCATTGAACCTATAGCCATTCCTATTCGGCGATCTGAAGCCCCCAGGGGACGATCAAATCAACGGAGCCAATTACCCTGCGTGATGACATAAGGACTGATCATCCATCGGGTCGCTCGGGCGATGTATGGCTCACAAATTCAGGGCGCCAGGCTGGGCACATCGCCCTCCACGGCTATAGCTATCGACCACAGCGCTATGTAGCCATGCACTCGCGTCGTCGTAAACATTCAGGCCTCTCGGAGAGCCTGTTTGGCTTCCGGTGTGAAAGGGCGTGGCTGCTGGGTTAGGGCGGGTCGGGGATGGGGGGTATCCAGGGGTTTCCTGCGAGGGCGTCGTGGATGGCGGTGAGTGCGCTGGTGCGGTGCTTGCGGGCGGTGTCGATGTAGCTGCGGATGGCGTAACGGTTTCG
>DASTJM010000085.1:0-38078 GCA_035716545.1 Streptosporangiaceae bacterium
CTTTGAGAACACGTCTCCGGCGGACATGCCAGCGGATCATCAACGTCCGGAGCAGGCTGGCAGGACCGCTCCAATACCCTTCCAGCGTCCTGATGGCCTCGAACGCGAACGCCTGCGTCACGACAGTCGCCAGGACAAGGAACGGGATCATGATCACCAGCACCGGGTCCCTGGTCAGATCCATGACAGCCAGCAGCACATTCACCGAGCCCCGAACCGCGGAACTGCAACAATATGGCGACACCAAACGTCAGCAGCGCCGCCGGCAACCAGGCACTGAGCGTCAGCTGATCAAGCACCCTGGCGACGAAAGCCGACACCCCATCCGGCGGCCGACAGCCGGATCGTCGCCACTGCCTGATTCCGGCGATCCCACGACAATAAGGATGACCCACCGCGGCAAGGCATACCCCCTCGCCACGCCGCGCCAAGACTGCCCGAGCACCCGACACCCGCCACCGGCTAGCAGCACCCCGGTAACTGCCCTCACGAGCCAGACCGAGGCGGCGGCAGGAGAGCCCGGCGAATGGTTCCAGTTCACAGGATGGCCAATCATCCCTGAATACCGATCACCAGCTGTAATCGCCTTCAACGCCAAGACCGCTCCCGGAAGGCTCGTTATGGGCGCGTCGGCGTGGGTTGAAATCGCCGATCGGGTTGAGCAATATCGGCCGTTATGCGCGCCCTAGGAGGTTCGGCGCTGCGAAGTCCGAGACTGGCGGGTGGGTGAATTAGCTTGGTGACGGACTCCGGCAGTGATGATCTTGACTGGGATGGTGCGGTGCCGGGCAGGCCGGGCGGGCCGCCGACCTTGATTTGGTGTCGGAGGCCTGAATGTTCACGAGTGGTCGGAACCTGTGCTCAGTACGTTCTCGGCCATCGATATCTCGCCATCCGGGCGGTTCAATGAGTCGTTGGCCGTGCGGTTTCCAGTGCCGGAGGTATTTAATGACCGACGCGTCGTTGAGCTTTCATCCGCTCAGCTTCCTGCCGGACAGAAAGGGCGCCGGCGTCGTCGTCGGTCGCAAGGATAGCGAGTCATTCGCGGTCCTTGACACTGACGACGCGGCCCTCCTCGAGCGCATGGTTGGCGGAATGCCTCCAGATCGGGCGGCGGCCTGGTACGAGTCGGAATTCGGGCTTTCCGTCGACATGGCTGACTTCCTCGCGACATTGGACGAACTCGGTTTCTTACGCCACAGCGGCGAGCCCGCCGATGACCTCGGGCCACCGCGCCTTGTGTGGCTCGGGCAGGCGCTTTTCTCCCGGCCAGCGTTCGCTGTGCTCGGTGTCGCGGTCGTGGTCTGGTTGCTTGCGATCCGAGCAGACCCCGGCATCGTGCCCAACCCCAGGCAGGTTTTCTTCACCAATTCCCTGCTGCTCGTGCAGTTGCTCGTGCTCTTCGGCCAGCTTCCCTGGATCGGCCTTCACGAAGCCTGTCACGTCCTGGCTGGTCGCAGGCTCGGCCTGCGGAGCCAGCTCGGGGTCGGCGTCCGGATGTACTTCCTCGTTTTCGAAACCAGGATGAACGGGCTGCTCACCGTTCCGCACCAGAAGCGGTACCTGCCGATCTTGGCCGGTCTGCTGATGGACACTTTCGCGATCAGCTCGCTCGGCCTGATCGCCTTCGCGTTGCGGAACCCTGATGGCAGCGAACCGTTGATCGGCCGGATTGCGCTGGCGATGGCGTTCCCGATCCTGGTCAGGTTCGCCTACCAGTTCCTGCTGTTCCTGCAGACCGATATCTACTTCGTCGTGGCCACCGCGACTGGAACCTATGACTTGCACGCAGCCGCCCAAGCGCTGATCAGGAACCAGGTGTGGAAGCTGCTCGGCCGATCAGACAAGCTCATCGACGAGGACCAGTGGACGGCGCGCGATCTGCGGGCCGCCCGCCGCTACGCCCCAGGCTACCTGGTCGGCGCTAGCGTGATGATCGCTATCGGCGTGCTGGTGATCGTGCCGATTCTCCGTCACATTGGCCACCTCGCGGTTATCGCATTGAACTCAAGCCCGCTGCATGTCCGTTTTTGGGACACCTTGCTCTTCATCGCGCTGAACCTGATCCAATTCGCCATGCTCGGATTCGTCGCGATCCGCCAGCGCCTTCTGAGCCGCCGCACCGCGCGGCAACCGCGCCCATAAGGGAGAGAACCATCGTTCCCCAGGTGTTCCGACTTTGTTCTCAGACCATCAAAATCCTTGCGCATCGCCAATAACATATAAAATATATATTGGCGTAGGTCGACCGTATCGCCGCATTACTGGCTCTAGATAAACGAAGGAGGTCGATATCGTGAAGAAGATCAAGATCCGCAAGTCCGGCTCCATTCGCCTGACCAGCCCGTGCAGCAGCTACAACGCTTACACGTTCTAGCGGACTGAGCACGGCCGCACGGTTGCGAGCCGTCCGGTGGTGTGCCTGTCATCGAGGCAGGCGCACCACCTCGCCGAAGTAGAAGACGCCGATCGAGGTAGATGATTATGGACTCGCCGACCCGACACATATGGTTACACGGAGGAAGGGCCGCCGACCGCGCAGCCGAACTTGAGTGCGCGGGTGCGGCCGACATCGCCGCCAATTGTCACCGCGGTCTGCGTGGTCCCTATTCAGGCACGTGCGTTGTATTGAAATCGATCGCCGCGCAGGCCTACAACGCCTGGCCCGACCTCGTCGACGATCATCGGACGTGCATTCTCTATGCGGCTCCGGCGCTCAGCGAAGTCATCGGTCCTGCGCCGTCAATACTGACGTTCTCGACGCCGCACGACGAACGTACTAGATTCTTCGGGCTCGGCTACGTCCGCAGCGTCTCGCACGGCATCGTCACGTTCCTCACCAGGTACGCCGAGCGACTCCTGGCCAACTGTGAGCTAGCGGGCGGCGAGCGCACCCGCCCGTTGACGATCTTCTTCGACAACGTACACGCGGCCGATCCGACCGAGCAGGAATTCCTGCAGTTGCTGCTCCGCCGGGCGGCGCCAGAAACGCTGCGAGTCGTCGTTGGCAGCGCCGACGACGGCCTGCCCGGTGGCCTGACCGCAGCACTGACCAGTCATGCGGTGTGCGTCGAGGTGGCGACCTCGGCACTTGCCCCGCTCACATCGAGCGACGAGGACTTGGCGCGGGAATACATCGGGTCCGACGGCACTACTGAGGACCCGCGACTTTACGCCGCCTATCAGCGCGTCGATTCCAGCCTGCGCGCCCTGCTGCATGACCAACGCGCGACTGAACTTGAGGCGACCGGCGACTGGGATCTGCGCCTCGGCGCCTTGCCCTACCACCGCGAGCACGGACGCGACCGGGCTGGGGCCGGCTGCCAGGCGCTGCGGGCAGCACTCGAACATTGCCTGGCGATGGGCTATTATGCCGCGCTCTACGACTTCGGTATGCGCGGCCGGACCGTCGTTGACATCGTTACCCAACAAAGGGAGTATTGTCATTTCACGGCGAAAGCTGCGAGCGCCCTGGTCGCGCTCGGAAATCCGGCCGGCGCCGAGCGACTCTTCCTCGAGCTGCGGGAGCTTTACGCCTTGCCCGCCGTGCACATGTCGACGAGCTATAACCTGGCGATGCTCTATACACGCTGGTATGACAAGAAAGACCACGACCTCGCCAAGTGCTATTGCAACAACGCGATCGCGCTCGCCGTCAATGAGCCCGATGCGCTAGCACGGGCGTTCTACACGGTCTTCCAGCGCAATGGCTTGGCCTTGGTCGAAATGCACCGTGGTAACCTTGAGTTGGCGCTTGACCTGGTGACCAGCGGGTTAGCCAGGCTCAACACCGAGCTTCCCGAGGACAAATATATCGTTCACAGGGAGCAATTGCTGCACAACCGGGCCAGGGTCCTGGTCGCTATGGGCAGGCTGGATGATGCCATCAGCGATTTCAGCAAGCTGCTGGCTAAGGATCCTTATTTTACCGAGTACTACATTGATCGCGGAAATGCGGCCCGCAGGCTTGGCGACGACGTGGCGGCCTTCGCCGACTATGACAAGGCATGTGGGCTCGGCATACCATTCCCGGAGGTTTATTACAATCGGGGCGACATCAGGGCAGCGCAGGGTGATATCGCCGGGGCTATTGTCGACTTCGGCTATGTACTTGAACTGGAACCCGATTATCTGGACGCGCGGATCAGCCATGCAGAGTTGCTGATCGACGCCGACGAACTCGACCTGGCCGCTGCCAGCGTCGCCGAGGGCTTGGCTCTGTATCCAGACAATGCGGCGCTGCACGCACTCGACGGCCTAATCGCGCTGCTTGCGGGAGAAGCCCAGCGGGCTGGCGCGAGCCTGGACCGCGCGATAGCTCTGGATCCCCAGATGGCCGCCGCGCACGCCCACCGGGGAGTGCTCGCCGCAGATGGCGGCGACGATCAGCTTGCAGTGACCCATCTCACCAGCGCGCTCGCGTTGCTCGGCGACGAGCCCGAGCTACGCTACCGGCGCGCCCTTTCGCTGCTCTCGCTCGGGCAGCTCGATGAGGCCGAACGGGATCTGCGGGTGGTAATCGAGGTAGCTGACGATGCGCTCGGGGCTGATGCTCGTGCGAGGCTAGCGCTGCTGAGTTTCTGATGACTGCCGGTCAGGCGAGTTACAGGAGCGCCTTCGCCCACATTCCGACCGCCGTGTCGGTGATCACCACCTCGGACGCCGACGGTGCTCCGTGGGGCGTCACGATCGGCGCGCTCTGCTCGCTGTCTGTTCGGCCACCGCTGATTCTGTTCTGCCTGGACAAGGCAAACGAGTCGCACGCCGTGCTGACAGCCAGCGCGTGGTTCCTAGTGCATGTGCTCGCGGACCATCAAGCAGGCGTCGCCGCCAGGTTCGCTCAGAGAGGCAGTCATCGATTCGACGCCGGTTTCGACAGTATTGGCAAAAGTTGGTGCGGGCTACCGACGATTTCAGAGGTACTCGTCCGCATTCACGGGAGGCAGACCTCTCTGCTCGATGGCGGCGATCACACTATCGTCATCGCCCACGTGAAGAACGTCGAGGTCAACGAGGGGCGACCGCTGCTCTACCACGAGCACGGCTATCACGGGCTCGCCGATGTACCTGGCTGGGTCGAACGTATCGGGGCGCCATTTGCGCGCGTAGGAGGAGTCGATGAAGGAGCAGCAACGTCACCGCTGGGTCGATGACGATCCCGAATGCACGTTCTTATCCCGCCTGACCGAGCAGGAGCCGTTGCTGCTGCCTCCGGTCATGGCCCATCGTCGGCTCCGCGGTCCATATACCGCCGCAGGCACCATTGTCCGGGCCTTGGTACCGGACGCACTCGACCGAGCGCCTGAGCTTGTGCGCGCGCACGCGACCGAGATCCTCAGCACCGCACCCGAACTCGACGGCGATGTCTCGTCAAGGTATCACCGGCCGCCGTCGGTGCTGCCGGGCGAGCAACCTACGAGGTTCTTTTCTGCGCAGCGCACGCTGCGGCTGGCTCACGGCCTCACCGAGTTCGTCAGCGACTATGTCAGCGCCATCACCTCAGGGACGGTTGGCTTAGTGGTCAGGCAGGCCGACGAGGCCGACGACACCGACGCCGAGTTCCTCGCCGTGATGCTGCGTCGACTCGATCCGCGCTTGGTGAGGCTGGTGGTGAGCATAACCGCGGCACCTGGGGCGGCGACTGTCGTTGGCCTCGCTCTTGCCAGGTACGCCGAACCTGGGCCGACTGGGCCGACGTGCCTGGCTGGTCCCAGCCAGGCTGGCTGTGGCCGTCGGCCAGCGACTGACCTGCGCGAACTCGCCGCCGAATTCGTAGCGGCCGACTGCATCGGCTCGGGCCGGGCCGCTAGCGCCGCCTACGAGAGCCTGCCAGAAGCAACCCGCCGCGAGACGCATGACGCCCGACTGGCCGAGCTGATGTCGAGCGGGGAGTTCTCATTCTCACTTGGTGCGATTCCCTATCACGCCGAGCGCGGCAGCGATCCGCACGGAATAGGCGCGGCGGCGTTGCGCAAGGCGCTCAGCTACTGCGTCGACATGGGCTTCTACCTCGCCGCCGTCGATTTTGGCCAGCGACTGCGCGCTGTCGTCGACTGGTCAACCGACCCGGAGGCGCGCTACCTGGCCACCACCAAGCTCGCGACCGCGCTGATCGCGCTGAGCCGTCCGGCTGAGGCCGAGGATCTATACGAGGAGGTACGCGGCAGAACCTGCGACCCCGGTATCCACATGGGCACGGCCTACGCCACCGGAATCTTGCTGACCAGGCACTACCCGGAAGATCGCCGCGACCACCACCGCGCACGTGGCTGGCTGAACGAGGCTTTGGCGATCGCTTCGCTCATGCCGGACTCTGAGCGACTGCTGCAACAACACGTGTTCAATAAGGTGGGCCTAGCGGTCGTTGAGAACCACCTTGGTAATCGCCTGGCCGCACTCCGGCTCACCGCAGAAGGCCTCGCGCTACTCCCCGCCGACCGGGGGAACGTGTATTGGCTGCACCGATCGGTGCTCCATCTGCGCCGGGCGCAGATCTATGCCGACCTAGGCCAGATTGACCAGGCGGTAGCCGAATACCGGGCGGTACTCGCCGAGGATCCCGACTACCCCGAATATCACCTCGAACTCGGCAACATGCTGCGCATGCTCGACCGCGATGACGAAGCCCTGACCGAGTACGATACCGTGATCCGCATCTCGCCGCCGTTCGCCGAAGCCCATTACAACCGGGCGGACATCTGGTACGCCCGCGGCGACCTAGACGCCGCGCTGAAGGACTTCAAGCGCGTGATCGAACTCGACCCTGAGCACATCGACGCTCATATCAACGCGGCGGGAATTTTGCTGTCCCTGGGCGACAACGAGGCGGCCTCGCTGGCCGTCACTGTCGGCTTGGCGGTTGCGCCAGACGACGCTCACCTGCTATGCCTGCGAGCTCAGCTTGACCTCTCGACCCGTAGCTTCGAGTCGGCGCAGGGCGCGCTCGACCGCGCCGTGGCGGCGGATCCTGACATCGCCGAGGTCTGGGCAACGCGCGGTGCGCTCGCCTTCGAGACAGGACGCCACGCCGATGCGCTCGCTGACTTGTCGATCGCCTGGGGAAAAGGTGGGGATCCGACGGTCCTGTTCAATCGCGGATTGGTCAACGAGGCGCTAGGCAATTGGAAGGAAGCCATCGAAGACTTCGACCGCGTGATCAAGCAGACTCAAGGCGAAGAGGATTGCTGGCTGCACAGGGCTCTATGCCGGGCGCAAACCGGCGACCTTGTCGGTGCCGCCATCGATGCGCGCCAGTTCGCTGCGCTTGCCCCTGATCGGGTCGCCGAGGTCGCCGCACTTGGCATAAAGATACGGAGCACTTAGCGGTAATTTGTATCGATGGAGGGGTAAAATGCCCGCTTGCCAGCCCTCGCAATCCGTATCCTCGGCCCCGATTGCGGACTCAGGCGCGCAGCAGTTAGGCGCCATACTTCGTTCCAGCCGATTAGAGCAAGGCCTGTCCTTACGTGCGCTCGCCAAGCGCGTCGGACTCAGCGCGCACAGCGGGGTCGCTGAGTACGAGCGAGGTACTCGTATTCCTCCCGCCGACCTTATCGACGCCTACGAGCGGGCTCTGGCGCTGCCTTCCGGCTACCTGATGAACATTCGCCAGCAGGTCATGCGTGAGCGCGCCAGGTCAACCAATAGTGACTCGCCCGTACTGGCAAGCACATCGGATGAGCTCGCCATCGCCGCGCCGGATCACCGATTTGCGCTCGGCGTCATCGCGGCGATAGTCGTCACCGCCACGACCGTAGTGATCGCAGCAAGTGCCCGGCGCAACACCTTGTCTTCGAGACATCTCAGCGGGCGTGTGCTCGTTCACGTGTGCGTTCACTCTGACGTCTGTTCGTCGGCGTAGGAGAGCACGCGCTCGGCGTCGAGGCGAAGCCAGGTGGAAACCCAGCTGCGAGAGAACCTGGCGGTCACATTGGCCGGAACCGCGTCGGGCGGGACGACGGCCGCCGGCCCCTCGATGATGACGACCGTGTGCGCGGTTCCTTCGGCTCCGCTATCGGTGAGCACCAGTACGAGCCAAGGCTGGCTCCGGACGTTTCTTTCACGCACCGAATTGGCCATGGTCGGTAGCCAGAAGGTCGCGGCCTGGCGCACGTAAGACGACGGTGTCGCGTGCGGCCGGCCGTCTGGCCGGGTGGAGCACACCAGCAGCACCGAATGCCGGTCAAGGTAGCCGACGAGTTGCGGACCGGATAGGCTCCGCTCGCGCGGATATGCGGCGAGCGTCGTCGGCGTGGCGCGCGCGAATGTTCGTTCCTGGACCTCGCCCAGAACTAGGTGATCCGCGCCATCCATGGCGCCTCCCATGAGTGTAGGCCTCTCCGGAGTGCTTGAGCGGCATCGATCCCAGTTGGAACAGCAAAGACATCTACCCCGGACGTGCGAGCAGCAGTATCGCAGGCTGCAACGCCGTCCCCGACTGATCGGCGCTTGCTTCCGAGTCGCGATCAAGCGCCTCGATCTGGCGCGGCGTTCGGCTAGATTTCGACTGCCGGTGATGGTGGCGGCGATGGTGTTGACGATAACTTCGTGGCTGGTCAGGTGCCGGCCACGCCGTTGGGTGATGTGGGACCAGACACCACATTCGTCGATGACGCGGCGCGCAGACAGACCATTCGCTTGTGCTGCCCCGGCGAGCATTCCTCACCAGCGACATCTCGATGCCGTTCCCGGTTATCGCAAATGATGAGGGCACGGACAGCGTGGTCCAGGTCCTAGCGATCCTGATGGGCACATGGCAGATCACCGCTGTTGTTTCCCCGGGCTCGAGCCTTCGTTCGAGGCCGCGGAATCTGCCCGCTGGCCGGTGCTCATGGCGGTCTGGGTGCATGGCACCTGGACTGGGGCTGGCGGGGTCAGGCTGGTGCGGCCGGCGCCGGGTGACCTGCTGGCATCACCGGGGCGCGACCCCTCGCCGAAGATCCGGATCGCGGTGCCGGCCGTGCCGTTCGCGAGCTGGCGGGCGACGCGCCGGGCCAGGTGCTGGGAGTACGTCGTTCGCGCCGGCCTGGGTGGTCGTGGCCTGAGCCACCCGCGGGAGCTGCCCCTTCATCAGCGCCGGGAGCCGCCGGGCCCTGGCCGGGACCGGGGCCTGCGGGCAGCCGGGGTCGCGAACGGCCGATTCGGGTGGCGGTGCCCGTGAGCCCTTCCGTCAGGGAGCGGGCGTGCCCTGCACGGCCCTGGCCAGCCCGGACAGCGGCTGACTTGGGAAAGGGAGGATCTAGCCGGACGTAGCCCGCGGGATCGACCGGGCCGGGAGCTTCCTCACCGCCTTCGCCGGAGCCGAAGGCGGCATCATGCGGCCCGCCGCCCCCGCCCCGGCGACCGCGGCCAGGCTACCCCCGGAGCAGCCGCGCGCGCTGCTCCGCAAGGCAGGCCGCAGCCGCGGCACCGACGCCGCGGCCACCCGGCCGCGCGAGGCCTTCCGCCTCGGGCAGATGCCTCAGCCGCCCCTGGCCGAACAGGCCACGGGACACCAGGCCCGGGCACCGATCCGCCAGCTCGGCGCAGCATGCCGCAACGCCGGCCACCTCGAGCACGCCGCCACCGAGTCCTTTTAACCAGCACCCCGGACGCCGGAATCATCACCAGCTCCCCGGGCACCGGCGCACTCACCGGCGCCCGGGCGCCCGCCGAAACCGGAAACGACCGGTCCCGCCCCGCTGACGGAAAAGGACCCAAGGCCGGCACCGGGACCGCTCCCAGCACCCGCGCCAGCGGCAAGACCCGATCCGTCACCCGCCGGCACGTCAAGAACAACCGCCCCGCAGCAGCCGGCTACACCTGGTCGTCCCCCGCCCTGACCGCATCACCCGGCCCCCCGCCCGCCACGACCGCCGCCGCCAGGCCGGCAACCGCCACGCCGCAGCCGAGCGCAACCTCTCCAGCCAGCTCCCCGGCCGCCTCCGCCACCGCCCGGTCACCGGCCAGGACCACGACCAGGCCACCACCTTCCCCTCACACCCGCCATCACAGCCGCCGCCTGACAACAAGAACTTCGGCCAGCTACTTGACAACTAAAGAACATCGGACGTCTTGGTCGCTAGCGACCAAGGATCGCTAGTCGGTGGCCACAGAGATCAAGAATGTCTACAACATCAGATCGCGTGTCGTCCACCGCGGTCCCGAGCCGACAGAACGCGACCTTGAAACGTCCGAGCTACGGTTCGGCACGCCATTCTCGGCCGACTCGTACGCGGTGACCCGGCGCGTGGGGAAGACAGTCTTGTGGCCTTCTGCGACCGCGCCTTGCTATCCAGCCAGGTGCTCACAATCCGTGAGAACCGCTTAGGCAATACGACGACATCGTCCTGCATGCGACGTAGGAGTAGCCGCCTGGCTCCTCCGACGGCCATCAGGCTCAGCTCACGGTCCTGGTGCCGTCGGGAGAGCAGGATGAGCCTGGGTAGCCAGACCCGTACGCGCGCCATCGAGTGGGCATAGGCCGTCGACAGCCTTTCGCGGCCTTCACTGTCACTAGCGGATCGGATAATGAGAGCGGGCCTGCATACCAGTACTTCGGCCCGTCACGCAGTATGCACCAGGAGCCAGCATGAAGGCTGTGATCGTCCATTCCGACGGCCGCAACACCGACCTGTCCCGGGGAGTAGACCCGGCTACCTACGCCGAACTGGAGAACGCCAGATACTCACGCAGCAACCCGGCGCTATGGTGCGGTACCTGCGGTGGCAGCATCTACATCCGGCACGGCTCCAGGCGCAAGGACGAGTTGTTCGGTGCCCACCACGACGCAGGCAGCTGTGAAGCCCGGCTCGTCATCAGCCCGGCCGGCATGAGCGATGAGCACAAGCGCCAGGCTGAGTACCACGCGCTCGCAGCAGAGCATGCCGGGCACCGCGCCCAGCTGGAGGTCAGCACAACGGGCCGCACGCGCGTCGACGTGGTCATCAACGGGTCAGTCGGAATCGAGGTCCAGTGGTCGGCGCTCACCAGAGCGGCGGCCAGAGATCGCACTGCACGATCGATCTCTGCGGGCCTGCGCTCGGTCACCTGGTTCACCGCGCGGACCGAGGATCCACTCTGGAGCGGCCACGTTCCCGGCTATCGGACCACGGCGCGTCCCGACCTGTGGAAGCACCTGCCTGAGCCACGATCAGCGTACTCAGCCGGCTTACGGATCATCGAGGCCGTCCGCTGCGGCACGCGAACCATCTGCCGGCACCGCGCGGAACTTGCCCCCGGTTCATCCCGTGGGACGCGCCCTGGCAATTCCTCCTGGTCGACGACGTCGTCGAGGGCCTGGCCGCGGACCAGATCCGGCCGGTACGGCTGCACCGGAACGTCCAGCTTCTGTCGACTGCCAGCCTCAGCCTCTACGAAGAACTCACCGGACAGCAACTGCCCGGCTATGACCCGGGCCAGCCGCAGACAGCACTCGCACCGTCTGCCCGGCAGGAATGCGACCACGTACTCCAGGTGCCTGACAACGCGCCGGCACGCGTCCGCGCCTGGCTGGAAGCCGAACAGCAGCGAGTCGCCGAGCAGCGCCGGAGACGCAACCAGGCCCTGCTCGGAGAGACGGGCCACGCCCAGGCAAATCACCCGGGCGCCGGCATCCAGCGCCGCCAGCAAATGGTGCAGGACACGTTCACCCGCGCCAGCACCATCCGTCAGCATGCCGTGGCGCCGGCATGGCGCAGCAATGCCCGCCCGGAATCAGGATCATGCCCACTGTGCTCAGGCGACCACGAGTCCTGCGAGTTCGGCCGCGGCCTCCACTGCATCCGGCCCGACTGCAAGAACCCGCATCACCGCGCAGCGCCATGAGCCCTGCGCTCGGGAGTCACAATCACCTTGCTGAGCGGCCGGGCGAAAGCCATAGTGATGGTCCGGCTGCCTCCATCGGCTCTGCGCAACGCCGCGTTGCAGCCAGTCTGGCCGCCGCGAACCCGGATACTCTTCTGGCAGACCGAGGGTGAGTGTGAGAGCGCCACGGCGCGCAGCGACAGCACGATGCCGGCGCCGACCGCGAGTCATCGAAGACGTCGAGTAACCCAATTCACACAGCTACGACGTCGAGCATTCTCTACGGCCGCTGTAAGCGCCGGCTAAGAAGCGGGCTGGAAGAACGGACCCGCGCCCGACACGCCAAGACCCATGCCGCTAGCCGGCGGCCAGCGGATGAGCAGGCCCGGGGGCGCGGGTTCCGAGATTGCTCCCGGGCCGTTTTCCCGGACCTCTCGCCTAACCGCACCCGCGCACCGCCCCGCCAACACCAATCGGCCGGTGCGCCGCCCAGTCGACCTGACAGTCGCTGCTATCACGTTGCCGGTCAGCAGATTTGAGCAGGATGCGCGGCAGCGCACGTGTTACGGCGGGCGTGAGTTCGGGTGGCTCGTCCGGCAGCACGACGAGGAGACGGGGCCGCAGCTCCGCATCGGCCGCGACGGCGCGTTCCCGGGTCGGCGCGGTGGCGCGTTCCCACGCGTCATAGGCCGTGTGGGCGTCGGCCAGCCTCTCGGCCAGGTCGCTGGCCATCTCCTCCCACCGAGCCAGGACGGCAGCCCGATCGGCCAGGCGCTGCCACGCCTCACCACCGGCGGCGGCTTCGGCGTCGCGGCGAGCGCGGTCGGCCTCGATCTGGGTACGCCGGATCTCCGCCCGGACCGTGGATAGATCGTCGCCCTTGTACTGCGGTGCCCACGCCATCTCGGTAGCGAACGCCGAACGCCACGCCCACAATTTGCCGTCGCTGTACTCCCGCAAGCTGCCAGGCACGTACCCGAGCGCCTCGGCCGCTGCCTGCCACGACGCGCGGGTTTCCGGCGAATGCTGGCCAGGCCGCGGCCCGATCGGATCGCGCGGATGAGCCCACTCCCACATCTCCCGATACGCGGCAACGCGCCCGGCCCGGTGCTCCCAGTCGGCCCGGTCCAGCGGATGTTCCGGCACCCCGCCAAGAGCCACCGCCCAGCCAGGCCGATGCTCGGCGGCATGCTCACCCAGCCGGGCCTGCCGACCCTCCATCGCCTCCGCCAACTCCCGGGCGTACTGGTCCATCTCCGCGTCCCCGCTTACCGGCACCTGCTCCAGCCACGACGCAACACGCCCGGGCCTTCAAGCCCAGCAGCCTCGGTCTCCCGCAGCGACCGCCACAACCAGGTCGCAGCTGGATCACCCAAAACCTGCCCGGCCTGAGGGAGCCGGGAGCTCTTGTCGGCGTCTCCGGCGCGCGGTCCCGCTTGCGCGGCCGACGGCGCGCGAGCATTGTCGCGGTATGCAAATCACCCAACTCCCGCCGATCCCGGTCAGCGTGCCTGGCGGGCAAGTCGTCGACATCACCGCCCAGCGGTGGGCACTCGAGCCGTGGACGGGCGAACCCGACCCGCCTGACCTCGGGAAGAGCTGGTCGACCAAAGGCAGATTCGCCGTCAGCGGACGCCGGTCATCCGCTGAGCTGGCCGTCGTCGACCACCTGCGCGGCGATGGCTGGGACGGCGTCTGGGTGAACGCCTACCGCAACGAGCTGAGAACCGAGTGGTTCCCCGCGCCCGCCGCCAAGGCCCTGGCCGGCACCGGAGCCCCCGACTGGGCGCGGAAGCCTTCGAACGCCTCCGCGCGGCGAACGGCAACAGGCTGGCGGGCTTCTTCGACGTGTTCGCCTGGCGGCATCCCGGCGAATTCTGGTTCGGCGAAGTCAAAGTCGGCAAGGATAAGCTGCAGCAGAGCCAGCGCGAGTTCATCGACCTGGCCCTGCGCTTCCACCAGCCAGAGCAGTTCACCATCATCGACGTCCCCGGATAGTCAACGGCCCTCGTCCCCGGCCGCCGCGACACCGTGAGCACCGCGACGACACCATGAACGCCAACAGCCGGACCCATGACCGGGACGCCTGCTCAGGCATGCTCGCCATGACGGGCGCAGCCGTGCTCATCTTGAGTGTCGCGCAAAGTCCGAGAGGATTGAGAGTGATTTGCCAGCGTGCCGGGCACGCATTCCGGAGACTGGCCGCGCAGCGGCTAGGTGCGAGCCGGCATAACTGAGGAGACGCCGATGCAGTCACGGTTAGCCGAAGCCCCATCCGCGCTTCGGAAGGCCAGGCTTGCGAGGAACTGGACGCTGGAAGAGGTCGTCGAGGAGATCGACCTGCGGTCGCCCGGCGGTCATTCGGGTGTGACACCGAGCATGCTGAGCGGCTGGGAGCTGGGGCGGCATACGACGAGCATCGGCCACCGCAAGACGCTCTGCGAGATTTACCGGCAGGCGCCGGAGCTCCTATTCGCGCACCAGGACGCAGGCCTCGGCACGGCAGGGTCTTCTCCCAAGTTGCTAGCCACGTTCGCCGACCTGCGCGCGGCGATGCTGGCCACCGTGTCCGGCGCGCATCACTGCCTGGTCGTGACCGGGTCGCGGTCGCGTGACCGTGAGTACCTGGCAGCGATCGAGGCTGTCCTGGCTGAACGCCCTAGCCTGGTGCACTACCGCGTGCTGTTCGGTCCGCCGCATCACCGGGTACTGCGGGATCACCTGATGCGGTTGCTTGAGCTGCGCGACCCGGAGGATCGTAGCCTGGGCATCAAGACACTGCATCTGGGCATAGTGGAGGACACCGTGCCCGAGCGGTTCTTCTGCGCGAGCGAGCAGATGGCGGCAGTGCCGATCCCATCGCTGACCTCGGCGGAAGCGTTCGATTCCGGGATGGCGCTCGGCGGCCCGGCCGCCCGGCGGCTGCTGGATCACGGCCGTCAAGCCTACGCGGCGTCCCGCCGGGTGGAGTCACCCGAACGCGCGGCGGCACTCGACGTGATCAGGGACCGGAACGGCGGCCGATGACGAAGTCCGCTGCCTCAATGTCCGGGCTCCTGCAAGGTGCTCACCAGGATCACCGAACTGTCGTCGATCTGGCGCGTGAGCTTGTCCAGATCCCGAGCCGCGCGGGGGCAGATTCGTGCGGCCCGGTGCTGGACGCGATGTCCGATTGGCTGGCCGGGCATGGCCTGGAGCCGCAGCTTCTGACCGGGCCGGGCGGCGAGGCGGTCGCCCTGGTCTGCGAGGTGGGCGGCGGGTCGGGACCGCGTTACGTGCTGGACGCCTGCCTGGATACCGCCCCGTTCGGCGACGAAACCGCCTGGACGCATCCTGCGTTGTCCGGCCGGATCGACCAGAGCTGGCTGCATGGCCGGGGGTCGTCGGATTCCAAGACCGGCGCGTCGATCTTTGCCCACATAATCGCCCGCCTGGCGAAGGCGAACCTGGCCGGGAGCCTGACGCTGCTGTTCGACCTGGACGAGCACATTGGGGGATTCGGCGGTGCCCGCGCGTACTTCGAGGGCCCGAGTGCCCCGGATCAGGTGGCCGGGGTGATGATCGGCTACCCGGGGCCGGACTACCTGGTGACCGGCGGCCGCGGCGTGCTGCGGGCTGACATCAGCGTGCATGGCGTCGCTGGTCATTCCGGTGGCCGGGCCGTCACCCCCAACGCGATCGCCAAGGCAACGCAGATCGTGTCCGCGCTGAACGAGGTCGTCTTGCCCGCGACCGCCGGCCCGGACTTCCCGCTGCCGGCCCGGGTGACCGTGACCGAGATCACGGACGGCACCGGTTACACGTCGGTGCCTGACCTGTGCACGCTCAAGATCGACGTGCGGCTCACCCCGGCGTTCGACGCCCGGGCCGCCCTGGCCTTGCTCGACGCGATCGCGGCTAAGGCAGATGCGGACTGGCCCGGCACCCGGCCAACCGGCGTCGAGATCACGACGTGCTGGCCCGCCTACCGACTGCCCGACGACAGCGCTCTGAAGACCACGCTCTTGACGGCCGCGCGACAGGCCGGCCTGGCACCGTCGGCGAAGATCGCCGGGCCGTCGAACATCGGCAACTACCTAGCCGGCCTCGGCATCGCGGCAACGGCCGGCTTCGGCGTGGACTATGAGGGCCTGCACGGCACCGATGAAAAGATTCGCATCGACTCGATTCCCGTGATCCAGGCGGCCTACCACCAAGCTTGCCTCATGCTGCTCACACCTGCCTGACCTGGTCGTATGCGCTGCTGTCAGCAGTGCGACAGCAATGAAACGACATCACGGCATCAGCCCGTGCGCTGGTCCGCCAGGCCCAGCCGCGGTGATGGTGGTCATGGAACCGCCTTGCCGACCGCAGGGGGCGCGATGACCACCATCGACACCGACGCTTACTCCGCACGATTGCGGGCCAGGGCCGTCGACCTGACGCCCGGGCATTGCTGATCAGCGACCTGCGCGGAACCGCGCAAGACGACGACCTGTCCGAACCGGTCAACTGCGGCGGCTACGGCCGGATCCGCCACTTCTCATCGGCAACAAGCCGGGGATGGCCGCCCAACCCGCTGCCTGTCCTCCCGGCCGCCGAGGCTCTCGGCCTGCCGCCCGGCGGTCCGATGCGGGCGCAAGTGTTCCAGAACGCGGTGTGCAACTGGCGCTGCTGGTACTGCTACGTGCCCTTGTCCCTGCTGTCCGGCAGCGAGAGAAGAGCACGCTGGTTCACCGCCGCCGAGCTAGTCGACCTCTATCTGACCGAACCCGGGCGGCCGACCATCCTCGACCTGTCCGGCGGCCAGCCTGACCTGATACCGGAGTGGGTGGCCTGGACGCTTCAGGCCCTAGCCGACCGCGGCGCCGACGATGTGTACGTGTGGTCGGACGACAACCTTTCGGGCCCCTATTTCTGATCCTGCCTGACCGAGGCTGAGCGCGAACTGATCGCGACGCACCCGAGGTACGGGCGCGCGTGCTGTTTCAAGGGATTCGACGCCGAATCGTTCGCGTTCAACACCCAGGCCGCCCCCGACTTATTCGCCCGGCAATTCGAGCTGTTCGACCGGCTGCTGGCCACCGGCATGGACCTGTACGCCTACGTCACGCTCACCGGCCCGGCCGGAAAGCGGATCGGCGAGAAGATGGCACGGTTCATCGACCTGCTTCAGCAGATCAGCGGCGCGCTCCCGCTCCGCACCGTGCCGCTGGAGATCCAGGTGTGGGGACCGGTAGCCCCGCGGCTGACGACCGCCCGCCAGCACGCGCTCGACATTCAGAACCAGGCGATGGAGGCATGGAACACCGAGATCGAGGCCAGGTTCGCGCAGGCCGACCGGCGGCGTCCGATCCATGAGATCTCGCTCCGGCGTTAGGAGCCACCCGATGGACATGGCTACCAAGGTGCACCGGTCGGTAATCGAGATGCTCATCGCGCAGGCGGCCGGGCAGTGCGCCACCTTCGCGGACCTGCTGGCAAGCCTGCCCGGTGTCGGCCCGGACGATGCTGCCTTCGCTCTCGACTACCTGGCCGCCCGGCACCTGATCGATCCGGCTGCAGCCGATCGCCTGAATCCTCGCGCTCAGACACGTCGGGATAGTGGCGTGCTCGCCGCCGAGGACGATGGCTTGCCTTGCCCGCATCCGCTGGACTACGACTGGCGGTTCACCCCCGACGCTGCCGAATGGATGCGCACCCAGTGCGTGCAGGCCAGTGATCCCGGCGACATGATAGCGCTGCTCGGAACGCCTACGGTGCTCAAAGCCGCGACCGCGCGACCGGAAGGCCGCCGCTGGGCACTGCTAGAAGCCAACCCCGCCGTCAGCGCGGCGCTGACCAGGGCCGCTCCCCGTGCCGTCCTCCGCTGCGATCTAGCCCGCGACAACCCGCCCCGCCTGCAGGCCCGGGTAGTAGCCGCCGACCCGCCCTGGTACCCGGCGCACACTCGGGTGTTCTTGTGGGCCGCAGCGCAGGTCAGCATGCTGGGTGCCGTCGTGCTGCTCGCACAGCCGGGCGCGGGCACCCGCCCGGGCATCCTGGCCGAACGGGCTGAACTCCTGGCCTACGCGGCCAAATGCGGCCTGCGGCCAGTCAGGATCAGTCCCGGGACGCTTGAATACGCCTGCCCGCCGTTCGAGCGGCTCGTCCTGGAAAGGAACGGGCTAGCCGGCGCCGTCCCGCAGACCTGGCGTCGCGGTGATCTCATCGAGCTACGCCACATGACCGTTCGACAACAGGAAAAGCCGGAACTGGCCGGTGAGCAGACGTGGCGAGAAGTTGTCCTTTACTGCGCACGGCTGCGATTCCGGCTGGATCGGGTAGCCGAGAAGACCCGGCCTGCCGACCCGCGACTGATCCCCCTCGTCGACGGGGACATCCTGACGTCCGTCAGCCGGCGTGATCCGGCCCGGCGCCGGGCAGCGGTCTGGACCGCGAGCAACCGGGTCTTCGGCTGCCGTACGCCCGGTCTCCTGGCAGTCATCGCGAGCGCGCTTGCGAACGGCGAGCCAACGATCCCGGCCGCCGCGACCTGGCTCGGAAGTCCGCCGAGTCCTGCCGAGATCTCTCGGATCGAACATGCCGCTAACCAGCTCATCAGGCTCGCGCGCGTCGAACTCGCAGGCGGCCCCGCAGCCAGCAAGCCTGCCGGTAGCATCAGCGGGCAGCCGCCACCAGACCCTGCCATCGCCGGGAGCCAACCATGACCACGAGCACCGCTGAGCCGACCCGGCTGCTGACTGGCCAGCTCCGCGAGCACCTCGGCGCGGAAGCGCCCTGGGCGGCGGCACTGAACGAGCTGGCCGACAGCACGGCGGGCCTGCACCTGGCCGTGCTGAGCGAGCCGTTCCTCGGCTGGCTGCTGGACGGATCGAAAACAATCGAGTCCCGGTTCTCCCGCGTCCGCTGCGCCCCGTACGGCGCGCTCACCGAAGGTGACATCGTGGCGGTCAAGAAGCCCGGAGGACCGGTCAGCGGCGCTTTCCTGGCCGGGTCCGTGTCCTGCTACCAGCTCACCCTGGCCAGGATCACCGAGATCCGCGACCGGTTCGCTGCCCAGATCCGCGCCGACGATGACGAATTCTGGAACCAGCGCGCGGATTGCGCTTACGCCACCTTGATCCAGGTCCGGCACGTCCGCAGGCTCCCCGGCCTGCCGTTCCCGAAGAGAGACCGCCGCGGCTGGGCACCGCTGACCAGCGCCCGCACCCAGTTGGCGCTCCTGTGACTAACCTGCGCCCAGCCGTCATCGCGATCTCCGGGCCGATCGGCTCAGGAAAGACGACGACCGCCACGCTGCTGTCTGAGCGAACCGGCTGGCCTAGCGCCTCCTACAGCGATGTCGTGCGGGCCGTAGCCGCCCGCGACGGCGCACCGGCCGGCCGCGATCAGTTACAGCTGATCGGCGCTCGACTCATCGCCGGCGGCTGGGACGCGTTCACCTGCCGCGTCCTGGACCAGGCAGCTTGGAAGCCAGGAGACGGCGTCATCGTGGAAGGCATCCGGCACGCAGAAGCCGCCGCCGCGCTCGCCCACGAAATGCTCGCTCACGAGGTGGACCGAGGTGCTGTGGACTGGGCGGGACTTCGGATTGGCGGTGCCACCTGGGCGGATCTTGACCCCTTGGAATTCGAGCGCCTTCGGCGGCTGACCGCCACCGCAGGGGACCGAGCAGACCGCTTGCTCGCCTCGCTATCAGATCGTGAGATCGCCAGCGCGCTCGGGTTCATGCGCGATGAAACCGAGGTCACGGCAGGAGCACTTCTGTTGTTTGGGCGAGTCGATGCACTGCGACGCTTCCTGCCAACCCACGAGGCGGCGTTCCAAGTGCTTCGTGGCCTTGAGGTTGAAGTCAATGACTTTCTCCCGTATCCCCTCTTGCGGCTCGCCGAGGAGATGTTCGCCCGGTTCCAGGCTCGGAACTCGGAGGAGGAGCTTCAGCTGGGACTATTTCGCGTGGCTATATCCACCTACTCGGAGACCGCATTCCGCGAGGCTCTGGCCAACGCGCTCACCCACCGGGACTACACGCGGCGTGGCGCTGTCCACGTGCAGTGGAGCGAGGAACATCTGGAGATCTCGAGCCCAGGGGGCTTCCCGAGCGGCATACGGCTGGACAACCTGCTCGTCGCACCACCGCATCCGCGTAGCCCGCTGCTAGCGGATGCGTTCAAGCGCACCGGCCTCGTCGAGCGAACCGGGCGGGGGATCAACCGGATGTTCGCGGAGCAACTCCGGGTAGGCCGGCCCGCGCCTGATTACGGGAGAAGCTCCGACGCCCATGTTGTTGCTGTCCTTCCGGGCGGGCCGACCAACCTTTCGATGACCAGGTGGGTGCTCGAACAGGAGAACCAAGGGGCACCGGTGCGACTCGCGGAACTGCAGGTCCTCGCAGAACTGCTCCGAGAACGCCGAGCTACCACCTCGGACCTGGCGCGGGTGGTGCAGCGAACTGACGGGGAAACCCGTAACGTTCTCGCGCGCATGGTCGAGCGCGGCTGGATACAGGCGCGGGGTGAGGGAAAGGGCCGAAGCTGGCACCTGTCCGCGGCGGTCTACCGCGTTCTCGATACCCCAGCCGGCTACGTCCGCGTACACGGGTTCGAGCCGCTGCAGCAGGAGCACATGCTCCTGCAGTACGTCGATGCCCACGGCCGTATTACCCGAGCCGAGGCCGCCGACCTGTGCTCGCTCACTCCGGACCAGGCCAGCCGTCTGCTGCGACGGCTCGCGAAAGAGCGAAAGCTTGAGCTACGCGGCGAACGCCGAGGGTCAGAATATGTCAGACCAGCCGTGTGAAGCCCGATCCTTAGTAACCGCGCCGCCGGCAGTTGAGTGTTTGCGCGCGGACCACACGATCACCTCGGTCATCGCGTCGTCCATGGCGGCCTGATCCCAGTGCAGGGCCCACACCTCGCTGACCTTGCCGTGGCGGACGTGGCAGACATGCACCGCCTTGCCCGCCAGGTCGCGGCCGGCGATGCTCGCCCAGATGGTCAGCAGGACCACCGTGTGCTCGTTGCCAGCGATCACGTCATGCACCCAGTTACGCAGGCCGTAGCCGCCGAACCGGCATCGCTTCGGAAAGAACAGGCTGCCGACATCGTCTATGCGGCCGACCGGGGTGGTGATAGCAGACTGCGCGCGTTGGTGTCAGACAACCTTCGGCGGCGTCTGTGCTCAAGGCACAGTCTCCCGTTCGGCCAGATCCCAAGATCCTGGGACAGCGTCCATTTGGTCCCATTTGCCGGGCGCCTATGACCTGACTTGTGACACGTTTTGCGGCCTGCCGGTCGGCCGATGTGCTGACTTGCGGGTTCTCGGGTCTGGCGGGGTGTTTTTTTGCTTCCCAATCTGTTTGTCAAGGCGTTGAGGCTGGCGCGTATCACTTATTTCAGGCGGCTGCGTCGAGTGGTTCGGGCTCGCTGGGAACGGTGGTCCTTGGCTGGTAGGGGCGCGCAGCCCCTGGACGGCGAGCATGCCTGACAGCGACTTCCGCGCAGCGTCGTATGCAGTTACGGAATGCTGCAGCGGTGTCCTCAGTGACGGCCAGGATGCGGGCGGAAGACAGATGCATCCGGGCCTGTTCAAGGATGGTACGGGCATGAGCCGGGTTGGCCTCAACTCGCTCGATCTGCCCGCGGCCGAGGAGGAACCCCGTAGCCGGAGCGTCAGGCAGCCAGCCGGGGTCGCCTGCGGGCACGTTGCGCTCAGTCACTCGCTGCCTTCGGGTCGACAAGGGTGATGAGCCCCGCCACCTCGATGCCTTTGCGGTGCGCGAGGTCCACGGCGTCCTGCATCGCGTCGATCGCGAGCACCCGGAATCCGAGGCGTTGGACCTGCGCCTCCACGGCGCCGTTGCCGCAGGAGAAATAGCACCTGCGCGTTCCACCGGCGCGGTGCGGGAGGACACGGAGCTTCTGCTCGGTCAGTTCAGCGTCGCCGAAGTAGCCGAGCCCCACGCAGTCACCCGCGATCACCAGTTCCTGGATTTCCCCTGCTCGAACGGCCTGAGCCTGCCGTCCACCCAGCAGAGGACCCTCCCGCCATCGCCGCCGAGATCTGGTCGAGTTGGGAGAACGTGTAGCTCGCACGTCCCTGCACCACGGCCACTGCCGCCTGGTTCCGCTGGATCGACGCCATCAACGCCTCTATCAGCGACAACTTCGTCACCCGTCTTCACCTGGTATCAGGTCAAGCACGCGCCGAACTGCGTCGCTGCTCCGTCGTTCGTCGTTGTCTGGCCGCGGCGGGCCGCTATCGATAGGCTCGTGCCTGCATCTCATAAAGGTCACGGTAAAGTCCTCTTCTCGCGGTGAGCCCGTCGTGGGTTCCCACTTGATCAATACGGCCACCATTCATCACCACGACCAGATCCGCTGTTTTGACAGTGGCGAACCGGTGCGACACGAACAACAGGACGCCGCCACGGGTCGCCGTCGTCGCCCGCAGCCGGGTGAGCCGCTCTCGCTGCCAGTGACGGTGAGCCTGATCCGGTCCAGGTGGTTCGCGCGGCAGATCCGCTCAGCGAGAGCTAGCCCCAGGTCGTAGAGCATCGTCGCTCCGGAGAAGCAGGCGGCCTGCTCGGCCACGGCAGCCACGACGTCCCTGAACCGCTCACGCCCAGCGGCAGCAGGTGACAGGCTCGCTTCGAGCGCTCCCGGGACCCCGGAGTCCGGTCGGAATAGGCCCGGGTAGCGCCTGAAATCCGCTTCGGCGGGGTTGGGTGTAAGAGTACGGATCAGCCGGCGGGAATTCCGTGACCACAAGATCGCGCACGGCTATATGATACTAAATTGTCTTACAGTCCCCACATATACTATGGTAAGTGGCGCAAAGTCTTGCATTTGGGTCTTACCGATCGGCTCTCAGGAAGGCCGCTTGCCAATGGGGCACAAGGATCAAGATCCCGGACAGCGAAGCGATCGCGATGGCAACCGCGCGTTAGCACCAACCCCGCAGGACGAACTTAACGGTTTCGAGGATGGCCGGTTCAACCTGGCCAGCAAGCTCCAGCAGAGTTCCGTACGGGCTCGTGCTGATCACATCGAGCCGCGAGAACCGACCAACCTATGGGGATGCTTACTGTGCAGGTAGCTAGTCACGAGACGGACCGACTATGACAGCCGAACGGGCCGATCCCAATCTTCGGGGACTCCTGATCCAGCTTGCGTGGGCGTTCACAGCGTACCAGGTGATCCATGTGGGTACCCATCTCGGAATCCCCGATTTACTTGCCGACGGACCTAAGTCCAGCAACGAGCTAGCGGAAGCGACGAACGCTGACCCCGCCGCGCTCTATCGCCTGCTGCGGGGCCTTGACTGTCTCGGAATTACCGAAGAGAGCGATCCCGGCCAGTTCGCCCTCACCAGCTTCGGTGCCCCTCTGCGCGCCGATCACCCAGACTCGATCCGCAATCAGACACTGTTTTACTGCGGAGCACAGACCTGGGAGAACTGGGGCCATCTTCTTGAGAGCGTACGGATGGGCAAACCCGTCTACGAGCTGCACAACCGCCCTGGACCGTTCGAAGGCGGTGACGACGAGTTCTGGACCATCTTCAACGCGGCGATGTCGGAGGGCACCAGGCAGGCGGCGTCAGGGGTGGCGGGCAGCTACGACTTTTCGCCGTTCCGCTCCGTCGTCGATGTCGGCGGGGGCGACGGAACGCTCATCGGCGCCATCCTGACGGCCAATGATGGGCTTCGAGGATACTCTTCGACCGTCCCGCCGGCCTCACGCAGGCCGCAAGTCGCCTGCGTGAGGCCGGCGTGGAGGATCGCTGCCAGATAGTCGCTGGTGATTTTTTCGGCTCGGTGCCTCGCGGAGGCGACGCCTACCTGGTCAAGAACGTGATCCATGACTGGGACGACGAGCACGCCATCGCGATCCTCGCCAACTGCCGGCAGGCGATGCCACGGCACGGGCGGCTGCTAGTCCTAGAGACAATCCTTCCTTCGAAGGCGGACGGGTCTCCTGAGACGATGGGTCCCGTACTTGTCGACCTCAATATGCTTGTCAGCACGGGGGGCCGCGAACGCACTGCGGCCGAATTCGGGTCCTTGTTCGAGACCGCTGGGTTTCGCTTGACGGGTACGAGCGCGCTGCCACCGCCGGCCGCCTACCTGAATGTGATCGAAGGTATCCCAATCTGGTGAGACGACAACTGTTAGCCGCCAGGCCGCGTTGTTTGCACATCATTTGGCGGGGCTCGGTGTTGATGGATCGGCATGGCTCGATGGGCATGTTCGGGTCGGGGTGAGTGCCTGTGGGGTGTGTTTAGGGCCGCTCGCGGTTGCGGGCGGCCCTTTGGGTGCGGTGCGGGGGTTAGCTGTTTGCGTGGGTGATGGCGGCGGTGATCAGGTGGGTGTTGCGGTGATCGAGGCTGCCGAGGTGGTGGCGCAGGTGCACGGGGATGTCGTCGCCGGGGCTGGCGGCGATGCGGAGCACTGCTTCTTCTGATCCGGTGCAGGGCAGCCGGCCGGTGTCGCCGTCCCGCCGGCCTCACGCAGGCCGCAAGTCGCCTGCGTGCCCCAGGCGGAGCTGCCGGTTCAAGGTGGGCTGACCGGCCAGCAGCCCGGCGGACGGGGATGCCGAGTCCATGTCGGCGTTGGTGAGCAGCCGGAGTTCTTCGAGCCGGGCGGGGGCCAGGAGGTGAGCTTCATCGCGGATGAGCACGACGCGGCGGTGCCGTTCTGCTATTTCGGCGGCGAGCAGGTCGGATGCCTGGGTAATAAGCTCGGCCTTGAGGTAGCGGGGAACGGCACCGAGCGCTGGTGGGTCCCGCCGACGGCGGCAGCGTCGGCGGGACTCCCGGCCCGAGCTTCTCCGGCTATTCTCCGCGCGGTTCGCGTCCGGGGGGCTCGCTATGGGGGACCATCTTGACCGGCGAGACTGGCCAACGGCAGGTCGGTCTTGATGAAGTCGTCTCCGATGCACAGCAGCGGTTCGCCGGCCAGGGAGGCGATCGCGTAGGTGCAGCAGTCACCGAAGTTCAAGGCGGCCGGATGCCTGCCCTTGCCGAAGCGCGAGTAGGCGACTAGTGCCTCGGCCGCATGCTCCTCGCCGAACGCCACGGTCGTGATGGCGTTCTCCTGCAGGAACCGCGAGAGGGCCGTCTTGCCTCTGGGCCCGAACCTGGCCGTCATCACGATGCCTGTCTCCAGCCTGGTCGGCGCCCCGATCCGGGTCCGCTGCGCGGTGGCGAGCACATGCAGGACGCGGTCATAGCCGGGCTCCTTGCCGACGATCGCAAGAATCGCGGATGAGTCGATAATCATGCGCCGTGCTCGCCGTAGCCGAGGATCTCCTCCCGTTCGGCCTTAGACAGCGGCCTGCCAAGCTGGTCCGGCGGGATCAGCGGCCAGATCTCCTCCTCAAGGAACCGCAGGAGCCGCTCCTCCCGCTGCCCGCCCGATGGCCTGGACAGCGAGTCCAGCACCTGGCGCAGGGCATACCGGACGGCGCCCGTCTTGGTCCTGCCGGTCAGCGCGGCGACCTCGCCCGCGAGCCGTTCGGTCTCGGGATCCTTAATATTCAAAGCCATGCAACCATGGTACCGACCCAGGTGGAAAGGTGGAATAATCAGAAGACGCAGAACTGACAGGCCCCGCTTGCGAGCAAGCTAGCTCCTTCGCCGGGGCGTCCAGGTTCGCGGCGAGGATGACCCTGGTCCCTGCGGCGGGCACGGGTCGCATCTCCGTGCGGCAGGCGCCCTGAAACCAGGGCTGCCCGGCAGCCGAACCCGCCGGGCCCGCACCCCGACCAGACCGCGACGTCAGGCCTGCTATCCCAGGGTGCGATCCGGGCGGCGGATCCGCCGCAAGGCCGCCGGGCTGCCCGCCGGGAAAACCTTCGCGTCCTGGCGCGAGCATGACTCGTCCATCCCGCCCCCGCCCAGCACGCCCTGGAATGGGTCCTCCAACCTGCACCCCAGCGGTCTGGAGACGATCATGCCCAAAACACTGGCCACTGCCACCATCGACAGACTGCTGCACCACGCTCACCTCGTCCTCACCGAAGCCACCAGCCTCCGGCCTCCGGCTCGCCGAAGCAACCGCCGGGAAAGGGGTGACACCGCTGACCTGAACCGCAGGAGACCAGCCGACCACAGGCAGGGACATAACCTGTCCGCCCGCAAAGAGATCAGCTGTCCGCCCACAGGGAAGTCCCCGCGGCCCACCCAACCGCCGAGGCCAAGAACGAGACCGGGCCCGGCCTGTCGGTCTGAGCAGGTTCGCCTGCTCCAAGGGTCATGTGGTGGCTCCACTTTACGCCCACTCGCTGCCGCCATCTTCTTCATCGCCAGAGCCGTGCGCCCGGCCCGAGGCCTTTGAGGCTCGGGCCGGACGTTCAGGCGGCTAGTACTGGTAGGTGTCGGTTTGCTGGGAGGTGGAGTTGCTATTGCAGGCGTAGACGGAGATGGCGGTGCCAGGGGCGGTGGCGTTGCCGGGGTTGTTAATGCAGACGACGCCGTTGCCTGCTACCCATTGGAGGAAGGTGCCCGAGAGAACCTTGGGCGTCCATTTCTCGCCGGTGAGGCCGGTGCAGCTTTGCAGAATGAGAGGGGTGCCGTTGGTGGTGCTATTGGCATTGTCGTCCAGGCAATAGGTTCCGGCCAGGCCCTGGTAGCGGATGGTGTGGTCGGCGGGGTCCCAGCGCCAAGCCTGGTCTGGTGTCCAGCTGTTGCAGTTCTCGATGACGATGGGGTTGCCGTTGGCTTTGGTGCCGTTCCGGTCGGCCATGCAGGCCTGGTTGTCGTGCGATAGCTCGATCGGCCAGGACGTGGTTGTGTTGCTGGGGGTGCGACCGCCGTTGACGGTCCAGCCGGTGCTGGAGATACCGCTGACGGTGTAGCCGGCGCTGACTGCGGGGGCTGGCAGGGTGTTGCCGTTGCTGTCGGTGAAGTCACTGAATGTGTAGTCCATGCTGACGTATGGCTCGGTGCCGTAGGTGCCGTTGGCCTGGTAGGCCTCGCTCTGGACGCTTTCCTCGGTGATGGGGCCGAAGGTGGACTGGCCCCAGAAGGAGTACGGAAAGTAGCCGAGGATGGTCCCGTTGGCGACGATGTCAAGGCGCTTGTTGGTATTATCCAGCTGGTAACCGAGGGTGATCGCCCCGGACGTGCCGACGCCAGCTGGGTGATACGAGCCGTCGTCCGGCTCGTTCACCTCGACGTATCCGGCACTCCAGGTTATGTTGCCATTCTTCCAGCTGGCTGCCAGGAAGCATTCCGGGAAGCTGGCCTTGCAGTAGTCCTGTCCGCTGATCATCATGATCTCGACGAGGGGAGAGGCTGTGCAGCTCGTGTTCCCGGACGCGCAGGTGCCCGCAACGACGAAGTTACTCAGTGAGTGGTTGCCCAGCCAGCCGTGGTCGGAGGACTCCTCGAGACCTTGCTGCCCGGCCGTTCTCTTGACATAGCCGAACGTCTCTGTGCCGCTTACCGGTGCGAACGATGACGAGTACCGGTAACCGTTTGCGCTGTCGGCGGGCGTGAGCGCGGCCGCCTTGGCCCGACTGAACTGCTCCTCCTGCAGGTACCCGACAAGGGGCTTCGAGGCTGGCGCTGCGGCGGCTCGCGCGCTACCCGTACTGGCCACCGGGCTCGACGAAGGTGCTGCCATGGCGGGAGGGCTGATCGCGGTGGCTGCGGCGACCAGTGCCCCTGTTGCCAGGAGTCTTCGGATGTGCATTCCATGGTTCCTTTCTGCTGCTTCGGATCCTGAACGGCTGACTTCTCCCATGGTGGGCTACCGGGGAACGCTGAGCGCGGACAGGGCACCGGCTTTCGGCAGAACGGAACGCGTGCGGTCCATCGTCACCGAGACGGTCCAGGCGATGATTAATCAGGCCGCCCGCGAGCGGCGCTTCCGGGCACCGTGGCACATGCGGAAACCCTGTCGGCCGCCGGATTAGGTCCATTTCTGGGCCGCCCAGCGGCTTCCTGGTCCAGCAACTGAGCCAGCACCGGCCGCGGATTCTCTGCAGGGGAGCCCTCGTCGCGCCGGGAGGCTTAGCGCCACGGCCCAGATACGGCGGAGCACCAGGTACTGCGCAATTCCTAGCCCAACTTCCGAGCGCGCCCAGCGCCTCCCACCGCCGAACCCGCCGACGATCGGACATTCCGCGCCAGCGCCGACAAGCCGTCCCGGCGTCTTCCCCGATCCAGCCCAAGCGACCCAGATTTCTCCGCGTATTTGCCGTGCGAGACGCGGCACCCATACACCTCTGATACAGCTCACTACGTTGACCTGCATACACAGCAGATCTCCGCCTCAGCCGACGGCGTGGTGCACCACTCCCGAGATTTTGGCCTAAGCAACACCGCACAAGCCTCTGACCTCGGATTTCTGGTGGTGGCAGGTGTTGGGTTCGAACCAACGTAGACTGAGCCGACGGTTTTACAGGTATCTCCCAAACATGCCCTGACCTGCAATTTCGTTCCAGCTTCGACGACTTCTCCGGCTATTCTCCGTGAGGCAGTTTGGTCAGTCGCTGTAGTGGTACCGGGCCTTAATGATTTTCACTTCTTTAGTGTCGGCCCGATACACCAGCCGATGCTCGTCGTCAATGCGACGGGACCAGTAGCCAGACAGTTCGCCCTTGAGGGGCTCGGGCTTGCCTATGCCCTCAAATGGATCGCGCTGGATCTCGCCAATCAGGCGCGTGATCCTCCTCGCCATCTTCCTGTCCGCGCCCAGCCAGTACAGGAAGTCCTCCCAGGCATCAGGATCGAAGTGGACGCTCCTCACTTACTCACCCGCCAGGGCGTTTAGTTCCTCCATCGTCTTGGCGACGGAGGACTGCCCGGACTTGTCCCGGGCGACGGCCTCCATCAGCCTGCGGGCGTTGGCCGGAGACCGCAGCAGGTAGATAGTCTCCTGCCAGGAGTCGAAATCCTCGGCAGACATGAGAATGGCGTCCCCGGCCTTGGAACTGATCCTCACCGGCACGTGATCGTCGTTGACCTGCTGAAGAAGCGGGAACAGATGCGAACGAGCCTCACTAGCACTGATAGCCACTGCAAACTTCCTTCCTGCTGGTACGACTTTACTGTACCTCATAAGTACCAGGAGCCGGTACTATGCAAACCAGACTCCGCATGATCAACGTGAGAGGTGAGCGTGATGACCGGCTGACACCAAGCGGCTGCCGGACAGGCCGGCGAAGTCCCTGGTCGCGGCGCAGTCGCCGCCGGTCCCTCTCGTCATCGACCAGCTGCCCGACCCGATCTACTACCGCACGCTGTTCAGCAGCCAGCCAGTCACGGCCGACTACGCGGACCAGCTGGTCGACCGCTTCCTGGCTACCCCGGTCGGCGTCACAATCCGCTGAAGGCGCGGCCTACGGGCCGGAGCTGCCTTCGCGGCGCCGCGAGCCGTTCCGGCGCTCGACCGAAGGCACCGGCGCAATTCTTTCAAAATAGAAGTCATCTTTCTTTGGAGAGAATTTTGCGTCCGCCTCCGCGTGCGGGCCCGAGGCCGGTCAAGGTGATGGCGCCGACCCGGCCCGGTCACGACTGGTGGACCTCTGACTTGACGGCGTGATTGGTCAATGCGGACAGTCGCAAGCCTGGGTTAGTGCGAGCCGCCAGGCCGGCGGAGGAGCCCGTTAGTTAGCGCACGCGGTAGCGCTCGCGGCGGATGGTTGCCTTCCGGCCCTTGATGCTGACTTGCCTGAGCGCCGCGACCACGTTATCGGCGGCCTGATCGGGGACCTCTACCAGAGAAAAGCGATCGGCGATCTCGATCGCGCCGATGTCCCGGGCTGGTAGGCGTGACTTGCTGACGATGACGCCGACCAGATCCTTGGGCCGGATCCCGGCGGAGCGGCCGACGCCGACGAACAGGCGGGTCGTGCCCCTGGCGGCGGTACGGGCTCGTCCCTGGTCGCGTCCGGCGGCCTTGCGGCCCCGGCGGTCGTCCTCGGCCGGCGGCAGTTCGACCTCAGGCAACTCCTCCGTCTCAGGTGCGGTCCCGCTCGCATCGTGGGCCAGCTTGACCGCGGCGAGGGCCACCTTGACCGGATCGAACTCCTCGGCGAGCGGCCCCACGACCTCCCAGAACGGATCGAGGTCACCGGTGAGCAGGATCTCCCGGAGAGCGTCGCGCGTGCTCCGCTGGCGCCGGGCCCGTAGCTCAGCGACGCGCGGCAGGTTCTCTACCGCGATTGGCTGCCCCGTCGCCCGCTCAATGATCTTCAGCGTCTTGTGCTCGCGGGGCTCGGCCAGCGTGATGGCGGTTCCACCGCGACCCGCCCGGCCCACGCGGCCGACGCGGTGCACGTAAATATCCGGCGGGCTCGGCACGTCGTAGTTCACCACGTGCGTGAGCCGCTCGATATCGAGCCCGCGGGCCGCGACGTCCGTGGCCACGACAAGGCTGAGACGGCCGTCCCGGAGCCGGCCCATGACGCGATCACGCTGGTGCTGATCCATTCCTCCGTGCAGCGCTTCGGCCTGGTAGCCGCGACCCGTCAGCGTCTCGGTGACCCGGTCCGTCTCTTCCCTGGTCTGGCAGAAGACAACCGCGGCCGCCGGCGTCTCGAAATCGAGCACGCGCCCGAGGGCAGCGACCCTGTGCCCGCGCGGCACGACGTAGGCGACCTGCCGCACCAGGAGCCCGCCCGGTGCTGCCGATGCCTCGCGGCCCAGTTCGACCCGAACCGGGTCACTCAGGTGGCGGCGCACCATGCCGTTGATTCGGGCCGGCATCGTCGCCGAGAACAAAGCGGTCTGCCGGCCGGCCGGGGTCCGCTCGAGGATCGCCTCGATATCCTCAGCGAAACCCAGGTCAAGCATCTCATCGGCCTCGTCAAGCACGACGACCTCAACATCGTCCAGGTCCAGGGTTCCCCTGGCAATGTGGTCGAGCGCCCGCCCTGGCGTCGCCACCACGACGTCGACACCCCGATCAAGCGCACGCAACTGCCTGCTGATCGGCTGTCCGCCGCAGACCGGCAGCACCCGCACGCCCAAACCGGACGCGTAACTGCGCACAGCCTCGCAGACCTGCGCGCTGAGCTCGCGCGTGGGCACCAGCACCAGGGCAAGCACGCCCGCACTCCCACTCCGGCCAGCTATCCGCTGGAGCAAGGGGAGCGCGAATGCAGCCGTCTTCCCCGTCCCGGTGGCAGCCTGACCGACTAGGTCACGGCCGGCGAGCAGCGGCGGGATAGCCGCGCGCTGAATCGGCGTCGGCTCGTCAAACCCGAGCCCGGACACCGCCAGGCACAGGTCAGGGTCCAGCCCGAGCCCGGCGAAGCCATCCCCGCCCGCACCGTCAGCTTCCATCAACGAAACAACCACCTTGCTCCAGCACTCCGGCCTACTTCCGACATCGGACTCGGCCCGGCCGCAATCGGGACGCCAGGCGGACAGACCCGCACCCCTGCGGCCGGCGAAGGGACAGGCGTAGCCCGCCAGGGCTCAGCCAGCCGCACGCTACAGCCCGTCCAGCGCCCGATCCATTCCCGGCCCGCGGCTTCGGGTACGGCTGGCGCTGAGCGGGCAGGGTTTCGCGGCGGGCCGGGCCATGACGGAGGGAGGCGCCCGGATTCCGGATGCCAGTCCTATTGTGATCTGCGACGCTAGTGGCATGGGGAGTCGCGCTGAGGAAGAACGGTGCAAGCACGGCGAGATAGCTGCCTGGTGCGGCGAGTCCGAGTGCTTCTCGGCTAGAAGCGGGTTACCTGTAAGGGTCTGGCGCACCAGGCGGGGCAGCGCCTACCATCGCCAGCCAACCTGCGAGGCGCTAAGCGACGGTCAGAGATTAGCTGGATATTTAGGCGCGACCACGCATGAACCGACATGCGTTCCCCTCTCGGTTGCGATGTCCGCTGGCTTAGGCGAGTGCTACCACTGTTTACCCGAGAATGTCCCGCCGGATGCCAAGCCCTGCGAGGTGCACATATCCGGAGAATGGCGCCCAGGCTTCCTGATCAGATGGCGACGTGACAATGACGGCCGATGGCAAGGTCTGACAAACTACCGCGAGCGGCACGGACGCCGGGTCGCGTGGCTCAGTCAAGACGTGCTAAGGACCCCTAATGACCGATGAGACGGCGAGCGTGGCCCAGGCCGGATCGGACACTGTGCTGGCCCCCCGCGCAATCGATGACACCGAATGATGAACCGCGCTCTGGATGGCGGCCTGTGCGGCGTGCCTGAACGGCTCGTCGAGGTCGTCGGCTCCCGACCGGGGGTGCCTGGCGCCGTCATGGCTGGATCCTGGTCCGCCAGTTCTGCGAGCCTGGCGCGGACGGATATGTGCTCGCGACAGGGACAAAGCAGCTGAGCGAGATCACCGGCGCTCCCGCCGACCGCCCTGACTGGACCCTCGGAGGAGCGCTGAGAGCCGGAGCGCCGACCGGCTCCGCCGCCGACACTCAGCTGACACAGATTTTTGTGTATGAAAATGGGCGCCGGTTTTGACCTTGGCGCCGCAGGCCAGTCGGGATGCGGGCGACTGCGTTTCCCGGCCCCGACCCACAGGTTCTGGATGAACGACTCGAACTCCGCCGGGGTCAGATCCAGCAGATTCGGCCGCTGGTCCAGGCTGGAGATCACGTCGATGGCCTCGATCACGCGCGGGTCGGCACGACTGAACGGCATCACCGGCTCGACTAGCTTGAGTTCTTCCGGATGCGGGGAGATAGCCGCGAAGAAGTGCCGCTTGATAGAGGCGACCGGGTCGAAGCGGGGCTCGGTGAGCACGAGCTCGTCGAACTTCTCCCGGGTCGCGCACATGGAGATGAATATCGCCTGAATCTTACGGCCGGTGGCCGGGTCGACAGTGTCGACCTGCAGAGGGCCTGCGCCTCAGCGGCCGGCCGCGAGATCGGTTCGACCGCCTTGCGGGTCTTGATATGCCGGAATTCCTTGTGCTCGGGAACTATGTCGAACGTCGGCAAGTACCACTCGACCGCCAGCAACGCGGACTCGGGCACGTATCCGACGTGCCTTTCCGATGGAAACCCAGCCGGATACGGGGATCTGTCCAGCACCAGCTGCACGTATTCACTCACCGCGCACCGGTCGTGCCTGCGGAAACCTTCAGAGAGTTCGTCCACGTGAGCGTTATGCTTGTCAGCCTGCCGCTTCGCCTCCGCAGCGGCCTTGCTCCATATGGCACGCACAGCAGCCACCTCACGCTGCCGGTCCGCTTCCCGTGCCTGGCAATCAGCCTCAGCACTCGGACGCGACGCAGGCACACCACCGACCTTTGCCATTCGCCAGCCTGCGCAGTAGGTCCATCCAGTTGATCAGCGCGAAGCTGATCAGGACAGTGTTGTCGGGGAACAGGACGTCAGTCATGGGGGATCACAGGCCAAGTGCAACTGCCAGGTCGTCTGCATCGACCTCGGGAGCTTCTGGAGAGTCCACCTCCAGCATGCTCGGGTCGATCCCGAGCATCCACGCGAGCGTGGCACTGCTGATAGCTCCCGCTGCGATCCGCTTGAGGTGCGCCTCCTGAAGGTGCAGGGGGAACCGCCGCTGGGCGGCCTGATCCATTCGCTCGGTGATCTTGTCGATGCGGTAGTCGTTGTCCGCGGCAAGATGAAGCCGAAGAAGACGCTGCGTCGGCTTGGCTGCCCACTGGGCGACAGCTGCCGGAACCTGACCATCAAGTGCCTTCAGACGGTGGCAGAGCGCATCAGTGGATACGCCCCATTCCCACACCCGGCGTGCGAGCTCGGCGTCGCTGACCGCGTCCCAGTTGACACCGTGGAGGTCATGCGCCGGCAGCAAGAGCTCAGCCGCAAAGGCGTTGGCATCTGCCTCGTGCCGGTCGGCCTTTGCCTTGCTGATCCCCTCGTCGTGATGACCACCAACGAGATGATCAAGCTCGTGGCCGAGATCCCAGTTCTCCCGGAACCAATTCCCAGTGGCCGGGATGGCGATAACTGCCCAGCCGCCGATGGTAAGCGAGTACGCGGTCGAGAGTTCCTGCACACGCACTACGTCGATGCCGAGGCATTCTTCCAGCCGGTCGACAAAAGGCCTGACGAAGTCGCTCCCGAGCGCCTTCCGCACTTCTGCAGGCGACGTTGGCCATTGCCCGGCGCGCGTCGGCACCGGCTCAAGATAGCCCGGGTCAGCTCGCTAGGGTTGGCCGACGCGGCCTAGGCGACCAGAGGTCAGTTCTGCTGCGGTGTAGTCCTGCGCGCGGTTTGCTGCCTGCAGGGCGTCGGCGAAACTTGCGGCTTGAGCGGCAGTCATCTTGCTCTGGTTGATCATCAGGTGCAGCAGCTTGTGCACACTGAACGGTTCCACATTGCGATTCTTGGCTGCGACGGGAGCATCATAGTCATCGCTGAGCATGACCGGCTGAAGTCGCTGGGCTCGAGACGCCAGGGAGATGATCGCGGCCTCGCCGTAGTGCTGCATGTCATGTGTCAGCGGCCGGCCTCCTGCAATGAGCTCCTGCAGTTCGACCGCAAGCTGCGTGCCGACTGGATCGTCAACGCGAACCGGCTCGCCGAGCCAGTCCAATTGGCCTAGTGCCGTGCCTGCCCATGCGGCGGCGGGATCGGAAGTTCCGGCGAGGCCCTTCAATTCCGAAACTACGGATTCGACCAATACCAGATTATGGACCGAAAGCGCTGCCGCTACTGCTCGCTGCAGCGGCGGGTGCACGGCCAAGGTCACCAAGGCACTGGTATCGGGGAACCATGCCATCGGCCTGGCGTCGCAGCCTGCTTCAGACGGCTCGTGGATCACAGGACGATGCTGGTGCTGGCGACGACCTGCGAGCGATCTGCCATGATCTCGCTCCAGAGCTGCTCGTCGTCATCGCGTTCCAGCAGGGATGAGATTGCGGACAGGCCGAGCTGCTGATCACGTGCCGCCGCGAGTGCCCGCCGTGTAAGCCGCTCAGGCGCCCGGCGGATGCGGCCTACGGTTGCCGCAGCACCTGATGGGGCGACGTCCCGGTGCTGAGCTATCAGGGACATCACGCCGCGGTTACGCAACTTCTGCCCGTCGTCATAGCTCAGGATCCCGATGACGTTGAGCTGATAGACGAGCGCTGCCATGGATACGCCGAAGTGTTCCATGAGCGCCACCGCTGACCTCTCGCCAACCTGACCGGGCTGCTCGTCAAGCCACTTGAGCACCGACCGGATTCCGCGTTCTGGCATGAGGAAGTGTCCTGCAAAGGCGTTGGCCCGAAGTTCCCTGGCGTTGTCGGCGAACATGTCGCGAGCCGTCTCTTCGATGATGTCACCAGGGTCATTCAGAAGGTGGTGGCCGAGTTCGTGGGCGAGCGTAAACCGCAGATGGCCGTCAGGGAAGTCGCTGCTGGCCAGGATCAGCGCAGAATCGCCGCAGTGAACGCACAACCCATCCGCTTCGACTCCCAGCGGGGACAGCGCGACGTCGACTGCGAAATTCTGTTCAATAAGAGCAGCGATATCACCGAGCGCACCGCTGCCCAGGTCGAGTTCGCGCCGGGTCAGTTCGGCTAGTTCACGTCCCTGCAGTCGGGCCGCCGACTTCCATCGTGGCGGCGTCCCGAACCTCGTACTTGCCTGCTCAAGGACATGGCCACCGCCAGGGCTGCTCCCGGCGGGTGGCATCTCGGTGACCTGCGTCAGCAGATCCTCTATCTCAAGCAACTGGCGTGCCCGGCGGCGCGCAGGACGCAGGGCCTCAGAAGGAGCACCGGCAGCAAGCCGGGCTGCTACCGCCAGGGCGGGCCGCTCAGCTTGCCCAAGGAGATGACGTACTGTAACGCCCAGAGCTGAGGCGACCCGGGGCAGTTCCGAGATGTCCAGACGTCGACGGCCAGACTCGATCTTCGAGATCTGGTCCTTGCGCAACCCGATGATCGCGCCAAGTTCGGCTCCGCTCATGTGGCTTTGCTTCCGGGCCGCCGCGACACGCGCGCCAACTTGTGCCGCATACTCCTCCGGTTCCGCAGTCTCCAGAGGTGCCTCATTCATGCCCAGCGCAGCAGGCCCGGTCTTCCCATCCGCCATAACAGCTGTTCCCTTCGTGCCAGCTTCCATACTCTACCCAAGTTGCTCTGATCGCAACTTATTCCACCTGCAAAGCCTGTGAAGTTGCGACTCCGGGGTGCTCTGGCCGGGCCGTCAGGTCGATATACGCCCCCAAGCCCTACGCGACTTCGCCGCGACCCGAGAACGTCTGCTCGCGCAGTCGGTGACATCCAAGCTACGACGACCGCATGTCTTCGATGCGAGTCAGCGTGTACTGACTGCTTTCGCATCTGGGCTGGCAACACGGCCGAAGACACTTCACAAGGGTCGCCAAGAGGCGCAGCCTCAGCCAGCGGTCCCGTACACCGCTCCCACCGCCCAGGTCTCGCGCCACGGTCAACGGCCCGACCTGCGGCCCAGCACAGCAGACCGCAGCCGCCCCGGGAAGCGGTCCGTACGGGTTCCGGAACTTCTCCGCGTATTCTCCGTACGCTGCCCAGGCCCTTCGCGCCCAAGGCATCGCTCACCCCGCTGACCTGCGTAAACGCGCAGCGGTGCGTAACGTGAGCCAAAGCATGCCGAACCATCCGAAACCGGTGGGGCAAAGCAGCCGGACAAGCTTTGACCTGGGATTTCTCCGGGTGGCAGGTGTTGGGTTCGAACCAGCGTAGGCTGTGCCGACGGTTTTACAGCCGTACTCATCGGGATGGTCGCGTTCGCGTGAAATCTTCGGCGCGTGCGGGTGGGCTGCTGGCTGGGGTTACCCCGGCTGTGGTGCGGCGTAGCCAGTGTCCGTGCGGGCCTGCGGGCGGGGTTGGATGGTGGCGGGCTGCCCGTGACGCCGGCAGGTTTGCGGGATCGGAGCCCGTTTTACAGCCTGGCCGCTGGGACCTGACCCGGGGGTCGCTTTCTGCTGCCGTGAGCGCGCTGGTCAGGCTTCGGCTTGCATGAGCCCTGCTGACCTGGTCCCCGGGCAGCCCGCCTGTCATTACCCGAGATCGAGGATAAGGGGACGTGGCGGCCGCGCGGAAGCAGAGGCAGAGGCGCATGAGCGCGCAGGTGGTGGAGGACGAGGACTACCAGCTGCGCTATGAGATCGTCGCGGGGATCGACGTGGCGAAGGAATCCGCGGTCGTGTGCGTGCGGCGTCCTCCGGCGAAGGGGAAGAAGCACCGGACGTCGCACCCGCAGACGGTGCCGGCGACGGTCCCGGCGATCGGAAAGCTCGCGGCGGAGCTGAAGGCGGCTGGGGTGCAGATGGTGTCGATGGAGGCTACTTCGGACTACTGGCGCATCTGGTTCGCGGTGCTGGAGGAGGCCGGGCTGGCGGTGCGGCTGGTGAACTCCTCCCAGGCCAGGAACCTGCCAGGCCGACCGAAAACCGACAAGGAGGACGCCCGGTGGATCGCGCGGCTGACCGAGACGGGGATGCCGCGGTCCTCGTTCGTCCCGCCGCCGGAGATCCGGGCGCTGCGGGTATGCACCCGGCACATCTGGGACCTGACCGCAGACCGCACGCGGTACTGGCAGCGGCTGGAGAAGCTGCCGGAGGACGCCCTGTGCAAGCTGCCGGCCGCCGTGTCCAAGCTGGCCGGGCACCAGACCGCCCGCGCGGTCATCGAGGCGATGATCGCCGGGGAGCGCGACCCGCGGATCCTGGCCGCACCGGGCCAGGGGAAGATGAGGAACGACAAGCTCCCCGCGCTCGCCGAGGCGCTGTCTGGCATGCGGTTCGGCCCTCAGCACGCGTCTGCCGCCGCGTCCCTGCCGCGCGCCATCGACCTCCTGGAAGCCGAGCTCAGGGACCTGGAAGAGCAGGTCGCCGCGCACCTGGCCGCGATCCCCGCGTCCTGGGGCGCAGACGCGGACGGCGTTACCGGGCCGGAGGCCGGGCGGGCCGGTGATGCCGCCGCGCTCCCGGCTGCGGACCGGCCGGATGAGATCCCCGGCCTGGGCAAGGAGGCCGCAGCCGCGCTGACCGCCGGGATAGGCCTGGACATGAGCCGCTTCCCGACCCCGGAGGCGCTGGTGTCCCGGGCCGGACTCACTCCGACCGCGAGGCAGTCCGGGCCCCGCCAGAACCGCGGGAAGAAGGGACACGGCAACACCTACGCCAAGCGGATCCCCGTCCTGGCCGCCTACGCCGCGGCGAACACCGACACATTCCCCGGGGAGCGCTTCCGCCGCCTGGCCTCCCGCCCTGGCGGAGGCGGGCGGAAGAAGGCCGGCTGCGCCGCGGGCCGGTCCATCCTCGTCATCGTCTGGCACCTGCTGAACGACCGCGCCGCCCGCTACCACGACCTCGGACCCGACCGGCACGCCAGGCACACCGACCGCAACCGCAAGGCCCGCAACGCCCAGCGCCAGC
>DASTJM010000086.1:0-14016 GCA_035716545.1 Streptosporangiaceae bacterium
TCCGACCACGCGGCATGACTGTCCGCAGCCAGCACCCGCGCCTCATCCACGACACTCAGCATGCACCGAGCCTGGCCCGTCGCGCGCCTCAGATCACGCAGCCACGCCGCGTAACATCACAGCTCACTGTTGTAGTACTAGGATGGCCCTGGCTTGCGCCAAAATCAACAGATTCGCCGAAGCTATACGAAGCCGGATGCTGTTCGCCTAGCCCGGCATTTCACCAAAGACGTAATCTGCCCAAAGTACCAATAGGGGCGAAAGGTTGACTCGCGCGGAAGCGCCCCCGTCCCCGGGACACAACTCGCCGCCAAGAAACCAGCTCCAAGCAACCACCCGCCCCGAACCTCCAGTAAACCAACAAGATCATCGATGTGGACATTTGGGTGCCAATTCGCCTCATTGGTGTTGGCCGGGCCTTCGTTGCTGCCGTGCCGCAGAAGCGACATTAAGCCCCAATGGTGGCCGAGTGGCTCGGCGGGAGACGTGGGTGGTGCGACAGGTCCATGATCAACTAAGTGTCGGGCGGATCTGGCCAGGGCAGGTAGGAGGCGCAGGTGGCGTTGGCCGGGGCCGGTAGGAGGTTATTGTCACCGCTACGTTGACCTCGGTCGGGTTGGGCAGGTGGGCGACGCGTTCGGCCAGCGTTTCGGCGTCGGCGTGCCAGGAGCCTGGGCCCATGGCCGCGAGCGAACTCACAGCCGTGTGGCCAAGGTCGAGCCGAGCCCGGTACTCGCTCGCCGCCGCCACCTCAAAGTACGGGCCAAGCTTGGCCGCTAGCCGGTCCTCCTTGCGCGGATCGACGGTGAGCAGGCCGAGCAGCTCGATCAGCTCAGCCAGGTGATCGGCAGCCGGCGCGACGACGATGAGGCGTCCGGTGTCGCGGAGCACGCGGCGGAACTCGGGCCCGTCACGCGGCGCGAACACGCTGAGCACCAGTCCGGCCGCACCATCAGCGACGGGCAGCCCGCGCCAGGCATCGCAGCCAACCGCCCCGGCTCGCGGATGTGAACGGGCGGCCACCTTCAGCGCGCTCTTCGACAAGTCCAGCGCCAGGCCGGCCACGCCGGGCAGCCGGTCGAGCACGGCGGCCAGGTAGTATCCGGTGCCCGCGCCTAGCTCGATCACGCACCCGCCGGGAGCGCACCCCGGCGCAGCCACGTCAGCCAGCGCGCTCGCCAGCCCCTCGTAGTGCCCGCCGCTCAGGAAATCCTGCCTGGCCGCGACCATCGGGGCGGTATCGCCGGAGCCGGCGGAAAGCCCGCCCGGCAGCAGGTTCACATATCCCGACCTGGCGATATCGAACGAATGCCCGGCGCGGCAGCACAGCGCCGCGCCGACGCGGCGCAGCGCGGAGTTCCCCGAGTGCCCGGAAGCACACTGCGGGCAGCGCAGATAGCCGATTACGTCATCGAGCATGCCTGGGAGCTTGCTTCCGCGCGGTTAATTAGGATGGAACCTTGCCGTCGTGCCGAGCATCTGCGGGGAGAAATGATCGAGGACGCCAAGTTCGGCCCGCCAGCGCTGACCTTTGACGATGTGCTGCTGCTGCCGGCGCATTCGCAATTGCTGCCCAGCGAAGCTGACACGACCACCCGGCTCACCCTGGGCGGCATCATGCTGCGCACGCCGCTGCTCTCCTCGGCCATGGACACAGTGACCGAGTCGACCATGGCCGTGGCGATGGCCAGGCAAGGCGGTCTGGGCGTGCTGCACCGCAACATGTCGGTCGAGGACCAGGCCAGGCAGGTAGACATCGTCAAACGGTCCGAGGCCGGCATGATCACCAACCCGGTTACCTGCGGTCCGGAGACCACGATCGCCGAGGTCGAGGAGCTCTGCGGCCGGTACCGCATCTCAGGGGTGCCTGTCGTCTCCGCGGGCGACGTGCTGCTGGGGATCATCACCAACCGTGATATCAGGTTCGAGACCGATCACAGCAGGCGGGCGGCCGAGGTCATGACGCCGATGCCCCTGATCACCGCGCCGGTCGGGGTGTCCCGTGAGCAGGCGCTGCGGCTGCTGTCGGCCAACAAGGTCGAGAAGCTGCCCCTCGTCGACGCCAACGGGCTGCTGCGCGGCCTGATCACGGTCAAGGACTTCACCAAGAGTGAAAAATTCCCCGCCGCCACCAAGGACGGCCACGGCAGGCTCATGGTGGGCGCCGCTGTGGGAGTCGGCGCCGACGCCAAGCGCCGGGCCCAGGCGCTGGTCGACGCTGGCGTGGACGTCCTGGTCGTCGACACGGCCCACGGTCATTCCCAGTCGGTGCTCGACATGGTCGCGCAGCTGAAAGCCAACGTGAAAGCCGAGGTCATCGGCGGCAACGTGGCGACTCGCTCTGGTGCGCAAGCGCTGATCGACGCCGGCGCCGACGCGGTCAAGGTCGGCGTCGGCCCGGGCTCGATCTGCACCACCCGCGTCGTCGCAGGCGTCGGCGTGCCTCAGGTCACGGCCATCTACGCGGCTTCCCGGGCAGCGCTGCCCGCCGGGGTGCCGGTGATCGGCGACGGTGGCGTGCAGTACTCGGGCGACATCGCGAAGGCCATCGCAGCCGGAGCCGACACGGTCATGCTCGGCGGGCTGCTGGCGGGCTGTGAGGAAGCACCGGGCGAGATGGTGATGATCGGCGGCGAGCAGTACAAGCTTTACCGGGGGATGGGCTCGGTCGGCGCGCTGCGCGGCCGGGGCGGGCTGTCCTACTCCAGGGACAGGTACTTCCAGGACGACGTGCTGCGCGAGGACAAGCTGGTGCCCGAGGGCGTCGAGGGCCGTGTGCCTTACCGGGGCTCGCTCACCGCGGTGGCCAGCCAGCTCAGCGGAGGCCTGCGAGCGGCGATGGGCTACTGCGGCGCCAGGACCATCGCCGAGCTTCAGCAGGCCCAGTTCACCCAGATCACCAGCGCTGGGCTGACCGAGAGCCATCCGCACCACATCCACATGGTGACGGAAGCGCCAAACTACAGTCAGCCTCGGTTCTAGCCAAGGGCCACGCGATGACTACCGTAGAGATCGGACGCGGCAAGAGCGGGCGGCGCGCGTACGCGCTTGACGAGATCGGCATCGTGCCGTCCCGGCGGACCAGGCGACCTGAAGACGTCTCGATCTCCTGGCAGATCGATGCGTACCGGTTCGAGCTGCCGCTCGTGACGGCGCCAATGGACAGCGTGGTGTCGCCCGCGACCGCGATCCAGATCGGCAAGCTGGGCGGGCTCGCGGTGCTCGATGTCGAGGGCGTCTGGACCAGGTACGACGACCCTGAGCCGCTGCTCGCCGAGGTAGCGACGCTCGACGACGACGACGCCACAGCGCGGCTTCAGCAGATCTACGCGGAGCCGATCAAGGACGAGCTGGTTGGCCGGCGGATCGCCGAGATCCGGGCCGCCGGGGTGACGATCGCCGCGCGGCTTTCGCCGCAGCGAACGCTCCGCTACCACAAGGCCGTGATCGACGCCGGCGCGGACTTCGTCGTCGTCAGGGGCACCACGGTGTCGGCCGAGCACGTCTCGAGCGAGGCCGAGCCGCTGAATCTCAAGCGGCTCATTTACGAACTCGATGTGCCCGTCATCGTCGGTGGCTGCGCCACCTACACCGCTGCCTTGCACCTGATGCGAACCGGAGCCGCCGGGGTGCTGGTCGGCTTCGGCGGCGGCTCTGGCCACACCACCGCGGCCGTGCTGGGCGTGAAGGTGCCGATGGCCACCGCCATCGCCGACGTCGCCGCGGCCCGCAGGGAGTACCTCGACGAGTCGGGCGGTCGGTACGTCCACGTCATCGCCGACGGCGGCATGACTCACAGCGGTGATATCGCCAAGGCCCTCGCCCTCGGGTCCGATGCCGTCATGGTGGGCTCGCCGATCGCGAAGGCCGCCGAGGCCCCCGGCCGTGGCTACCACTGGGGCAGCGAGGCGCACCATGCCGAACTGCCGCGCGGGTCAAGGCTGCGGGTCGGCACCATCGGCACGCTTGAGCAGATCTTGCACGGGCCGTCGACCGTCGCCGACGGATCGATGAATCTCATCGGCGCGCTCCGCCGTACGATGGCGACATCCGGCTACTCCGAACTCAAGGAGTTCCAGCGGGTTGAAGTCGCGGTGACGCCCGCATCCGCGCCGACCTGGACAGGACCGAAGCGGTAATTGTGCTGAATCTTGACCTGTCCGGACGTGGGCAGAGCCACGGGACGACGGGTAGCTTTTGATTTGTGATAGCGGGCGGAACTAGCAGGCTCGGCCCTGATGAGCGCGGCTGCGCGCTCACCGCGCTCGCAGCCGACGAGTTTCAGGTTCTCGTTGTCGGCGGCGGGGTGGTCGGCGCGGGCGTCGCGCTCGACGCCGCGACCAGGGGTCTGTCCGTGGGCCTGGCCGAGGCAAGGGATTTCGGTTCCGGTACCTCGTCCAGGTCGAGCAAGCTCATCCACGGCGGCCTGCGTTACCTTGAGCAACTCGACTTCAGCCTGGTACGCGAGGCGCTCACCGAGCGGTCGCTGCTGTTGCAGCGGATCGCGCCGCACCTGATCAAGCCGGTCTCGTTCCTGTTCCCCTTCAGTCATTTCGGCTGGGAACGGGCCTATGTGGGCACCGGCGTCGGCCTCTACGACCTGCTTGGCGTCAGCCGGGGCCAGGTCAGGGGCCTGCCGGTACACCGGCAGCTGACCAGGAGCAGCGCGCTGCGGCTCGCGCCCGCGCTGCGGAAGTCGGCGCTCACCGGCGCGCTGCTCTACTGGGATGCCCAGGTCGATGACGCGAGGTACGTGGTCGACCTGGTGCGCACCGCCTCGGCCTACGGGGCTCAGATAGCTTCGCGCACTCAGGTGACCGGGTTCCTGCGTGAGGGCGAGCGAGTGACGGGGGTCCGCGCCGTGGACCTCGAATCCGGCGCCGAACTCCAGATCAGGGCGCAGCAGGTCGTCAACGCGACCGGGGTCTGGACCGACGAGATCCAGGCGATGGTCGGCGGGCGCGGCTCGATCAACGTGCGCGCGTCCAAGGGCGTTCACCTGGTCGTGCCTCGAGACCGGATACAGTCCCGGACCGGGATCATCTTGCGCACGCCGTTCAGCGTCCTGTTCGTCATCCCGTGGGGCAGGCACTGGATCATCGGCACGACCGATACCGACTGGTCGCTGTCCAAGGCGCACCCGGCGGCCAGCAAGACCGACATCGACTACGTGCTCGGCCAGATCAACCGGGTGCTTGCCGTCCCGCTCACGCACGACGACGTCGAGGGCGTCTACGCGGGCCTGCGGCCGCTGCTGGCTGGCGAGTCCGAGTCCACGTCCAAGCTGTCCCGCGAGCACGTGGTGGCCCATCCCGTGCCCGGCCTCGTCATGGTGGCCGGCGGCAAGTACACGACGTACCGGGTGATGGCGAAGGACGCGGTTGATGCGGTCGCGCACGGGCTCGACGGCAAGGTAGCGCCATCGTGCACCGACCAGGTGCCGCTGGCCGGCGCCGACGGATTCCAGGCCATGTGGAACTCCAGGGGAGCCTTGGCCCGGTCCTCCGGCCTGCACGTGGCGCGGATCGAGCACCTGCTGCGCCGCTACGGCACGCTGATCGGCGAGCTGCTTGCGCTTATCGAGGCCGATCCTGGCCTGGCCAGGCCGCTCGCCGGCGCCGACGACTACCTGCGGGTCGAAGTCGTCTACGCCGTGACCCACGAAGGTGCCAGGCACCTGAACGATGTGCTTGCCCGGCGCACCCATATCTCGATCGAGACCTGGGATCGCGGCCTGTCCGCCGCCGACGAGGTCGCTGAGCTGATGGCAGGCCCGATGAGGTGGCGGTCCAAGCAGGTCGCGCGCGAACTGGAAAGCTACCGGGCCGAGGTACAGGCCGAGCGGAAGTCGCAGGAGGCGGACAGCGACACCGACGCCGACGCGATCAGGCTCGGCGCGCCCGAGATCGTGCCAGTCCTGGCTAACGGAGGCCGCCTGCCATAGCGGCTAGACTTCGGGCCATGGCCAGACCCCGTGTACTGTCCGGCATTCAGCCGACAGCCGACTCTTTCCATCTCGGCAATTACCTCGGCGCGATCCGCCAGTGGGTGAGCCTGCAAGACAGTTACGACGCCTTCTACTGCGTCGTCGACCTGCACGCGATTACCCTGCCGCAGGACCCAGCGCTGCTGCGCCGCAGGTCGCGGATAGCGGCGGCGCAGCTTTTCGGCGCGGGCCTTGACCCCAAGCGGTGCACGGTCTTCGTGCAGAGCCACATTCCCGAGCACGCCGAGCTTGCCTGGATCTTGTCGTGCATGACCGGGTTCGGCGAGGCCAGCCGGATGGTCCAGTTCAAGGACAAGTCGCTCAAGTCGAGCTCTGACCAGGCGAGCGTCGGCCTGTTCACCTACCCGATCCTGCAGGCCGCGGACATCTTGCTGTATCAGTCTGACCAGGTGCCGGTGGGTGAAGACCAGCGCCAGCACCTAGAGCTGACACGGGACCTGGCACAGCGGTTCAACCACAGGCTCGGAAAAACCTTCGTCGTACCTGGCCCCTACATTGTCAGGGATGTTGCGAAGATCACCGACCTGCAGGACCCGTCGGTGAAGATGAGCAAGTCCTCATCGGCCCCGCAGGGCATCGTCGACGTGCTCGAAGATCCGGCCTCCATCCGCAAGAAGATCGCCAGGGCCGTCACCGACCTGGGCGCAGAGGTCAGGGCCGACGAGACCGAGAAGCCAGGAGTCACGAACCTGCTGCGCGTCTACTCCGCGCTCACGGGCCTTGGCTTCGACGAGATTGAGCAGCGGTACGCGGGCTCGGGCTACGGCACCTTCAAGAAGGATCTGGCCGAGATTGTTGTCGATGCGCTCGCGCCGATCAGGGAGCGCACCGAGAAGATGCTCGCCGACGAGCCTGAACTCGACCGTCTGCTTGCAGACGGCGCCGCCCGTGCCCGCGAAGTCGCGAGCCAGACCATGGCAACGGTCAGGGATCGCATCGGCTTCCTCCCGTCGGCCTAGGCGGAATCGGCGAAACCTGGTTGCACCACGGCCAGTCCCAGCCCTCGCCGCTTGAACCCACGCCAACAAAGCCACGCCTAAGTCGCATCGACGGGCCTGGGGTGAGGCTAGCGCTTGCCTGCGGACAGTCGGCGGCGGATCAGGACGAAACCCACCATCGCTATGCAGATCAGCGCGGCGACTCCCGCGGCGATCGCCGTGCCGCCCGAGGCGCCCGAGCGCGCCGCGCCAGCGCCTGCCAGCGAGGCAGGAGCGCCCAGCGGGTGCGAGCCGCCGAGCCTGGAAGTACCGCGGTGGCTCGCCAACCGCAGCGGCGGCACCAGCGTGCCGACCGGCTTGACGCGGCCCATGTTCGCGAAACCCCAGTTGAGCAGCTTCTCGGCGGACACGATCTCCATGAGCGAGGTGCAGTGCATGATGGTCACGATCAGCGTGACCCCGTGCCTGCGTGCCATGCCGATGTACGTCGCATGTGCCTTGCTCGTCCATCCGATCTTGCCGCCGATCCCGCCCTTGTACCTGGTGAGCAGGTAGTTCTGGTTGACGAGCGTGGTCTTCTTGTGATTGCTGAGCGGGAACTTGGCGGCGAGCGTGGAGTCGTATTTCATGAACGACGGCATCTCAAGCGCCTGCCTGCCGATCAGCGCGAGATCGTAGGCGGAGACGACCTGACCGGCCCTTGGCAGCCCGTTGGGCACCTTGGCGACCACGTCGTAGGCCTGCAGGTGGTGGGCCTCGGCGTTGATCAATGCCATGCCCTTGGCGAACGACCCGCTCGCCTGTGTCAGCGCGACGGCGGCGTCGTTGGCCGAGATCAGCAGCAACGCGCGGAACAGGTCAGCCACGCGGTACTCGCGGCCCCTGACCAGGCCGACGACGTTCGGCTGGACGGATACCGCCAGCCTGCTGGCCTTGACCATGGCATTGGGCCTGAGCTTGGGCAGCATCGTGATCGCGGTGAGCACCTTGAGCGTGCTGGCGGGCGGGTAGAGCCCGTGCGCGTCCTTGGCCGCGATCACGGCGCCAGTGCGCGCGTTGGCGAGCACGTAGGCCGATGCGGGCACGTTCGGCAGCGGCTTGGCGCCGCGGGCCGGGTAGTGCACGACGATGCCCTGGCTGGCCATGAGCGGACCGCCCACTTTCTGCCTGCCGGTGGGCCCGCTGGCAGGCCCACCGGCAGGTCCGTCGGCGCGCGACGCGGCGGCCTGGACATGGGCCGAGCTTTGAACTTGCGCGGACGCGGGGACGCCTGCGGCAGCGAAGGCGGCGGCAACCGCTGCCAGCGTGCCAACCGCGCCTGCGCGGGCGAGCCGGCGGTGCTGGCCGGGCCGACTACGTCGGCCGTGCCGGAACATGGGCATTGGCTTTCCTCGATCGGGACATGGCGTCCATGGCAGGCATGTCAGGTTCGGAGTGATTTAGGTTACGAGCCAGGCTAGCTCGCCCTGACCTGCGCATTGACCTTCCCGGCAACCAGTAAATTCACTTTCGGGAGCCGATAAAAGGTTCACGGCGCATTCATCGGCGACCTTCGGGCGGTCGCGCGCCGGGCCGGCCGCCAGGTCGAAGGTAGGTCAGGATCCCCATGTGAACGGAGAGTTAGCTCGCTTGTGGCGTTCTCGCCGTCTTCATAGCCTGGAACGAAGCCAGCAAGGACGGAAACGGAGAGTCAGAACATGATCGAGCTGCGGGTCGTCGGCCGGCGGAGAGCGCTGACCGTTCCGGCGTGGCCGGTGCTGGCATCGGCAGGGCTGGCGCTGGCTGCGGCCACGGCTTGCGCTGTGGCACCGGCGGCCCGCTCGGGGTTGAAGCCAGCCAGCGGAACGTACGTCGCGCTCGGCGACTCATACACGGCGCCGCCGCTGACCCCGCCCGGCAGGAATGGCGGCTGCATGCGCTCTGCCGAGAGTTACCCGGCCATCGTCGCGACCTCGCTGGATCCGGCGCACTTCGTCAACGTGAGCTGTTACGGGGCGTCGACCCGTGACATGACCAAGCCGCAGCGGACGCTGCTTGGCACCAATGCGCCTCAGCTAGGCGCGCTGTCCAAGGCTGACACCCTGGTGACGGTTCAGATAGGTGGCAACGACATCGGCTTTACTCACATCGCGGTGGCCTGCGGTTTACTCAGCGTCGCGGACCGGAAAGGAGCGCCGTGCGAAACCTTCTATACCTTTGGCGGAACCAACCGGCTGAGCAAGGCGATCTCGGCCGCCGCGCCGAAGGTCGCGGCCGTTCTGCGTGAGATCCGGACGCGGGCACCGCATGCCCGGATTCTGGTGGTCGGCTATCCGGACATCCTGCCGACGAGGGGACGGGGCTGCTGGCCGAGCATGCCGGTCGCGAGCGGTGACGTTGCCTTCCTGCGCGGAGTGGAGATCAGCCTCAACGCGATGCTCGCGGCTCAGGCGGCCAGGCACGGGGACGGATATGTCAATACTTACTCTGACAGCGTGGGCCACGATGCGTGCCAACCTCCCGGGGTCGCCTGGATCTCGGGTTTGATATCCAGTTCACAGGGCGTCCCTTACCATCCCAACGCTCTCGGCGAGCGCGCTATGGCCAGCCAGGTGCTCGCCGTTCTCCGGTGAGCCCGCTGCCGGGCCGGCCCCGCTGAGCAGTTCGGCCAGCATGCGAACGGTCGGGTGCCGGTACAGCTCACGGAGCGGAAGCGAGGGCCATCCCCGCTCGCGCATGGTTCCGGTGACCTGGACCGCTAGCAGGGAATTGCCGCCCAGGTCGAAAAAATTGTCGTCTAGGTCGACCGGTGTGCCGAGCACATCAGTCCAGAGCGTCGCCAGACGCCAGGCGACCTGGTCAGCCTTCGACTCAGCCGGCGCCGCGGCCCCTGCGGAGGTGCCGAGCCGGGGTGCGGGCAGCCGGGCCGTGTCGAGCTTGCCGTTGGCCGTCAGCGGCAGTGCGGGCAGCGCGGTCACCGTGGCAGGCACCATGTGGGCCGGCAGGAGCCGGGCCGCGTGCTCGCGCACCTCTTCGGTGGTTCCGCCGCACAGCACGACATAGGCATCGAGGCGATCCGCCGCGTCGCCGATGAGGTCGTCATGGTGCCGCGCGACGGCGGCATCGGTGACCATCGGGCACTCAAGCAGCGCGGCGCGGATCTCGGCGGGCTCGATACGGAAGCCGCGCAACTTGATCTGATTGTCGGCCCGGCCGTGATACTCAAGCACTCCATCGGGGCGCATGCGGCCGCGGTCCCCGCTTCTGTACATTCGCCGGCCGTCCGACGCGCTGGAGGAGAACGGGTCGGCCACGAACCGCTCGCTGGTCAGGTCCGGGCGATTGAGGTAGCACTGCGCGACGCCGGCGCCGGCGACATAGATCTCGCCGCGAACCCCCGGCGGCGCCAGCCGGCCCATCGAGTCCAGGATGTACACCTGCCAGCCTCGCAGCGGGCGGCCTACAGAACGCGACCTGCTCAGTGCGTGCCGGCGTGTCGTCGTCTCCGCCGTGACGTGCACGGTCGTCTCGGTGATCCCGAACATGTTCACCACCGCGCAGCGCGACTCCGGGTACCGGTCCAGCCACGGCAGCAGCACGCGCGCCGAGAGCGCTTCGCCGCCTAGCACGACCAGGCGCACATCGAGCTTCCCCGGCCGGCCGCGATCGGCCTCGATCAGCTGCGCGAACGCCGACGGCGTCTGGCTCAGAACGGTGACCCGCTCGGTGCTGAGGAGGTCACCGAAGCTGTCCGGTGAGCGGGACTCCCAGTACGGCACGATCACCAGCCGGCCGCCGGTCAGCAGGCAGCCCCAGATCTCCCAGACAGAGAAGTCGAAGGCGAAGGAATGAAAGAGCGTCCAGGTGTCGCCGGCGCCGAGCGCGAAGTCACCGGCAGTGGCATCGATCAAACTGGTGACGTTCCCGTGCGGCACGACCACGCCTTTGGGACGGCCGGTCGACCCCGATGTAAAGATGATGTAGGCCGGATCCGCCGAGCCTGCGGTATCCGGCGGCAGGGCCGAGCCGGTCCCGCCGAGCGACTTCAGTTCGCCCGCGGTCACAGTGCGGGAACCGGGAAGGTCCTCACGTGCGGTGATCACGACGGCCGCGGCGGCGTCGCCGATCATGAGCTCCAGCCGGCTGACTGGGTAGGCCGGATCCAGCGGGACATAGGCGGCGCCGGCCTTCAGCACCGCGAGGACGGCCTGAATAAGTTCGGGAGTGCGCTCCAGGCAGACGCCGACCCGATCACCCCGGCCGATCCCTAGCGCGACCAGGCCACGAGCCAGACAGCCGGAGCTGCGATCAAGCTCGCCGTAGCTGACCGGCCCGGTGGCGCTCGACAGCGCGACTTGCTCCGGGCGCTTGCCGGCTACGACCGAGAAACGCTGGTGAATGGTCCCGGTTTCTGGACCCGGCGGTCCGGCCGGCTGGCCAGGAGCGACCACATAGCTTTTTCCCGCCGGTCCGAACAGTTCGGTGGCGCTCACCCGCTGCCGCGGCAGCTCAAGCACCTGCCGGCGGGCCAAGAGCAGGTGCGAGGTGAACTGCCCGGCCAGTTCGCGCGCGACGACGCTGGGCCGGTAACGGCATAGGAACCGCGCCGTGCCGTCGCCGATGAGAGTGACGACAAGAGTCAGGGGGAAAGGCGGCTCAAGGAAAGGCCGGTACTCATAATCGGCCGACGCGAAGGTGAACAGCAGGCCGGCACCAGACCACGGCGGAGCCGCTTCGGTGACTGCGGCATCGGGCGCCCCGCTGAGGATCGCTCGGGCGCTCGCGATCAGGTCGCCGAGCGTAGCGGTCTGGCGGACCTGGGCGCGGACCAGCTTTACCCCGCCACAGTGGCCGACCACGGCCAGCACCGGTTCGGAGCTGTCGTCGTAGCGCGACAGGGTCAGCGCCAGCGCGGCTACCCAGCCGGCCGGCTCGCCGCCGTCCAGGCGATCATCCAGACTCGCGGCGGGCGACTCGCACCAGGCGATCCGGCCGTAGTCCCCGCCGTCTCCCAGCCCCCAGTCGCAGTCCGGGCGCGGGATCGAAGGCTGCTCCTGCCACGCGACAGGCCCAGTGATCGGCCGGCCAGGGAAGCCGGCCTTCTCCCGGCCCGTCACCCGCGCGGTCAGCGCGCTGAGCATTCGGTAGTCGAGGTCAGCCCGGCGCGCGGACAATATCAGGTCAGCCACCGCATCGGCATAGCGAAGCAGTACGGCACGGACCACGGGACTGCTTTCTCCCGCCGATTCAGGAACCGGCCTGCTCAGCTCGGCTTCCCGGCGCCGCTCCGCCAGATCATGGTCGTGCGCGAACGGCAGGTCAGCCGCCCAGAGCCGGGCGTCGGAGCCGAGCAGGCGGGCGATGGCCCGCTGATCGGCGGGGCACTGGAGCCGTACCCGCAGCGCGTGACACCGCAGGCCCTGGTTGCTTGGCATCAACGCGGCTCCTCCCCCTCGACCAGGACGGCAAGTCAGCGAGCTGTGAATCCGCCGTCGACGGTGATGACAGAGCCGGTCACCCGGCAGGACTCATCGGAGGCGAGCCAGACGGCGGCATCGGCCACGTCGCCTGCCTCCACCATGGAAGGCATCGGCAAGTCTTCGGTGAAGACGGCTTCGTGGCCGGCGGACGGCAGGTCAAGCGCGCGCGTGATCTCGGTGAGCATCCGGCCCTCGGTCCGCGGGTCGTCCGCGACCGATCCAGGACACAACGCGTTCACCCTGATCATCAGCGGCGCGAAGTCAAGCGCGGCGGCCTTGGTCAGGCCCACCAGGCCGTGCTTGGCCGCTACATAGCCAGCGAAGTGCCGGTAGCCGACGACGCCGGCGGTCGATGAGACGTTGATGACGCTGCCCGCCTTGCTTTCGGCCATGAAAGTGCCGACCTCCTTGATCATCCGCCAGGCGCCGGACAGGTCTACGTCGAGCATCAGCGTCCACTCGTCCTCGGTGATCTCGTGCGTGAGCCGGCCCGCCGGGGCGGTGATGCCGGCGTTGTTGAGCAAGATGTCGATCCGGCCGAATCTCGCGTAGGCCGTCCCGACCGCATCGCGTACCGCGGCGAGGTCACGCACGTCCGCCTCGGCCGTCTGGACCGCGGCCCCGTGATCGCGGCACAGGGACGCGGTGTGCGCCAGCTGACTCGCCGACCCAAGCGGATAGGGAACTCCGGGAAGATCCCGCGCGATGTCCAGCAGGAGAACATCGGCCCCGTTGCGCGCGAAGGCGACGGCGCAGGCCCGGCCGAGACCGCGGGCGGCACCGGTGACGACGGCCGTCTTGCCGCTCAGCCGCATCGGACGTCGTCCGGACGGGTGATTTCGTCCTCCAGCAGCCTGATGAGCGATTCCGGCGGCCCGGTGAGGTACATGTGGTCACCTGGCAACTCCACCAGATGGAAGTTCGCGCTGGTCGCCTTGGCCCATTGCCCGGCGTCGGCCGTGCTTACCAGGGGATCGTCCGCTCCCTTGACCGCCGTGATCGGAACGGTGATCGTGGCTTCGCCGGCCGGTACATAGCTTTCATGCATCTGCACGTCGGCTCGCAATGTCGGCAGCAGTAATTCCCGCATCTCGGGATTGGCGAGGGCCGGGTGATCATAGCCAGCGAACTCGCGCACTCGCCGCAGGAACTCAGCATCTGGCAGGCCGGTGGCGTGTCCGCTGCGCTGGTTCCAGGGACGTAGCTATTCACCAAGTGTAGTTAGCTAGGTCGCGGTTACAGTTTCAGGCATTTTCCGGAGCGGCTCGCCGCCGGGCTGACTTGCCGTGAATCTTGCGAGGGCGCGGTCCGGCGGCGCGGAGGGGATGCTTGCTGCCTGGCTGAGCGCATTGCGGCCCGCCCGTGCCGCCCGCCGCTGACCCGGTCCCGTCACCCGCTCAGCTCCGGCGCCGGGCAGGTCGCCTCAGCGGCCCGCGGCAACGGCCCGGCCGGCCGGCCCGCGGCAGCGCCGCGCCTTTGCTGCTGTTCGCGGCGCCTGGCTAACAGCAGCGCAGGCGCGACGTTGCCGCCCTGGCAGCAAGAACGCGGCGACGTTGCTGTGGCCGGTGGCGTGCCAGCAGCAGCGCAGGAGCGACGTTGCCGCCGGGCAGCC
>DASTJM010000087.1:0-17513 GCA_035716545.1 Streptosporangiaceae bacterium
CTCCTGTTTGACACGGGCATGGGCTCCCGTCCCGAGGTCGATGCCCGCTACCGGCCGCGCCGGACAGGGCTGCGGGAAGCGCTTGCCAGGATCGGGTCCGGGATTTCTGATCTCAGCGTCGCGGCGAACTGCCACCTGCACTTCGACCACTGCGGCGGCAATCCGCTGCTAGGCCAGATCCCTGTCCTGGTGCAGGCGGCAGAGCTTGAGGATGCCCGCCGGACTTGCGGCTACACGCTTCCCGAACTCATCGCGGGCAGCCGCTTCGAGATGGTGACCGGCCAGGCTGAAGTGCTTCCCGGAGTCATCTTGATGCCCACGCCAGGTCACACCCGCGGCCACCAGTCGCTGATCATCCGCCGGGCCGACGGGTCAGTGATCGTAGCGGGCCAAAGTCACGACACAGCGACCCAATACGCCGCCGATCAGCTCGCCTGGCAAGCCCGCGGCAGACGGTCACAGTCGGTCATTGCCCGACATTCCGGACTGGATCGATACCCTGCAGCAGTTCGATCCCCGCATCGTCTACTTCGCCCCTGACCGCTCCGCCTGGACTCCCTGACCCAAACTGGCGCCGCGCCCGGATCACTGGGGGGCGTCGCGCCGCCTGCGACGAGCGCGAAAATGCGTCCGCCGGAACAATGGCCGGCCGCCGAGCCTGGGACCAGGCCACTGCCAGCCAACCCCGCCTAGCGGTAGCCGCCGACGCCGAACCGCGACGCCGCCACCCCAGCCAGCAAGTTCCGCCGCCGCGATCGGCTGAACCTTAGCCGATAAGCGGCCCGCTCGTGCAGCCACCCTTCGCAGGCAGGCCGGACGCATCAGTCGCGGTCAGCTGCGGGCTCCAGGCCCAGGCGGGGCGAGGTGACCAGGCGGTAGTCGGCGGACTCGGCATCGCGCAGCGGATCTTCCAGCACCGAAGTAAAGTCGGGCTGGCCCGGGCCGCCGGACGCGCCGATGACCCGCTCCTGCACGTCAAGCGCCTCGGTGATCAGCTGCTCGGTCAGCACCCGGGTCTCGGCGTCGCCTGCTTCGCGCAGGTCGGAGAGCCCGGCGATGATCTCTACGAACGACGACGAGGATGCCGCGCCGGCCGCGCCGTCGTGCTCGCCGGGCGTCGCCCCGACCAGCCGGTCGGAGACGCCGAAGAAACCGTCCTTGCCCAGGTACCGCTCATACATCACGTTCACCAGCGCGAACAGCCGGGCGTAGGCGCGGCGGAAGGCGTACTCGAAGAAGCCGTGCGCGGCCTCTTCGGTGACCTCTCCGCGATGCACCGATGCGACGCAGGCCGCGGCGGTCAGCGCGCTGTACATTGCCAGCTGCACACCAGTGGAAAGCAGCGGGTCGAGGAAACAGGCGGCGTCACCCACGATCAGGTAGCCGGGGCCGCAGAATCGCTCGGCGGCGTAGGAGTAATCGGTCTCGACCCGGACCGGGCCCAGGTACTCGGCGTCACCGACGAGTCCGCGTACTGTCGCGGACTCCTTGACCAGCGCCAGGTACATCTCGTCGACGGACCCGAACGCCGGACGCCTCGTTGCGAAATGATCTTTTCGCGTGACGAAGCCGATGCTGGTGCGGCCGCCGGCCAGCGGGATGATCCAGTACCAGCCGGTGGGGGAGGAGATGATGTTGATGCCGCCGGCTGGCGTGTCCGGCAGGACCGCGGTGCTGCCCCAGTAGCCCCAGATCGCGATGTTACGCAGGGTCGGCTCGACGTGCCGGGTGCGGAAGTGGCGAGCGCTGAGCAGGCCGGCCCGGCCGGAGGCGTCGATCAGGTGCGTGAAACCTTCGATGGTGAAGGGCTCGCCGTCGTCCGGGACGCAGGTAACGCTGGCCGGGCGCCCGTTCTCGAAGGTCACCGCCCTGGCCGTGACACCGGTCTTCACGTCAACGCCGCTCGCTACGGCATGGTCAAGCAGAACCTCGTCGAACTCGGCCCGGTCCACCTGCCAGGCATTAATGCCCAGCATGGCGCCCCAGTCGAAAAACCACGCGTCGGAATCCCACCTGAAGGCGCCGCCGTACTTGAGCACGAATCCGTGGCTGTCCAATTTTTCCGAGAGGCCGATCGCATCCAGTACCGCGCGGCAGGACGGCGTCAGTGATTCGCCGATGTGGTAACGCGGGAAGCGGGCGGCCTCGATGAGGCGAACGCGCAATCCCGAGCGGGCAAGCGCCGCGGCGGCTACTGAGCCGGCCGGGCCGCCTCCGATGACTAGAACGAAGTGCTCATTCTCTGTGCTCATTGGCGATTACCAGCCTGCCCAATCGAAACCAGAAGTTTCACCGGATTCTATGCCGGTACCCGGTCGGCGGCGAGGACATCGGTTGCAATTCCCTGCCGCGCATCGATCAGCCGTTTTGCCGGATTGACGGCGTGTCCGCATTGAGTGGGCCTTGCGCGTTGCCAGGCGTGAATCAGATCGTCAGGTCCCCAGTTCGCTGCCAGCGGCAGTTCCCCGGTGAGGCGGCCGCTGGACACCGCGACAAGCCGCGTCTGGCGGCCTGCGCCAGGAACTGCGGGGACACTACGGGCAAGCTGTCGTAGTGCTGGTCGAAGGGCCGGTTGTCGAGCCATTTGATCGAGCCGAGGAAGTGTAAATGTTCCTGGCGACAGGCTCGAGGTCAGTGCCTACGAGGTTAATCTCGGGGTTGTCCTGCCTGTTCCGTCATCCGCCAATAACTTCAGGCCGGGCAGCCAGCACGGTGCTGGGCGGGTGATTTGGAGAGGTGCTCAGCCACGGGTGACTGCGCCCCCGTCCCGTTCCGGGGCTGCGCAGGTACCGGTCAATCCTGAGAGCGGATCTGGGGTATGCCCTCGCTGGCGGCCCCGGGCGCCAGCGAGGGCACCGCAAGGCTCAGAACTTCCAGTACGCGAGCGGCTGGCCGTTGAAGTTCGGGGCGTAGACGATCTTGCCGTGCGGGGAGGGCAGGTCGAACAGCAGCCATCCGCTGGCGATTTCTCCCGCATTCAAAGTGGTGGCGGCCAGCTCGCTGCCGTTGTGCGGCCCCTCGAAGGCGTTGCCATCGCCCTCGTCGTAGTGGGTGCTGCCGCTGAGTGCGTAGAAGTCCAGCGGGTTGATGTCGAACCCGCTAGTCAGACCGGGCACCCCGGTTGCCGTGATGTGGATGGCGACGAAGTAGCCATTCTGAGGGCCGTCGGAGTACTGATCGACCGGTCCCGACGCGATGACCCGCTTGTCCAGCACGATGGTCGCGGCATCGGTCCCGTCCTGGCTGATCGAAGCCGAATCGCCCAGCTGCAGTACAACCGGGCCGGACGGCGCCGGTGTATCGGCTGGACTGGCTGGAGCGGTGCCGGAGGTGCCGGCCTGTGCGCTGTTGCGGCTAGGGACCGAGTTCGGATTGGCGGCCTGGTTAAGCGCGGTGCCGACGATCGCCGCACAGCCGACGATGCCGCCGCTGAGCGCAACGATCGCCGCGCCGATCCCGATCAGCCAGTTCCGCAGCCGGTGTCTTTTCTTTGGCTGCGGCATCGGATACGTCGTCATTGCCGGAGGTTCCTTTCTGCGCGGTGTGCAGCGGACGGTGCGGGCGGCCGGATGGCCGAGGCACCCGCTGGGGCCGTGGACAGGCTGGTATTGCTGGCCCCAGACCGTAGCCATGAGCTAAGATCCATTCATAGTTAGTTATTGATAAGGTGGGTTATCAATAGCGATACCCCTACAGATCCCGGACAGGACTACAGTGCCCGGAGGCGCAGGATCACGGCGTCATCTCTAGTCCCAGGCACGGGAGATGGTGAGCATGGCTGTTGAGTCGCCGACTGCGGCACCTGGCCGTGCTGGCGGACCGCTGCTGATGTCCATGGCCGAAATCGCCGAGCTGGCCCGGGTCAAGCGGCCGGTCGTGACTACGTGGCGGCGCCGCTACCCGGGCTTTCCCGCGCAGGCAGGCGGAGACGCGGCGAGCCCGCTGTTCGACTCCCGGCAAGTCGCGGACTGGCTGCTTGCCACCGGCCGGGACATGGAGGGCCGGGTCGAAGCGGACCTTGGCTTGTACACGCTAGCGGGCCTGGGCACCGGAATGCCGCCACGTGACCTGACCGCGCTGCTGACCGCGTTGATCTGCCTGCGAGCTCTGGATGATGAACCGCTGGCCGACAGCTCAGGCGACCCGGGCCGCGACCTGCTCCGCGGCGCTGCCCGGCTAGACCCCCACGACGGGTTCATGCTCTCCGAGCTCGCCCTGCTGCCCGCCGGCCCGGAATGGCTCGCTGCCGCTGTCGACGAATTGGTCGAGGCGGCCTGGGGCTGCCAGGAAGCATTCGAGCGGATCATGAGCGCCGGGAACCGTTTCAAAGCAGGCGACCTGTACGTGCGCACCGTCACTCCGGAGCTGGCCCGACTGGTCGCCGACCTTTCCGGTGCCAGTGAACGCGCCAGGGAACGCACCATCTGCGTCTGTGACCCTTCAGCAGGTCCGGGCGATCTGCTCGTGGCCGTGGCCGACGCGGCCGGGCCGGACTATGAGCTGGCTTTCCAGGCCGCTGAGGCCGACGCGTTCCTCGCCCGGCTCGCCGCGCGGCGGCTATTCGTCCACGGCGTTGGCCCGGACGTCCTGCAACTGACGATCGGCGCGGGCCTGCCCGAGGAGTGGAGTGCCCCCGACGTCATCGTCACTCAGATCCCCTACGTCCCCGGCGAGTCCCGGTCACCAGCCGAGGTCATGGACCGCCTGGATGACATCTCCCTGCGCCTGGCCCCGGGCAGCACGGCCGTCGTGCTCGGCCCCGCTGATGTGCTGGCCGGGGATCTGCGACCCTACTCCCAGGCCGAACGGACCCGCGCGGGTCTGCTGTCCAGCGGGATGGCGGAGGCGGTCATCCGGCTGCCGGGCGGGCTGACCCCGTTCCGCCCCGGCTACGAACTCGCCCTGTGGGTGCTGACTTCTGCCTACGACTCGCCGTGGCGCGGCTGGGTGCTGCTCGCCGACGTGTCCGACCGGGAACTGACCAGTGAGGTCACCGCAGCCCTGGTAGAGGACGTAGTCACCTGGCGGCGCGATGGTTACCGTCCGCACGCGCACACCCGCGCGTTCGGAGTGCAGGTCAAAGTCAGCGATCTGGTGAACGAACTGCATCCGCTGACTGCCCGCCGGCCGGCCGGCGTTACCCGGCGCGCAACGACCGGGCCGGACCTGATCAGCCACGTGACCGACATCGAAGCCAGGCTGGACCGCCTGGCGGCGAATGCCACGTCGGCAAGGCAGCCGGTCCGGAGCCAGGTCGCGGCAGGCGTCCCCGCATCGCTGCCCCGGCAGACAATCGGCGCGCTCGCGAAGACCCGCCGGCTGGTCATCAAGCCTGGTACCCGATTGCGCGGGGTGCCCATGAGCGAGGACGGTCATCACGACGTCCTCGGGGTACCGGAACTTATGGGCCGGACCCGCCGCGGTAACCGCCGGATCGACCGCGTCGCACTAGCCGGGCACCCGCGTGCCCAGCTCACCGAACCCGGCGACGTGATCGTGACGACCACCCCGGACTTCCGGGCGCTGATCGACCACGACGGCCTCGCGATCGCCGAGTTCCCCGCCAAGGTACTGCGTATCCCTCAAGCGGAACGCGACTCCTTCACCCCCCGGACCCTGGCCGGGCTGCTGGCAGGCCGGGTGCCGAGCCTGCGCACAGCAGGTGCGGTCCGCCCGGCCCGGCGGCTGGAAGATCTCCAGATCCCGCTACTCACCCCTGCCGAGGTGGGGTTCCTTGACGAGTTCCTCACCGCGCTCGACGCCCGCGGCGATGCGGCCCAGCAGGAGCTTGACCTGCTCACCGAGTTGCGGGATATCACCCTGTCTGGCCTTCTCGATGGAAGGCTTACCATCACCGCCCCGCCGACCGTTCACACTGGCCAGTAGGAGACCCATGCCACCCCGGAAGAAGGCCGACCAGGCGACGCTGCCTGGCATGACGAGCACCCGCGACCTGCACGACACCCTGTGGAAGGCCGCCGACAAGCTTCGCGGCTCGATGGACGCGGCCCAGTACAAGGACTTCGTCCTCGGCATGGTGTTCCTGAAGTACGTCTCCGACTCCTTCGCCGAGCGCCGGGAACGGATCCGCGCCGAAGTGCTCGCCGACGGCGTCCCGGAGTCCCAGGTCGAAGCGTTCCTCGACGACGTGGACGAATACAAGCGCGAAGGCGTCTTCTGGGTCCCCGAAGCCGCCCGCTGGCATGTGCTGTCCCAGCAGACCAAGGGCGGCAACCCAGGCGAGATCATCGACGCCGCGATGGACTCGATCATGAAAGCGAACGAGTCCCTCACCGGCGTCCTGCCCAAGATCTTCAACCGCGACAACGTAGACCAGCGCCGCCTCGCCGAACTGGTCGACCTGATCGGGGATGCCCGCTTCACCGGCCACGACGGCAAGTCCGCCCGGGACGTGCTCGGTGAGGTCTACGAATACTTCCTGGAACGGTTCGCCCGCGCCGAAGGCAAACGCGGCGGCGAGTTCTACACCCCCGCCAGCGTGGTCCGGCTCCTGGTAGAAATCCTGGAACCGTACTCCGGCCGGGTCTACGACCCGTGCTGCGGTTCGGGCGGCATGTTCGTCCAGGCCGAGAAGTTCGTCCTCGCCCACCGCGGCCGCCGCGACGACCTCGCCATCTACGGCCAGGAATCCAACGAGCGGACCTGGCGCCTGGCCAAGATGAACCTCGCCATCCACGGCATCAGCGGCGACCTGAGCAGCCGGTGGGAAGACACCTTCCGCGAGGACAAGCACCCCGACATCAAGGCCGACTTCATCCTCGCCAACCCGCCCTTCAACATGTCCGACTGGGCACGCAGGGCCGACGACCCACGCTGGCGCTACGGCGTGCCGCCGGCCGGGAACGCTAACTTCGCCTGGCTCCAGCACATGATCTACAAGCTAGGCGAACGCGGCACCGCCGGCGTCGTCCTCGCCAACGGCTCCATGTCCTCCCAGCAATCAGGCGAAGGCGAAATCCGCGCCGCCATGGTCGAAGCCGACCTGGTCGCCTGCATGATCGCCCTGCCACCCCAACTCTTCCGCACCACCCAGATCCCCGCCTGCCTGTGGTTCCTCGCCAAAGACAAATCTCCCCAGGGCGCTAAGAACCTGGCCGACCGTCGTGGACAGACCCTGCTCATCGATGCCCGCTCCCTGGGTGTCCTCACCAACCGCACCGAGCGGATCTTCACCGACGAGGAAATCGCCCGCATCGCCTGCGCCTACCACGCCTGGCGCGGCACCGCCTCCGCCAAAGCCGCAGGCCAAGAATACGAGGACATCCCCGGCTTCTGCTATTCCGTCAGTATCGAGCAACTTCGCGAGCAAAGCCACGTCCTGACCCCCGGCCGCTATGTCGGAACTGCCGAAACAGGAGGCAGCGACCCTGAACCCATCGCCGACAAGATCCAGCGCCTAACCAAAGAACTGCTAACTCACTTCGATGAGTCCAGCCGCCTTGAACAGCTCGTCCGCACCCAACTGGAGCGACTCGATGTCTGATTGGATCGAAGCGCCTTTGGCTGATCTGGCACAGTGGTATTCCGGAGGTACTCCAAACACCTCGAATAATGAATACTGGGGTGGTGATATACCATGGATTTCAGCGGCAAGCTTGCGCGACTTTCACATAACGTCATCCGACCGTTGTGTTACCACCCTCGGTGCAGCCAGCGGGACTCGACTGGTCCCTGCTGGCACGACTATCTTTGTTGTGCGTGGAATGAGCCTTATGACAGAGTTCCGCATTGGTATCACAAAGCGCGAAGTTGCCTTCGGTCAAGATTGTAAGGCTCTATTTCCCAAGCCTATTATTGATCCATACTTCCTTGCATATGCGATCCAGGCGCAAACTCCAGCCATCCTTGGGATGGTCGATGCGGCTGGCCATGGCACAGGCAGATTGCAGACAGATCGCATCTCACGCCTGCAGGTCTCCCTACCGGCTGACCTTGACGAGCAACGGGCTACAGTCGCCGTTCTCAAGACGCTCGATGACAAGATTGCTATAAACGATCAGATTCAGTGCGTTTCGTTCGATCTTGCAGTAGCGTATTACAGGCGAATATCTTTTTCGGTCAAGACCTCGGTCGCGCTCGCCGAGATTCTCGACCTAAAGTATGGCAAGGCGCTGCCTGCTAGCCTTCGTCTTTCGGGTGCCGTGCCCGTCTACGGCAGTGGCGGGGTCGTGGGACACCATGGAGAAGCTCTTGTCGCTGGCCCCGGGGTGATTATTGGCCGCAAGGGGACAGTCGGAACAGTTCATTGGTCTGAGGGTGATTTTTTCCCCATCGACACCACATTCTATGTACGGCTTCTGCGACAGGAAATACCGATCGAGTTTGCCTTCTTTGCACTCCGAGAGCTTGGCCTTGAATCAATGAACTCAGATTCCGCTGTTCCCGGGCTTAACCGTGGGAATGCGCTTGCGCTAAGAGTTCCTTTGCCGGGTAATGATGATCTCCAGAGCTTCTATGAAGAAGTATATTCTGGATTTGCGCTTCGTGACGCACTCTCAACTGAGTCAGCCTCCCTCGCGGAACTGCGTGACACCTTGCTGCCGAAGCTTATGTCGGGGGAGATTCGGGTGCGGGATGCGAAGCGGATTGTTGAGGATGCGACGTGAGCGCGGCGATGAGCGAGGCTGACTGGGAAGCGCTCGCGATGGACACCCTGGGAGAGCTGGCGTGGGCGCCCGTTGACGGGAAGAAGATCGCCCCCGGATCTGGGGAGCGGGAGTCGTGGGGCGAGCTGATCATTCCTGGACGGCTGCGGGCGGCGATTGAGCGGATCAATCCTGGACTGCCAGCGTCTGCCGTGCAGGACGCGATGCGGGTCGTGCTGTCTCCAACGTCGCGTGACGCCGGGGAAGAGAACCGGCGGGTTCATCAGTATCTGACGCAGGGAATCCGCAGCGTTGTCTACACCGACGAGCACGGGGCGGAGCACAATCCGACCATCCGGCTGATCGGCTACGCCGACCCGTATGGGAACGACTTCCTGGCCGTTAACCAGGTGGTGGTCATCGACGGGGATCACAAGCGCAGGTTCGACATCGTCTTGTATGTGAATGGGCTGCCGCTGGGGGTCGTCGAGCTGAAGAAAGCGGGAGACGAGAACGCCGGCCTGGAGGGCGCGCACGCGCAGGTGATGACCTACGTGCGGGAACTGCCACTGGCGTTCCGGTGCAATGTGGCGTGTGTGGTGAGCGACGGGATCACCGCCCGGTACGGGACCGCGTTCACGCCGTTCGAGCATTACGCGCCGTGGAACATCGATGACGACGGCAAGCCGGTCCCGCAGCCGGGCGAGAGCGACGCCGACCTGGCGATCAACCTGCTGCTGCACGGACTGTTCCAGCAGCGGCGGTTCATCGAGATCCTGGGTAGCTACGTTGCGTTCGCGCACCCGGATGGCGGGATGGTGAAGCGGATCGCCAAGCCACACCAGTACTTCGCGGTGTCCAGGGCCGTCACCAAGACGCTTGAGGCGGTGCGCAGCAACGGGCACGCGGGCGTGGTCTGGCACACCCAGGGCTCTGGCAAGTCGATGGAGATGGAGCTGTATGCGAACCAGGTGCTGCGGCACCGTTCGCTGGGCAACCCGACGCTTGTCGTGCTCACCGACCGGACCGACCTGGACGACCAGCTCTACGGGACCTTCGAGGCCAGCGAGCTGCTGCCAGAAGCCCCGCTGCAGGTGATGAGCCGTGACCAGTTGCGGGAGGAACTCGCCGGCCGCCGCGGTGGCGGCATTCTCTTCACCACATTGCAGAAGTTCGGCCGCACCAAGGAGGAACGCGAGTCCGGGCGGCCGCACCCGCTGCTGTCGGGCCGGCGCAACATCATCGTCATCGTGGACGAGGCGCACCGCAGCCACTACGACGACCTGAACGGTTATGCCCGTCACCTGCGGGACGCACTGCCGCACGCCACGATGATCGCCTTCACCGGGACCCCGGTCTCCGAGGCCGACCGCAACACCCGGGACGTATTCGGCGACTACATCGACGTCTACGACCTGACCAGGGCAGTGGACGACGGGGCCACGGTCCCCGTCTACTACGAGCCCCGCCTCATCCCGGTCGACCTGCCCGCCGACGTGGACCCGGAACTGATCGACGAGCGGGCCGACGAGGTCACAGTTGGTCTCGATGATTCGGAACGGGAACGCATCCAGCAGGCTGTGGCCGTCATGAACGCGGTCTACGGGGCGCCAGACCGGGTGCGCACTCTCGCAGAGGATCTAGTCGCGCACTGGGAGGCCCGCTCACAGCAGATGCGCAAGTTCATCGGCGGCCCAGGCAAGGGCATCATCGTGTGCGCCACCCGGCAGATCTGCGCCGACCTGTACCGGCAAATTATCACCATAAGGCCGGACTGGCACCACGACGACATCGACAAAGGCAAAATCAAGGTCGTCTACACCGGCGGGCCGGGCGACTGTGAGGACATCCAGGTGCACGTGCGGCGGCCGTCACAGAACAAGCTGATCCAGCGCCGCGCCAAGGACATCGACGACGACATTGAAATGGTCATCGTCCAGTCGATGTGGCTGACTGGGTTCGACTCCCCGCCGCTGCACACCCTCTACCTGGACCGGCCGATGCGCGGGGCCGCGCTGATGCAGGCGCTGGCCCGGGTAAACCGCACGTTCCGCGACAAGCAGGACGGCCTGCTGGTCGGCTACGCCCCGCTCACGGAGAACCTGTATGCGGCGCTGGCCGAGTACACCGCGAACGACCAGCGCACCAAGCCGCTGGGCCGGGACCTGGACGAGGCGATCGTCAAGGTGCGGGACCTGATCGCCGTGATCGGCGACGTGATCCTCGCCGGGTACGACTGGCGTGCCAGAAAGTCGGCCCGCTCCCCGCGTGCGTTCCTGAACGCGGTCCTGGGCGCGGTCAACTACCTGCGTGACCCCGCCACACCCGGCAACCAGGTCGACGATGGTGAGCCGACCCTGGCTGAGCGTTTCCGGGCCGCGGCCTCGAAGCTGGCCCGGCTGTACGCCCTGTGCTCCAGCCACAAGGACATGGGCGCCCATCGGGACGACGTCGCGTTCTTCGAAGAGATCCGGGTCTGGATGGCCAAGTTCGACGCCGAGGACCGCCGGGCGCGGGGACTGCCGATCCCGGCGGAAGTGGAGCTGTACCTGCGCCAGCTCACCGCCGGGGCGGTCGAAGCTGGCGAGGTCACCGACCTGTACGAGGCGGCGGGGATCCCCCGCCCGGACCTGTCGCACCTGGACGAGGCGTTCATCGAGCGGATGCAGCAGGCCCGCAACCCCCAACTGGCCATCGAGGCTCTACGCCGGCTGGTCGAGCAAGAGATGCGGAAAGTCACCCGCCACAACATCGTCCGCCAGCAGAGCTTCTCCGACCGGCTGGTGGCCCTGATGACCCGATACACCAATCAGAACTTGACCGCAGCTCAGGTCATCGCCGAGCTGGTCGCGATGGCCAGGGAGGTCTCCGCGGACGCCAGCCGCGGGCAGCGGTTCACCCCGGCCCTCACCAGCGACGAACTCGCCTTCTACGACGCGGTCGCCCAGAACGAGTCAGCCGTCACCGAGATGGGCACCGGTATCCTCGCCGACATCGCCCGGGACCTGGTCAAGTCCCTGCGCCGCGACGTCAGCACCGACTGGGTCTCCCGCGACGACGTCCGCGCCAAGCTCCGCTCCACCATCAAGCGCCTGCTCGCCCGCTACGGCTACCCGCCCGACGCCCAGCCCACCGCCACCGAACTCGTCCTGCGCCAGATGGAAACCTTCGCGGAGGAATGGTCCCCGAACGCTGACTGAGCAACTGCACGCACGCCCTCGCCGCCATCCGCGACGCCCTCACCGGAACCTGCCCGATGCCACCACACCCAGCATGATCAACTAGCCCGGCACCCGTGACTGGTTACCCATGGGCGGGGGCAAATCAGACGTTAAACTTCATAACCGGGAAAAGATGGTCAACGGATCCAAATACCTAAGGGATATCCTGGGGCGCAGGCAGGGGAATCGAGCGGTCTCCGCCTGCTGGGAAACTTCACCGCCTGGCTTCAACTCGCCTGCGGGGCTATCGGCTTCGTGGTCGCGGAGATAGTGCTCGCCTGGCCAACGTATTACGCTTTCGCTGACTTCGCATCGCACTGGCTGCTGGCATTCGGGCTGCTGGTGATCATGGCGGCGCTCGGAACCCTTAGCGGTGTTGTTGCCGTACGCGCCATAAGAGCTTTCAGAAGCCAGCCGGGCACGAGTCGCTTTCTGGGGCTATCGGCTATGTGCCTCGGCATCGGCGCAATTGACTTCGCGACCGCAGTGGCTGTCTACATACTGGCGCTCTTCATGTTCGCCGGCGGCTTTCATACTATCCCCACGATACATGTGCGCTGACCGCGCTGCGTCGCCAGCCACTCCAATTCCAATAGCGCGCCGAGGTCGCCGTTCCCGTCGCAGAAGTCGCCAGGACCTAGGTGGTCGCTGAACACTCCGACCCCTACCACTGCCGGGTGTGGCTCCCGGCGCGGTCAGGCGGTCACTGAGGTCTTCACGGCTGTCGGCGCGCGAGGGAAGGTGGTGACTCAGCGAGCATCGGCCCGGGGTCAGCCAGGTACATGAGCAGGCTGTGGCAGCACACCACGTCAAAGCCGCCGGAAGCCGGATCGCCGGCCAGCAGACGTGCGCGACTTGTGGCCTGGTCAGGACTGGCGCGCCGAGGTCCGTGGTGCCATTGTCAGGGATGCGCTGGTGTTCTTTGATCTGCTGGCCGGTTAGCCGGCCCAGGCGGTGCGGCGGGTGAGGTCGGCGGGGTCCGGGGTGACGGGGTAGGGTGCCGCCAGGCATCCCGAGATTGACGGCTTCGAGGATTAACCTCAGAACTCTTGCATGCCACGCCTGACGATGTCGTCCGGCCTCGAAGCTAGAGGTGGCGTGACCTGCGGCTGCTCCGAAATCGCGTCCGGTTGCAACCGATGCTATCGGATAAGGGTTGGCTCAGAAATCACTCGGCCAGTCACTGCCCTCAGCTGGTGAACGGGGCCTGGCCAGTTCGCCGTGCCACCAGGGTCTCGCGGGAAAGGAAGCAGGAATGCCGGCGCTGGACCACATCTCACCATGCACATTGCCAAGCGGGCAGCCGCGAAGCCAGCATCCCCGTTCACCGTCCGCCGAACCGGCGGCGCCTTGGCGGCTCGGCTCCCGCCGAGGGATCGGTTCCTTGCTCAAGCGGAGAAGAAGAGCGCGGACACTCATCGAAGGACCCGCGCCAAGCCATCATTCTTGCCTGCGCGCCGTCGGGGTCTCGAACCGTGCAGTCCGCTGGCGTGTCACCGTTGCCGATCACGGGCTGTCCCTCCAAGTGGGATCGCGCAACGCTTCCCGGCTGTGCCGCATACTCCGCGGAGTCACGAGGCTGATCTGTGATTCATTTGGCCACGCCGCACGAAAGGGCCAATGATCAGATCATCATTTCCTGTCGGCACCCTTCTCGGGAATAGATGTACAAGCATGCAATGGGGTGTTATGTTTCATGTCAATGACCTCGGCCAGATCGGGACGTTCGTATCATATGCGCTGATTTCCTGAGGTCTATCAGTCCGTAGTGGGGTTGCTTCGCGTCGGCCGGCATAGGTTCTCGGGGCTTCTTTGGCCTGGCGGGTCAGCTGCCGATGGGCTTGCGGCCTCGATCACGTGGTGGGGGATTTGTGAACGCAATCGGCAAGAAGCTATTTATTGCTGCCGCGGCCGTGCTGGCGGTAGCGGCGGCAGGGGTTCCGACCGCGGTACGCGCGTCCGTGCGCTCGGCGGCGAACGTCCCGGGGCCGCCCAGTGGCGTACGGGCGGTGGCCCGCGATCGGGGAGCACTGGTGAGCTGGAAGGCGCCGTCATCGGACGGCGGCTCGCCGCTTACCGGATATGTGATCAAGGCCTCCCCCGGCGGAGCAACCGTCCGGACATCGGTGGTGACTGCCTTCCTGGTGGGTGGGCTGAAGAACGGGAAGACCTACAAGTTCACGGTGACCGCGACCAACAAGGATGGCACTGGGCCGGCAAGCAGTCCGTCGGCGGCCGTCAGACCGCACCCGGCGATATCGCCCGGCTCGCCGCGCTCTGTCGCCGCGACTGCCGGCTTCAGGCACATATCTGTGTCGTGGCTGGCGCCAAGGTCTGACGGTGGCGCGCCGGTTACCGCGTACAGGCTGACTACGAGGCCGGCAACCTCGGCGATATCGGTTTCCGGTAGTGCCAGGTCCGCGACGTTGACCGGCCTGGCCAACGGGAAGGCGTACAAGGTCGCCGTAGTCGCGGTGAACCACGCAGGCCGGGGCAAGGCGGCGGTTTCGCGGCCGGCGGTACCGCATGTGACGGTGCCCGGCGTCCCGGCGGGTGTAACGGCGGCTCCCGCCAGTTCCGGAGTGCGTGTCGCCTGGCAGCCGCCGGTATCTAACGGCGGCTCTAAAGTGACCGGCTATGTGATCACCGTGCGGGGTACCGCGCGCAGGATCACAACCAGGGCGGCGGCCCGCTCGGTCCTGATCACCGGTCTGGCTCCGGCCAAGTCCCATATCTTCACCGTGGCTGCCAAGAACGCCAAGGGCACCGGCCGCCAGGCCGTATCGGCGCCGGCGACCGGCCGCGCAACGGCTCGCTCCGGGGTCGTGGTGCTGTCGAAGGCATCCCTTTCAGCGCTGACGACGGTGCAGACAGACGGGTCGCTGGTGTTCACGAGCCCGCCCCGGCAGGTGCTGCAGATCGTCGCTGGTGACATCGTGGCCGCCGGGGTCAGCCGGGCCACCAGCCAAGGATTCCTCGGTCAGGTCACCTCGGTGTCGGCAGTTGGCACCACCATCACCGTGGCGACTGTGCCAGCCGCGCTAGACCAGGCACTCTCGTCGGCGGGATTCGGGGTCAAGGCCGCGCTGGGCCGCAGTCAGGTCACCTCATTCACGCCGGCTCGCAGCGGCGTTGAACTGTCCCCGGCGGCCGAAGGCGGCGCTGACTGCCCGGTACCAGACGTCAGCCTCAGCCTGAAGACCAACTTGTACAAGGACAGCAACGGGCGCACGATCACCGTCGACGGCAGCGTCTGCGTAGCGCCGAGCATCTCTTTCTCCGCATCGATCCACTGCTGCTTCCACGTAGCCAGCACCTTCACCGGCACCGTGACCGCCGCTGCGTCTCTCAGCATTACCGCACAGCTGAACCATGACTTTTCTGCGGGGTACAACCTTGGTTTCCTGACGTTCGACCCGATCATCGTCGACGTCGCCGGCGTGCCGATCGTGATCGTGCCCACGCTGAGCGTCAAGCTGGTCGGGCAGGGATCGGTCAGCGCGGGGCTGACCGCAAGCGCAGGTGAATCGATGACGCTCGGAGCCAAGGTCACCACCAGCGACGCCCACGTCCACGCCGAGCCGATCGCCTCGCGCAGCACCAGCTTCACTCCGCCGAAGCTGTTCGGGTCCGTGTCGGCAGCCGCGGGCATCCAGGCCAACCTCTCCACCAAGATCGACGGCCTGCCCGGGCCGACTTTGACCGACACGCTCTGGCTCGCCGAGCTGACGGCGGATCCCGGCGCATCACCCTGGTGGGCACTTGACCTGGAGAACATACTTGACGTCCACTACAAGCTCAGCATCCTCGGCCGCAAGCTGGCCGAGTTCCAGGCAACCTTGTCCGATACCAAGATCCGGCTCGCCCACGCCGCAAGCCCGTACCAGGGCATCACCATCACCCCGAACCCGGCGGCTGTCGCACCCAGCGGGCAGCTCCAGCTGCACGCGCAAGTAGCCGGAGCCGCAGACCAGCACGTCACCTGGAGCGCTCCTCCCGGCAACGGCAGCATCAGCGCCAGCGGCCTGTACACAGCGCCGTCTGCACCCGGTTTCTACCAGGTCACCGCCACGCAGCCGGCCGGGGGCCTCGATCCCGGCGCTACCGGCCTGCTCTCCATCCAAGTCGGCGCCCAGCCACCAGGTCCGCCGACCAGCCTCACAGCCAGCTCCAGAAGCTTCGGCGCCGCGACGCTAACCTGGCACCCCCCCGCCGACAGCGGCGGCAGCCCGATTACGGGGTACACGATAACCGCCCGGCCGGGCGGAACCCGCTACCACGCGCCCGGGAGCGCCACCAGCGACAACATCAGCGGCCTGACGCCTGGCGCGAGTTACATCTTTACCATCACCGCCACCAACGCCAGCGGCACCAGCCTCCCGTCACCGGCTACAACTCCCATCGTCATCGAGAATGTCGCCGGCGTACTCCACTCCTGCGAAAGCTCAGGATCGATCTCCACCCTCATCTCGGGAAAGAACGTCATCTCGTATGTCCCCAAGGGAAGCTGGGACTCCTCCGCGACCGGGATCGACGTTGTCAACGTGGAAGGCAAGAGCGTCACCACCAAGCTGATCCCCACCGGGACGGACGTCATCAATTCCTGCGCGTCGAACTCCGTTACCGGGCAGACCGTCTGTACGGCGAACAACAATGACGTGTACGTACTGAAGGGCACCGGCCTGGACCCGAGCGTGTCACAAGATCCCCTGACCGACGGCGGCAGCGGAACGATCTCATTCTCCGGCGGGTCGGTCACGACGACGGGCGTGTCGATGGACGACCCCGACAATAAGGCACTGATAGCTCTCAGCGTCGGCGGCGTCGGCGGCTATCAGTTCCTCGACCTATCCACCGATACGTTCGAAACGGCATTCGCGACGCAGGACTCAGGCGGCCAGATCTCCGAGGATCCGCTCATGGACCCGGTGCACCACCTGATCTTGTCGGCGGCCGAGGACAACAACTACGAGCTGGTCAACGTCAAGGCCAGCGCCGCGCCTTCGTTCTTCGAGCATCAGGTCGCGCTGCCCGACGCCGGCGATAGCCTGGACTCCTCCGCCGAGGATTGCTCGACCGGAATTATCCTGGCGCCCGCGGAGTTCAGCGGCCCGTCCGCAGTCGAGATCGCGGACGTCAGCAAAGCCACGTTCACCCCGGGCTCGCCGGGATCGTGGAACGCACCCGAGCAGGTCCAGACACTGACCGGGTCGGACCTGAGCGCGGGCCCGTCCGGCTCAGCGGTGGCGCAGGGAACTACCACAGGTGTCGTGGCCGGGGAGTTCGGCGGCGACGGGCTCACGGCCCTTGCGCTTCCCGCCACGTCCGGCACCGGCGCCACCCCGGCGATCGGCCAGTGGGTGACTTGCGGAACAGGGTCAGACCCATCGGGGAACTCCTTCTCGATGGGAGACGACCCGCACACCCTGGCTGCCTACCAGTCACCCAACGGAGGTGACGCGATCGCGCTCCTCGTCAATGAAGGAGCAACCGAGATGGTTCGGGTGGACCTCACAAGCATGCTGAATCCCACGATTGTCCCGGCCACAGGCAACGTATGCAATAACGGCGCACTGCCGTCGAAAGCGAAGACCTTCATCTCGCTGCCATGACCTCACCGTCGTGACCAGCCAGGACAGTTGCACTTAACCGGGTAAATGAGGCCGCGGGGCGCTCGCGCCCCGCG
>DASTJM010000088.1:0-15856 GCA_035716545.1 Streptosporangiaceae bacterium
GCTTGCCGCCACCAGCCGATTCCAGGCAGGCGTCGAGGCAGTCCGCCGCGGCTGGCTGACCTAGACGGCGACCGCGGGCGCGCCCGGTAGAAACTGCGCGGCAGAGATCTCCGCTCAGAGGTCATCTGGCAGTACACGAAAGGCCTTGTGTGGTGTCAGCGGCCGGATCGCGCGGAAATCACGCCGGTCCAGGGTCAGGATCGCGTCCGTGCGATAGTCAGCCGCCAGCGTGACATTAACCGCGTCGGCCAGATCAAGATCCAGGCCCGCGTACTTGCGCTGCACCTCACGGGCAAGCTTCAGCGCATCGGGGCTGACCTCAGGCACCTGGAAACGCATGCGCAGGACCTGACCGATGATGCTGTCACAGATTGCGTGCCTGGCCCGGCTGCCGAACCGGGCCTTGGCCACGTGGTCGACCTCGGCAAGCACGAACGGGGACACGATCACGGTGCCTGCACCGCCCAGCACCTCCCGGCAGGCACCGGACTCAGGCGCCCTGCGATCAGAAGCCGCGATTATCCCGGACGTATCCGCGACAACGATCATCCCAGCTCGGCGTTCCTCGCCACGGTCCGGCCGATTTCCTCGTCCGTCACCGGCTGCCCGCTGCCCGCGAAGGTGGGCCACTCCAGCGGCTCATCCCATACCCGCGCGCTCATCGCCGCGAGATGGATCCCCTCGCGGATGATCTCAGCCTCCGGAACGCCGCGGCGAGCCGCAATCTGCTTGATCAGGGCCAGATCCTCTGGATCAGCGTAAACATTCGTCCGCTTCAGCGACATGTACCTACGCTAACATATGTTCATCCCGAAGGGCCGCGCCTTGCTCCCAGGCGTCGCTGACGCCGGCTTCCGGATCGTCCCTGCGTCCCACACCGAAAGCACCCACCCGCGCCCGCACTGTCGTGCTGACCAGATCACCCGGTTTCAAAGAGGGCACCTGCCGCCATCGCGCCTTGGCTACGCCGTCCAGGCCAGGCTTGGCGATGATGACCCGGATATTGGTCAGCGTGCGCGCCCTTCGCTTAGACGATGCACATTCCGCACTCTACCGGCGCACCGCCCGGCTGGGCTTACGGTTGCAGGCCGCCGGGACCGAGCGTCTGGAGCCCGGGATTCGTGCCGGTATCAGGCATGCCACGTCCGTCAGCGGGCGGCCCTGTCAGTATCCAGGTCATCAGGACGCCGAGTGCAAGCCACGCGGCACAGATCGCGAGTTCCCCCCAGCTCACGATGGCGTGCTCGCCGTACCTGATAACGCAGTCCCCCGGAGGCGAGCATGCGCGAATCGCAGAGCGCGCGGGGTACTGGCCCCAGAGGACTGCCTGGAGCATGAGCGCGAAGCCCGCAGCCCAGGCCAGAGGCCCTGGTATCCACGCGGGAACGACAATACGCGCGTTTTCGTATGGCTGCGCGGAGGCGAGAAAGACGTGGCCAGCTCCCGCAGCTCCGATGCCCGCCCGCAGACCGGACAGCAACCAGGCCAAGCCGCGGACCCGCACCCCGCCGAGTGCTCGCGCCGAGGCGCAGGCGCGCTCATCAGGTAGTACGCGCCGCCGAGTCGAGCACGAGGTCGGTGAGCAGGTCATCGACGAGCTGCGCGGCGGGCGGCCATGGGAACGCCTTCTTGCTGACCCGCAGCACGGTCATGCCGTGCAGTGCCGCCCACAGCCGGGTGGCGGCGGATCGCGGGTCCACCCGCGGGGCCCGGCCGGCCAGGACGCAGTCCTCGATCGCGGAGACGAACCCGGCGAACACCGGCCAGCCCGGAAGCTGCTCGGGCTCTTCCCCGGGCGGCGCCGGCCTTCCGGTGGTGCCGAACAAGACGAGGAAGCTGCCCGGGTTCTCGAGCCCGAAGCGCACGTAAGCGAGAGAACGGGCCCGCAGCCGCCCGACCGGATCTGCCTGGTCCGCCCCGGCCCGGTCAAGCCGCCCGGCGAGGGCCGCGAACTCCGAGTCGATCAGCGCCCAGATCAGCTCCTCCTTCGTCTCGAAGTGGGAGTAGATGCTCATCGGAGTGATCCCCACCTCGCGGGCGACCGCCCGCAGCGACACCGCCTCCACGCTGCCAAGACGCCCTGCCAGCGAGACCCCGGCCGCCAGAATTTCCGCCCGCAGCCTGCCGCCCTCGCCGCGGGGGTTGCGGCGGCGCGCCGGGCGGGCCTCGGTGTCCTCCGACTCGCCCCTACGCGCGGTCTCGCTGGGGACATGCCGCTCCCCGGCCGGCGAGCGCGATCCGGCGGGGGCCGGTCCATCGGACTCTGAGGCCGCAGGCCGCTTGACAGTTGACCCTACGACCGTATCCTTACGCATGTATGCAAACATACCAGCGGCCGTGCAGGGCCGCAACGACTACCACTGGCTCCGGCGACGAGAAGAGCTCCCAAGATGACCGACCTGACCATCACCCGCATCTGCCATTCGTGCGCCCTGATCGATATAGGCGGCGCCACGATCCTGACCGACCCGTGGTTCTCTGAGAAGCCGACCTACCACCCTGGGGAGCCGATCGCCTGCCTCCCCGGCCAGCTTCCCCCGCTGGCGGGAGTGTTCATCAGCCACGGCCACTACGACCACTGCGACCTCGCCGCGCTGGCCGCCTATCCCGACAAGGCGGTCCCGTTCGCGGTCCAGCGCGGGCTCGGCGCCAAGGTGCGCGCCGCCGGGTTCGCGAACGTGACCGAGCTTGACCCCTGGCAGACCACCAACCTCGGACCTGTCACCCTCACCGCCGCCCCCGCCAAGCACCTCGTGCCGGAGATCACCGCGGTGGTGCAGAGTGCCGGGCGCACCGTGTTCTTCGGCGCCGACACTCTTTCCATCCCCGAACTCGCCGAGGTCGCCTCCCGGTTCCCGGAGATCGACGCAGCGCTGCTGCCGATCAACGGCCTGCGGATCAGGCCCCTGCTCAACAAGAAAGTGGTGATGGACGCAAACGAAGCCGCCGAACTGACCCGCATCCTGCGCCCCGGCGTCGCGGTCCCCATCCACTACCGCTTCACCGGCGGCCCGCTCGGCAGCCGCCTGCTCGTCAAGCACGAACGCAGCCCGGCCCGCTTCCTCGAGGCCGTCGCCACCCACGCCCCCGGAACGGACGGCCGCGTCCTCGCACCAGGCGAGCCGCTGCGACTCTAGCCGGAACGAGCCCCGCCGTACCGTGCATCGCGTGGTTCAGTATGCGAGCCAGGAGCGCCGTCATTAGAGCAGCCATTCATCGGAGTTTAATTTTTGACCAGCGGATCGCCAGAATGTCAATGATGGCCATACACGGAATGGCAAGGGAACCCATTACGACCGCCCCGGTATCATGCCCTTGAATCGCCGACGTTATGCTGATCGCTATTATTAGCGCTTGGAGTAGGATGCCAATTCCTAGGAACACTTGCTTGGCGCGAACTCCCATTGAAATAAATCCACGCCGAATTCGTTCCGCAGATCAGCTCATCGCCGGCGGCGCTTGACACCATCACACCATGGACCGCCGAAGATACCAACGTAATCCATCTCCGCCACGTAGAACAGCTTAATACATTCGCATCTCCCCTGACCTTCCGCGTCCCAGGCGTCTCCAATAATCCATCCCGCGAAGGACTCGATGACAGCAACGCAGAACGGGAGCCCTTCACCGCATGCCACAGAAAGGAGTCCGAGAATTATTGCACCCCAAAAACCATAGTAAGCGATGTGCTTAGCGTAATAGAGCCCGAACCACAACGTATAGCTTATGAAGCCGAATGTTATATGGAAGTCATGCGTGCCCGTGGGATCGACTCTCGACACAGGGTTCTCAGAGGAATATCCGTATGGCTTGAGCGTTTCCTCCAGTTCCGGGTCAATCGAAATTAGTAACGATTCACGAGATAGATCAGGCCGCTGGGATCGGTATAGCCTCCCGCGAAGCCGAAGGGCGTGCTGGCGGTCAGCCCGCCAGTGGTTTCTGGCTGGCCCCATGCGTCTTACGTCTCGGCCGACCAACTTGGATCAACGGTGGTCGATCCACCAGGATTCACCCCCGCGCAGCAACTTGCCAAACGGGGTAAGGATCAGCCCTTGCTCGAAGCTTTCCGAGGACCGCCGGACGGACCGCACTAGAGGATCGGCGTCAAATGTAGTCTTGTAGCGCCCTGACGTGACATCGTAGCTGCGAGTTGTTACGTCGTGTCCTTCGATAAAGATCCAGCCGTCGGCGGGCTCCGACGAGGCGTACACAAGATCCAGCCATCGACTACGCCGCTGGGCTTGCCGAGCCTTCGCCGGGCTGCGCTTAGCCGCATATCATGATCGTCAAATAGCGCGGGCAAGCTGGATGCCATGCCCATCCAATCGACATGGCTGAGCCTCGTTTCCAGCTGAATGTAGCCCAGTACGGCCTCAGGCCCTCGGCGGTGCGGGTCGTCTGGTCCCTTTATCGGGCGTCGCGCGATATTGAGCACATCGGCTGGGCGCATGATGACGCGGAACTGGAGCTGCTAAGACGGTCGCGCGGCAGCGGGTGGCGGCCGGCCAGGGTGAGCTGCGTCTGGGTCCGGGCACGGGGGCTGCGGGCGGGCCGCTGCCGGTTACCGCGTCGCGGGTGGGCTGCCTGCCCGGTGGCCTGTCCCGTGCTCATGAGGTGCTGCGGGCCGCCGGAGGCGGTGAGGTGCTCGGGCACCTGGTTCTGGCGCGGGTCATCGAGCCGGTGAGCAAGCTGGACTCGCTGCGCGTGCTCCCCGATGACTGCGCAGTGCGCTGAAGTCGCCGGCGCTAGCTGCCACCCGAGCCCGAAGCCCGCGCAGATGACAATAGCCGCCAGCAGATCCAGGACCAATCCAACCCGCGATTTGCCGAGCATCTCAAGAAGTAGTTCGACAGATCCTGCCCTACCAGCACCATGGACGCGAACGCAACAACATCAAGGTCGATAGTTCAACACCAACAGCGGGAGAATTAGCTCCACCGCTAGGCCAAGGTAACCGAGTGTCAAAGCAACTCTTGCCATCCTCAGATGGCCTTTCCCTACGCGGCGTATATCGCGTACGGCCAAGTGGCCCAGCACAATCGCCAAAATGAGTGCTGGGGGAAAGAATTGTAGCACGCTTGAAGCAAGGGCAGCATAAGTCAGCCTGTTACTTCTCGCTGCCAGCCTAGCCAGATCGCAGCGACCTTCTAGCTCCATGTTAACTTCTCTCCTTGCCCCTACCATACCACTCAGCAGTTGATCGTGTAGCCACTAGCGCCGAGACTCTCCATCGACGGCAGGCCGTTTCCATTGTTAGTTATATTGATTCGGCGACTAGTAAAGTTGGAGACGGAATTCACGACGTGAACCGCCCCGGATCCGGTGGAGGCTCTGATCCTATGGGAGGATACGAGCCGTGCCAGCCCCCAAGAAATATTCTGCTGAACTGCGTGAGCGTGCAGTGCGCCTCGTTTTTCAGATCCGCCGCGAGACGGGGCGGACGCAAGGCGTGATTCCTGAGGTCGCCAGGAAGCTCGGTGTAGGCGACCAGTCGCTGAGGACCTGGATCAGGCAAGCGGAAATCGATAACAGGGAACGTCCGGGTACTTCTACCGCGGACGCCCAGCGGATAGCCGAGCTTGAGAGAGAAGTCCGCGAGCTGCGGCGGGCGAATGAGATCCTTAAGGCTGCTTCGGCTTTCTTCGCGCGGGAGCTCGACCCGCGACCGCCGCGGTAACTGAATTCATCGACGAGCATAAGGGTGAGTTCGGGGTCGAGCCGATCTGTGACCAGCTGATGGTCGCCCCGTCCACCTATTACGCCGCGAAAACCAGGCCGCCGTCCGCACGGTCGGTACGGGATGAGGAGCTGAAAAAGGAGATCATGCGCGTTTACAGCGAGAATCTTAGTGTTTACGGCGCCCGGAAGATCTGGAGGCAATTGCTGCGCGAAGGCGTCCAGGTCGCACGGTGCACGGTCGAGCGGCTGATGCGTGACCTGGGCATTTCCGGTGCGGTGCGGGGGAAGAAGGTCCGCACGACGATCGCTGATCCGGCGGCGGCCCGGTCGCCTGACCTGGTGAGGCGCAAGTTCGAGGCGATCGCGCCGAACCGGCTCTGGGTCGCCGACTTCACGTACTGCGCGACCTGGTCGGGAATGGCGTACACCGCTTTCGTCGCTGATGTCTTTTCCCGGCGCATCGTCGGCTGGCGGACTGCGTATTCGATGACCACCGATCTTCCGCTCGACGCGCTGGAAATGGCGATCTGGGCCCGCGATGACAGGCTTGAGAACCTTATTCATCATTCTGACCGCGGTTCGCAGTACACTGCAATCCGCTATACTGAGCGGCTTGTCGAAGCCGGAGCTAAATGCTCTGTCGGAACTACCGGCGATTCCTATGACAACGCGCTGGCGGAGTCGGTTATCGGGCTGTACAAGACAGAGCTTATCAGGAAACGAGGTCCGTGGAAGACGATCGACGATATCGAGATCGCGACAATGGAATGGGTGGACTGGTACAACAGTCGCAGGCTCCATACCTCGATCGGCAATATTCCGCCAGTCGAATATGAAGACAACTACTATGCCGCTCAGGAATATGCTAAAGTAGCCTGAGCGATATGAGCCACGCCTCTACGGAAACCGGGGCGGTTCAACGTCCTACTCGTTGTGGTATTAGCAGTCGCCAATGTAGGACTGACTGGCAGCGGGTACATGACGAATGACATGTCGCCATTAGCATCGTAACCGTATCAAAGTGTCTGGCCAACGCTGTTGGTCCCTGGGTTGAAGGGATCGTAACTCTAGCTAGATGAGGCAGTCGCGTAGGCCATCGCTGTTCTGTTCCCACTGGCGTCATAACTATAAGTAACAGCGTGAGCAGCGACGACGGAATAACTTATTATCTCGTTCAGCGCAACGATTATTTCCGTTCGGCGCAACGATCTTGAACTATCAGCTATCGTCCTTTGGCTCGCGCCTATCGGCGCGCCGCGCGTCGAGAGCGGCGGCGATCTCATCGCGACTCAAAGTCCTGCCGCGCGCAAGGAATGGATCAAAGTCGGTAATACGGCGGAATTCCAGTACGTCGAATTCTAGATTTCGAGCAAGGAATGTTACCAGGACATTGTCCGCGCGAAACTGGAAACCGGAACAATCAAGTAGCCGACGCACCTGGACGCTCATCGGCTCGGCGCTTACGACGATTACCCTCCGATTCTTCAACGTTTTCGGAGAACCGGTATTCGGCACTCGTCCATCGTCGGAGGCGAAATCGCGCGTTATGCGCTTCAATTCTTCACCCAGCCTGCGGACTTCTTGCATTTCAGCGTGGAAGTCAGATATCACTTCGGCGAACGGCCCCGGATGGATCCGACCGATTGCCATAGAGAAGGCGCATCGTCCAGATAGACGATCTCACTCCGATCAGGCCGGAAAGCGCACCGCGAATCGTCCCCGCACCTGATATCGAAGATACATCCCACGGCTCCAGAAGCATATCCGATTGTCTCAGGGCGAACGGTCGTGGCCGACACACTTTCACGTGATATTCACGCATACGTAGGTCGATCTTTGCCCACGTGGCACCAACTTTGGCGCTTGTGGAACGTGCGGGCTGGCCTGGCGCTGGCTGATCAGCCGCTCGGTGCAGCTTCGAGGTGCCGGGCAGCGTATCCCTGCAGCCCGCAATCATTCCCGAACCACGCCCGGCCGCTGCGGCAACACCACGCCCGCCACCAAGACGTAACCAATCACCCACCGCAACACCAGGCCCTCAGCGGCCTGAATGTTTACCTGCGGCGGTCTACGGAAGCCGGGGCGGTTCGGTGTACTTTGCGCGGTGTACAGCTACGCGCCAGCGAGATACCGCCAAGCCCAAAACTACGGTCAGAATGCCCACGGTCAATGACAATACGGAGTGAAGCCATATTTGAGCTAGAGGCGGATAGAAGGCAACAGTGTCATAAACACCTACAGTTCCTACGAAGATGGCCCAGACGGTCAGCATCATGCTGCGCTGACTCAGGCCGACAGCGAAGATAGCGGCTCCGAGGACGAGCAAAGGTCCGCCCACAAAAACTGGCGCAATCGATATAGTCAATATCAGCGCGATAATCGATCCTGACTTCATGCCGGGCTGGCTATAGGCATCTGAGGAGTCGCGCAATGCTAGTTGACGTCCAAGCCCGAAACCCAAGCAGACTGCAATAGCTATCAGCAGATTCGCAGCCAATCCGCCGCGCGATTTGCCACCGACCTCAAGCAAGAGCAGGAGACTTTCCGCCGCCGACAAGGCAATGGCAGGAGCGACGAATGCTAGCAGCACCGTCCGATTACCCCCTCCACGCCATACGTCCTCGACACTGCCGACTGCAGCGGCCTTCATGGGATGTTGTCCTGGCTCTTTCATGTTCCTGACCTTACGACGTCCTACTTAGAGTGCTCGCGCCACGACGACATCGAGAGCCCGATAGGACTAATTCAGCATTTCGATTTACATATTTCATCGACGGTTTTTGCTATGAGATGCCCATCGTACCAGCCATACAAGGCGAAGACGACTGCGGCGCCATCGAAATGATGGGGAACGGTTACATGGGGCCCGGCAACGAAGCCCTCATTGGTGCCCGTCCAATATCCCCACTCGCCAAGGAGGTAACAGTTTCGGGTGTACGAAAATCCGCACGCGCGACTGTACGGATGCCACGTAATATACACCCGGATGCTTGCGTGATGCAGTTTTCTGATGGACGTGAACTGCGCCTTGAAATAGTTAACATACATGCCCGAGCCGTTAAAGTAGACGTGAAGGGCACCAGTGGGAATCCAGCCCTGTGCAACGTTGATTCCTGACCAGAACGCCCAATCCTGGAAACTCTGCCCATCGGGATCGTTGTTACTGATCGGATTTTCACCAGCATAGCCGTAGGGCTCAAGCGTCTGGTTAATAAGCGGATCTATCGACTCGAACTGGCCAATCCAGGGGGCATAATAGCGGTTGATGAGATAGATCAGACCCGTGGGATCGGTAAAGCCGCCTGCGAAACCGAACGGAGTGCTCACAGACAGCCCACCGACCGTTTCTGGATTTCCCCACGCGTCGTAACCGGTAGTTCCGGTCAGTGATCCAGAAGAGTTGATGACTCCACGAGTCGACCCAAGCAAGTCGGCGAACAGGTAAACGATGGTTCCAGTAGCCAGATTCACCTGTTCTGCCGGGGCCTGGTCGAATGCGTAGACGTAGGCATTAATGGAATCCATGATCATCTGCGTACCACTTGACACGGTGCTCCATACGAAGCTTTGCGTGCTAGTTCCGGTCGTCGCGCTGGCGCGTTCACCGTTACCATCATAGCTGGCAGCCGTCATGTTGGCCGAAGGGTCACCATATGCGGTCAGTTCGCCAGCCCCGTTCCAGGTCGCGGATGAGATCGTGGTGCCTGCTTGGGTGGCACCTGTCTGCTCGCCGTCGGCGTTGTAGGCGTAGCTGGTGGCAGTTCCCGCCAGCGTGGACGAGGTGAGTTCGCCGGCGTTGTCATAGGTCGTCGTGGCGCCCGTGGGTAGCTGGGTGAGGTTCGATGAGGCATCGAACCCATAGTTCAGCGTCGGGTTGGTGCCCGGCGTCATCGAGATGACCCGACCTTTTGAATCGTAACTGTAGCTAGCCGGAGACTCTGATGAGGCCGGGACGTCGGTTTCGCTGAGGATGGTCCCTGCCGGGGAGTCGCTGTAGGTGAAGGACTGCAAGGTGGTGGTGGGGTTCTTCAGCACGATGGCCGATGGCGTGCTGGCCTGGTCGTAGGTGTAGCTGACGCTGTCGCCGGTGGAGCCGAGACTTACCGACGACGGCAGGCTGTTGCCGTTGTTGGTAATGGCGATCTGGTTGCCGTTGAAGTCGGTGACGGAGTTCAGTACATCGTGGCTGTTGTAGCCGTAGGTGACGGTGTCCGAAGTCGCCCAGGTCGCGGTGGCGGGCAGCGGGTAGGTGATGGAGGATACCTCGCCGTCGGCGTTGTACCCGTAGCCGGTGACCTGGCCGGCGCCGTTGGTGGCGGAGGTCAGCTCGCTGAACGGGTCGTAGACGTAGCTGGACGAGCCGGTGGCGTCGGTCATGGCGGTCTTGTTCCCGCCGGCGTCGTAGCCGTAGGTGACCGAGTGGGCGCTCGCGCCGGAATAGGTCACGGTCGCGGTCTTGCTGAGCGGCGTGTAGGTCCAGGTGGTCGTGATGCCGTTCGGGTCGGTGCGGGTCAGGGTGTTCCCGGCCGCATCGTAGGTCTCGGTAGTGGTGGCGCCGCTTGGTGCGGCGGAGGTCGCCGGGGTTGTCGTGGATATTAGTTCCGAGGCTGAGTCATACGAGTAGGTAGTCTGGTGCGCCGCCTGGCTGCCGGAACTGATTGTCCACGGCGACGCCGACGGGCATTGCGCTGTGCCCGTGGTATTGCCATCGCCATAGACAACCGATGTGGTATCGCCGTTCGGGTCGTAGCAGTAGCTGAGGGTTGACGCGGCGGAGGTGCCGGCGCCGGTGGTCTCGCTGGCGAGGTTGCCGGCGGAGTCGTAGGCGTCGGCTGTCACCTGGTCAGGTCCGCCGTTGGTGGCAGCCGGAGCAGTGGTCTTGACGACGTTGCCGTCGCCGTCGTAGGCGTAGGTGGTCGTCTCGAATCCGGTCTGTCCCGCCGGGGCCGGGGATGTCTGCTGTGTCTGGTCGCCGTTCCCGTCATAGGTGGAAACCGTGGCGTCGGCGGCGAGGCGGGTGCTGTATCCGGCGGGGTAGGCGGCGGGGCAGGATGCCGGGGTGAGGCTGTTGGCGGCCACTCCGGTCGGCGGGACGGTCTGCACGGTGTTGCCGTCGCCGTCGTAGCAGGTCAGGGCGGCGTTGCTGGTCGGGTCGGTGACGAGGACGGCCTTGTCGTCGGCGCTGTACGTGGTGGTGGTCGTGAAGCTGCGGGCGTCCTCGACGGTGGTCTGGTTGCCGTCGGCGTCGTAGCCGTAGGACGTGACCCGCGGTGTAACGGAGTGGCCGGTGCCTCCGCCTTGGGTGACGGAGGTAACCTCGCTGTCGGCGTCGTAGGCGGTGATCGTGGTGTAGTCGCCTGAATTAGCGCCGGTCAGGTTCCCGTCCGGGCTGACCTGCGAGGTCCGTTCGCCGTCGGCGTCGTAGCCGTAGGTGGTGGCGGCCAGTTCGGTGCCGTTGCCGTCGGGTGTGGACGTGGAGGTCAGGTCACCGGAGGTGTCGTAGCCGAGCTGGGTGACGACGCCGTCGGGGTTGATGGTGGCGCAGGGCAGCGACGCCGATGGCGGGCTCACCGCGCAACTGATCGTGTGGCCGGCCAGGGTGACGCTGTTGCCGCCGTACAGGGTGTAGCTGGTCTGGCTGTAGGCCGCGGTGCTGGCACCGGGTTCGTAGACGCCGGTGGTGGTGTACAGCTCGTTGCCGTCGGTGTCGTTCAGCGTGTACGTGACACCCTCAGGCGGCGCGGCGGCTGGCGGGGTAATCACGCCCCCGGGCGTGACCGCCGCCGGGCCGGCCAGGCCCTGGCAGCCCGTGCCGGTGGCCTCGGCCGTGCCGTCGCAGCTCTCGTCTTCCAGGGCGGTCGTATAGGACGTGGTAGTCGTGGCGGCACCGTCCGGGGTGCTGGCTCCGGCGGGGGCGGTGACCTGGGTTGGCTGGCCGCTGGGGCTGTAGCCGCCGTAGGTTGTCACGTTGCCGTTGCCATCGGTGGACCACTGGGGCAGCAGCGTGCCGTCGGCGACGTCCGGGCTCTGGTCGGTTTCGGAGATGACGGTGGTGACCGAGGTGACGGCCTGGGAGGTCAGGGCGCCGGCCGTGTAGCCGTAGGCGGTGGTGTTGCCGTCGGGGTCGGTGACGGTGACGAAGCCGGTGCCGGTGGAGTCGTTCATGCAGTCGCCCGCAACGGCGTTGGCGCAGTAGCTGAAGGTTGTCTGCCAGCCGGCGGGCGTGGTCTGGGAGGTGACCCGGCCGAGTGAGTCGTAGATGTTGACCGTCGCGTCGCCGGCATCGGGGCCGCCGGGCTGGGCGTTCGGGCCGGTGATCGTGAGCAGGTCGTTGTTGAGCAGAGGGTTGCCGGTGGATCCCTGCCCGTAGGTGTAGGAGGTCACCCGCGAAGCCGCGCCTACCACCGGAGCCGTGGCTGAGGTCAGGTGCGCGCCGGTGTAGGCGTAGGCCCAGCGGCGGCCCATCGGGTCGGTGACCGAGGTGACCCGGCCCGCGACGTTGAAGCCCAGGACCAGGGCACGGCCTGACGCGGAGGTGATCGTCTCGCACGACGTAGCTAGCGCCGGGCAGTTACCTGCTCCGGGCGCCGGAGTGCCAGGGGCGACAACCAACGCGTCGCCCGCGGTGTCGGACTCGCCGGTGAGCTGGCCGGTCCAGTTATAGGTGTAGGTGGTGTCGTCCGGCGCGGGGGTGAAGGCGTAGCTGATACCCGAGACGGTCGTCAGCGTTGCTCCCTCGTCCTGAGCGAGCACGCAATACGCCGTCCCGGCGGCCTGGTATCCAGCCGGGCAGCTGCCGCTCTTGGGCCAGAAAGTAACCTCGGCGCCGCCCGGCTCGGTGATCGTGGTCCCGCCCAGGTAGGTGACGCCTGCGATGGTGCTGCCGGGGATCGGGTAAAACACGCTGGCGCCGTAGCCGGGGTCCGCGGCAATGTTCGCGGTCGTGGTGGCGACGACCTCGCGGAGCCGGTTGTTATTCAGGTCCGTGACATAGAGATCCCCCGCAGCGTCAGCGGAGATGGCGTTCGGGGAATTCATCAGCGCACCGGATGCGGGGTCGCCGTCGCCGAGGTCGCCGCTGGTTCCTGTGGCACTGCCGGTCACGGTATACATGTTGTTCGCGAGCATCGACTGGCCCCATTGGGTTCCGCTCGCGAACGGGATCTCCTGGATCCGGTTGTTCAGGGCGTCGGCGACGTACACGTTGCCCCACGCGTCCACGGCAACGTCCGCAGGGTCGGCCAGCAGCGCCGACGTCGCCAGGCCGCCGTCACCTGTCATGCCCTGCGTGCCGGCCGCGCTGCCGGCGATGGTGTACATGTCGTACTTCGTCATCTGCTGACCGTGCTGGATACCGTTGCTCACCGGGACTTCCTGAACCCGGTTGTTCAGCAGGTCAGCGACGTACACGTCGCCTGCGCCGTCGACGGCGACGCCAAGCGCCTCGGCGAACTCAGCTGACGTCGCGGGCCCGCCGTCGCCAGTGTGCCCGGAGGTCCCGTTGCCCGCGATGGTGTAGATGTCGCCAGGAGTCGAGCTGCCGCGCCCCCAGCTCTGGCCGCCGGCGGCGAACACCTCCCTGATCCGGTAGTTGATCGTGTCGGCGATGTAGAGGTCGCCTTGCGCGTCGATCGCGATCGATTCCGGGTCCTGCAGCAGCGCCGAAGCGGCGGCACCGCCGTCACCGCTGAATCCGGGTGAGCCGGTCGCGCTGCCGGCTACCGTGGACATGAAGCCGTTGGACGCGGCGACTTCCTGGATCCGGTTGTTGCCCGAATCGACGATGTACAAGTTCCCGCCCGGATCGACCGCCACGTCCGTAGGCCCGCTGAGGAAACCGTCCGAGGCGAGCGCGCCATCTCCGGTGATGCCGCTCAGGCCGCTGGAGTTGCCGGCGACGGTGTACACGTCTCCGGGGGCCATGTTGATGCCGTACTGGAAGTGGCTGGACGCCGAGATTTCCTGTACCCGGTTGTTCGCGAAGTCGGCGATGAACACGTCGCCGTCGGTGTCGAACGCTTCGCCCTGAGGGGAGTTCAGCGCTCCGGTCGCGGCTGGCCCGCTGTCTCCCTCCTGGGGGATTTCCGCGCCGGTCCCCGCGTAGGTTCCGATGTTCCCGCTGGACGCGGTGACCTCGCGGATCCGGTTGTTCCTGGAGTCCGCGACATACAAGTTGAATGACCCGTCCATGGCCGCCGCCAGCGGAACGCGCATCGTCGCGGAGATACCCGAGCCGCCGTCACCGGAGAACCCGCCGCTGCCGGTCGACGATCCAGCGATCGTATAGATCTCGTTCTGGGCCATCACGATGCCCCACTCCGTGTGACCGGTGCGCGCGACCTCTTCCACACGGTTGTTCCCGGCATCGGAGATATACAGCTGCTTGCCATTGTCCGGGAACACCCCGGTCGGGCCCGACAGCTTCGAGGAGGTCGTCACCGTACCACTCGGGCTGCTCCCGGAGACCCCGGTCGCCGAGCCCGCGACATCGTAGATCTCGTTCGCCGTCATCGAGATGCCGAATTGCATCCCGCCCGCGGCCGGGGCCTCCGCGATCCGGTTGTTACCGGTATCGGCGATATACAGGGACCCGCCAGAGTCCACCCCGACACCCTCGGGCGCGTTCAGGTGCGACGTTGCCAGCGGCGTGCCGTTCGGGGAGATACCCGACGTTCCTCCGGCGTTGCCCGCCACGGTGTAAATATCGCCATTGGTCATCATGCTGCCCCAGGACTCGCCGCCGGTCGCGAATACTTCCTGGACGCGGTTGTTTCCATCGTCAGCGATATAGATATCCGCGGAGCGGTCCTGCGCCAGGCCCACCGGATCGGCCAGGAAAGCCAGCGTCGCCGCGCCGCCGTCACCGGAATGCCCCGCCGCGCCGCTGGCATGCCCGGCGAAGCTATAGATGTCGTCGGCTGTCATCCCGCCACCAGTGACGGCAGGGACCTCGAGCACGCGGTTGTTGCCAGAGTCGGCGATCAGAAGGTTCCCTGCCGCGGTGACAAGCAGGCCCTGAGGCGCATCGAGCAGAGCGTTCACCGCGACGGTGCCGGCCGGCGAGTTACCGGACTGACCGTACTGGCTGCCCGCGATCGTGTAGATGTCGCCGGCCGTCATCGAGATCCCCCACTGCGACCCGGTCGCGAACGGGATCTCCGATATCTCATTCGCAGACGTCTCGGCAATGTAGATACCCGATGAGTTCTCATAGACCGACCCAGGGGAATTCAGCGCGGCCTGCAGCGCAGGGGCGCCCTTCCCGGTGTCCAGGCGCTCGCCGTCCAGAGTGTAAATATCAGCAGGAACAGCGGCAGTCGTCGACGACACCGACGTCGCCCAGTTATCGGTCCACCCGTACCCCATCGGCCCCGGAGTCGCAGTCTGCGTCTGCTGCTCAGCCAACTGCGAGTCATAGGTCCTGGTGAACTCAAGCGGCGGGCCGAAACCCGGGATCTTCACATCCGTCGAGGACTGCGAGAAGTCACCGTTCTCCGGATTCACCGGATCACCCGCCGACGCCACCGCCGACGACAGCCCGCGCGAAGCCGCGTTACCCCCACCCCCGATCATCGAATCCGGCGCGGGCACCCCGCCCGACGCCGGCGCCGCCGCCGCCGGGATCGCGGCAGCCGACCCCGCCAGCACATACGGCTGCCCGCTCAGCCCCGCCGAAGCCGTCACCTCCGCGGGCGACGCCGCGCCCGACGTCGTCACCTGGATAGCGACCGGCGAATAAGCCGCCGGCCACGAATCGAACGTCTCCTGCACCGGACACGCGGGCGACGGCCACTGCGACGAGGACAGGTTCGCGTTCGACAGGCCGTTAAACGAGGTCAGGTTCGCGGCCTCCCACGAGTTCACCGTCCCCGGCACCGCCGCGCACGAAGCCGACTCGCCCTGAACCGTGTACCCGCCGCCTTCCACCGACGCCAGCAGCGGCACCGCCGTGCCAGCCACAGCGGTCGAGTACTCGCAGTTCAGCGACACGTACAGGCCCGTGCCCGACCCAGAGGCCGCATAGGAAATACCATCGGAAATAAGCGCCTCCGCGCCGCTGCCGCCAGCAAACGCCGGGGCGGTGCCCAGCACCGTCACGTTCCCCGTGACGGCCGGCCCCCACGTACCCGCTGTCGACAGCGCATCAGACGGCACCGCCGACGCGCACGACCCGCCG
>DASTJM010000089.1:0-43113 GCA_035716545.1 Streptosporangiaceae bacterium
CCCCCCCCCACGGCGCGTCCGGGCGCAAATTTTCATTCACCTTCAGTCTTCGAGCCGCGGGCGGAACTGGCCTCCTCGTCATCCCAGTTGCGCGCAGTGCCTTCGGGCAGCGGCACGTCGAAGGCGTTGAGCAGGTAGGAAATGAGGGTGTAGTAGCCGCACAGCGACACCAGCTCGACCAGTCCGACGTCGCCGATCAGGCCGCGCGCTTCCTCGTAGGCGTGCGCCGTTACCCGGCCATTGCGCATGAGCTGGCTCGCGACCGCGTAGATGATGCGCTCGTCGTCCGCGGCGAACGACGGGTGCTCACCGCGGCCGATGGCATCGACCACCTCGTCGGGGACCCCGTGGCGCCGAGCCATCCGCGCGTGCGCCCACCATTCGAATTCGGCCTTCCAGCGGGCACCGACGGTGATGATGGCGAGTTCGCTCAGCCGGCGTTCGAGCGAGGTGCCGAACCGAACCGCGGCGCCAAGAGCACTCAGGTGCCGCCCGATCTCCGGAACAGACACGAAAGCGTTGAAAGGTCCGACCAGGCCGCCGTGTTCGTTGACAAGCTGGTCGCCCCTTGAGCCGGTCACGCTGTCCCAGACTCGGCGGCCGTCAGCGTTTAGTTCCTCGTAGCTCAGGTAAGGAAGTCTGCTCACATCAGGACAATAGCCTTGATGCCACGCACGGGCGGTGCCGATCGCTACCCGCATGACCAGTGCGGTCTGGCGGCTAGCCGTGAGAAGCTAGAGGCGCCGGCCAAACGCAAGGACGGGACAGGCGTCGCAAGTGAGCATTGGCGAAGCGCTCGCAGCAGCGCGCGAGGATGCGGGCCTGACGGTCAGCGAGGTCAGCGCCGCTACCCGGATCCGGGCATCGATCGTCCGCGCCATCGAGAACGGCGACTTCGGTGGCTGCGGCGGCGACTTCTATGTCAGAGGCCATATTCGCGCGATCGCTCGCGTCGTCGGCATCGATGCCAGGCCGCTGATCGAGGAGTACGACGCGGTCCGGCGGGCCGAGCAACTCGCGATCGCCGCGGATCAGCCCCACCCGATGCCCGTGCGGCGGAGCCGGCCGGTCATGCGGGCGGAGAGGAGCGGAATCAACTGGACGGCCGTGCTCGGCGTGGCGGTGGTCGCGGCGCTGGCGCTGGCCGCCTACCTCTTCTTCACCGGCTCCGGCGGGCCCCGGATAGCGGCGGATCGCGCGCCGGGCAAGGCGGTGACCCCGAATCGCGAGCCCAGCCCCCAGCCAGGCAGCCCGCGGTCAGGCAGCCCCCAGCCAAGCAGTACGCGGTCAGGCAGTACGCCCAAGGTCGTCAGCCTCCAGCCGCTCGAGCCCGTCAGCGCGATCGCCTTCGGCCCAGAGGGCGCGGGCACCGGCGACGATCCTGGAGCGGCGGGAGCAGCGATCGACGGCGACTCGAGCACCGCGTGGCACACCGACTGGTACACGACCGCGGAATTCGGAAACTTGAAAGCCGGTACTGGTCTCCTGCTTGACCTGGGCCAGCAGGAGACGGTCGCCAGCGTCAGGCTCTCACTTGGCCAGCCTGCCGGCGCCAGCCTGCAGATCCGGGCCGGTAACTCTCCGGTACTGGCTGACCTCCGCCCGCTGGCCGAGGCCACCGGCGCGGGCGGCGTGGTGCGGCTTCCCATTGCCGCTCAGGTGCAGGCCAGGTACGTGCTCGTCTGGTTCACCAAGCTGCCCCCTGACCAGGCCGGTACGTACATGGCGAACCTCTACTACGTCAAGCTCAATGGCCTTGCCCGATGATTTCCGTGCTTTTTTCAGGCTGCAGGCTCTGATTGCCTGCCCCAAGGCAATCAGTACCATCAGCCGTTATAAAAAAGTTACGTATACCGGGGGGTACGGGCGAGGCGCAGGCTGCTAAGTTCCCGACCTGTGTATGGCCGATTTCTTGCGGTCCGGAATTGGCACGCCGGACGCGCTAGAGATTGGCTCCTTACGGTGGCCTGCTGGTCACCCCTCGAGGATGAGGCAAGTATGCCAGGACATAGTAGCGGCGCCGCCTGGCGCGCGCGCGTTAAATCCAGGAAAGTACCCATATTGGCGGCGGCTGGTTCGGTCATGGCCGTCGTCGCCGGCACGTCGGTAACGGCCGTCGCGGCCACCGCGGCTCCGGCGGGTCACCTGCCCGCGTTCCGCCCGATGACCCGCGCGCTGGCCGCGCAATTGTCCAAGAACGTCAACCAGCACGTCATCGTCATGCTCAAGCAGCAGTTTCCGCAGGCCCACGTCGGGAGCAATGCCGCGGCCACGCGTGCCAACATGGTCGCCAGCGCCCAGCGCCCGGTTATGACCGAACTGCGCGAGGTGCATGCCACGCACATCAAGTCATACAAGCTGGTCAACTCGTTCGCCGCGACCGTGTCCAAGGGAGAGATCGCCCGGCTCCGGAGCAACCCGGCCGTCAAGTCGGTCGTCCCTGACGTGACCATCCATGGTGCGTCACCGCTGACCGCGGCACCGGCGTCCACCCGGCACCCCACCCACAGCCGGCTCAACCACCCGGCCGATCTGACGCCCAATAACATCCCGGGTGCGTGCTCGGACTCCACGCCGCAGCTGGACCCCGAGGGCCTGTCGAGCACCAACACCGACTCGGACAACCCCAGCCAGCCGACAGCGCGTTCGCTCGGCATTACCGGTGCGGGTGTCAAGGTCGCGTGGATCGCCGACGGAATTGACCCGAATAACATCAACTTCATCCGGGCCGACAACACCTCGGCTTTCGTCGACTACCAGGATTTCACCGGTGACGGGCCTGGTCAGCTGACCAGCGGCGACGAGGCATTCCTCGACGCCAACACGATTGCCGGCCAGGGCCTGCACACCTACGACGTGAATGGCTTCTCGGCCCAGCCGACCCCGACGGCCTGCAACATCCGCATCGAGGGCGTGGCTCCGGGCGCCAGCCTGGTCGGCCTCAACGTGTTCGGCACGTTTGAGGACACCACCGAGTCGAACTTCCTCCAGGCGATCAACTACGCGGTCGAGACCGACCACGTGAACGTCATCAACGAGTCGTTCGGCTCCAATCCCTTCCCCGACATCACCTCGCTCGACGCGACCAAGGCATTCGATGACGCGGCCGTCGCGGCCGGCGTGGTCGTCGCGGTCTCGAGCGGTGACGCGGGCTTCACGAACACCATCGGCTCGCCTTCAAGCGACCCGAAGGTGATCGGCGTCGGCGCGTCCACCGACTTCCGGTTCTACGCCCAGCAGAACTACGCGCTGGCCAGGGATTTCGCTAGCACTGGCTGGCTCGACAACAACATCTCCTCGCTCAGCTCGAGCGGATTCACCGAGGACGGCGCCGGTATTGACCTTGTCGCGCCTGGTGACCTGGCGTACGCGTCCTGCGACAAGAGCCTGGTGTTCGTCGGCTGCGTCAACTTCCTCGGTCAGTCTTCTGATGTCGAGGAAGCAGGCGGCACCAGTGAGTCCTCGCCATTCGTGGCCGGCGCGGCCGCGCTGGTCATCCAGGCTTACCGGCAGGCTCACCACGGCGCCACGCCGACCCCGGCGCTGGTCAAGCACATCCTGGTCAGCACTGCGACCGACATCGGCTTCCCCGGGCAAGAGCAGGGTGCTGGCCTGCTGAACACCTACAAGGCCGTGCAGCTCGCCGAGTCGGTCAAGACCGCCGACGGCTCGCCGTCCCCGACCGGTTCCACGCTGTGGAAGTCGACCGGCCAGCTCAACGCCGTGAAGTCGCCAGGCGACAAGGCCAGCTTCAAGGTCAACATCACCAACACCGGCACGACCACTCAGACCGTGCACAGCTCCGCCCGCACCCTTGGTCCCGACCAGAACGTGCAGACCGGATCCGTCACGCTCACCGATGGCGTAAGCCCGACGGTCACCAACTTCTCTGGCGTGCCCAACAACTACCAGACGTTCACGTTCCACGTGCCGGCTGGCCAGGACAGGCTCACCGCGTCCATCGCTTACCCTGGCAATCCGGCCAAGGGCAACAACCAGCGCGTACGGCTGATCCTGGTCGACCCGAACGGCAAGTTCGCGGCGCACTCGCTGCCACAGGGCGTGGGCAACTTCGGCAACGTCGACGTCGCGCACCCGGCTGGCGGCACGTGGACCGGCGTGATCTTCAGCATCACGAAGGCTCGCAATGGCACCAACGGCGTCGTGCCGTGGCGGGTCGCCACCGAGAACTTCGTCTCGTTCGGGTCGGTCTCACCGGCCACCGTCAAGCTGGCGCCGGGTGGTACCCGCACGATCCACGTGCACGAGCGGGCTCCGCGCTCGGCCGGCGACACCTCTGGCTCGGTCGTCTTCGACTCATCCACGGCTGGCGTTACCACCCTGCCGATCAACATCAGGTCCATGATCGACGTCAGGCACGGCGGCGCTTTCAGCGGCGTGCTGAACGGCGGCAACGGCCGTCCGAACGGCGAGGGCCAAGAGGAATTCTACGAGTTCCAGGTCAAGCACAACGAAGCTGACATCACCGCGAACGTCAGCCTCACCAACGACGCCAACGACCCGGTCGGCGCTTACCTGATCGATCCGAACGGCAACCTCGCAGGTTACGGCCAGAACTCGATCAACGGCACGCAGGGCCTCTCGCTGACCGCGTACGCGGCCAACCCTGTCAAGGGCACCTGGACGCTGATCGTCGACTTCGCCGAACCGGTCGTGGGCGACGAGATCTCGCAGGTTTTCCACGGGAACGTCGCCTTCAACGCTGTCAAGGTGAGCGCCAGGGCGCTGCCGCACAACGCCAGCACCCAGCTGGCCGCCGGCACGCCGGTCACCGTCCCCGTCACGATTACTAACAACGGACAGCAGGCCGAGGACTTCTTCGTCGACCCGAGGCTCAACTCGTCCACCACCGTCGCCCTGGCGCCGTTTAGCCAGGTCAGCGGGCTCAGCCTGCCGCTGATCGTCGGTTCACCGCAATGGTTCATGCCCACGGAGTCGAGCAGCGTCTCGGTCTCGGCGACCGCCAGCCTGCCGGTCGAGTTCGACTACGGCCCGGATCAGGGCGACCCTGACCTGGTCAGCAGCATCGGCACCAGCCCGAGCGCTTCGTACACCGTGCCAGCGGGCAGCCTTAACAACGGCTTCTGGTTCGCTACGCCAAGCGAGATCGGGCCGTATCCGAACGGTGCCCCGGCCGGCACGGTGAGCATGTCCATGAGCGTCACGACCAAGGCCTTCGACTCGGCTGTGTCCTCCGACACCGGCGACCTCGAACTGGCTGCCACCAACCCGGCGACCACGTTCTCTCCGGTCGTCATCAACCCGGGTCAGTCGGCGACGGTCAACATCACGATCACTCCGTCCGGAGCATCGGGCTCGGTCGTGCGCGGCACGCTCTACATTGATGATTTCCTCACCAATGTGCCGCCGTTCGGCCAGCAGGGTGCCGATGAGCTCATCGGCCTCCCCTACAGCTACACGATCAAGTAACCGCATTACCTAAGGAGGGGCTAGCCATCCCGGCTGGCCCCTCCTGCCATTTTCCCGGCACCGCTGCCAATGGCGGGTGTGGGTGTGCCGGGCTCTTGACGGGAGGGTTTTCGCGTCCGGGAGGGTTGTCCGCGGTCTTGGTGGAGGGTTCACGGGTCCGGGAGGATCTTCGTGCTCTACGACGAAAAATCTCCCGCACCTGAAAACGCTCCACCACAGACCCGGGAACCCTCCCCGCTAACGTCGGCAACCCTCCCCAACCCGGGAATCCTCCGCCCGGAACCCGGAAAAGCTCCCGCAGACCCGCCTGCCAGGACAAGCTCCCGCACCCCCGCCCGCCAGGACAAGCTCCCGCGGACCCCCGCCCGCCAGGACAACCTCCCGCGGACCCCCGCCCGCCAGGACAAGCTCCCGCGGATCCCGCCCGCCAGGACAAGCTCCCGCAGACCCCCGCCCGCCAGGACAAGTTCCCGCGGCCCCGCCCGCCAGGACAAGCCCCAGCAGGCCCGCCTGCCAGGACAAGCTGCCGCAGACCCCGCCTCGCAGTCAAAACTCATATAGTGGCCCTATGAGCAAGGCAACGGACTCGCTTGAGGCTGACAGGGCTGAACTGCTCACCATCTGCGCGGGCCTCAGCGAGTCGGACTGGCGCCTGCCGAGCGGCTGTGAGGGCTGGAGCGTCCAGGACGTCGTGTCTCACATGGGAGCGCTATTCTGGCTCGTCGTCGACCGGCACAAGTTGCCGGATAACCCCGGGACAGGTACCGAGGAAGTTCAGGATTTCTACGTAAGGCAGCGCCGCTCGATGAGCCCGGCTGAGGTACTCGCCGAGTACGAGTCGGTGAGCGCCGAAGCCCTGCCGAGGCTGGCCGGGCTGGACGACCATGACTTCGAGTTGCCGCTCGGTGACCTCGGAACCTACAAGGCCCGCGTCATGCCGAACGCCTACAGCTTCGATCACTACGTCCACATCAGGATGGACCTTTTCGGCCCGCGCGGGCCGCTCGCCGGACCGCCGCCGCGCTCCGATGAGCGTCGCATGGCGCCTACGCTCGACTGGGTCGAGGCGGCGCTTCCGCAGCAGAGCGCGGACGCGCTGGGCAAGCTCGAAGGATCGGTCGAATTCGCGGTCACCGGGCCAGGCGGGCGCACCTTCACGGCCGGATCTGGCGCGTCGCTTGGCCGCGTGACCTGGGACGGCCCGGCTTTCGTGCGCGCGGTCACTCAGCGCGGCGGCTGGGACGGCGCCGTGATCGACGGGGCCGGCTTGACTTCAGCCATGCTGGCAACGCTCAAGGTGTTCTGAGCCGCTGTCTTACCGCCTCGTAGCAGACGATGGCTGCGGAGGTGGCTACGTTCAGCGAGTCGGCGCGGCCGAACATCGGGATGCGGACCTTGTCGGCTGCGTTCGCCAGCCACTGCGCGGACAGTCCGTACTTCTCCGAGCCGACGGTGATCGCTGTCGGCCCGGCCAGGTCTGCCTCTGTAAGCAGCAGATCGGCGCCCGGGGTGGTCGCCACGATCCTGATCTCGTGCTCGGCCAGCCAGGCCAGCACCTCGGCGGAATCACCCGAGGCGACCGGGACGGAGAATACGGTCCCTTTGCTGGCTCTGATGACATTCGGGTTTCCCCAGTCGGTGACCGGATCGGTGGCGATAACCGCCGCGACTCCGGCGGCGTCGGCGGTGCGCAAAATCGCGCCGAGATTGCCCGGTTTCTCGATCCCCTGGCAGATTACCATCAGCGGATTCGCGCCGAGGTCGATGTGGCTCAGGTCGGCTCGTACGGCGGGTACCACGGCCAGCCAGCCATCCGGCGACTCGCGGTAGGCGACCTTACCGAAGACATCCTGGCTGACCTGGATGATCTCGGTACCCGACGCGGCGAGGCGCTCGATCATCGCATCAGGCGCCTGGTGTGCGAGATCCGCGCTGTAGTAGAGCGACCGCGGCCTGACCCCGGCCGACAGCGCCAGCTCCAGCTCTTCGTAGCCTTCGACCAGGGTAACCATGGTGTCGTCACGGACACGCCGGCGTCGCAGCGCGACCAGCTGCTTGACCCGAGGATTCGCCGTGCTGGTGATCGGCGGTTTCGCGGCGGATGGCCGGGCTGCGGACATGAGGTCATGGTAGGCCCAGATGGGCGTGAGACCGTTCCTGACCAGGCGGCAAAGCGCGAGCCGCGCCACCAGTGACGGTGACGCGGCTCGCGTGCTCGATCGGGATGTCGATCGCGGCGTTCGATGTCAGCTTGAGCCGGCAATCCCGATGATCTTGGTTTTAGCGCTGGGGTGGTCCCCGTGCCAGGTCGCGTCGAACGCTCCGACATGCCCGGTCACGGTGGCCAGCCAGTAGCCGCCAGTCGCGCCAGCACCCGCGATGCCTATGACCTTGCCGACGTTCGCTGGCATGGAGCCTCTGGCGTTCACGTTGAATCCGAACACGTGACCCTTGCTGTTAACCAGCCAGTACGCCTGCTTCTTGGGGTCGCTGGCGATTCCGGTGATGCCGGACAGCTTCTTGCCCTTGAAGTGGCCAGCATCGAAAGCGAACACCCGGCCGCCGGAGTTGGCGATCCAGTACCCGCCAGTCTGACGGTCGAGCGCGATGCCCACGACGTGGGAACTGTGCGCTTGCCCGTGGAACTTGGCGTTGAACGCGTACACGTGGCCAGTGGACGTGACCACCCAGTAGCCGGTACCGGACTTGTCGACCGCGATGCCGACGACGGTTCCGTTCGGGTGCTTCACCGATCCGTGGAACGGCGCGCCGAAGGCGGACACCTTGCCCTTAGCGGTCACCAGGTAGTAGCCGCCGGTATGCGTGTCGCCCGCGATGGCGACTACCTTGGAGCCGAGGTGCTTGCCGGCCAGCGAGCCATGGAAGGGCGCGTGGAAAGCGAAGACCCGGCCGGTCGATGATGCCATCCAGTACCCGTGCGCTTCGCTGCCGAAGTGGCACAGTTCCGTGGCCAGCGTCGCGCCGACTGGCGTACCGGTGCCGGTCGCCATGTCGTAGCCCTTCTTCACGGGGTACTGGCCGTGGTTCTTGCCCGTGTAGTCGTTGTTGACGTTGTGCGGGAAGCCCTTCTGTTTCGTGATGTCGTTCAGGACGACGGCCTTGACCTTCGGTGAGGCGGTGAAGTAGATCAGCGGGTTGACCCAGCCCATCGGGGAGGCCGAGCACTTCGAGTCGGTCAGGGCGATCAGGGCCGCCCAGAGCGGGGCCGCGGCGCTCGTGCCGCCGATCACGCCGAAGCGCCCGTTGTACCGGTACACGTAGCCGGTCACTGGATCGGCGTCGGCCGACACGTCGGGCACTTCCCTGACGCCCTTCTTGAAGTGCAGGAAGGACTTCTGGTACGACGGCATCGAGAAGATCCTCGACTTGCCGCCACCGGTAGCGCCCTCACCAGACCTGATGCCGTCGTTCCAGACAACCTCACCAGGGCGCGTCGCGACGTTGACGAGCCTGGTGCCGCCGACCCCGAGGACCAGCGGGTCACTTGCGGGGAAGTTGGCGTTCAGCAGTTTCCTGGTCGCGGGGTCCCCCGGGTCGTTGCCGAAGCATGACTCTGACCCCTGGTCACCTGACGAGGCGACGATGGTCTGGCCCTGAACGGCCGCCTGCTCGTAAAGCACGGTGACCGCGCGGGCAGCCCTGGCACCCTCGAAGTGCTCGCACAGCCCGAAAGACTCAGAGATGACGCGCACCCGGTCCTGGTCGACGATGGCCCGGTAGATGTCGAAAGCCGCCTTGCCGGTGTTCGGTGCCCGGTAGACGAAAATGTGGGCCCGGGGAGCCAGGCCGATGACGGTCTCGATGTCGAGCGCGGCTTCTCCCTCGCCAACACCGCTCTTGTGGAATCCGTCCACCTTGAGGTAAGTGACCTTAGCGTGCGTGCCGTAGCAACTCTGGTAGGCGGCGATGTCAGAAGGACGGTTCGGCTCGTTGAACTCGACAATGCCGACATTGACCCCCTGGCCGAAGTCACCTGACTTGTAAAGGCCGCTAAATTGATAGGAGAAAGCAAGCCGGTCGGCTGTCAGGCCGCCAGTATTTGCCGCAGCGGCACATGGCTGCGGTCCGCCTGTTAGCTCGTTGGCCGACGCTGTGACAGGCTTGGCCGGCAGCGCTGACTTGACCAGGAACGAATGCATCTGAACGAGGTTGTCAAGTCCGATAACGGCCTGAACGCTGGATGCGATGGTGGCCGGCAGCTTCGGGGCGGTGGTGTTCGCGAACCCCGTCCGGCCGCCAGCCAGGCGGTAACTCGCCAGCGTGGTGCCGAAGGCGCTCTGCAACTGACCCGCCGTCGCGGTGACGGGGATGCTCAGGTGATCGGCGCTGATCTTGCCTGGCCGCAGGCCAGCCGCCTTGAGTGCCGCGTACACGCTGGTGATCGCGGCGCTGGTCGGCCCGAACAGCTCAGGGAACTGAGCCGCTGTGATGTAGCGGTGGTACAACGGCGATGCCGGAGTCGCCACCTGAGTCGCGTACTGGCTGAGGGCCGCAGGATTCCGCGGCTGGAGTACGACATCAATGCTGACCTTAGTGCTGCTGGGCACGGCTCCGACGTGCGCCGCTCCTGCTGGCACAACCCCTGCGGTCCCTACCGGCGTCGGCCTGGGCGCCGCCTGTGCCGCCCCGGCTGTCGCCAGAAACGCCGCGACCGTGGCTGCGCTGGCGAGCCCGGTCGTGACGTTCCGTGCGCGATGTCGGTCTGGCCGACCTCGCGTTCGAGTTGGGTTCCCCTCACTCAATGTGGTCTCCCTTCGGTCATCCAACTAGCCCCGTTTTCCTGGCGGTGGGTACCTTTTCGGCTCATCCGCATGCAGGTCCATCACCATCGCAGCCTTCGCTAGGTGATGCGCCGGATGCCTGCCATGCGATCGTGTCGTAGTCCCAGGGCTGCCGCAACCGGACCATGCGCGAACCAATGACCAATTCCGGGTCGGCTCGGGCCGCTCGCCGGGGGAGCTGCGCTGGTCCTGTGCGTCGGCTCGCGTTGGTCAGCCGCGGCGGCGCGGCGTCAGCCGAGCAAGAAGGCCCGGCGCCACATACGCCGGCCGGGGAAGCCGATGAGCCCGGCATCCGTCAGAAACGCGACCAGCTTCTCACCGCCGTATCTGAGTGACTCCTGATACCGGTGATTCGCCAGAGCCGCGCGCCGGGCTTGGCGCGGGTCGAGGCCGACGGACCGGTAGACCTCAGGGTTGATCAGGATTCTGGACAAAATAAAAGCAATCCTGGAAAGCAGCAACCGGTGGAAAAGCAACGCGAATCGCGGCGTCCCTGCGACGCTGCGGCGCAGTTCGGCTCGCGCGAAGCTCACATGCCGTGACTCCTCGACGATGTGGATCCGGCTGATCATCCTGATCAGAGGCTGGATCTGCGGATCGTCGACGACCTCACGCTGCAGCCTGTCGATGACTTCCTCACCGATCAGAATGGCGCCCCACAGCGAGGGCCCCCGGACGATCGAAGCGAGGATGCTGCCCAGCCGCAGGATCAGCCTGCCTGGCGAATAACACGGTGTCCCGAGGCGCTCGATCATCTTGGCGAACATGATCGTATGCCTGGTCTCCTCACCAAGCTCTGCCAGCGCGTACTGCGCGTGCTGGCTCAACGGGTCGCCCCAGTAGGCATGCCTCGCCAGCAGCCTCATCAGGACCGACTCAAGGAAGATCCCCGCCGATGCCACGCTGACGACTTCATGCTTGCCAAGCTCGATCCGCTGCCGCGGGGTGAGTCCGTCCCACAATGTTGTGCCGTAGAGCGAGCAGCGGTGCGGCAGCACGTACTGCTTGCCGGGTGCTAATGGCGCCGTCCAGTCGATGTCGACTCCGGGGTCGTAGGCTTTCGCGGCAGTTGAGCGGAGCAAGCGTTCGGCAGTGCGCTCACGGTCGGTCGTCGTCACGGCGTGCCTTTCGGATGCTCGGGGCCTGGCGCTGTCTGGAGTTCAGCTCGAACGTAGGTATAACTTCTAGTAACTGTTACTTCTGGTAGCATCTACTCGCATGACTGGATCTGTCAAGTCCGATCAGCCTGGCGACGCCCGCAAGGATCGGTGGACCTCCCACCGGGATCAGCGACGGCGCCAGTTCGTGAACGCTGCCCTCGCCGTGCTGGACGCGGAGGGGCCCGAGTTGCTGATGGATGCCGTGGCGGCCGAGGCCGGGGTGTCCAAACCAGTGCTTTACAGGTATTTCAGCGACAAATCCGCACTGGTCGCGGCCCTGTCCGAGCGCGGCTCTGAGCTGTTGCTCGCCAGGCTGCTGCCCGCGATCAACTCCGATGGCCCGGTGCTCGACAGGATCTCCGGCGCTGTTGGCGCGTATTTCGCCGTGATCGACGAGCATCCGAATCTGTACTGGCTTATCGCACGGCAAGAGGCTGCGGAGCCCGGGAGCGGGCGGCCTGCCGTTCATCCTGATAAGGAGTCCATCGCGAACGCGCTGACCGCGGTGATCGGGGACTATCTGCGGCTGTTCGGGCTTGACTCGGGCGGCGCCGAGCCGTGGGCATACGGGGTAACCGGGCTCGTACAGTCGACCGGTGAATGGTGGCTGCAACGGCGGTCCATGAGCCGGGCCAACGTCATTGGCTATGTCAGCCAGCTGATCTGGGCGGCGCTGACGGGGGTGCTGCGCGAGGCGGGTATCGAGGTCAACCCGGACAAGCCGCTTCCTGAGGTTAGGCCTTCGCTCAGTCTCCGGGTGGCAGAGGAGGCGTGATCTGGCTGATGACGACGATGCCCGAGGATGCCTGAGATGGGGCGACCTGAGACGGGGCGGCCCGAGATGAGGTGGGCCTTAGATGAGGTGGGCCTGAGATGGGGATGCCTGAGATGGGGATGTCGGAGCGTGAGGTCGGGAGCCGGGATGGCTGCGGGGCTGGCGGGGGTGAGGACGGATACTCGGGGTCCGCGCGGCTCATGATCGGGCAGAGCGAGTTTGCCGTCGAAGTCGAATTGCGCGGCCACTTCGAGCCCATCGACGGCCATTATCACTGGTACGGCCGGATCGCAAGCAACGAAGCGCTGACCGATCTGGTTGGCGGCTTCCGGGCCGTTGGCCTGCTCGACACCGGGCAGGGCCGGAGCCCATGTGAATTGACTGACCCGGATTTGTGGAGCAGGTACCGCATATCGGGAACCTCGACCCCGCCATTCCCGGCGATGACTCCCGGCCCGGACGGTCCGCTTTTCTCCACTTGCCCGGACGATCCGCCCGGTCCGGACGATCCGCCCGGTCTACCAGGCCCGGGCGGTCCCGACGACTAAAGCGGCCGCATGTCCCAGCGGCGCGGGCGGCGTCGTGGTGGGGAAGCGGCGGTCGCCTTGACGCAGCAAGGGCACCCTGCTGTCGCGCTGGCAGCAGCGGGGTGCCCCAGCTGCGCGCTAAGTGGGCCCGGGATACCGGGGCACCGGCCGGCTGCCGGACTGGGCCCCCGCTGGCCGCTCGCCAATACGCGCGATGCCCCATTGGGCGAAATGACGATTCTGCGACCTCGATGGTCCGGAAGCCGGACAACATGAATACGTGAATCGACACCTAATCTGTCCCCATCGATTCGCGCATTCATGCGCTCGGGACCGGCACCGGCCGGCGGGCCAGCGACGGGGCGGCAGGGGCGGCAGGGGCGGCGGGCGGATTCTGGAGCCGCCTGGAGCCAAAATCGGGCATATCCGGATTACTCTGGCGATGCTCATGGGCCAGCGGCTGGCGGTACCCCGGGCTAGCCGCTTGAGGTGAAGGTGTTGATGTTCCCGATCTGCCAGCGCGCGCCGTGCCGGAGCGCGGTCACGGCGAACATGGCGCCCGAGTAGACCGCCTGGCCGGAGCCGGCTTTGTCCTGCTGGTTGACGAATACGAGCAGTCTGGCACGGTTGGACGTGAGCAATTCAACGCCGACGTCTGTGACTTTGGTGGTCAGCACGAGCTTTTCCGCGGGCGCCTTCTGCTCCACCAGAGCGAACAGTTTGTTGTACTGGCTGATCGCTGAACCGGTGAGCAGATGCTGGGCGGCCTGTTTGGTCGCGTCGGGATTGGCGTAGCTGTAGGAGAAAATGGTGCGCACCGCGTCGGACACCTGCGTGGTGACCTGCTTGGTCAGTGCCTTGTCGGTCAGGGCGATGTTCGGGTCCTCCTGGCCAGCACGCAAGTTGTGGGTGCTGACGGCTGCCCAGGCGGCGAAGCCAGCGAGCACGACGGCGGCGATTAGCAAGGTCGCCGCCTGCCGCCAGTGCGTCGGCCGCTTATCAGCGGCCAAGCCGCCGCCCGCCCCATCGGCGTCCGCCCTATGAGCGTCTATCCCATCGGCGTCTATCCCATCGGCGTCTATCCCATCGGCGTCTGTCCCGTCGGCATCTGTCCCATCGGCGTCAGCCCTGTCATCGTCAGTTCTGTCAGCGTCAGCCCTGTCAGCGTCAGCCTTGTCAGCGTCTGCCCTGTCAGAGGCTGCTTGATCAGCGCCAGCCTGACCTTCAGCTGCCTCGCTGATCAACTCGTCGGGAGATGAACCGGCCGGCTGGCCGGAGTTGGTGGCTGATGCCTCAGGTGCGGGCGTGACGGGCGTGGCGGGCATGAGTTCCTCTCCGTGGCCTAGCCGCCTGGCGTGGTGCCGGTGCTCGGTGCTGCCGCTCCGGTCGGTACCACGTGGAGGCTGCTGAGCTTCCAGCCCGACACCGTTCTGGTGAGCTGGCCTTGGAGCCGGTATTGGGTGACACTCGGCGTGCCGGCCGGTGCGGTGACCGTCGTCTGTTCGGCCACTATAAAGGTAGCTGTGGCCGGATGACCCGAGCCTGTCCGCAGCGAGGTCAACGCGCCGTCAAGTATCCGAGCTGACGTGATCGTCTTCGCCTGCGCTACCGCATGGGAAAGCTGCGCCTGACCTGCGACGATCCCGGCGAGGAACGGCCCGGTCGAACTCTGCTTCCACAACCTGATGCCGCGTGCGATGTGATGGTAGTTCAGGCTGCTCACATTGAGTACGGCCTGCTCAGCGGCCTGCAGCACCCGATCAGGCTGATCGCCGGCCAGCCCGGGAGGCGAACCAGCGCTTGCCGTCGAGTACCAGCTCCAGCCGAACCAGCCCGCGGCGACGACAGCGGCAGCGAACAAGGCGCGCGCGCCGAACAGCACAGGCCGCGCGCCGAGCAGCACTTCGCGGGAACGACGACCGGCCAAGTCAGCCTCCCAGGCCAAGCAACTCGACCAAGCCCGGCTGGGCAGCGCGCGGCACAACCGCCGGCGGCGCGTTTGCCGAGCCGCGCACGTCGATGCCGGAACTCGGCGGCGACAGGCAAGCAGCCTTAGTGTTCAGCGGCGGCCCGGCTGAGGTGTCCAGTCCATTGCGGTGCACCGTGCCGCCATAGCCGAGCGTGCACGGCAGCGGGTTGAAGAACGTCAGGGAGAGGCTCACGTTCAGGTCGCCGCCGCGCAGCGTCGACGATACATCGGCCAGCGCCGCCGGCACGCCGGAGAGCAGCTCATTGACAGCGCTAACCCGGGCCCCGCCCACCTCTGAGGTTGTGAGCAGGTTGGCGATCAAGTCGGCGAGAGCCGGGTTGGTGTCCGCCAGCAACCCGGTGACCTGCGAAGCCGCCCCTGGTGCCGTACCGATCAGCCGTCGCAGGTCCGCATCCGACAGCACAAGCTGATGGGCCAGCAGGTTCGCGCTCGCGGCGAAGTCACCTAGCGCGGCCGCCTCGTCAACCTGCGTTCCGAGCACGACCTTGCTCGCCTTGACCAGCCCGGCAGAGCTCTTCGCATGAGCGGCAGCGGCCCGCAGGAAGATATTGCTGGAATCGAGCAGCGTATGCAGGTTCCCCACCTGCCCGTTGAACCCGAGCGCGAGCTGACTCGTCACCGTCCGCAGATCGCCGAGCGGCAGTGAACCCGCCGTACGCTCGATGCTGTTCAGCAGCCCGGTGACTGACGGCGGCAGCTGTGTATCACGCTCGGCGATCACGCTGCCAGGCCCGAGGAACGGCCCGCGCGACACGTGCGGGCGCAGGTCGACGTACTGCTCGCCGACCGGTGACAGATCGGCCACCTGGGCGGTCACCGAAGCCGGGATCGGCGGCGCCGAGTCGCTGATGTTCAGCGACACCCGTACCCCCGATGCCGTCAGCCTGACCGAGGCGACCCGGCCGACCGAGACGCCGCGGTAGGTCACGTCGGCGTCCGGGAAGACGCCGCCCGCATCGGCGAGCCGCACGGTCACCGTGTATGAGCCGCGCGCGCCAATGAACCTGCCCAGGTTCGCGTACCTGACGGCGCTGTAAGCCAGCACCACGATGCCGAGCACCGCGAAGACGACCAGCTTCCAGCGGACGGAACGTGACAGCATTTACGGCGTTCCCTTCGGCTGCTTGATCGGCGGGATGACCGTGGTGCCTGGCGGGGCCTTGATCGACAAGTAGGCATTCAGGTAGTCGCCCTTGATGTCGCCAAGAACCCGATTGGTGAAAGGAAACGTGAGCAGCACCTGGAGCGCCAGCGGCAGCGACCTTCCGGCGGCGGCCAGCTCTCCGAGCGTCGGCTTGAGCAGGCGCAAGTCCGCGACGATGTTGCGCTTGCTGGCGGCGATGGTCGTGACCGCCTCGGTCGATAGCTCGTGCAGCGAATCGAGCAGCGCCACGAGCTGGGAACGCTGCTCGGCCAGTACCCGCAGCCCAGGCCGCAGGTTACGCAGGACAAAGGTGATCTGCCCGTCGCGCTTTGCCAGCCGGGCAGCGAGATTATTGATGCCGCGCAGGGCGGTTACGATGTCACCGCGATGGGTGTTCAGGTTCGCCACCAGCTCGGTGAGCCGGCCAAGGAGCTGATGCACCTGGGCGGTATGGCCGTCAAGCGCGGCGTTCAGCTCGGTCGTGATCGTGTGGATCTGCCCGATGCCGCCGCCATTCAGCAGGAGCGACAGGGCACCGAGCACCTCCTCCACCGTGACGTCGCTGGTCGTACGGTAGACGGGGATCACCGCGCCGTTGCCCAGCCTGCCGGTGCCTGCCGCGCCGGGCGGCGGTGCTAGCGCGACGTACTCCTCGCCGAGCAAGCTGGACTGGGTCAGCTCGGCGATCGCGTTAGACGGCAGGCGGATGCTTCCGTTGATCTCCATCGTGACATTCGCCCGCCAGCCGTGCGGCGGCAGTGAGATGCCGATGACTCGGCCGACGGTGACGTCGTCCACCTTCACGGCCGACTGCGGAACCAGGTTGAGCGCGTTGGTGAACTGGGCGGTGACCTTGTACGGGTGGCTGCCGAGGTTCGCGCCGCCGGGCAGCGTAATGCTGTAGATCCCGTTAAACCCAGACGAGCTGCAGCCAGCGACCGCGAGCGCGACCAGCCCCGCGGCGACGGGCATCAGCCTTCGCATCACCGGCCGCCCTTGGTTCCGTAGACCGTCCCCACTGCCGGGAGCGGCAGCGGCGGCAAGTTCGTCAGCGCTGTGCCGGCGACGGGCGCGGCATCGGCCGGGATCGCCGTGTCGGTCGCGAAGATCTTCGCCGCCTTTCCCATCGACAGCTCGTTGAGATCGCCCCTCCCGACCAAGCTCTTGTTGGCCGAGTCGTAGGCGTTGAGCAGGTTGTCGAGGGCCAGCGGCGCGCTGGACAGCGCCTGCGCCAGCGAGTCGCGCTCGGTGACGAGCAGCTTGGTGACCGAGGCCAGCTTGCCCACATTGGACTTGATGAGTGCCCTGTTGCTCGCGATGAACGTGCGCACCTGCCCAAGCGCCGTTGCCAGCTGGCTGAGCGCCCCCGCCAGGTCTTCCCGGTCGCTGGCGAGGAACCCGCTCACGGTGGCCAGCTGCTGCTCGGCCAGCCGCACCTGCGAGTCGTCCTTCTTCAGCACCGAGCTGAACACGTTCAGGTTCGCGACGGTGGCGAAGAAGTCGCCCGACGATCCGCCGAGCTCCCGGTTGAGCGCGCTGAACTCGGTGATCATCGCCGCCAGCCGCTTGCCGTTGCCCGCGAGGGACGCGGCTCCGGTCTTGACCAGGCTGGACAGCGCGCCGGTCTTGTTGACTCCGCTCGGCCCGAGCGCGTCGAAGAACTTGCCCAGGCTCGTATAGATCTGGTCGACCTCGAGCGGCACGGCGGTACGGCCAACCGGGATGACGGCGCCGTCGGCCATCTGCGGGCCACCGGTGTAGGCAGGCGCGAACTGAATGTAGCGGTCCGCGACTACGCCGCTGGTGACGACGATCGCCTTCGCGTTCGCGGGGATCGCCACCTTGCGGTCGATCGTCATCGTGACCTTGACCCGAGTCCCCTCGGGGCGGGTCGAATCGACCCGTCCTACGGTGACGCCAAGAACCCGCACGGTTGAGCCTGGGTAGATGCCGATCGACTGGCTGAAGTAGGCGGTGACGCCGATCGGCCGGTGCGTGACCCGGTAGGCGAGCACGCCGCCGGCGATCAGTACCGCAGCGACGGCCGCGCAGGCGACCACGATCAACCGCCGCTGCCCGGCGCTCGGCGATGGCAGCCGCCAGCCGGTGCCGATCGAGAATGGCCAGCGAGGTCGTTCATACTCGACAACGTTTAGCTCGTCGGGTTCAGGCTCGGCCGCCGCCGCCGGCGGCTCGGCTTGCCCGAACCACCGAGCGAAGGCCGGCTGCTTCCTGTGTTCGCTCATCGCCGTTAACCTTGCGTCTTCGGTGACATGCAGCCCCGGGCCGGTCCGGTACCGGGCGGCAGGTAGGACTTGGGAATCAGCCCGCACACGTAGCTGTCGAACCATGGTCCGGTGCCGAGCGCGTTTCCCAGCAGCCGGTAGTACGGGCCGACCAGCGTCAGTGCCTGGCGCAGGTCGGCCTGGTTGCGCATCAGCAGGCCAGTGACCTTGTCGAGCGCGGTCAGCGTAGGCGCGAGGTTGCCCTGCTCGTCGGCGACGAGCCCGGACAGCTGCCTGGAAAGCTCCTCCGTTCCGACCAGCAGTCCGTGAATGGCGGCCTCCCTTTGCTGAAGTTCGGCGAGCAGGAGGTCGCCGTCGTCGATCAGCGCACGGAAGGTGCCGCTTTGCACTGCCAGCGTCTTGCTGACCTGCGCCGCGCTGTGCAGCAGGCTGGTAACTTCCGCGTCCTTCGAGCCGATTGACTCGGAAAGGTCGGCCAGCCCAGTCAGGGCCTGGCGTACCGAAGGCGCCGTTCCCCTGAACGCCGTGGCCAGCGTGGCGAGGCTTTTTTCAAGCTGTGCGGTGTTGATCTGACTGAGCTGAGCCCCGACGCTGGTGAGCGCCTGCGTTACGTCGAACGGCGCGGTCGTGCGGCCCAGGGGAATCGGTGTCCCTGGACTCTGGGGAGCCGGTCCGCTCGGGTCGACGGCCAGGTACTTGCCGCCGAGCAGTGACCAGAGCTTGATCGCGACCGTGCTCGTACTGCCGACCCTGGCGCCCTTGACCTTGAATGTGACCGCGACCTTGTCGCCGGCCAGTGACACCCCGGTTACCTGGCCGACGCCGACGCCCGCGATCCTGACCTCGTTGCCCGGCTGCAGCCCGGCCGCCTCGCTGAAGTAGGCGGTGTACGTGGTGCCGTTGCCGGCAAACGGCAGGTCGCTGGAGTAGAACGTGAGTAGCGCGACCGCGGCAAGGATCACCAGGCCGGTCAGGCCGACCCAGATCGGGTTCCGCTCGCGCAGTGCTTTCCGTGCTTGCTTCATGAGCACCTCGCCGCGGTGCTGTGCACGCCGGTCGATGCCGGGCCGCCGAGCGAGCTGTGCACGCCGGTCACGGTCGCCGAGCACAGGTAGAAGTTCACCCACGAGCCGTACGAGGCGAGCCGGCCGATCGCCCGCAGCTTGACCGGCAGCGTGGTCAGGAAGCTCGCCACCAAGCTCGAATTGGCATTGAGATTGGACGCCAGCTTGCCGAGCCTGATGATGTCGGCCTTGAGAGGCGCCCGGCCGACCTTGAGCAGCCCGGCCGTGGCGCTGGTCAGGTTCGAGATCGCCGTGATCGCCCCGCCGATCGGCTCCCGGTCGGCGGCGAGGCCGGAGACGAGCGCCTTGAGCGTCTGTACCAGGCCCGCGAGCTGGCCATTCCGCGCGCCGATGGTCGACAGCACCGAGTTCAGGTTCGTGATCACCTCGTCGATGACACGGGTCCGCGCCGCCAGCGTCGTGGTAAGCGAGCCGACGGTCGCGACCAGCGTCCGCAGGTCTGGTGCCTCGCCTTGGAAAACCGCGATGATCGCGCTGGTCAGCTTGTTGACGTCGCCGGGCGACAGTGCCTGGTACAGCGGCTCGAACCCGTTGAACAGCTCGGTCAGGTCGAGCGCCGGGGTAGTGCGATGAAGCGGTATCGTGCCACCAGGCGGCAGGATCTTGCCGACCGCGCCCGTGCCCTGGTCCAGTTCGATGTACCGCTGCCCGACCAGGTTCTGGTACTTGATCGTCGCGGTCACCGACGCCGGCAGGCTCCGGCTGGCCAGCACCGTGAAGCCGACCGTCGCCAGGTTATCCCCGTAGATCCCGATCGAGGTGACCTGGCCGACCCGGACGCCGGCGATGTCCACGCTTGACCCGACAGTCAACCCCGTTACATCGGTGAAAGTTGCGCGGTAGCTTGACTGGGCGGCCACGCTGATGTTCGCGATGCTGATCGCCAGGATCGCGGTGGCCACGGCGGTCACCACGATGAAGACGGCCGACTTGATCAGCGGGCCGGCGATGCTCTTACGTCGCATGGCTCAGCCCGCCCGATCGCCAAGCGTCACCGTGCGCCCGCGGAAGACAGGCCCGGTCAGCAGCCCGGACCATCCAGGCACCGCGTCTGGCCGCTCGCCGAGCGCCAGCCCTGTGAGCTCCTTGACCGTTTCGCCGCTCGTTGCCGCCGTGGTCACCGATTCGCAGCGCGGGCCGGTGTTGCGAGTGAACTTCGGCGCGTCCGTGACCGGCTTGTACGGGCTTCGCGGCGGTACGACGTGCGCGATCACGTGGACGCCTGGCTGCCTGGTTCCCTCGCCGAGTGCCTTGTTGATCTCCGGCTCGAACCTGACCAGGCTGGCGAGCGTGCACGGAAACTCCGGCGCGTACCTGGCGAGCGCTCGCAGGACCGCGGTGCTGCCGACCGAGAGGTGAATGATGTTGCCCTTGTTGGCCCGCAGGAACGCCGCGAAATTGGCGGCCGCCGTCCGCACCGTCGGGTAGAGCCCGGCGAGCTGCTCGCGTTCGGTCACGATGGTCTGGCTGGTCACCGTGAAATCGTGCAGCGCGGCCAGCAGGTTGGGCGTGGCCTGGCTGAAGGAGGTGGCGAAGCCGGCGAGCTCGGAGATGTCGGCGTCGAGCGCTGGCAGCTCCGGGTCGAGCTTGCCGAGCACCTGGTTCAGCTCGAGCAGGCTCTGGCCGAATTCCCGACCGCGTCCCCGCAGGCCTTGCGCGATCGCGGTGAGCGCGACCGAGAGCTGCTCCGGCTGCACCGCGCGCAGGAGCGGCAGCAGCTGGTCGAAGACTCTCTGCAGCTCGATCGCGTCCCTGGAGTGAGCCTGGCCGATCATGCGGATATCGGCGAGCCTGGTGGCGACCGGGCTTTGCGGCAAGATCAGGTCGACGTACCTTTCCCCGAAAAGGGTTGTCGGCAGCATCTCCGCTTCGACGTTCGCCGGAAGCTCCCTGGCGATGGCGGGCTTGATCGCGAGCAGCAGGCTGGCCCCGTGACCGTCGCTGCTGATCCGCGTGACCTCCCCGATCTGCACGCCCCTGACCATCACCTCGGCTCCGAGGTTCATCTCGTTGCCGACGTTGTCGGTTCGCAGGGTGATCAGGTCCGCGGTGGCGAACCGCTTGTTGTAGATCGCCAGTGACAGCCAGGCGAGCAGCGCAAGCACGATGAGGAACGCCAGCCCGCCGAGCCGGCGTCCCGTCTTGCCCGTGCTCATCCGGCCACCCTGACCGTGGTCGTGGCGCCCCAGATCGCCAGGCTCATCAGGAAGTCGATGATCGTGATCGCCACAATCGAAGTGCGCACCGCTCGCCCGACGGCCACTCCCACTCCGGCAGGCCCGCCGCTCGCCCGGTAGCCGTAGTAGCAGTGCGTCATGATGACGACCAGGCTGAACAGCAGTGCCTTGGCGAACGACCAGAGCACGTCGACCGGGACGAGAAAGAGCCCGAAGTAGTGGTCGTAGGTGCCGGCCGACTGGCCGGCGAACAGCACGGTCACCTCCCGCGAGGCCAGATACGAGCTCATCAGCCCGATCGCGTAGAGCGGGATGACCGCGACTACCCCGGCCACCATCCTGGTCGTGACCAGGTAGGGCAATGAGGGAATGCCCATCCCTTCGAGCGCGTCGACCTCGTCGTGGATCCGCATCGAGCCGAGCTGGGCGGTGAAGCCCGCCCCGACGGTGGCCGACATGGCCAGGCCGGCCACCAGCGGCGCGATCTCGCGGGTGTTGAAGTAGGCGGAAACGAAGCCGGTCAGCGAGGCCGCGCCGATCTGGTTCAGGGCCGCGTAGCCTTGCAGGCCGACAACCGTGCCCGTGAAGAGCGTCATGCCGATCATGACGCCGACCGTGCCGCCGATCAGCACCAGGGCGCCGCTGCCGAAGCTGACCTCGGACAGGACCCTGAGGATCTCCCTGGGATAGCGCCTGACCACGCGCGGAATCCACGCCAGCGCCCGCAGATAGAAGAAGAGCTGGTCACCGAGCAGGTCGAGCCAGCCGAGCGTGCGGTCGAGCCGGGCACTGAGCGCCCCTGGTGCCGTGCCGCCACTGGATTGGGCAGCAGGCCGCTCACCGGTAGCCGCGCTCACCGCTCAGGCTCCTTTCGGCGGGACGATCCGCAGGTAGATGGCGGTCAGGATCAAGTTGGTGAAGAACAGCAGCAAGAACGAGATCACCACGGCCTGGTTGACCGCGTCGCCGACGCCCTTGGGGCCAGGCCGCGGATTCAGGCCGCGGTAGGCGGCGATCACGCCGGCGATGTAGCCGAAAATCAGTGCCTTGACAGCACCTATGACCAGGTCAGGGACTTGCGCCAGGCTGGAGAAGCTGGCGAGGTATGCGCCAGGGGTGCCGTGGGTGACGATCACGTTGAAGAAGTAGCCTCCGAGCACGCCGACTACCGAGACCAATCCGTTGAGCAGCACGGCTACGAACATCGCGGCCAGCACCCGGGGGACGATGAGCCGCTGGATCGGTGACACGCTCATCGCTTCGAGCGCTTGCAACTCCTCGCGCATGGTCCGCGCGCCGAGGTCGGCGCAGATCGCCGTGCCGCCCGCGCCCGCGATCAGCAGCGCGACGATGAGCGGGCTCGCCTGCTGCACCACGGCGAGCACGCTCGCGCCGCCGGTAAAGGACTCGGCGCCAAGCTGCCTGGTCAGCGACCCGACCTGGAGCGCGATCACCGCCCCGAACGGGATGGAGACCAGCGCCGACGGCAAGATCGTCACGCTCGCGATGAACCAGAACTGCTCGATCAGCTCGCGAACCTGAAAAGGCCGCCTGAAGGTCAGCCCGATCACGCTCGCGCCAAGCGCGAACAACCGCCCGGTCTGGCGCAGCGCGCCCGCGCCCTTACTCACGGGGGTGCTGGCTTGCACCGGCTGCGGCAGCGAATCAGCCACGCCCGCTCCCGAAGCTCGCGAGGATCTCCGTGCGCGCCTGATCGGGCAGGGTGTGCAGCATGTCGAATACCCGCTGCGTCCGCCGCCTGACGGCCTGCCGTTCGGGCAGCCCGGGGCTCGGCTCAAGCTGCGGGACAATGCCGATCGGCTTGCTGGCCGCCCGCCAGTCGCGCTCGGCGTCGAGGTCCGCCTGGTCCTTTTCCTCGTGCATTCCGATCGGGCCGGCGATGCGCCCGTTCACGAACTGGGTAATGACCGGGTCATCGCTGGTCAGCAGTACTTCCCTGGGCCCGAACATGACCAGGTTGGTGTTGAATAGCATGCCGAGATTGTCAGGGACGGTCCTGGCGATCTGAATGTCGTGGGTGACGATCAGGATCGTGGCATCAAGTTCGGCGTTGAGATCGATCAGCAACTGGGACAGGTACGCCGTTCGCACCGGGTCGAGCCCGGAATCCGGCTCGTCGCACAAGATGATCTGGGGGTCGAGCACGAGCGCGCGCGCCAGCCCGGCCCGCTTGCGCATGCCGCCGGAGATCTCGCCGGGAAACTTCCGCTCGTCCCCGGAAAGGCCGACCATGTCCATCTTGGTCAGCACGGCTGTCCTGATCTCCGCTTCGGTCAGCTTGGTGTGCTCGCGGAGCGGGAAGGCGATGTTGTCGTAGAGGTTGAGCGATCCGAACAGCGCGCCGTCCTGGAACATCACCCCGAACAGGCGCCTCGCCTTGTAAAGGTCGCGCTCTGAGCAGGACAGCACGTCGACCCCGTCGACGATGACCTGGCCATGCTCCGGTCTGATCAAGCCGATCAGTGATTTCAGGAAAACGGTCTTTCCGGTACCTGATGGGCCGAGAAGGACGCTAACCTCACCAGCCGGCAGCGAAAGCGAGATATCGCGCCAAACTACTGTGCGACCGAAGGACTTGGTCAGCCCTTCTACGGCTACCTCGATGCCCAAGCGCGCTCCAGGAAAATCGGACCCCTGCTTGTCCGTACGTTACTAGAGTTCACATATAACTTGGTCATTAATGGGCAATTTCCGCTATAGCCGACAACATCGCCGGGGGTTTTTATCAGCACGTGAGTAAATCGCTCGCTGTGGGGCATCAGGATTACCCCTGGCCCGATAACGAGGCTTCGGCACCGACCGAGTCGGGAACCCTGGCCGTCTCGTCGTGCAGCCGCCTGGCCCTCAGCACCACTTCCATGGCGAACCTGGCATCCGGGTCGTGCAGCTGACCGCCGAGCACCCGTTCGAGTATCCGCATCCGGTACCTGACCGTCTGCGGGTGCACCTTGAGCCGCTCGGCGACTTCGGCGGCCTTGCCGCCGGTTTCCAGCCAGACGCCCAGGGTGTCGGTCAGCCGCCGCTGCTGCCGCTCCGACAGCCCGGACAGCGAGGCGAACTGCTGCCTGGCCAGTTGCCTCAGCAACCTGCCCTCCGATAGCCACAACGTGAGCAGGTGATCGTCGCAGGAGATCAGGGACCCGGCGGGAATGGCACCCGCCCGGCTGAGCGCGAGTGCCTGCCTGGCCCATTGCAATGACACCGCCGCCTCGGCGAGCGGCACCTTGATCCCGATCGCGGCCGGCCGCCCGGCCAGAGCCGACTCAAGCTCGGCCCGCCGCTCGGCATTGACCCCGCCGGGGATCAGCAGATGCGGCTCGGCGGCCTTGAAGTCGGCCAGCGCATCGCCGGGGAGCTGGATCGCCGTGGCCGGCGACGGCACGATCGCCACCATCGTTACCTGTTCAGGTAACGGCCACCCGACCAGTTCGGCGAGATCCCTGATGGCGCGGCGCGGCACTGATGGCTGCTCGAGAATCAGGCGGAGCATGCGCTGCCGCCATTCATCCTGGGACGCGGTCGACCGTGCCTTAGCCCGCAGGTAACCATCGGTCGACAGCGACGCCAGGTCGTCGATGTAGCCGAACACGGCGTCAGCGAGCTGCGACATCACCGTGGACGACAGCCTGTGCCGCGCGCCGAGCGCCACCGCGCGCCGCCACGCGACCTGAGCGCCGATGCGATAGGCGGCCTGGAGACTGTCGAGGCTGCGGCCTTCGACCGCCTCGTACTCGCCGAGCTTGCGGCACACTTCGTCTCTGTTGTCGTGCGCGGCGCCAGGGTCGGTGATCAGCTCAACGAAGGTGGACAGTGCCTGGCCCACGCCCATCCGGAGCACCCGGCCGTAAGGGCCGTTCATCGGCCGTGCGTATTCAGGGATCGCGCGCCGGACTTCGGCGATGATCTCCTCGGTCAGGCTCGGCAGCTGCGGCCTGATGATATCGGCCAGTTCCGGGGGGAACTTGATGCGCGCTTCACCACGAAAACCAGCCCTGACTGCTCGGGTCACGATCCGAGCTCCAGGACCGGGTTCGAAGATCGTGATTCTGGCATCGACATCCTCCGTCTCGGTGCGGCCAGCGCCGCTCCGCACTCGTGCACGTCGCGAAGACGACCAGCACCAGGGCACTCCACACTAATACTTGGGAACGCATCGATAAAGGTCCGAGGCCCAGGCCGGCGATCGTAGCCAGCCCAGCCCAGCCGCGGCCGGCGGTCGCTTAGAGCGGTAGTTCGCGTAGGTTGCCGTATTGATGTCGTCTTCCGGGTCTCCCGCTGCCGTCCGGCCGCGCCTAACTGGCCGGCTCGCCGAGTATGCGCAGGCGGAGCAGTGCGGGCATGTGGTTCAGCTCATCGACCACGGCCCCGGGAAGGTCGTGGGTGTCGAGTTCCATGATGCTGTAGGCATACTCGCCGCGGCAGTCATTGATCAGCTCGACGATGTTGATCCCGGCGCTGCTTACCACCTTGGCGAATTGCGCGATCACGCCCGGCTCGTTCAGGTGCGCGAGGGTCAGCCTGGCGAATCCGCGGCGCGGCAATGACACCGAGGGGAAGTTCACCGAATACGTGATATTGCCGTTTTCCAGGAAGTCCTGCAGCTCGTCGGCGATCATCATGGCGCAATTGTCCTCGGCGCTGCTTGTGCTCGCGCCGAGGTGCGGGAGCACGATGATCTTGTCGTGCCTGCAGGTCACCTCATTGGGGAAGTCGGTCACGTAGCCGCGCAACTCGCCGGCGTCCAGCGCGGCAATCAGCGCACGCTCGTCAACAAGCTCATCGCGGGCGAAGTTGAGCAGTACCGTGCCAGGCGGCATTTGCGCGAGCCGCGCGGCGCTGATGAGTTCCCTGGTCGAATCGAGAAGCGGCACGTGCAGCGTCACATAGTCGCTTTCGGCTAGCAACTGGTCGACGCTGTTGACCAGATGCACCTGAGCCGAGAGCTGGGACTCGTGCTGCGCGGACAGCGCCGGGTCGTAGCCGAGGACGCGCATTCCCAGGTCAATGCCGACGTTTGCGACCCGGTGCCCGATCGCGCCCAGCCCGATCACTCCGAGCGTGCTCCCGGCTAGCTCAAGTCCGGCGAACTGCTTCTTGCCGCGCTCGGTAGCATTCTTGATGTCGCCGGGCGGCAGGTCCCTGGCATAGGCGAGCGCGGCAGGGAGATTCCGCGCGGACAACAGCAGCGCGGCCACGACGAGTTCCTTCACCGAATTGGCATTGGCGCCCGGCGCGTTGAATACCACGACGCCGCGCTGAGCCAGCTGGGCCACGGGAATATTGTTTACTCCGGCCCCGGCTCGCCCGATCGCGAGGACGCTGTCGTCGATCGATTCGTTATGCAAATTAAAAGATCTGAGCATGATCGCATCGGGTCGGTCGAGCTCAGGTCCGACAGTGTAATCAGGGCCAAATCGGTCGAGACCAGCAGGTGAGATCGCGTCATAGGTCTTGACGTTGAACTTACCCATGCTTGTTCTCAAACTCCTTCATGAAGGTGACGAGGGCGTCGACGCCAGCTTCGGGCATCGCGTTGTAAATGCTCGCACGGACCCCGCCGACGCTGCGGTGCCCGGACAGGTTCACCATCCCGGCGCCGCGTGCCTCATGGAGGAACGTTTGCTCGAGTTCGGGCCTGGCCAAGGTAAAGGGCACGTTCATCTTCGACCGGTTGGCCAGCGCGACCGGGTTGGCGTACAGGCCGGAACCGTCGATCGCGCCGTAGAGCTTGTCCGCTTTGCGCTGGTTGACCTCGGCGATCGCCGGGACGCCGCCCTGCTCGGCCAGCCACGCGAACACCAGGCCAGCGAGGTACCAGGCGTAGGTGGGGGGCGTGTTGAGCATAGAGCCGGCCTTGGCCATGGCGTACCAGTCCCATACCTGTGGCGTCCGCGGCCTGGTGCGGGCCAGCAGGTCCTCGCGGACGATCACGACGGTCAGCCCGGCCGGGCCGATGTTTTTCTGCGCTCCGGCGTAAAGCGCGCCGAACTTTGTCACGTCGATCGGCTCGCTCAAGATGATAGAGCTGACGTCGGCGACCAGCGGGACGTCGCCCGTGTCGGGGACCTGGTCGAACACCACGCCGTTGACGGTCTCGTTGAGCGTGATGTGCACGTAGCCGGCGTTCCGCGACAGCCGCCACTCGCTCTGCGGCGGCACGTAGGTGTGCGGGTCCGTCCTGGCGGCGATGTTGATCCTGTCCAGGTACTTGCTCGCCTCTGTATAGGCCTTCTGGCCCCACTGGCCGGTAATGACGTAATCGGCCACCGAGGTCGCGGTCGACAGGTTCGCGACCACCCCCGTGAACTGCCCGGTCGCACCGCCCTGGAGAAACAGCACCCGGTAATTGTCCGGAATCTCCATTAGCGCCCGCAGCCTGGCCTCGGCGTCCTCGGCAATGCTGATGAAGTCCTTGCCCCGGTGGCTCATCTCCATGACGCTCATGCCGGTACCGTGCCAGTCGGTCAGTTCCTCCGCGGCCTGGCGCAGCACGGCGGCGGGCAGCATGCCCGGCCCGGCGCTGAAGTTATACACCTTATTTGTGGTCTCGATTTGGCTCACAACCCTTGAATGTCCTGACTAGGCAGGAACTACTAGCATCACTGCTCCTGTGCCCGAAACTGTCGTCAGTCGCCTAAACGCCGCCGACGAGCACGCCGATCGCCTCGCTGCGGTCTGGCTGATTTCCACAATACCGGCGGTGCGCACGTGCGCTCGTTACCGGCTCAGCCGCCGGCTTGTCGCCCCTGGAATCGGCCGTAAGCGGCACCATGCTGCTCACCGGCCGGTCATCCTGGCCACCGCGGCGGTCAGGGCCGCGGCCTCGCTGCGCGGGAGCACGGCGGCCAGGTGACCGTCGGGGCGCACCAGGTGCACGCTGGAGTCCCTCGCGTCAAGCGCCAGGCGCAGCGCTCCGGTTACGTCGATCTCGGCCAGGCTATAGGCGGTGACCGGTGCCTTGGTCGCGGCTGCGGCAGTGGCAGCCGCCTCCGTGGCGCCGGCCGCCGCCTGCGTCAGCAGCACGATCGAATGGCCGAACAGCTGCCGCAGCCTGGTCGCCGCGCCATCGCTCAGGACCGGTCCGTCGGGACAGAGCACGCCGGGCACGGGCGGGCGCGGCACGCCTGGCGCGACCGGGAAGCCACCGCGCGACCTGTCTGGCGTGGCCGGCGTCGTCAGCGGGTTCGCTGTGTACCAGTAGGGCTCGGCGAGCTTGCCTGAATCGATGAGTGCCTTGGCGGCGTCGTCGGTCAGCGCCCGCTGGAGTACCTCGGCGCGCCACTGGCGGCGCTGCGGGGTGTGCGGCACCAGGAAGTCCATCGTCGCGACCGTGACCTTGAGGTTCTCGGCCGCGGCGGCCGACCGTTCGGTGTCGTAGCTGGCGAGCAGGCTGGCTGGAGACCAGCCGTGGCGGACGAAGGCTAGCTTCCAGGCCAGGTTTTCTGCGTCCTGCACGCCCGAGTTCAGGCCGCGCGCCCCGAACGGCGCGTAAACGTGGGCCGCGTCGCCGGCCAGGAACGCCCGGCCGGCCGTGAAAGTCTCAGCCACCCGCTCGGAGAAACGGTAGGACGTGGCCCAGGCGATCTCATACGGCGCCTCGCCGGTGATCTGCCTGACCCGCTCATCCAGCCGGCCGTCGCGCCGTTCGGCCGCCAGGTCGAAGCCAGCCGGAACCTGCCAGTCGATTCGCCACACGCCGCCCGGGCACTGATGCACGAGCACCTGCCGGCCCGGATTCCAGCTGGGGTCAAAGAAGAATCTTCTTTCGCTCGGAAAGGGGAGCTCCGCGCGAATATCGCAGATAAGGAACTGGTCGTCGTACGACCTGCCGCCGAAGCCGATGCCCAGCAACTCGCGCACGACGCTGCGCGAGCCGTCCGCGCCGATCAGGTGCGTGCCCCGGAAGGTCAGCCGGCCGTGCGGCGTGGTCGTGATCACCTCGATGCCGTCGTCACCGCGGGTGATCGCGGTGACCTGGTGAGCGAATCGCAGGTCGATCAGCGGCTCGCGGCGTGCCTGCGCCAGCAGGTAACGCTCGACGCTGTCCTGCGAGATGTTGATCCACGGCGGCAAGGCGCCTGGCCCCGGGCCGGCGAAGCGCACCGTGAAAAGCTCGTGCTCCTGGTAAAACGTGCGCCCTGTCGTCCATGTCACCCCTTCGGCGACGAGGTCGCCCGCGCAGCCGGCACGGCCGAAGATGTCCAGCACGTCGCGCTGGAAGCAGATTGCCCGCGAGCCGGCCGCCCGTGGCGCTGGTGCCGCCTCGAACACAACCGCTGGCACCTGCCACCTGGCGAGCAGGAGCGCGGCGGTCAGCCCGACCGGCCCGGCCCCGGCGATCAGCACCGGCTCCATCGCCGGGGTTTGCCGCAACGTCAGGCTCGCAACTGGTCCCAGACCTGGCGGTCACGTTCGGCGGTCCAGATGACCGGCCTTTCGATGCCGTCAAGCTCGTCCCACAGGCGGCTGACGTTGAACGGCATGCAGTGCTCGAAGATCGGCCACCGTCCGTAGCGCGGCTCTAGCGCCGCGTGGGCGGCGGTAAACGCCTCTTTCATGGTGCCGCCTGCCTGATGCACCGCCGCGACTTCCGCCTTCATGACGGTGAGGAAATCGCGGGTCGAAGCGATCGCGGCGCCGACCGCCTCGTCGCCGCGCGCGATCGCTCCGCGCCCGCCGACGAGAGAGCGGGCACCGAGCGCGGCGACAGCGTCCAGGGTGCCGCTGCTCCATTCTCCGTGGAACGCGTCGCCCGTATACAGCGCCGCTTGCGACTCGACCAGATCCCCGGCAAACAAGATCCGCTGCCTGGGCAGCCAGGCCACGATGTCGCCCTCGGTGTGGCCGCGCCCGCAGTAGGCGAGCACCAGCTCGCCGCGGTCACCGCCAAGCTGGATCGTGAGCCGGCCGGAGAACGTTGCCGTCGGCCAGGTAAGGCCGGGGATGGACGCCGGGTCCCTGAACAGCCGCGGCATTCGCCGCAGTTCGGACTCCCAGTCCTGCTGGCCGCGCTCGGCGATCAGCGCCCTGGTGTTGTCGTGCGCCACGATCACGTCGGCGCCGAACGCGGAGGCGCCGAGCACTCGCACCGCGTGGTAGTGCGAGAGCACCAGATAGCGGATCGGCTTGGTGGTGTGCTCACGCAGCCTGGCGAGCCAGCCGGCGGCGGCGGCAGGCGTCGCCATCGCCTCGAAGCAGACCAGGAAGTCCTCGCCCTCGATCGCGCCGACGTTCGGATCACCCTGCGCGGTCAGCGCATACACGCCGTCGCCCAGGATCTCGAAGGTCTGCTCTTTGTCGGCCAGGTCGGCTGAGGACGCGAACGCTGCCATCGGTCACCTCCCGGGGTCTCTCGAGATGGCGCCGGCGAGCTTGCCCGGCCGGCGGCCGCTGACGGCATCGGCCCGAGAGTGCACATGCCGCTTGGGGTCAGCGGTTACTGATACCTGGATAAACAGGCTTCTGGTACTAGGCTAGCGGGTTCGCCACAGTGAGCTCATGACCGCGGCACCCCAACTTTAACCGCGCACGCGTCCGGTCCGACGCCGCGTCCGGTCCGACGCCGCGTCCGTCGTCGCCGGTTGCGGCCTTGTTGACCCCTGCGGGTCGCCTACCGCAGCGCCCGGCTGGTCGCCGTGGAGACCGCGATAAGCGCGGTGAGGACCGGGATCAGGACCAGCGCGATGCGCAGCGAGGTCACGCTGGCGACCTGGCCGATCAGCACCGGGCCGCAGACGAGTCCAGCCCAGCCGGAGGACGACACCACCGAGACGGCCGTGCCGGCGTTCATGCCGCCGACCCGCCCGGCGGCGCTGAAGACGACCGGTACCACAACCGCTATCCCGATGCCCAGGCCAGCGAAGCCGATGAGCATGAGTGCGACCTGGCTGGCGGCAAGCGCCGCCCCGAATAGCGCGGCGGCGGTGCCGGTGAGGACAGGGAGCAGCTTGCCTGCCCTGAACCTGGCTAGCAGCCAGTTCCCGCTCAGCCGGACAATGACCATCGTCAGCAGGTAGATGGTGAAACCGAGGGCGGCGATCGCGGGTGCCGCCCCGAGAGATGTCCGCAGGTACACCGCCGCCCAGTCGGCTACGGCCCCCTCGCAGAGGAAGTCCGCCGCCGCGATGGCGCTGAGCAGTCCGATCGCGAGCCACGCGGCGCGGGGGAGGCGCTGGTGCACGCGGTCCGGTGATTCATCAGGGCGCGGGCGGGCGTCGGGCAGCATCCTGATCGTGAGCCATCCGGCAATGAGCAGGCACGGCGCGCCGAGCATCAGCAGCTGAGTGCTGAGCGAGAGGCCGATGGCGACCCCGGCCGCCCCGGCCGCCGCGCCCGCGAACGAGCCGACGCTCCACGAGCCGTGAAATCCGGGCATGAACGTGCGCCCGGCTCGCCGTTCGACCGCGATCGCTTGAGTGTTCATGGACACGTCGAGCGTACCCTGGAACGCGCCCCACGCCATCAGCGCGATGAAGAGAGCCGCTTCCGACCGCGCCAGCCCGAGAAAAGGGCCCGCGACGCAATAGCCCGTCAGCGTGACCTTGACGATCGGCCGGCTGCCCAGCCTGGGCAGCAACCGCGCCGCGATGACCATGGCCGCGATCGAGCCGATCGGCGTCCCGAGCAACGCGATGCCAAGCGCGCCGTCGTTGAGCGCGAGTTGCTCCTTGACGTGGGGAATGTGCGCGGTCCACGAGGCGAACACGAACCCGTGCGCGAAGAAGACCGCTGTCACCGCTGACCACGGGGTCCTGAAGGAGCCGATCGCCCGGGTCAGGCGCGAGCGCCGCCGCGGTTCCCTGGCAGCGGTGGCAAGCTCGGACAAATTAGACCTCGACCCAGTAGGCATGCAGGCGTCAGCGCGAGCTTGCGCTGGCGCGGCCACCGCCATTCAGTATGCCTGCCCAGATCACGAGTGTTACGGCTGCGGGCCTGCAGGTCCGCTGTGGCACGGGCACTTGAGCACGTAATCGTGAGCGGTTACTACTCGGCAACGCGACGCCATCACCAGGAGGCATTCGTGATCAGCAGGACAGGCTGGTTCTGAGACTGCCAACCCGGCTCATGGCCGGGCCGTTGTAATCTAAGCGCGCCCTGACGTGAGCGACGAGGAGAGCCATGCCCACTACCCTTCGCGAGACCGTGCTCGCGCCGGAGGTCAAGCCCGAGGTGATCGACGATTGCCTCGCGCTGATCGACCAGCAGGTCTCGGAGATGTCGGGTGCCTCGGGCACGGCGGTGAAGGTCGCTTACAAGACGGCCGCCGCCTTCGCTTCCGGTTACATGCGCACGACGGTCACGCACGTGCTGCCTGACCTGGTTGACGCGCTTGAGCCGTTCTGGGCTGACTTCGGCGTTTCGGGTGGCTCGGACTTCGGTGACTACCTGGCCAAGCGTGGCGATGAGGTATCCCAGGCTCTTCTCGGGGTCAGTGATGACCGCGCGGCCAGGTCCCAGCGCCCAGTGATCATCAGGGCCTACCAGTCTGTGCGCGCGCACGCAGCCAGGCACGTGCAAGCCGCGCTCCCGCAGGTCGGCAACCTGGCGGAGAAATATGCGGCCCGCCCGTAACGCGGCGCCACGGCAGAATCACGCTGACGTGCTCCCGGGGAGGGCGGGGCCCGTCCGGCCAGCGAGAACCGAGAGCGTCCCGCCCGGTCCTGTACGAAGCATCTGTACGGTGCTCCTGTACCGATTATCTATACAGCTCTCCTGCGCGTCGTGCACTTCACAGCCCCGGACTGTACTACGTATAGTCGGGAAGTGATGGCAGTGACGAAGACCGCGGAGACAGAGCGGGCCAGGCTCAGCAGGTCGGCGGTCGTGGACCGCGCGCTCGTGCTCGCGGATGCCGAGGGTGTCGAGGCGCTGACGATCAGGCGGCTGGCGACTGAGCTCCGCGTGACGCCGATGGCGCTGTACTGGCATTTTCGCAACAAGGAAGAGCTGATCGCCGCCCTGGCCGAGCGGATCTGGAGCGAGATCAGGAGCGATGTCGATCTGGCCGCTGCCTGGCCGAGGCAACTGCGCGGCCTGCTCGAATCCCTGGTCGCCGTGCTCAGGACTCATTCGTCGGCCTCTTCGCTCCTGCCGGGCAGCGACAAGCTCACGCAGTCTCAGTGGGAGGTCACCGAGGTCACGCTCGAGGTGCTGCGCAGCGCGGGTTTCGACCCGCTGCACGCGAGTGAGATCGCCAGGTCGGCGCTGTGGAGCGGGCTGATGCTGGTGATGAGCGAGCCAGGCTTCGATCCGGGCATGACCGAGGCGGAACGGGCCGAGCACCTGCGGCGCAAGCAGGTGGAACTCGCGTCGCTGCCACCGCTGCGATATCCCCGGCTGGTCGAGGCGGCGGTCCCGCTGACCACGTGCAGCGATGATCCGGCGTTCCACTACCAGTTTGGCGTCGACCTCTTCATCGCCGGAGTACAGGCGATGGCACCGGGCGGCTCATGAGGTCACCCGAGCGGATAGCTGACGGGCCTGTGGGCGGGCCCGGCGGTCGCTCGCGGTGGACCGACATCGACGGCCTTGTGCATTACCTCGATTTCGGCGGTCCCGCGAACAGCGCGCTCATCGTGGCCGTCCACGGCCTCGGCGGCGCGGCGGTGAACTGGTGCGCCATCGCGCCGAAGCTGACCCGCAGGTACCGCTTGCTCGCGCCTGATCTGGCTGGTCACGGACTTACCAAATCAGGCAACCGCGGCACGGACGTGGCGTCTAACACCACGCTGCTGCACAGATTCACCGAGTCCGTCGCTGACGGTCCCGTGGTGCTGATGGGCAATTCGATGGGCGGCATGATCGCCCTGCTCGAGGCGAGGGCTGCGCCCGCGAAGGTAGCCGGCCTGATCTTGGTAGACCCGGCGCTGCCGTTCCAGCCTGTCAGGCTCGATCCGCTGGTCACGGCCGTGTTCGCGCTCTCGGCGACGCCAGTGCTCGGGCCGTTGCTGGCCAGGCAGCGCCGTTTCCTGCCGGTTGAGTCGATGGTGGCGTCCACATTGGCGGTGTGCTGCGCGGACGCGTCGCGAGTGCCACCGGAGATCGTTGCCCAGCACATCGAGGTCGCCACGAAGCGGGCGGCCATGGATGGCAATGGCAAGGACTTCGCGCACGCGGCGCGGTCGGTGATAGAGACGGCGGGATTCCTGCACGGCCAGGCCTACCGCCGAGGTATCAGGGACGTACGCTGTCCGGTCCTGCTCGTCCACGGCGAACGGGACCGGCTGATCCCGGTGGCAGCCGCGCGGATGGCGGCCAAGGCTCATCCCGACTGGACGCTCACGGTGCTGCCCGATGTCGGCCACGTACCCCAGCTTGAGGCGCCGGAGGAAACCGCGAGCGCGGTGACCGCGTGGTTGCGGGGCGCGGGTGCCCTCGCCGCCAAGGCGGCGACCCCTAAGCGAAAGCGGCGCTCCCAGCCGCAACGCCTGCGCCAGGTCAAGAAACCCGCCTGAGCCACGGCCAGCCCGCCGGATCTGCGGTCAGGCAACAGCGGCAGGCAGGGCCGGGCTGCTGATCGCCCGCCTCAGGCTCGGGCTGCCGCCCGCGCCGTACCGCGATCGGCTCGCACCAGGCGACGGAGGCCAGGGCCATGGACCCAGGAGCGCTCTGTCGAGTACCGCGTTAAGCTCAGTGCCAAGGGCGTCAGGGCCAGCCCGGTCATCGATCACGACGACAGCCAGGAAGGCGTCGCGCGTGAGTTGCGGCCCGCAATGTTCGCCCGGTGGCTCTACTTTCAGGATCCGGGCGGGATCTTGCCTGACTTCGCCTGCCGGCGCCGGGTGAGGGGCCAGCCGGGTGAGGGGCCAGCCGGGTGAGGCGCGGCACGAGCCGAAGACAACAGCCGGCCGCGGCATCCGCGTCTGACGCCGCCGGCCAGGACTGACGGGTCTTCGCGCTCGCCCAAGGCTGCGCACGGGCGCGGCCTTGGGCGGCATCATGAGGAATGCGGGAGGTACTTGGTGGCTGATCTCTACCCGATTGTCGAGTCGTTTGCCGGCGGGAGCCTCGACGTCGGCGACGGGAATCACATTCACTGGGAAGCCAGCGGCAACCCCCATGGCAAGCCTGCCGTGCTATTTCACGGCGGGCCAGGCCAGGGCAGCGCGCCAGGCATGCGGCGCGGCTTTGATCCGGAACGCTACCTGGTGGTGATGTTCGACCAGCGCGGGTGCGGGCGGAGCACGCCGCACGCGAGCGACCCGGCTACCGACATGAGCCTCAACACCACTGGTCACCTGATCGCCGATACGGAACGGCTGCGCGAGCACCTCGCCATCGACCGGTGGCTGGTGTGCGGCGGTTCCTGGGGTTCGACACTGGGGCTCGCCTACGCGCAGGCACACCCGGAACGGGTCACCGAGATCGTGCTGATAGCGATCACCACGAGCCGGCGGAGCGAGACCGACTGGCTGTACCGGGGCCTGGGGATGTTCTTTCCCGAGGCATTCGAGCGGTTCAGGGCGGCCGTTCCCGAGGCGCGCGAGGATCGGGATCTTCCTGCCGCCTATGCGCGCCGGATGGAAAGCCCGGACCCCGCGGTCAGAGCCGCAGCCGCTCGTGCCTGGAGTGAGTGGGAAGACACCGTGCTGTCGCTGGAACCCATGGCCAGACCCGGATTCGGCGGACCGGCTGGTCCGGATCTGGACGCCATCGTGCGGATCTGCGCGCACTACTCGATGCATGGTGCCTGGCTGGAGGAAGGCCAGCTCATCAACGATGCCGGCAAGCTGGCTGGCATTCCCGGCGTGCTGATCCACGGCAGGCGGGATCTGAGCTGCCCGGCCGCCACTGCCTTCGAACTCGCGGCCGCCTGGCCCGATGCGAGGCTGCTGATCGACGACCAGACCGGTCACAGGGGCGGACCGGGCATCAAGCGGGAGTGGCTGCTTTCAGCCTTGGACGGTTTTGCTCGCGAATGAGGCGGTGCACCCTGGGGCACCCCTGCAGCTGGGGCACCCTGCTATCGTCGTAGCACGTCGTAGCAGCAGCAGGGTGCCCCACCTGCGCCGGGCTCAGCGAGGCCCGCCCGTCCCGTCGGCCCGGGCGCAGGGCTTCAAGTACCACCACCCCGCATGCCGGCAGGCCTACCAGCGGCGGCGATTGCGGTCGAACCTCAGCAGGACGAAGGCGAGTAGCGCGAGCAGTAGCCACGGCACGAAAGCGTGCGCCAGCGCGTGCGTGACGATGATCGCGACGATGACGATACCCGCGATCATGATCAGCTGGGACAGGACGGGCCTGCCGTGGTGCGAGCCGAATCTGGCCGGCCTGCCGCCTGGCTGGCCGCCAGGGCCGAATGCCGAGCCGGACGCGGAGCCGAATGCCGAGCCAGGCGGACCCGGGTTCTTCTGTCCCTTCTGCCCGTTCTCGGCCGCCGGATCGGTCAGATCAGGCAGGTCGGCGAACAGCCCTTGGAAGTCCGCGCGGGTCTTGGCGTTCATCGCGCGGTCGAGTCGCTCGTTGAACTCGGCCTGGTCGAGGCGGCCGTCCTGGTAGTGCCTGGACAGCCGGTCGGCGACCTCCGCGCGCTCGGCGTCGGAGGCGCGGTAGTCCGCGCCGCCGTAACGGAAGCGGCGGTATCCGGTTCCGCCCGGCCCGGGGGCCCATGACGGGCTTGCTGGTGCTGACATGGTAAAAACGACCTCCTTGACGATGGTGGTGACTAGCAGGACCGGCCCTGGAACGAGCCGATGAACTCGCTGGCCAGGGACTGTGGTGCGCCTTCGTCAGGCATGAGCAGCCACCCGGCCACATAGACCGGTATGCCTGCGCCGCCGACCACGGTCAGCACGGCAAGCACGATCCGCACGATCGTCGGGTCGACGCCCAGGTACTGGGCGATGCCAGCGGCGACCCCGGCGACCATCCGGCCCTCGTAAGGCCGGTAGAGCGGCGCGTCGCCGTGTCGGTAGTCATATGACGCCTGGCCTGATGTGCCCTGGCTGGATGCGGTCTGGCTGGATGTGCCCTGGCTTGATGCGGTCTGACCGAACGTGGTCTGGTCCGACGTGGCCTGGTCGGATGCGGTCCGGTCCGACGCGGCCTGGTCGGTCCGCTCTTGTGCGGCGTGGTCGGCCGGCAGTGGCGTGGGGTGCTCGTGCTGCTCGCCGGCAGCCGGCGTCATGTCGCTTGCGTTCATGCCTCTAGCCTGCGGGCCCAGGACTGCGCGGGGTATTGGGATGAACCCCGATTCGACCCTGACTGCTAGCCCTGAGGATCAGGGGCTCTCCTGATTACGGCATCAGCCATCTAGGGTGATGATGGATACGTGGATCGACGAACCTGGCCATCCCGCCCCGAGGACCAGCCCGGTCAACCCCGTCAGCCGGGCCAGCCTGGCCAACTCGGTCAGCCGGGTCAGCTCGGTCAGGCCCGCGGTCCCGATCGCCACCAAGACTGGGCAGCGCGCTACGGATCGATCCGGCGGCTGGAGGACGGCAGGCTTGCCGGCGGTGTCGCCGTCGGGCTCGCCGCCAGGACCGGGTTCAACGTCACCCTGATCAGGGTCCTGTTCGGGATCACCGCCGTGTTCAGCGGTTTCGGGCTTGCCGCCTACGTACTCGCCTGGCTGTTCATCCCGGCATCGGGGGAGACCGCCAACATCGCCAGCAAGGCGATGGGCGACCTGCGCGGCCTGGCACTGGCCGCCGTCACTGCCTCGATGCTGATCGTGGTGCTGATCATCGCGTCGATACTCGGGATCGGCCTGCTCAGCAACTTCTCCTGGCCGCTGGTCGTCGGAGTCGCCGGACTTGTCCTGGTCTGGCGGAACGCGACCGAGCCAGAGCAGGAATCGATGCGGACGCTCGCCCGCCCGTTGCTCGACGCCAGCGGCGCGAACGGCAAGTCCCGGCTGTGGCTGCGGATCGTGATCGCCTGCGTGCTGCTCATCGGCGGTCTGGCCATCCTCGGCGCCACGCACCACCCAGCTCAGCTGCTCAGGCCGCTCGCCGGCGCCGTACTCGTCGTCGGAGCGGTGCTGATCTTGCTCGGCCCGTGGTGGGTGCGTGTCGTCCGCGACCTGCTCGTGGAACGGCAAGCCAGGGTAAGGGCGGAGGAACGAGCCGACATCGCGACTCAGGTCCATGACTCGGTGCTGCAGACTCTGGCGCTCATCCAGCGCCGTGCCGACAACCCGCAGCAGGTCATCCAGCTGGCCAGGGCACAGGAACGCGAACTGCGGTCCTGGCTGTTCGACGGCCGGGCTCCCGGGTCGATGGACGGGCTGGTCACGACCGTGGCCGGAGGCGTGCGCCGTATCCAGCAGGAGGTCGAGGCGCAGCACGGGGTGGCGATCGAGGCGGTCACCGTTGGCGACTGCGAACTCGACGACGACCTCGCGGCGCTGCTTGCGGCGGCCCGGGAGGCGACCGTCAACGCCGCGAAGTGGTCGGGCGCTCAGGTCGTGTCCCTTTTCGCGGAGGTCGAGCCGACCGGGGTGTCCATCTTCGTCAGGGACCGCGGCAAGGGTTTCGACCCGGACGCGGTGCCTGACGACCGTAAGGGACTGGCCGAGTCCGTCAGGGCGCGGGTGACCCGGCGCGGTGGCTCGGCCACCATCAAGAGCGTCATAGGGGAAGGTACGGAGGTGTCCTTGACCATGCATCGCACGTCGGGCCAGCGTGAACCGAGCACTACAGCATGAGCGCGCCAGCCAGGCCGCGCGTCTTCATCGTTGATGATCACGGCCTTTTCCGGTCCGGGGTGCGATCAGAGCTGGGCGACCACGTCGAGGTCATCGGCGAGGCCGAGGACGTCGGCCCGGCCATAGTCGGGATCGCCAAGAGCCTGCCCGACGTCGTGCTGCTCGACGTGCACCTGCCTGGAGGCGGAGGGCAGCTTGTCGTCAGCGAGCTGGCTCCGGCGCTGCCTGGCGTGCGCTTCCTCGCGCTCTCCGCATCCGACGCTCCTGAGGACGTCATCGCCGTGATCAGGTCGGGCGCCAGGGGATACGTCACCAAGACGATCTCAGGCACCGAACTTGTGGACGCGATCAAGAGGGTTGCCGCGGGTGACGCGGTATTCTCGCCCAGGCTGGCTGGGTTCGTGCTTGACGCCTTCGCGACGCAAGGCCCAGGGCCGCAGCCGCCGCCCACGTTCGACCCCGAACTCGACCAGCTCACCACGAGAGAACGCGAGGTACTCAGGCTGATCGCCCGCGGCTACACCTACAAGGAGATCGCCAAGGAGCTGTACATCTCGGCCAAGACCGTCGAGAGCCACGTCAGCTCGGTGCTGCGCAAGCTGCAGCTATCCACTCGCCACCAGCTCACCCGCTGGGCCGCTGAACGCCGCCTGGCCTGAGCGGGCCAGCACCGGGTTGGCGAGCACTGCCATGAGCGATCCGCGCACCAGCGACCTGTGCGCCAGCGACGCGATCACGCTGGCCGGGCTGCTGCGCACCAGGCAGGTGTCAGCGCGTGAGGTGATCTCCGCCCACATCGAGCGGGTGCTCGCGGTAGACCCGACGGTGAACGCCATCGTCACGCGAACCTTCGATCAGGCGCTTGCCAAGGCGGCCGCCGCCGACGACGCGCTGGCCACCGGGCGCGTCATCGGCCTGCTGCACGGACTGCCGGTCGCGCACAAAGATCTCGCGGAAACCAAGGGGGTCAGGACCACCTACGGTTCAAAGCTGTTCGCCGATCACGTGCCAGAGCGCGACGCTCTCGTAGTGAGCCGGATGTCAGCGGCGGGCGGGATCAGTCTTGGCAAGACGAACACGCCCGAGTTCGGTGCCGGATCACACACTGTCAACGAGGTGTTCGGTGCCACTCGCAACCCCTACAACCTGGGTCGTAGCGCCGGCGGCAGCAGCGGCGGCGCGGCCGCGGCGCTCGCGGCGCGGATGATCTGCCTGGCGGACGGCAGTGACCTCGGCGGCTCCCTGCGCAATCCGGCGAGCTTCTGCAACGTGGTCGGTCTCAGGCCCTCTCCTGGCCGGGTGCCGACCTGGCCAGGCTCGGACGTGACCGACACCCTGGGCGTCACCGGCCCGATGGCGCGGACGGTCGCCGATGTGGCGCTGCTGCTCGCGGTCGTGGCCGGCCCTGATCCGCGAGTACCGCTCGCGCTCGACGAGGCGCCCCCGGCGCTGACCGACCCCGCGGTCGTCTGCCGCCTCCTGACCAGGGACGTCACTGGCCTCAGGGTGGGGTGGAGCGACGACCTGGGCCTCCCGGTCGATCCGGCCGTGCGCGCCGTACTTGCCCAGGCCAGGCAGGTGCTCGCGGAACTGGGCTGCGAGATCGTCGAGCTCGCCCCCGACCTGTCCGGCGCCGACGAGGTGTTCAGGACCTGGCGGGCGTTCAGGTTCGTCACGAACTACGGACCGCTCCTCGGGGCGCACGGCGGGCAGCTCGGCGCCAACGTAACCTGGAACACCGAGCAGGGGCTCAAGCTGACACTCGCCGACCTGAGCAGGGCTACCGTGCTGCGAGACCGGCTGGCTGAAAAAGTCAGCCAGTACTTCGAGCGGGTAGACGTGCTCGCCTGCCCGGCCACCCAGGTCCCCGCGTTCGACGTCGGGCTCGACTGGGTGCACGAGATCGACGGAGTGCCGCAGCAGACGTACCTGGACTGGATGCGGTCCGCCTACCTGATCTCCGCGACCGGGCTGCCAGCGATGTCAGTACCTGCCGGGTTCACCCCGGCCGGCCTGCCGGTCGGGCTGCAGCTGGTCGGGCGCCGTCGCGGAGACTGGGAGTTGCTCGGCATCGGTCACGCGTTCGAAGCGGCGACCGGCTACGGTCAGGTGCTGCCGCCGGTTACCGCCGGGTGAGCCGTGCCCGAGCCACCCGGGATAGCGCGTTAATCCCGGTTACCGGGTTGAAGCGGTCGGAAGCCACGCTCAGGGTCTGGTATTCCTCTTGGGAAAGCTCGATATCGGCGGCGGCAACATTGCTCTCCAGCTGGGCCACACTCGAGGCACCGGGAATGGCGACGACGGCCGGGGAGTGAATAACCCACGCAAGCGCTATCTGCGCCGGGCTGGCCGAATGCGCGTCCGCGATCGCCTGCAAGGTCGCGATCAACCCCATCGCGCGCTCGAGGTTCTCGGGAAGGAATAGCGGGTTGGCCGCCCGCACCCGGTTCGTCGGGAGATGGCCCTCGTGGTAGCGGCCGGTCAGGAAGCCCTGCGCCAGCGGGCTGTACGCCATCACCATCCGGCCGCCAGCGACGGCGTACGGCACGAGCTCGCGTTCTGGCTCGCGGCAGACCAGGCTGTACCTGACCTGATTGGACAGCACCCGCCGGCCGAGCGCGCTCTCGGCTGCCTGCCAGCGCCTGAGCGAGTAGTTGCTCACGCCGACCTCGTCGACCAGGCCCACATTCTGCAGCGCGCGCATGCCGCGCATGATCGTCCCGTCCCTGACCGCAGGGTTGGGCTGATGCACTTGGTACAGGTCGATCTTCCTGGTTCCGAGCCGCTCGGCGCTGGCCACGCCACGCTGCTCCACGACCGGTGCCAGCGGCATCACCGGGAGGATCTTGGTCGCCAGGAAGATCGACTCGAGGTCACCGCCCAGCGCCTTGCCGAGTATCCGCTCGCTGCGCCCGAAGCCGTAGACCTCGGCCGTGTCGAAGAGGGTCACTCCCAGCTCGAGCGCGCGGCGGACGATCGCGGCGGCTTCGGTGTCGGCGTAGGCCTGGCCATAGCCCCACTCCTTGGAGCCGAACTGCCAGGTGCCAAGGCCGATCTTGGAAATCTTCTTTGCCGTGTCGCTGCTCAGGTAGCGCATGAGATCAGTGTCCCCCGTGCGGCCCGCCGAGATTCGCCGCCTGGGTCTTTTAGCGGGCTACCTCACCGTGCTTGCCCCCGTCCAGAGGTCGATGCCGGCCTCAACCGCGTGCGGTGGCCCGGGTCCCGTGCTGAGGAGGGTTGCCGGCGGGCAGGTTGCCGGCGTGGCGTGGATGTTGCCGGCGTGGCGTGGATGTTGCCGGCGTAGCGGGGATGTTGCCGGCGTGGCGTGGATGTTGCCGGCGTAGCGGGGAGAGTTGTCGGTGGCTCTGGCCCAGATAACGTGCCGGTAACGGACCCGGAGCCCGCCTTGAAAAGTCTCCGCGATCATGAATTTCGGCCCCTGGCCCGGTGCAGGTGGGGCACCCTGCTGCTGCCTGAGCGACAGCAGGGTGCCCCACCTGCACAGCCTGGCCCGGGCGAAATGCCGCAGGCCCCGCCCGGCTCGCGGACCGGCGCTGCCACACCCGCAGGCTCTACTGCCAGCGTCCTTACCATCACGAAATAGAGGCCAGAGCCTTGTCGGTGTGGCGGGGCAAGTTGTCGTTGTGGCGGGGCAAGTTGTCGGTGTGGCGGGGCAAGTTGTCGGTGTGGCGGGGAGAGTTGCTGGGTTTCTGGTGGAGCTTTTTCAGATGTGGGAGTTTCTTCGTCGTGGAGCACGAAAATCCTCCTGGACCTGGAAACCCTCCACCAGGACTGCGGACAAGCCTCCCGGAAACGAGAACCCTCCCGCCAGAACCCGGCATCCCGGCACCCGCCAGGGGCAGGGCAACCCGGACGCACCTGATTCGCCCGCCATAACCTCCCGCCATTGCCCTGTAGCCCACCTTTGGGACGTTGATTGGGCCAGGTGAACCGCTCCGGGTTTCGTGCATACTTCCTAATTTGGGGAGGATGTTACGTTCATGCCAGTGAAGTATGATCAGGCGCTGAAAGCGAAGGCGATCCGGCTGGTCCGCGAGCATGCGGGCGAGTACCCGTCGGAGTACGCG
>DASTJM010000090.1:0-16128 GCA_035716545.1 Streptosporangiaceae bacterium
GCGGTCTTTGGGTAATTAGGCATGTCGGTACTTTCGAAGAAGTCACCTCCGTAGGTGCCGCCGCCCACAGTGACTCCGATGCTCGCCGCAACGGTTGCGACTCCAGCCGAGAGCTGGAAATTGAGCGATGTGTTAACCGAATCGTTCGATTCGCCTGTACCCTATTTATGCCCGATCTTGAATTCCTTATCACGTTCGAGCGAAACGGCAGTGCCGGTGAACCACAGATGATGGTTCCTTCCTGGCCGTGCTTGCGGGCGGCGTCGATGTAGCCGCGGATGTCGGGGCGGTGCTGGGTGGCGTCTTTGCTGGTGAGCCGTCCGGAGATTTTCTACGGCGGCCATTTCCTGACGCTCGCCGAGCAACACGGGTCATTGAAGGCACCCGGTCAGATCATGGGGGAGTGATGGCCTCCTCACGAAACCGCATGTCCTGAGCCATCGGACTTTGCCCCCGGCGCAGTCGCGGATCTGTGCTTTCTCGATGATAGGGGCAACGAATACAGGGCTGTGCGTGACGTCCTCTCAAGAGTTCGATGACGGGATGATTCTGACGCTCTACGGGCAGTTCCTGCGCAGAGTCGGCGCGACATCAGCCCGCTGACGGCTACTGGAAGTAGCCGTTGATATCGAGGAGCATGTTGGCCGCGCTCGCTGACGAGCTTGTGATGACGAATGAGTTATTGCTGGCGGTGTACATCAGGTCGAGTCCGGCGGTCACCGCCGACGCGAGGAAGTCGACGATGCTGGTGGTCGTGCTGGTGTCCGCGCCAGGGTAGGCCTGCAGGAATCCGCTGGCGGGCGGGGTGAGGACGGCGATGTTGAGTACCAGGGTGGGGTTCGATGCGACGATGCCGGCCGGGTCCGCGAAGGTGCGCCGGGTGGCGGAGCTGATGGGATTGCCCGTCTGACGGGTGTCCAGGATGCGGGCGGCGTCCAGGGGGTGGTAGTACTGTCCGCTGGCGGACGTGGTGAAGTAGCCGCTGAGATCGCCGACGAGGTCGATGGGCTTGCCCGAGCCGTTGTAGAGGTCGATCTTCCCATCTGCGCCGACCGGGAGGATCACGGTTGATGAATAGGTCTGCCCGCCGATGAAATCGACATTGCTGACCTCGGGCCGTGCGGCGCCGTCGGGGTAGGCGGCGACCCAGCCGTTGTCGCCGGCGGGAGCGATGGCGCCGATGTGGAGCGCGACCGCGGTGACTCCCGTGGACGGGACGCCAGCGCCGTTGGTGTTGTTCCCCGCGATGGTGACGATCAGGGCGGCGCCCGGGGCTACCTGAGCCGCCGGGACGCCGCCGGTGCCGTTCTTGGTGAGGAAGATACGCGCCGGGTCGGCCAGCGGGTGGTAGGTGCTCGTGGTGACGCCGGCCGCGCTGGCGGCCTGCGGGGTGATGAAGTAGCCGGTGAGGTCAAGTATGAGCTGGTCGGTGCCGCTGCTCGCGTTGATGAACGCGACGTGCCCGTCGGGGCCGACGGGGACGATGACGTTATTCCCGACCGTCCCGCTGTCGGCGAAGTTCAGAGTCGACGTGGCGGGTCTCGGCTCGCCGTCAGCGTAGGCGGCGATGTAGCCGTTCTTAGTCTGCCCGGTGACCGTCATGGACAGGGCGACCGCAGTGACGCCCGCGGGTATTTCAACGCCTGTCGATGTTGTCGTGCCCGCGATCGGCACGCTGATGGTCGCGTTGGCGCCGATCGGACCGGTGATGGCGCCGACTTTGTCGGCGGAGCGGGTGTCCAGGATGCGCACCGGCGAGACCGGGACGAGCCCGCTCGCGGCGGTTGCCGGCTGGGCGGGAGCGGCCAGAGTATCCCAGACCTGGATGCCGGCGGCCTGCCCGGCGAAGAAGTTGCTGGCCGCGCCCGCGATCTGGGCGGTGCCGACGACGAACCGGCTGAAGGCGGAGGGCGGGGCGGTGTCGTCCAGGCTGGCGACCTCGGTGCCGTTGGCGTACAGGCGCAGCATCCCGTCACCGGCGCTCCCGCCGCCGTCATAGGTGAGCGTGAGGTCGGTCCAGATCCCGGCCTTGGCGGTGCCGCCATTAACGGTGTTATAACTGGAGCCGCTGGTATTCATGGCGATGGTCCACTGGCCGCCGGTAGTCGAGCCGACCTTGACTGTGGAATAGGTCGAGCCGTTCTCCGACCAGATCGTGCCGCCGAGCGCGGCAGGATTGACCCACACGGACACGGCGAAAGGCAGAGCCGGGTTGAAATCGGGCGCGCTGGCTGCGGTCGTCAGGAAGCCGCTGGTGCCGTTGAAGGTGACGTCGGGGCTGAACATGTCGCCGGTGTTCCAGGTCACCCCGCTCCCTGAGCCCAATGCCAGGTCGTGCTCCGCGTCGGTGCTCGCGGCCCCGTGGTAGTCGATCGCCGTGGTGACGGTGCCGGTGGTGCCGTCGCCGAGCGGGTAGGAATGGTCGGCGGTGTTGAGCTGCTGCGGCGTCCCGGCCACCTGGGTGAGCGTCCCGTTCCGCACGGTCCAGGACTCCACCTTGCCCGCGGTGGTGACGTCGGTCAGTCCGGGCAGGCCGCTGATCGTGACAGCCTGCACGGTGTCCAGCGCGCCGGTGTGCCAGCTGGCGGCGACCTCGACCGGCTGGCCGGACAGGGTGGCTGACGGCTGGAGCCAGGTGTCGGTGTCGAAGTCGCAGCCGCCTGACGTCGGGTTGACCAGGCTGGCGACCTGCCACATCCACACGGCGCCGGTGTGGCTGTTCCACAGGAACATGGTGGCGCCGCTGCCGGCGCCGGCGCTGGTGGTGACGGTCCAGTTGGACCAGTCAGTCCCGTCAGGGGACGGGTTGGTCAGGATGTAGGGGGTGCCGAAGTTGCCGTTGCTGGAGTCGAAGCTGTTTTCGCTGTCGGCCTGGAAGTAGGCAAGGAAGCCGGACTGGCCCTGGCCGGCGAAGGGCGACAGGCTGGCATCGGAGAAGGTCGCGAGCTGGTCAGGGATCCCGCCGCTGGAGTTGACTGAGACGTCGTAGGCGTCGGCGAGCTGGACCGGATAGTCAGGGGTCGCGGCCTGGTCGAAGTCGCAGTCGATGAACGGCTCGATGTCGAAGGCCGCCTGCACGTTGTCGCCCTGGCTGGCGAGGACGGACGTCACGGCCGAGCCGTCGCCCTGGGCTGGAATCAGGTAGATGCCCGGATGGGCGCTGCTGCCGGGGGTGTAAGCCTCGATGGCGTTGAAGCCGGGGCCGAGGAACTGGCCGCTGATCGCCTTCATGCCGGTCCAGCCGCCGGGATTGGCCGCCGACCCGGTGCTGTCCGTGCCCTGAGCGCCATACGGGGCGAGATCGGTGGGCGTGGTGCCGACCTTGCCGTCGAACTGGCCGTCAGCTCCCTGGCCAGGCGCCAGCCACAGGCCGGGCGCCGTGCCCGTCGTGCCGTCGCCCACGGTGAGAAGGTCAGGGACTCCGTCGCCAGTCAGGTCCTGGTCAGCAGCATCGGGCGGGGACTGCCCGTCGACCACGCAGGTGAAAGGCTGCCCGACGTTCACGCCCAGCGAAACGGCGGTCACCGTCAGCACGTTGGTCAGGCGCGTGGGCGTCACGGTGAGCGTGGCCTCGAAAGGCGAGGTGGCCCCGGCCTTCACGGTCACCGGATTGCCGCCATTGAGCTGGTAGATGTAGGAGTCCGGATTGGCCGGCGCGGTGGGAGTGGCGTTGCCGGTCGCGAAGAAGCTGACCGGCGTGCCGATGTCATACGTGCCGCCGCACGGATTGGTGGCGGCCTGATCGGTCCAGACGTTCGGTGGGCCCGGCTGAGCCGTGGCGAAGATGAACGAGCACGTGGCCGTCGCCGACGACAAGATCGTGCCCAGCAGGTTCACCTGCGCGACAGCGGTCCAGGTGATCTTCACCGAGCCGCCTGTGCCGTACTTGGACAGGGCGGATTCCAGATCGGCTTCCTTGAGCTGCAACGTCGAGGCGAAAGACGTGCCGCTGCCGGCCGAGGCGGGCGCCGCGGGCAGATTGGTGGCGAACGTGTCAGTGGTGACTCCGGCGGCATAGGCGGTGTAGCTGACGGCAGGCGGGAACCCGTCCTTGTCCTGGACGGCGGCGTCAAGGGTGACGTTGCCATCGCCGGAGACCGCCGTCCCTGAGCAGTTGCTGCCCAGCGACGTGCTGAGCGCCGGGGTGCCTGGCTTGAAGGCGTACTGGATGGTGATCGTGGCGTTGCTGGCGCCGAATTGCGTCTTGGGGTTGGCGAACTGCTTCCAGCCGACGACGCCGGTGGCCTCGGCCCGCAGGCCGACATTGAACGCGGGCATGCCGCCTGAGGTGGTGGCGGCGTCGGCGGTGATCACGGACTTTATGTCGAAGTGAACATCCTGGGCACCGACCGGGCAGCTGGACGGGCCGCCGAGGCCGGACGATGACCAGCCGAACGCGGCGTCGTCCGAGCCGATCTTCGCGCCCCAGCCGGGCTGGCTGTTGTAGGTCGTCGAACTGGAGATGGCCTTGGTCGTCTGGTACAGGTCGACGGGCGACGGGGTGCAGGAGTCGGCCCAGACCTCGGGGAAAAAGGCCGTGGCCGAATGGATGACGGCCCCCCGGATCTGCAACGGGACAGGCAGCTGGTAGAAGGCGTAGGAATGGAAGCCGGTGTCCCCGTTGCCCGTGACCGTGGGCTGCTCGCCGACCTGGAGGTAGCCGCTTCCGTCGTAGTACTCCTGACTGGGGAACTCGCTGGAGACGTAGGCCCAGTTGGAGGCCGAGGAGCCGGCCGCGTCCCAGTTCGGGTCGACGAACTCGGGGAAGACGGCGCCCTTGCGCTTGAGCAGCGCGGCGTCAGGGGTAAGCGTGAGCTTGCCCTTGCCGGCGGATACGCGGACGGCCGCGGTGTGCGCACCGAGGCCGGGAGTCGCTGCCGACGAGCGGACGGGGAAGCCTGGCGCGTCTGGCCGGGCGGCGGCCGGCCCGGTAACCGGCCCGGCGGCGGATGGCCCGGCGGCAACTGGCTGGGCGGCGGCCAGGGCCTTGCGAAGCTGAGGGCTGACCGCTGAGTCCCACATCCGGGGCGGCGGCGCTGTGAAGATGGCCTGGCCCCGGCTGTTCCGCGCGGTGACGGACCCGTTCGGCGCGGCGGCGAGACGCAGGCCGCGGGTGCGGGTGGCGAAGGTCAGGGAGGCGAGGGCCGGATTGGCGGCGGCGCGGGCGCTGGCGATGCGCAGGACATCGCTGAAGCCCCCGCTTGGCCTGGCGGTGACGATGAGGTCGACTCCGGGCAGGATCGCGTGGTAGGTCGCGGTGGCGCCGGACACCGACGGTGCTGGCAGCCGCATGGGGGCGCTGAGCGCCATGGAGTATCCGCCGTAGGTCATGGTGGCCAGCGGGCCTGTCCCGCCCGGTGACAAGGTCAGCGGGTAGGTCGAGACGGCAGGAGACCAGGTGCCGTCGGAGTTGCGTGCCAGCTTCGGGTCAAGCGCACGCCAGGCGCCGTGCACCCTCGTGCGGACCGGGGTGGCGGACTCCTTCAGCGTGAGCGACCCGTTCGGGTTGGCGGTCAGCGTTGAGGTCGGCGTGGTCGCCGCGGTCACCGGGACCGCCTTGCGGGTCCTGACCGCCTGCGCGACGGCCTGCGCGGGAGTCAGGACCCGGTGGCTGCTGGTCGCTGAGGCGCCGTGCCCGGTGGCGCCGTGCCCGGTGCTGGCGGCAGGCGAGAGCGCTGCCCCGGCCGGCGGGGAGAAGGCCAGCCCGCAGAGCAGGAAAGCTGTGGTGATCATGCAGGCGGCACGGAGCCGCCGGACGCGCCTCGCGACGGGAATTGACAGCATGGCAGACCGGATCCGCTTCCTTTTCAAGGCACTTTCAGGCAGGCAAAAGCCGAATCCATCCGATCATCGTCGCCGGGCGAACGTCAATAGGCTCGCCTCGCCCCGGCTGTGACACTTTTATGTCATTGCGCCGCGACCTGCGTTCATGTCAATCTTATGACAAATTATCTCCTTTTCCTGCTTCGGCGGCAGTTCCGGAGGGTGGCTCGTGTCCTGGTTCTGGCGGCATGCAGGAGTCCGGCGCAGGGTGAGTCGAGTCGGCGCGGCGGCTGCTGCCGCGGGAATCGTGGTGGCCATGGCGGGCCAGGGCTTACCTGGCGCCGCTGCCGTCACCGGCGCCCCGCCGCTGGCGAGCCCCGCCGGCACGGCGCGCCCCGCCGGCACGGCGCCGAAGGGGATTCCCGCGAAGCTGCTGAAACCGCTGGCGTCCGGGCATGCGCGGGCAGCGAACCAGGCCAGCAAGCCGTTCCGGGCGGCAGGCGCGAGGTGGCCGGCGCCGGCGTCGGGGAGCGCGGCACTGCCAGCGCCCCGGTCCGGGCACGCGGCCGGGCACTGGGTCAAGGTCGCGGGCACGCCGCTGCAGGTCCAGTCCGTCGCCAGCGGCCCCTCACGGCTGACGGCGGCGGTGCTGGCGCATTCACGGGCGAAGGCCATGGGCGTCTCCGGCACGGTCTTCCGCCTCGGCGGCGCACGTTCCGCCAGCGGCCGGATCAGGATCAGGCTGAACTACTCGGGCTTCGCCCAGATCTACGGAGGCAACTACGGGTCGCGGCTTCGGCTGGTCGAGCTTCCCGCCTGTGCGCTGACCACCCCCAAGCGCGTCACCTGCCGCAGGGAGACACCGCTTGGATCTGTCCAGAACTTCAAGGACGGCACGGTGTCGGCGGTGGTGCCGGCGCCCGGCTCAACGGCTGGCGGGCTGGTGCTCGCGGCGACGAGCACGACGGGCGATGACGGCGGGGCGGCCGGGGCGTACCCGCCGACCAAGCTGACGCCTGACGGGACCTGGGCAGAGGGCGGGAGCTCAGGCGCGTTCACCTACTCCTACCCGGTCAGCGTCCCGCCCGCGCGGGGCGGCCTGGTCCCCTCGGTGGCGCTGACCTACGACTCGCAAGCCGTCGACGGGAAGACCGCCACGACCCAGGCGCAGTCGAGCTGGCTCGGGGACGGCTGGACGACACCGGACTCGTTCATCTCTTTGCTGACCACGTCGTGCAACGCCAGTCCCGAGGGCACAGCCTCCCCAGCGGCGACAGGCGACCAGTGCTACGACGGCAAGATCGCGCAGATGTCGCTCGACGGCGCGCAGACGCCGCTTGTCCTGGTCTCCTCATCGACCGCCAGCGGCGTGACGACTTCGGTCTGGAAGGCTCAGTCGGACACCGGGGCCGTGATCACGCATGTGTCGGCGTCCTCGACGGTGTTCGGGAAATACGACTCGACCAGGCCAGGCAGCGACTACTGGACGGTGACGAGCCGGGACGGCACCCGGTACTCGTTCGGGCTGCAGCATCTGCCCGGCTGGGCCGCCGGGGACGCCTCCACCAGCTCGGTCGACTGGATGCCGGTGTACTCGGCACACTCAGGCGACCCGTGCTTCAGCTCGGCCGGGTTCACCTCGTCAGCGTGCCCGATGGCCTACGAGTGGCACCTGGACTACGTGACCGACGTCCACTCCGACGCCATGGCCTACTTCTATACCCAGGACACGAACCACTACGGCGAGGACAACGGCGCCTCTGACGTCGCCTACATCTCAGATTCCTACCTGGACCATATCGCGTACGGGTTCACTGCGGGCAACGCCTACAACACACCCCCTGACCTGGTGAACTTCAACGCCAAGACCCGCTGTACGGCCGCGACCTGCGGCCCGCTGTCCACCTCCAATCCCAGCGTCGGCACCCAGTACCCCGACGTGCCCGTCGACCTCATCTGCGCTAGCGGCGCCACGTGCACCGCGCAGTCTCCTGCCCTTTTCTCGCGGATGCGGCTGGACTCGATCACCACCCAGCAGTATTCGGTGGCGGCGGGTGCCTACCAGAACGCCGACACCTACCAGTTCGCGCAGGGAGAGCCCGCGTCCGGAGACGGCCTGGCCGCGACCTTGTGGCTTGACTCGATCACGCGGACCGGGCAGGACGGCGCGGCGGGCGGGACGACGCCCGTCCAGCTTCCCTCGGTCTCCTTCGGCAAGGTCGACCTGCAGAACCGGGTGTCGACCGCCGCCTATCCCGGCCTGTACCGGTACCGGATCGCCTCGGTCAAGAACGAGACCGGCGGGGTCACCGACGTCTCCTACGGGAATCCGGACCCGTGCCCGTCGTCGTATTCGTCGTCGTCGGGCACCTCGGTCACCTCGGCGAACACCGCTTCGTGCTTCCCCGTGGAGTGGACCCCGCCGGGCAACACCACCCCGGTGCTTGACTGGTTCGAGTCCTACGCGGTCACCAAGGTGGTCACCGGCGACACCACCGGCGGGGCGCTGAACCAGGAGACCGACTATTCCTACGGGAACGCGGCCTGGCACTACGACGACAACCTAACCGTGAAGCCGAAATACCGGACGTGGGGCCAGTTCCGCGGCTACTCCACCGTCACGACCAGGACCGGCCAGGCGGCGAACAACCCGCAGACCCAGACCATCACCTCCTACTACCAGGGCATGGACGGCGATCCCCGACCGACGGGAACCGCATCGGCCGTCCTGACGGACTCCCAGGGCGCCCGGCACACCGACGTCAACCAGCTCGCGGGCATGCCGCTGGAGACCACGACCTATCAAGGAGCTGGCGGTCCGATCCTGTCCGCCACGATCACTTCCTACTGGGTGTCGGCGGCCGCCGCCGACATGGGTCCCGCCCAGCTGCCCGCCCTGACATCGGGCGCCCTCACGATCCCTGACCTCACCGCGACCATGACCGAGCCGGCCGAGACCTGGACGCGAACAGCGCTGACCGACGGCGGCGAGACGGCAGCCTGGCGCGTCACCGAGACCGACGACACCTACGACGCCTCCACCAGCGACGCCGACTTCGGCCTGCTCACCTTCTCTTACAGCCACACCGATCCGGTGAACGCCGCCTTCGACTCCTGCGGCCAGGATCGGTACGCCCCGGCTAATACGAGCGAGAACCTCGTCGGCCTCGTCTCCTACTCCGAGACCGACCATGTCGCCTGCGCCAACTCGGCCGGCGCCGCGTACTCCTCGGTCCCGGCGGGGCTCAACACCCTGAGCGCGCCGGCGACCGTGACCGCCGCGCAGGTCACCAAGGCCACCGAGACCTTCTACAACGACCCGACGTTCGCCACCACGTTCCCGCAGCCCCACGCGCCCGCGAACGGTGACGTCACGATGACGCGGCAGGCATCGGCTGGCACGCCTGGCGCGTTCACCTGGCAGACGATGTCGCGGGCGGTCTACGACCAGTACGGCAGGCAGACCGGTTCCTACGACGCGCTCGGCAACGAGAAGACCACCACCTACACCGACAACGCCGCCGGGCTCAACACTGGCGTCCAGGTCGCCACCCCGCCCACCACCTTCGCCGGGGCCGCGGGCACCGTCACGACACCGCACGTCACGGCGCAGACGTTCGATCCCGCCAGGGGACTCGCACTCACTGTCACCGACCAGAACGGCAACGTCACGACCGAGCGGTACGACGAGCTCGGCCGCCTCACGCAGGTATGGACCAACGGCAGGGCGACCACGGCCGCACCCAATATCACCTATGCCTACACCGTGGCCAACGCCACGGGCGCGCTGTCCGGCGTTGTCACCCAGACTCTCAACGCCGAGGGCAACTATGTCCCCTCCGCCACGATCTACGACTCGCTTGGCCGGGTCCGCCAGACCCAGACCCTCGGCACCACGCCAAACGGCAACGGGCGCCTGGTCAGCGACACCCTCTACGACTCGCGCGGCCTGGTGTCAGAGGCCAGCGGCAAGTACTACGACAGCTCGTCGCTTCCTGCCCTCAGCCTGTACCCCACGCCGCTGACCTCGGCCCCCGACGTCGACGAGTACACCTATGACGGGGCCGGGCGACAGGTCGAGGACACCTCGGTCACAGACTCGACCGCCGTCTCGACCACGGTCACCGTCTACAACGGCGACTCGACCACCGTCATCCCCGGCATTCCGGCGGCTAGCGTCAAGACCGGCGTCATCCCGGCGATCGCCGGAGCCGTCTCGACCACGGCGGTCAATCCGCTCGGCCAGACCGCGTCCCTGACCCAGTACACGGCCAATCCCACCCTGAACATCCCGGCGAACATCACGACCGGGGCGTTCTACCTCACCAGCGGGAGCGGCACGGCCAGCACCACCACCTACACCTACGACGCCATGGGCAACCAGGTGAAGCAGGCTCTCGGCGGCGCGACCTGGACACAGCAGTACAACCTGCTCGGCCAGGAAACTCAGTCCACCAGTGCCACCGGCGGCACCACCCACCTGGTCTACGACGCTGACGGGCACCTGATCCAGTCGCAGGACCCCAGCGGCAGCTACCTGTCATTCACCTATGACGAGGACGGCCGCAAGACCGCCGAGTACGCCTCCCAGACCGGCGCGGCCAACCAGCACGCCTACGGCACCGCCGGCGCGAACCAGCTCGCCGCGTGGGTCTACGACAACGCGAATGGCGCGGGCAGCTCCGCCGATGCCAATGGCCAGGCCACGACCGCGGCGTCCTACGCGGGCGGGCACGCCTACGTCGTCCAGCAGGTCGGCTTCAACGCGTTCGGTGAGTCTAAGGGCGAGACCTTCACCTTCGACGCCACGGCTCCCGGCGCGGGCCTGGGCGCCACCTCCGTTTCGGGCACGACCACCAGCCTCACCTTCGTGAACACCTACGAGCCGATCAACGGTGAGCTGACCAAGCAGATCTTCCCGGCCGCGGGTGGCCTGCCGGCGGAGACGGTCACCCACAGCACGGTGGGCGCGCTTGACCTGCCAGGGGTGACCGGAGGAAACAACGGGTACGCCGCGGCGGCGGCCTATACGGCGCTCGGCCAGCCCGAGCAGGTCACGCTCGGCTCGGGAACCAGCGAAGCGACGGTCACCTACAGCTACGACCCGCGAACCGGTGCGCTCACCGACCGGCTGGTGCAGCGGTCCGCCACCACGCCCAAGACTGTCGACGACACCTCCTACGGCTACACCCCCGCAGGCGCGCTGACCTCGCAGACCGACACCCGCCTCGGGTCAGCCGCGACCGCGGAGCTGCAGTGCTTCACCTACACACCCGACGGCCAGCTCGCCCAGGCATGGACCGCCGCCAGCAACTGCGCGACAGTGCCAAGCACCACCAGCTTCGCCACCGTAGGCGACGGGCTCGGCACGGCGTCGGAGTACGACGAGTCCTGGACCTACAACGCGCTCGGCATGCCGCAGACCGAAGCCGCGCTCGTGCCATCAGCCCACGCCTTCGCCACGACCACCGACACCTACTCGAACTCCACCGAGCTGACCTCGACCTCGACCACCGGCGCCAGCACCCGATCCGCCTCCTACGCCTACAACGCCAACGCAGAGCAGCACACCAGGTCTTCGGACGGCGGCCAGACCCTGACCTGGAACAACGCTGGCAACCTCAGCACAGTCTCGGCCACCGCCAGCGGCGCCCAGGCCGCTTCCTACGTCTACGATCCCAGCGGCAACCTGTACACGCAGACGCAGGGCGCCAAGACCACTGTCTATCTGCCCGGCGAGCAGCTCACCATCGACACGTCCGCCAGCCCCGCCGCCGTCTCCGGCGTACGGCTCTACTCCCTGCCCGGCGGCATCACCGCGGTCCGCACCGGATCGGGCGCCAATTACGGGTTCGAGATCTCGTCAGACCAGCACGGCACCGAAACCCTGTATCTCGACTCCACGGCGCAGGTCCCGACCTGGCGGCAGTTCGACCCCTACGGCAACCCCCGTGGCGCCGCCCCCACCGCCGGCTTCCCCGGCAGTCGCGGATTCCTGAACGATCCTGCCGACGCCGGCACCGGCCTGACCGACATCGGCGCCCGCTGGTACGACCCTGCCACCGGCACCTTCATCAGCCTCGACCCAGTTCTGGAAAAGGCCAGCCCGCCGCTGCTCAATGGCTACACCTACGCCGGCGACAACCCCACAGACGGCTCGGACCCGACCGGGCGGGATCCCATCGCCTCGGCGATCATGGGCTATCTCGCGGCGCACCCGACGCCAGCGAACAACGCGGCCCGCGCCGCCGTCAACTCGATCGGCACGGCGCCACCTCCGTCACCGCCCCCCTCGCGGCCCGGCCCGCGCTACTCATCGCCGGCGGCACCCTCGTGCGGCAACAGCTGCTACGGCGCCGCCCTCGCCACCGCACTGCTCCAGGGCAGTCGCGGCGTCCCCCGGCCAGTCGTCAGCCCGAAGCCCGCCGACAGCATCCCAGGGATGTCCGGCATAAATTTCAACAGAACGGGTCCCAGTAAGGGCGCCGAAATCTGTTATGCAATTTTGAGTTACTTCTGCCTGGTCTACGGACCAACCTCGCCTCCGGATCCGCCTAGGCCTGAGTTCCCCGATGGCCCTCAGCAGGGCATCGAGCTGCCAGGAGGGCACGAGCCACCGGCCCTCCCAGAGGGGGAAGGCGGCGAGGACCGCCCACCTACGATCTACACCATCACGAAAGGCCCGAACGGCGAGATCATCGTCACTGGCCCAGGCGTCGGGTTGATCATCTTTCCTCCGCAGCCCGAGGACGAGGGGGAGCCCGAGCCCGAGCCTGGCGGCGCTCTCGGCCCTACCATCGAGCTGCCTCCGAGCGTCGAGCTGCCTCCGAGCGTCGAGCTGCCCCCCTCGGTCGAGCTGCCTCCCTCGGTCGAGCTGCCTCCCCCGGTTGAACTACCCCCGCCGTTCGAGGTCCCCCCATTCGGCGAATAACCCCGATCCCGACCGGCACCACCGCGCGGCGCCGCGCCTCGTCGAATTCGCAGCGCAGGTCCGGCGCGGACAAGAAAACAGCAGAATGGATGAAAGGGATGCGGATGCGGATGCCGACTTTCCGCGCAGCCCATTCGAGCTAGGTCTTGAGTTTGTAAATGTCTGCCATGCCCGTTATAGCCCAGCATCGGGCATCTGCTCCCCGCGCGCGGGCACCCGCCAGCCTCTGTGTAAGCAGCGCGCCAGCTTGCTCGACGCGGCGATCATGGGGCCGCCGATCGTCTGGCTGGCCTCTCCTGAAGCTGCCGGAGTCCACGGCGAGCGGAACGTCGCGCGGGACTTCGGAGGCTGGCTACAGGCGCGCAAGATGACGAAACCGGAAGGCGCTGAGAGGTTTGAGGGCCTGTCGAGTCCGCGTCGTTGAGAACGGCCTGCCGGGTAAGCGTATGGCTGTGGCGGGCAGGGACCGGATGGTGAATCCGATTCTGGCGAGGCTGACCGTGCTTGCCAGGGTCAAGGCGAGGGTGAGTGCGGGGGCGGCTAGCAGCGCGGCGGTGATCATCGTGGCGTCGAGGATGATCAGGCTGGTGCCTGCCGGGGTTGTGAGCTGAGTTCGCCTGTAGCTTCGCTGTGCGGTGGCGGCGAGGGTCAGGCCGGTGATGGCCAGGAGCAGGGTGGCGGCGAGCGCGATCCGGGCGCCGGCCGGGACGGGCCAGGTCCAGGCGTGGCTGCTGATCAGCGCGGTGCCCCAGCAGCCGCCGGTGACGGGTCCGGTGATCAGGAGCAGGCGGGCGGTGCGGCGGCCGGGTGCGTGGAGGGTGTAGGCGGCGGCCACGGCTCCGACGTCGCCGGTTTCGGCGATGGCGGCGGCTGCGGCTGCCTGCTCGCTGTCCCCGCGGGCGAGGTGCTGCTGGTATGCCTCGAGGAGGCCGTCGGCTACCTCGTCGGCAGGGCCGGGCGGCAGGTGGCGGTGCAAGGCTGCCAGGTAGGTGCTTATCGGGTGGCTGCCGGGCATGGCGGCGGCTCCACGATCGCGGTGACCATCAGGGCGAACTCGCGCCAGGCGGCCCGGTCGCCGGCTAGCTTGCGGCGTCCGGCCGGGGTGAGCTGGTAGCAGCGGCGGCGGCGGCCGCCGCCGTCGGTCCACTGCCCAGTGACCAGCCCGCTGGCTTCGAGCCGGCGAAGGGCCGGGTAGATGGTGCCGGTGGGCACGTCGAGCCGGGTTCCGCCGGCTTCGCGCAGTGCCTCGCGTACCGCGTAGCCGTGCTGCGGGCCTTTGTCCAGGGTCGCCAGCAGCAGCATGTCGAGGTGTCCCTTGAGGACTTGCGCCTCAGCCTTCATGAGTAGGTATCCTACCCGTAAGTGCAATGTGTAGGTAACCAATCTATGGAGGCGTGATGGCGGAGGCGGCGATCGCGGCGGATGGCGTGGTCAAGCGGCTCGGGCCGGTGACCGCGCTGGACCGGGTTAGCTTCGAGCTGCCGTACGGCGGAGTGCTCGGGCTGCTCGGCCCGAACGGAGCCGGGAAGACCACGATGGTGCGGATCCTGGCCACTTTGCTCGCCCCTGATGCGGGGACAGCGAGGGTCTGCGGGCTGGAGGTCACCTCGAGCGCCCGCGCGGTGCGGCGGCTGATCGGCGTGTCCGGCCAGTACGCCGCCGTTGACCCGTACCTGACCGGGCGGGAGAACCTGGTGATGATCGGGCGGCTGCACGGGCTCGGCCGCCGGGCGGCTGCTCAGCGGGCTGACGAGCTGGCCGGCGTGCTTGGGCTGGCCGAGCCGGCCGGCCGGCAGGCCCGCACGTACTCAGGGGGGATGCGGCGCCGGCTCGACGTGGCCGCCAGCCTGGTCGCCGCACCGCGGGTGCTGTTCCTGGACGAGCCCACCACGGGACTTGACCCTCAGGCGCGGCTTGTGCTGTGGCAGATGCTCGCCGGCCTGGCCGCACAGGGCATGAGCCTGCTGCTGACGACACAGTATCTGGAAGAAGCTGACCGGCTGGCCACCCGGATCGTCGTGCTCAGCGCCGGGCGGGTGATCGCCAGCGGGACACCGGCCGAGCTGAAGGCAAGTGCTGGCGGGGACCGGCTGGAGGTTACCGCTCGGCCCGGCACCGACCCGGCCCGGCTGGCTGGCGCCCTGGCCGGGCTCGGCACCGCGCCCCCGGAGGCTGACCCCGCCGCCGGGCGGGTGGTGCTGCCCGTTACGGCCGGCCCGGCGATCCTGGGCGAGGCCGCTGCCCGGCTGTCGGCTGCGGCGGTGCCGGTCGCGGGCCTCGCGCTGCGCCAGCCCACCCTGGAAGAGGCGTTCCTGGCACTGACCGCCGGCCCGGAGGGCACCGGGGCCGGATGCCAGGCGAGTCAGGATTCCGGGCAGCCGGCAAGGACGCGGCGATGACCCCGGCTGCCGGCGTTCCTGCGAGGCCTCGCGGCAATAGCGCGCTGCTCGCCGCCACCGGAACGCTCACTGCCAGGAACCTGCGCCGGATGGTCCGCGTGCCCACCCTCATAGCCCTGGTCACCGTCCAGCCGGTGCTGCTCGTGCTGCTGTTCGCCTACGCTTTCGGCGGCGCGGTGCACGTGCCTGCCGTGCCGCGCTATATCGATTACCTGCTGCCCGGCATCGTGCTGCTGGCCATCGGGTTCGGTGCCTCGCAGACAGCGGTGGCGATCGCCGGGGACATGTCGGCCGGCCTGATCGACAGGTTCCGGTCACTGCCCATCCCCGGCGGGGCGGTTCTGGCCGGGCGGGTGATCGCTGACGCCGCCCGCAACCTGCTGGTCGTGGGCCTGATGACCGCTGCCGGCGCTGCTGCCGGGTTCCGGATCCACGCGGGCCCGGCCGCTGCCATCGCCGCGGTGGCGATCGCCGTTGCCGCCGGGATCACGCTGTCGTGGATCAACATGCTGCTGGGCCTGCTGGTCCGCGACCCCGAGACCGCGGGGCTGGCCGGGCTGTTCCCGGTCATCATCTTGACCTTCGCGAGCTCTGTCCTGGTTCCGGTGGGGACCATGCCCGGCTGGCTGCAGGCCTTCGCCAGGGCAAATCCCGTCACCGTGATCGCCGGCGCGCTGCGAGCACTGTGCTTGGGCGGCCCCGCCGGCCGTCCCGTCGCCGAGGCCACGGCCTGGCTGGCCGCCCTGCTGGCCTTCGCTGTCCCCGCCGCGCTCTTCCGTTACCGGCGGGCGATCTCTCCTTGAGCATCGCGCCCGCCCGCGGGCCAGGCCGTCGCCCGCCAATGCCACTACCAGCGACGACACAAACGAGATCACTAACTGATGCTGCCGTACTAAGCGGCCGTCGCGTAATAACCCGCAGATTGGCGATCTGGCCTCCCGGAATGTGATAGCGCCCCGGCGAACTGCCTGGCGGCTGGCCCGCCGATGGCCCATAGGTGGCGCCAGAGCGCCACGGATGTCCCAAAGGTGGGCC
>DASTJM010000091.1:0-13145 GCA_035716545.1 Streptosporangiaceae bacterium
CGGCGGCTGCCCGGCGGCAACGTCGCGCCTGCGCTGCTGCTGGCACGCCACCGGCCACAGCAACGTCGCCGCGTTCTTGCTGCCAGGGCGGCAACGTCGCTCCTGCGCTGCTGTCGGCCAGGCGCCGCGAACAGCAGCGAACGCGCGGCGCTGCCGCGGGCCGGCCGGCCGCCCCGTTGCCGCGGGCGGCTGAGGCGGCCTGCCCGGCGGCGGAGCCGAGCGGGTGACGGGACCGGGTCAGCGGCGGGCAGCACGGGCGGGCCGCAATGCGCTCAGCCAGGCAGCAAGCATCCCCTCCGCGCCGCCGGGCCGCGCCCTCGCAAGGTTCACGGCAAGTCAGCCCGGCGGCGAGCCGCTCCGGAAAATGCCTGAAACTGTAACCGCGACCTAGCTAGCTACGCTTGGTGAATAGCTACGAACTCACCATTGACGCCTTTCTCAGTGACTTATCTTGGTGAGATCGCAGCGTCATAGTCATCTACCGAATCGTTTCTGTCGGAACGGAAGAGGAACGAGCGGATGAGCATGACTACAGGGAATGAGAGAAATGCCAGGCCGGCGACCTGCTTGCTCAACGCAAAAAATGCCACGGAGGCGGCGAAAGCCAGAAGCGTTAATCCGAATGCTACGATTATGCCGATTTTAGCGGCCAGGATCTCTTTGTTCGCTAGCTTTTCCAAGATGTCGATCTTGCCGGTCAAGACTCGCTCTGTCAGTGACAGGATGCGCTCTGCCATCCCCGGGACAACCTTGTCGTACTGCTCAAGTGCTTCCGGTGGTGGCAGCGGTGCTGACCAGTAAGCCTGCTGGATCTCTTCGCGAACCACCTCGCGGATGCCATGCGGGCCTACGGCCGTGGGCGAGCCGACTGGACGGCTTCCGCCATCGCCTGAGACAGGAGTTTTCGGGCTTCCAGGTGCAAGTTCCGCCGTTGGAGCCTGGTTCGCATCAGGCGCAGTCGCGGGGAGGGGTCCAGGGTCATGCTGTCGAACCCGCTCACCAGGCGACCGGTTATCGTCGTCCGCCATCTCGGAGGTCGGTTCTGGGGTGTCGCCATACCGCAACGTTTCCTCCGCGTAGGTGCCCAGGGGGCTTTTGACATAGGCCGGGCTGGCTGTTCTCGAATAGGGCCGGGAAAGAGTCGCCGCCTCCGCCGGCCGGCCGCGGAAGCGTGTCAAGCGTGTCGGGAGGTCCACGTCCACCTGGACTTCCTGGCCGCGGTGAGACTGGCGTCCGGCCCTGAACCACGCCGCTATCGGCCCGGTTACTTGTATGTAGGTGAACTCCGGAGCGAACGGGGCGGTTGTTGGCATAGACCTATCATAGCACTAGGTGCTCTAGATGGAATCGAGACCAGCGGAGTCGCTGACGCCACTCCCGACCCCTTCAACTGGTCGCCCTCCCGGCCTGTCGTCAGCAAGACCTTCAGTTGGAATGGATGGTCACCCCGGACTCGCCGTCCCAGTCCCGGCAGCCGAGCGGGAACTGGCGTATGCGTAACGGCGTTGCTACTGAAGTAGTACGTGGGTAGCATTAAGGGTATGAAGGTCAGTGTGAGTCTGCCTGATGACGACATCAAGTACCTCGACTCGTACGCGCGATCCCGGGGCATCGGGTCGCGATCGGCAGTACTCCACAAGGCTGTCGGGTTGTTGCGGGCTACTGAGCTGGAGGACTCCTACGCCGATGCCTGGGCAACCTGGGAATCCTCAGGTGACGCTGAGGCGTGGGACCAGGTGGTCGGCGACGGCCTCGGCGGTTGAGATGCGCCGGGGCGACGTCGTGACCGTGAACCTTGAGCCAGCTCGCGGATCGGAGGCCAGCAAGTCTCGCCGTGCGGTCGTTGTCAGCAACGACGCCGCGAACGCAACCGCCACCCGGCTCGGCCGGGGAGTCGTGACCGTGGTCCCGGTAACCTCCAATACTGGCCGCATCTACCCGTTCCAGGTCCTCCTGCCCGCCGCCGCGACCGGACTCCGTGCCGATTCAAAAGCCCAGGCTGAGCAGGTCCGCTCCGTCGCTGTCGAGCGTATCGGACGGCACGTCGGCCAGCTGCCGCCCGCGCTGCTCACCGAGCTTGACGCCGCCCTCCGCCTGCACCTCAGCCTCTGAGCCTGGCGAAGAGCGGCTGCGGCGCGTTCCCTCTGACGCCGCGCGTAGCATGCCCACCTCGACCGACATGAGTACGATTTCCGTCTTATGAAAACCGCCTCGCGCAGTGCCCCCTAAAGGGGTGCTTCGGGCGAGGCGAGGTCGGACCCTCCGAGTGCAACATGTAACGGTGATCCGGCATTAGAGTGCCGGCATTCCGATGCGCCGCGCGAAGGAGGGGAGATCGGGCAAAGTCCCGCTGTGGGTTCTGAGGAGGTCTTCGGTCATGCGGTGGACCGGTGGCCGGTATCGGACTTCGGCAGGGGAGGCGCGCTCGGCGCAGAGGAAGGCTTTATAGCACTGCCGCGGTTCGTTCCACTGGTGGTAGGCACGGGCGATGTCGATCCAGTACCTGCCCTGCCGTTCGGCGGTCGGTATGACGACCGGGTTCAGGGTTTTGGCATGCTCGATCGCCGTGCCATTGTCGCCCAGTACCTGGGCGATCCTGATCTGGTAGAGGGTGACATTGGCGGGTCCGAACGCCGTATAACGGTAGTTCGCGTCCTTGCCGAGACGGGTTGCGGCTGTCTTCGCTTCGCCAATGAGATCGCGGGCGCTGGCTCGATTGCCATCGACGGCTGCGGTGTAGGCGGCGACTTCCAGGAGAGTGCCGTAAACCGAGAGTTGCTCGAGCGTAGTGTGACGGTCCGGTTCGATCGCGGCAGCTGCGGACAGGAGAAAATCGTGGGCTTTGCCGCGTCGGCCGGTGCGGCGCAGCACGGTCGCGAGAGCCCTCTTCGCGTCTGCGGCGGTAAGCGGATCATTCCCGGTCTGCGCGCACTGGAGCGCACGGTCTGCGAGGACGAGGCGAGAGGGTCGTCATTGAGCTTGACCATGAAGTTCGCGGCGACGATATAGGCGTCAGCGAGCAAGGTTCTTGCGGTGCCCTCGCTGGCGCTGGTCGCGCACTCGCAGGTCGCGATGGCTGTACCGACCAGACTGGGAGCCCGGCGGATAGCCGGTCGTAACGGGCGGTCCGGAAGTTCGCCCGCTCGGCGGCGACGGCTGCCCGTAGAGCGGTTACGGGAAGCGGGCTGGCTGGCTGCCCGTAGAGCAAGTTATCGAAATCCGAGAATGGTCGCTTGGCGTGCGTCGTCCGGCTGACCGCAGGAGCAAGGACGGCGGCTCCGGCGAGTCCGGTCACGCCTGCCAGCAATTCGCGGCGTCGCACCGGGTCGTCACCGTCCTCCCGCCGGAAGTATTGGACAACATTAGTCGCGCCAATAGCGCCAGTCTGCTGATTGACGTCGGCGTGTCGTGACGCAACCGCGTCATCCGGATCGGCTAAGCCAAGCAAGGGCGGCGGGATCGCCAGCGCCTCGGCGAACCGGCGGAGCAAAATCACGTCCGTGAGAGGCTGCACCCCTCGTTCGTATCTGGAGATCTGCGAGGCGGAGTAGCCACACTGGCGCCCGGACCCTGCGAGGGTAAGGCCAGCCTGGAACGGCCTGATTACGCCAAGGAAGAAGTCGAAGGGCGGGGAACTCGGCAAGAAAGATAAAGAATGCAACGCGGAGATATCAGCATTGCGCGCTCCGGTCGAGCGGTTTATCGCGCACTTCAAGACATGGCGGATCTTCCATACAGACTACCGCCGACCGTACAGCACATATCACGATGCGTTCAGCGCCGGCCGCGGCCTGTTCTTCTTTTCACTCTATGAAGAGTTTTGAATAACACTCTGAGCTGGGCACCTCAATCACGGCGGATTACGTCACGGCTACCAGCCGGCTCAGGCCGGGCCAGTCCCGTGCACGGTCAGAGCGCCTTAAATTACTCTCCTGGGATGATGACCGTGCTACTGGCGCCTGCGACACTGGCGATCAGTCCAGTTACAAACAGGATCACGATAACAGCCACGACTGCCAGTCCCCGCTTATTCACAGGAGTTCTGGGTCTCCCTGGTCCTATTCTTGCTGCCATTCATTGCCCTCTATTTGCCTATTGGATATTTGATAGGCGTAGTCTACAAGTGTTGGACCGAGCTACGCGCAAAACAAAGCAACTTGCCGTTTTGTACGCAAGTAATGACAAAGGTAAACCTTGCCGGTGATCGCCTTTAAGAAGGACAAAGGGTGATTCGCTGTGGCTCGTGGCCGAATCCGGTGGTCCCGCCATCGGGATCTGGGCCTGCCGAGGATCTCAAAGGCGATCCCTGGCCTAGTATCTGCGACTTCCGCGGACTAGGCGGCAGGACTGCGCAGGTGCCTGAGCTGGTCGAGGTAGTCGGTCGCGTCCGCGTCGCCGGGGTACCGGTAGCAGACGATGGTGGCGAGTTCGCCGGAGACCATGAGGAGGCTGGGCACGGATAGCCGTTCCCCTGAGATGGCCTGGCGACCGTAGCCGAGTGCTTGTTCGAGGTCGCCTTCGCAGGCGGAGATGACGCCGAGGGTGATCCGCGCTTCTGCGTTGCGCATCGGGCTGCGCTCGAACCCGGTGCTGTCGATGCGCCGATTTATTGGCGTTGGGGGGCGTATGGGGCGCGGCCCGATCGTTCGGCTGGTCAGGCGGCTGCTGTGGTGGTCTCGGTGACGGGGAGCCGGATGGTCCTGTCGCCGAAGTCGGCGACCAGGTCGAGGCGGCCGCCGAGGGCTTCGACGTAGCGTGCGATGATCTCGAAGGAGGTGACCTCGCCGTGCTCGATCTGGGAGATCCGAGCGACGGTGACTCCCATGTCTGCGGCGATCTGCTTTTGCCCGATGCCGAGGTGCTTGCGGCTTTCGGCAAGCTGGTGCCCGCGGGCCCGGGCGAGCATCTCCCGCGCGCCGGCCTCGATCGCTTCTGGGGTCACGCCTGCGGCGTGCAGGTCGCGCTCCAGGTCTTCCCAGTCCAGTGGGGTGCGCTTGGGCATAGCGGCCACTCCTCTGCTTCAGCTGTGTAGTCCAGGTATAGCTGCCATCCTCGCCAGGCAGGCGGGCTACGTCATGACCGTCAAGGCCAACCTGCCCGCGTTGTACCAGCAGCTCAAGAAGCTGCCCTGGACCGCGGTCCCCTCCGTCCCGGCCGTGAGCACGGACCACGGCCGGCGTGCGGGCCACATCGCCGCTGCCAACCGACACCACGCCCGCGACGCGCAGCCTACGCTAAAACTGCTTCAGACCGCATGAACGAATTTGCCGGGTCCCTGGGGCCGCAGCCGGCCGGGTGATTCACCACGCTCATGCCATTGCCGGGCTCTGTCCGGCAGGTATAAGTGTCTCGTGAGGATCATGACGCTGGGCATGCGAACAGGCCTAAGCCGCGGAGGAAACAGTTGAGCTGGCAGGACGAGGTCTGCGGCGCCTTAGACGAATGGATCAGGCTGGTCAGGAACAGCAACAGCGGCAGCAGAGGCGGCAATCGCTGGATTCGAGTCGGCGCGGCGCTTCGGACGGCCGATGCGGGGGTCTATGTCGTCGATATTCGGGGGATCGACCTGTCCGCGGTTGAGACGGACAGCCTGCGTTTGGCTGAACATGATGGCGAGCCATCCGCGGACGGGCTCCGCGTCCGGCGGATCAGCATCGAAGGCGAGCTGCTGCGGTTATGGACCGCTGAATTCGCCGAGTTCGCCGAGCCTTGTCTCTGGAGGTTCCGCCAGCCTCCGGACTTTCTGATCACCACGCTGCGTGACGAGATCGCGAGGATGACACAGACCGGGCTTGCCGCGTTGCTCGTTCGCGGCGAGGCCGGGGGAGTACTGGGGCCCGGCAGTTCGTCGACCTGGCTGCTGCCCGCGCAGCAGGACGCATACCGTGCCTGCCTGGGCACCGGACTCTGGCTGGTGTGGGGTCCGCCTGGAACTGGCAAGACCCGGGTACTGCGAGCGGCCGTCGGTGACCTTGTCGCCCGCGGGAAGCGTGTCCTGCTCGTGTCAGCCACGAACATCGCTGTCGACAACGCGCTTGCTGGCGTGATCCAAGATCGTCAGCACGACCCTGGGCAGCTCGTCAGAGTCGGGCCGCCCCAGTTACGCGAGATCGCTGGCAATCCCGACGTGTGCCTGCCCCTGATCGTCGCGACCAGGCTGGCTGAAATAGCTCGGAAGCGCCAGGAGCTGGCGACGAAATTGCTTGAAATGAACCAGCGGCGTGATCAGCTTCAGGACCTTGAGTCAAGGCTTGCGGAATTCGACCAAGCGCGATATGAGGCGGCTGTGGCGCTCCTAGCCGATCCGCATCGGACGGTGGCGCGGTCAGAAAGCGCCATAGCCAGGTGCGAGCTCATTGTCGGCCGGAGCGACGAGGAACTCAGCGAGTCTCGCGCGGCACTCGCCGAATTCACCCGGGCAGCAGCTGAGACGTCCGCTGATCGCCCGATCTGGGCTGAGATCGCCGCCAGGGAAGCCGAGCTAGACGAGATCGAGGATGCTGCTCTGCAGGCGCAGGCACGTGCGTTGGTCGCCGAGAATACCGTTCGCGCGGCTGATGGCGAGATTGCCGCCTTGTGCGGGCCGGGTGGTCGGGTTCGCTGGCGCGACCGGGGGGCATTGCGACAAGCGCAGGGCAGGCTTGAGACGGCACGCGCGGCTTACCTGCAGTTGGACGCGGAGGCGATGCGGGCGCGTGACATCGCTGCTTCCTGGCGTCGGCGGACAAAAGCAGCGATCGCCGAACTGGCGGCAACAACGAAGCTCAGCCGAGACGAGATCAGCCGCCGCGACGAGGCCGTTGCTCAGGCCAAGGCCAGGCTGGCTGAACTCGAAGCCGCTCAGAGTGCCAGGCGCGACAAGCTGGCGGGGCTCCGCGCCCGGCTGGTTGAGGCCACGTCGGCCACAGAAGTCATCGCGGCGGCTCAGCAGCATGACTGGCCTGCCACGTACCGCAAAGTCGTTGATCTGCGTCGCGAGGTGACCAGCGACAACGTCCGTCGCGGCGAGATCGAGGAGCAGCACGGCAAGCTTGAGCAGCAATATGAGTCGCTCGCGCGCAACGCCCAGGACGAAGTGATCAAGGACGCTCGGGTCGTGGCGACAACCCTCGCTCGGTTCCGTACCAACAGGGCGGTCCTGCGCGGACCTTACGACGTCGTTCTCATCGACGAGGCCGGCGCGGTGACGTTGCCTGAGGCGCTGCTCGCTGTCGCGAAGGCAAGCAGTTGCGCTGTGCTATTCGGGGATTTCATGCAAAATGGCCCGGTTCTCGAGTCGGGATTGGAGCGCAGCCAACGGCCAGATGTCCGTCGGTGGCTTGTCACGGACGTCTTCAGGAACTGCGGTATCGCTACCCCGGCACAGGCCCATAAGCACCGCGGATGCGTGGTGCTTGACACACAGCACCGGTTCGGCCCTGTAATGATGCGCCTTGCCAATCTCATCGCTTACGACGGCGTGCTCAAATCCGGGGCTGGCACGCGCAGCCACGCCGCCGACGATCCTGAGATAGTCCTTGTCGATACCGATGGGCTGGGTGACCTGGCCGAGGTTCGTCGGGTGAAACGCAGGTCAGGCTGGTGGACCGCTGGGCCGCTGCTGGCGCGGGCACTGGCTGAGCTACACGCCGAGAACGGTGAAGGCACGGGGGTTATTACTCCCTATCGGGTGCAAGCCGATATCACGCTTGAAGCGTTGCGAGATATTGAGAAAGGCGGCCTGCCCCTCGCCGAGGTCGGAACAGCACATAGGTCACAGGGCCGTGAATTCCCGATAGTCGTCTTCGACACTGTCGAGGGCGAGCTGGGTGATGGTCTCTGGATGAGTTTTGCGTCACGCGGGCCTGCGAGCAATTCTTGGAAGCAGGAGGGGATGCGCTTGTTCAACGTGGCTGCCACGCGCGCCCAGCGACGGCTCTATGTAGTGGCCAGCCGCCGGCGAATCCTCGCTGCCGATCCGGACACCACGTTCGGCCATTTCGCTGCGATGCTTCGGGATCGGTCGATCACGACGGTCGCGGCAACAAAGCTTCTAGCGGCGACGGCTGACCTTTCCGCACCGGCTGGGCTTGGCCAGGAGGGAATGCGGGTCGCCGAGATACTCGCCCGGCACGCTGAGGTGAGCGACATTCACGACGACCTTGCGTTCTATGAGCACCTGGCTCGCGTTATTACCGAGGCGAGGATTTCGATCTGGATCTGGTCGGCGTGGGTTGCCTCTCGCGTCCGCAGCTTGCTGCCACTGCTCAAGGACGCGGTCGATCGCGGGGTGCGAGTCACCGTTTTCGTTCGAGACCCCAGTGACAGCCTTCAGCGAAAGGACCATTACGTAGCGGCTCTGGCCGACCTCAGGCTGGTCGTCACCCAGGTCGTGGAGGTCAATGTGCTGCACCAGAAGATAGTGATTGTCGACGAGCGCACCACCCTCCTCGGCAGCCTGAACCCGCTGTCTCAGCACCGCAGCCGAGAGGTCATGGTGACGATGCAAGGTCAGCACTTCGCACGACGGCTCCTGAAGGAACTGCACGCGGAGAAATTCAGTAGGCCTCCTAAGTGCGTTGCGTGCGGTGGTCAAAGGGTCGATCTTCGGCGCGAGCCGGCAGGCACGTGGTTCTGGCGCTGTTATGACCGATCTTGTCCTAGGTATGGCACTGGCAGCCACAGGGGCTGGACACAGTCAGCGCATCCCTGATCACGCCTGGCACTACAGTTGTGCGGCAATTTTCAGACAGGATTTTGAAAATTGATCGCGGGCTGGTCGATTGCGCTCGTGCTCAAGTTGAGCCTGGCCCGGGCACGGGTACTCAAGCCGGTGTCGAAGACGACGGCGTCGTGCAGGGCGATGGCACCGATCTCGGCGACCGCTCTGAGGACCGCGGCGGGGTCGTTGCCGTCGCCTGGGGCTGAAGGGAACGCGGCCAGAACGGCTCCGACGAATGCCTCGCGGCGCGGCCGGTAGCCCCGCAATGGCGCGGTGCACGCCGTGCAGCAGCTCAGAAGCGGTCATGGCGGCGATTCCGGTCTCCCTCATGCGGTGACGTCTCCGCCCGTGAGCATCACCGTTCGCCGGACAGTCCAGTCAGGTCACCGTGACCACCGGAGACGTCTACACCATCGTCGGAGACGCCAAGTCCGATCTTGTCCCGTTGGCTATTGCTACTCCCTCGCAGAGTCACGCGTATGTCAAGACGCAATGCTCCGACGTACGGGTGACAGGAAGGGACCCGAAGCGTGCCGAGGTGCTCCCAGTAGTAGGTCGTGCCGGTCATGTCGTCTTCGATGGTGAAGTCTGGCCACTTCCAGCTCCCGTCCTCGACTCGGAGTTGCCTCTCACTGGAATTCAATGTTTATGGAGTGCAGCAAGTCGGCGATGGCCTCAACTGACGACAAGACCAGCAGCTCGCATACGCTGACAGGCCGGGATTTGGGAGGACAGCATGTACCAGGGCACCGATCCCGAAGAGCTGCCGGCCGAGGTCCTGGACGACGTGGCCAGCGTGGCCGGGGCAGCGGTCACTATTCTCAGTCGCCTGCCCGGAGGCGTCAATGGGGGCGCCATGCTCGTCCAGTTGGCCGGAAGGGCAAATGCAGTGCTCAAAGCAGTGCCCCGGGCACACCCCAGCCACCTGGACGAGACGTTGCGAGCCCAGCGAGTGGTCGAGCATATGCGCAGGCGCGGCTATCCCACCCCGGCCTGGCTCGGAGTGGGGGCCACAGCCACTCATGTATGGCATCTGATGGACTTCGTTGACGCGGCTCCCGCGTCAGAGCTGACCCCGTCCCTCGTTGAGCAGCTGATGGAGATCATCGAACTCCAGGCTGGCCAGGCCTCCGAGCCCTACGACCATTGGTCGTACGCCTGGCGGGTCGCCACCGGTCAGGAATCGGCTGTTGGCGGTCTGGATTTCAACGAGACGCCGGAGCAGTCGCGTCTCGGCCAGTCCGTGGCCAGGCTCTCGGGGTATTCCCCCGTGGTGTCGGCCTTGGTCGGGCGCCTGCGGCTCGTGTGTGCCGACGTCCCGCCACCACCGCAGGCACCGGACATGGTCCATGCCGATCTCTCAACCCCCGGCAATGTCCTGGTCCGTGACGGAGTGGTGGCAGCGCTCGTGGATATCGAGAACGCAGGTAGCGGCACGCGGGCGACTGATCTCACCACCCTGCTGTGGTACACCTTCCAGAATCCGCTGCTGGACAGTATCCGAAAACGGCTGTGCGCGAGAATCCTCGACCTGGTCGGATGGGAGGGCGCGGCGGTGCTCGCAGCGACGCAGATCCTCCTGCAGCTCGAGTTGGCCACCCGTCCCGGGCGCCACGATGTCGTTGCAGGGGTGGTCAAGCGCGGCCATCGCGCCCTCGACGAGCTGAACGCGCTTCGCTAACTGCCGCCGGCCCGCTGCGCCTGCGAGGGCGACGCACGCGACACCGTGACCCGCCGGTTCGCTCGGACGGACCTGACCAACCGTGCAGTCGACGTGCTGGCCTACTTCGGCCGGCTCAGCTACACCCTGGAATGCGATGAGCCCTGAATTCTCATCTAGCCAGATCCCGGCACCGATCCGCATTCCAGTCCGTCAGCCAGTCTGAATTCCATTCCGGATACCTGCTGAGACCGGAATACCCGACGGAGCTAAACAAGCAGGACGTGGCGCTGCGGGTATTCCGATGGCATCCCAGACTGATACCGCACTGGAGCTGTATGACGATTCACCGGCGGGGCCGGGGTGGGCGCGGTGGCAGACAAGGCAGTCGCACCGCGGCGGCGCGGTGGCACGCCATGCGCCCCTTTTGCTGGGCTGTTTCTTCGCCGGTGAGAGTTGACCGAATCGCCAATGGGCAATTGCCGGGTGAACGTCACGTCCAGAGTCGGTCGAGCGGCAAGATCTTGATCCAGCCGTCGTGGCTGTAAGCATGCACGCCGGTATACAGCACGATTGCTTCTTCAAGGCGGCTGCCGAGGCGTTCCTTGAGATTCCGCAGACCACGGAGGTCTTCGCCGCTGAACCTGGAGCCGGCTTTGATTTCGAAGGCGATCACCTGGCCGTCGTCGCGTTCTAGCACGAGGTCCACCTCGTCACCGGCTTCGGTGCGGAAATGACCGGAGGTCACCGGGGCATCAGACCAGCTTGCCTGCTTGAGGATCTCCCCGACCGCGAAGGTTTCGAGCAGGTGACCGTATTCGGTGAGGACCGATGGTGCGCCTAGGGCGATCTTCTCCGGCGCGAGGTGCAGCAGCCACGCCATCACACCGGAATCGACGAGATGCACTTTCGGGTGCCGGCTTATGCGGGAGCCTAGAGTCGTGCCCCATGCAGGCAGGCGGTGAACGAGATAGACGGCCTCCAGGAGCTTGATGTAGTTCTCCGCGGTTGATTTCTCCAGCCCGGCGGCTCCGCCGATTGCTGCCATGTTCAGGACCTGGCCGGAGCGGGCCGCGAGCAGGCTCAGCAACCTGGGCAGCATCTCACGTTGTCGGATTCGGGATATGTCCAGTACGTCTTTGTCGATGACGAGGTTGACGTAGTTGGAGTACCAGCGAGATCGGGAACTGCCTGCTGGCCGACGCAACGCTACCGGGAGGCCGCCCGACGTCGATCGCCGGGTGTACTCCTCGCGAGTGGTTGGCTCCTTGCGCGCGGCTACCTCCGCGCCTCCGCCATCGAGCAGGGCGGAGATAAAGGTCTCGTGCACGTCATTGATCTCGCCTTGAGACAACGGGAGCACCGGGATGATGTCTACGCGACCGGTGAGCGCCTGCGCGGCTTCAGGCACAGTCGCATACCGGGTTGAGCCGGCCAGCACATACCTTCCGGGCCTGAGATCGCGGTTGAGTTGCGCTTTGATGGCGTCCAGCAGTTCAGGTACGTGCTGGTACTCATCGATAAGCACGGTTTGGTCGGCTTCGATAAACCGCGCCGGATCATCGCGGACGGCTGATCGCGTGGCTGGGTCGTCACAGTCAATGACCGTCCGCCCGAGGTACTGGGCGAGCTGGCCGAGCAGCGTGCTCTTGCCCACGGTTCGCGGTCCGTTGAGAACTACTACCGGCTCTTCAGCGAGCCGCGCTCGCACGACTGCGCTGAGCCTTCGTTGCGCCAGACCGGTCAAGACTTCACGCATGACCCCAACCCTAGTCCCGGGAATCCGTTATCCCGAGTCAGGTTTTCCGCTTTTCCGGAGATTTTCTTCCGCGTCTCCAGGCCACAGCTACCGCGATCTCGCTGGCGTCGCGCTATGACCTGATCGCGGCGGTGCTTGGGTCTGCCTGATGCGATGAATGCTGAGGCCTAGGGGCGGGGTTGCGGAGGTGCCTAGGTTGATCGAGGTAGCTCCTGGCGTCGGGGCTGGGAGAGTATCGCTCGCCGATGATGGTGGCTAGCTCGCTGGAGACCATGAGGAGGCTGGGAATTGAGAGCCGCTGGCTGGAGATGGCCTGGCGTCCGTAGTCGAGCGCTTGCTCCAGATCCCCGGCCTCTGCGGCGATGACGCCGAGGGTGATGCGGGCCTCGGCGTTCCGCATCGGACTTACGTCGAAGCCGGTGCTGTCGATCCCGGAACGCAAGATTTCGGCGGCGTACGTGCCAGCGAGTTTGTTCTCCCTCTTGGCGTTGTCGCCGCGGCCGAGGACGCGATAGCAGTCCATGGCGTAGAAATCCCACTTAGCCGGATCGATAGTGAAGTGGTTATCGAGTCTGTGCCGGCGGGGCAGTCGCTCCAGCAGCACCCGGCCGTAGTCGAGCGCGGCTTCGGCTTGGCGGCTGGCTTCGGTTAGTCCAGTAGCAGGTAGTCGGCGAGCTGGCAGATGTCGGCGCTGCTCAGCCGGGTTGGGAACGATTACCATCCTCGGACACGAGGGTCGCCGAATTTTTGCTGCGCCTTGCCAGCTCTCCGCACAAGAACAAGTTCGTGCTCAAAGGAGGTAGCTATTCAGCAGGGGTGAGCGGCAGGCCGTTGAGCGCTGGGCTGGTGCGGATGGCGGAGGCGTGCCGGCTGATCGCGGAGTGGACCGCGCGGGCCGGGCTGCCGGGCGTCCGGGCGGAGCGGCTTTCTGGCAGGGCGGGGGCGGGGGATTGCTAACTCGCCGGCAGCGGCAGCCGCTTCGCTGCGCCCGCGCCTCCGGCCGCCGCCAGTTCCCGCCCGGAGGG
>DASTJM010000092.1:0-22862 GCA_035716545.1 Streptosporangiaceae bacterium
AACCTCAAAGGCCCCCTATCACAAACCGTCACCTGCACCGCCACCATCACCCCGCCCGGCACCACCACCCCCACCACCCCCAGCCAGCCCAGACAAGCCAAAAACCAGCCCCAGAACCCCCCTTAAATTCCTGGCATTGCGCTCTGGCAGCAGCGGGGTGCCCCACCGGACCGGGCCGGGAGCCGAGTTTGGTGATCGGGGCGGCGGTTTCGCCGGGCCGGCCGGGCTGGGCTGGGTAGGTGGGGCACCCTGCTGTCGCTCTGGCAGCAGCGGGGTGCCCCACCGGACCGGGCCGGGAGCCGAGTTTGGTGATCGGGGCGGCTCTTTCGGGGCGGGTTCGGGGCTCGTTACCGTTACGTTATCTGGGCCAGGGCGCTGGTGTTTTCGTGAACGGGCCGCCGGTCGCGACGGTGCTTCGGGACGCGATCCGGCAGGTCGACGGCGGCGGGAAGATCGTCGCGACGATCAGCCGCGAGGACGCGCGCAAGGCCGGCGCGAGGTCGAAGTCGGGCCCGCTGGCCGGTGCGTCCGACTACTCCCGCTGGCCCTTCGATGACCCATAGGTGGCGCTATCGCGCCATCGATGGGCCAAAGATGGGCCTGCTCATCAAAAGGGCGGCTAGCGGAACTTGCCAACGAGCTCGCGGGTCCAGGACACGCACTCGGCTGAGCGAAGGAAGTCCGAATGCCCGCCGGCGAAGACGCCAAGTACGAACTCGCTATCGGTGAGCTGCTCCCACTCGGAGATCGCGGCACTAGTGGTCAGCGGATCTGCGCTGCCGCGTAGCGCGGCAACCGGGCAACGCACCCTGGCGGTGCAGGAGTTGTCGAACTGCCTGAGCAGGCGGAGGTCGTGTAGTGCCGCTTCCACGACGACCTCGCGCCAGTCATCTGATGGCGCGCCGGCAAGCGCATTGGGATCGATGCGGTCAAGGTACCTTGCCACATCCGAATGCTCGCACGTGGCCTGCTCAGATACCTGAAGGAAGCGCGGTGCCGAGGCGCCAGCGACCACCAGCGCGCGGACCCCGGTACCGCCTTCCTGCAGTCGCAGTGCGGTTGCGTACGCGACGTAAGCGCCGTAACTGTGCCCGAACAGCACCGGGCAGGCGGATGCCTGGCTGACTATCTGCTCGGCGCACGCCCGCACCACCGCGTCAAATGACTTGGCTGGAATACCGAAGTCCCTGCCGTATCGGCCCGGGTATCTGACGATGAAGGAAGCGGGCTTCAGCGCGTCCGCTATTGGCTGGCATTCGGTGCCGAAGGAACCGGCACCTGGGAGGAACACAGTGGTGCGGGCAAGATCGTTCATCGCGGTCCCTGCAAGGTCTCCCTGTTGCCTATCAGATGCCGGCGTCTGACGGCAGCTGGCCGCCGATTGAGGATGGTGGTTACCAGCCAGACGACCGCGAACAGCGCCCAGCACAACCACATGGGTGGTCCAGCCAGGATGGTGACCGAGACGACGGTCACCGCACACGGCACGCCGACGAACCGCGTCCTGCCGCCGCTGGCCAGTTTCGCGAACGAGGCCGCGCCGGTTCCGTACAGCACGAAATAAATGCCGCCAGAAAGAATAAACAGATCCTGGAACGGGACCAGGCCGCTCGCGCCCACGATGGCGATCATCAGCAACACCGATCCGACTACGATCACGGAGGCCACCGGGTTGCGGTCCCTGTCGCGCACCCTGCTCAGCACGGCCGGGAGGTAGCCGCTGCGCGCCATGCCGAAGACGAGCCGTGACAGTGCGAGTACCGAAGCGCATACGTTCGCTATGATCGCGGCGACAATGAGAAGTAATGTGGCTGGCCGTCCGAATTCGCCGAGCGATCGTTCGGCGAGTATCAGCAGTGGAGCCGAATCCAGCGTCTTGTCGCCGGGATTCACCGAAGCGAACAGGCCAAGGAGCACCAGCGCGTAGATGGCCACCACGATCAGGTAGGAGGCGGCGAATATGCGCGGTATGGCATCGGGCCGCTCGTGTTCTTCAAAGGTGAAAGCAACCGTCTCCCAGCCTGTGAAGGCGACATAGACGGCGGTGAGCACGCCACCCAGCTTGCCGAACCTGGGCAGCCCGGTGCCCGGCGCTCGCAGGCCATGCACGCCGAGCGCGGCTACCGCGGTACCCGCGACGAGAGCGAATAGCGCGAGTATCAGGCCGACCTGAAGCTTGCCGGAGACGTCCGCTCCCAGGTACGCGACAACGGTCGCACCGCCAAGCACCACCACAGGGAAGACCCAGGCCAGGCTGCCGATGCCGGAGAACTCGGCAACATAGCGCCCGCCAGTGATAGCGGTGGCAGGAATCCCGGTGACCAGCGCGAGGGTCGCCAGCAGCGCTACCGATCGGCCGACGGCCGGGCCGAGTGCGATCTCGGAGTAGTAGGCGACCCCGGAAGCCGACGGGTGGCGCCGCCCCAGCCAGGCGTAGCAGTAGAGCAGCGGGATGACAGACAGCGCCGCGATGGCCCATGGCAGCCATGCGGACCGTCCGAGTTGGTGGTAGCTCGTGCCCGGAAGGATCATCAGGCCGCTGCCCAAGATGGTGGATAGCGCGACGAACGTGCCGATGGTGCTGCCCATCGATTTCCGCAGATCGCTCACGCCTGCTCCGCCTGCGCGGAAGCGATGACCGCGTCAATAGCGCGCTCAAGGACGCCGATCAGGGTCGCGTCGATCGCATGACCGCCGTTGACGATTGTCAGCGTGAACTCACCCGACACCCGGTTCCGCCAGGCGGCGCAGTCCTCAGGCCGGATGAAGGGGTCACCGCGGGTCGCCAGAACATTCAGGGATTCAACATCATCAGCTGAGCTGAGCCACTCGGCGATCCTGTCGGCCACCGTAGCATCCTGACGCAGGCCGTCGGCTATCTCCGCCAGCATGTCTTCGTCGTCTAGCAGTTCCTGCGGAAATCCGTCGTGCGCCAGTACCGCCGCGATCTCGGCATCGGAAAAGTGCGACATCGTCGGTATTCGCCCTGCCGGGTCAGGGCACGGGGTATTGACGACCAGCACCCTTACCGGCCGGGCCAGGTCCGGGCGCAGGGCGTAAGAAAGGCGGATCGCCGAGAGTCCCCCCATGCAGTGGCCGACCAGGATGACACGACTTGGCGCGACCCGCTCCACGGCGCGCTGGATCTCACCAGCGGATTTCGCCAGCCACTCGCCGCACAGGAACGCGTCGGCCGCGGCGGGATTCGACATTTCCAGGTAGGTCATGCCGCGCCGGGCAGCAAGCTTCTCCAGCTGCTCAAGCGTGACGCCGCCAGAGCCTGCTGCAGGAAAGGATGCGATCAGGCCTGGCACGCCGGCCGGCGTGGTCACGAGCGGAAACCTCCGGCCTTAACCACCTCGACCTCCAGTTCGGTCAATCCCAGCATGAAATTGGAGCGCAGTCGCTTGGGTGGCTTGACAACGGCGAATGCCTTATCCCACGTGGCCAGCTCCTCGATGAACATTCCGATCTCCAGCGTCGCCACCGGCGCGCCGATACAGCGATGGACGCCGGCGCCGAAAGCGAGTTGCTTGTTGTCGGATCTGTCGATGACGAATGTGTCAGGGTGGTCGAATACCGAGGCGTCACGGTTGGCCGACATGTTCCACAAGGTGACGAAACTCTGCGGGGGAATGACATGCCCGCCGACAGAGAACTCAGCAGTCGTCAGCCGCTGCACGTAGCTGTTGGTGGATGTCCAACGCAGGAATTCCAGCGTTGCCACCTCACTGGACACTTCACCATCGACCAGCTTCTGCCACTGCGAACGTTCACCGTCGATCGTGTCGACGGCCATGCTGGCCGTGTGGGGCGTGGTCTCGTTTCCGCCGACTGCGACGTTCAGCCCGTTGAGCAACGCGACGTCACGTGACATCTCGCCCGCAGCGACACACTGGGCAAGAAAGCCAATCATGTCGTCTGCTGACCCAGACCTGATGCGCTGGTCGATCAGGTCATCCATGAACTCGAGTACTTCGAGTTGGGCGTCGACGAGCGAATCAAGCGGCGTGCCGCCGACATAGGCTTCGTCGCGATACCCGATCATCATCCGGGTCGCTTCAAGCAAGGTGGCGGCATCGTCAGAACCAATGCCGAAGAGCACCTCAAGCACGCCTTTTGGCAGCTCTGGCGCGATAACCTTGCTGAAGTCAAGACGATCGCCGACCGACAATTCGCCCAGCGCGTTGCGTATATTGCCACGAACTGTGCGGCCGATTTTCCTGAGCATTGCCCGGTTGAATCCGCTGGCCTTGATCGGCTTCTTGATGGCGGCGTGCGCGGGCTCGTCAGCCACGATCAGCATGCGGCCAGAGGCTGTGTCTTTCCGCGGCAGATAGGAGCCGTCGATCATCGTTCCGTAGGCCGAGCTCAGGCTGATGTGGTCGACGTACGCATTGTAGACGTCTTCGTACCGCGTCAGTGCGTAGAACTCGTAGCCATCGGCTCTGCGGTGTATCGACACCGGGTTGTTCTTGCGGAGGTCAGCCAGGTATGCCCACGGGTCGCCGATCCCGAAAAACTCTGCCGAATAAAGTGGGCTGTCGTCAACGGTTAGCATTCTCTGCTCCGATAAGATCGGCGATGCCCGCCGGAGTTCGCCCTCCGAAGAACACGTGTCCGGGAATCTTGAGGCCCGTCTGCTGCTTTAGCAACGCACGACACCGGAAAACAGCCAGAGAGTCGATCCCGGCCGCAAATATGTCCGTATCCTCACCGACCTCGCAGTTCAATACCTTGCGCACGCATTCAATGATCATTGCTGACGAAATCTCGGTCATTTCTCTCCGCCCTGCCCTTTCGGCCGGTGCTGGCGCATCAAGGAGACTGTGTCCACCTTCCCGCCGGTTTTCGTGGGGAACCGGTCAATCATCGCCACCTTGATCGCGGGCGAGAAACTCTTCACGACGGATTCGATTCGTGACCGGACGGCCAGGCCTTCGGGCGATGCCCCGCCGGCCCGCACGAAAACGACCGTGTGCCGATCGTCCTGCACAACCCGGCAGCCGAGTACGTCAGGCAAGCCGGTCACCTGGTGCTCAAGGGCGGCGGCGTCCACGCGTATGCCGTTCACCTTGATCTGGTTGTCGAGCCGCCCGGCGAAGACGAGGTTTCCGTCGTCGTCGGACCGCACGACGTCCCCGGTATGAAACAACGGGCGCACGTGGGGTGATAGGAAGAGGCGGGAGACCACGCCGTTCTCGAAGTAGCCATGGCACACGAACGGGCCGCCGATCAGGAGCTCAAAGCTATCGCCCCGGTCGTCTAGGTCGCGCAGGATCTGCTGGCACCCGTCGAGCGGCTTGCCGATGGGGATGACCGGCGCCGTGAAGCTCTCGGGCAACTCGTACTTATGCGTGGCGAACGTGGCTTCCGTGGGACCGTACAGGTTGACGAACCGGTTCCGCAGGCCAGCCTGCCTGGCCTGCCGGTACGTAGTCACCTGGAACTGCTCTCCGCCGCTGAACAGCCAGGGGATGCTCGCCACGCACTCGGGAGCGGTCTCGACGATCGCGGCGATCACGGCGGCGGGAAGCAGGACGCGGTCGATGTGGTACTTCCCGGCGAGTTCGGCCCAGGTGAACACGTCCTGGTTCATGCTCGGCAGGCAGACGACCTGCCCGCCAGCGAAGACCGTGCGCCAGGTGTCGAACCACCAGCCGTCGTATGCGGGGGTGGCGAAGCTGCCCGCGGTCAGCCGGGTGCGCACCGGCACGTCCAGGTCGCGGCATCCGAATAGCGCCACCAGGTTGGAGCTGGTCACCGCTACCGCCTTCCGGTTACCGGTGCTCCCCGAAGTGAAGTTGACCGCGACCACCGCGGCCGGAATCCGGGCGCAGTGCAGACCCTCATCGGATTCGTCGGCAACCTGGACCTGCCAGTCCTGGCCAGCCACAAAGACAGCCACGGTGACATCGGGCCTGACGTGGCCCATGTCGCCTGGCCCGAAGCCGCCGTCGTCAGCGACGGCGACGCAGCCGGCCCGCCAGGCGGCCAGCTGGCCAGCGAAGCAGCCAAGCTTGGACTCCGACTTGATCCGCACCACGCGGATCGCGCTGGCCCGGCCGATCAGGTCTTCGATCGTCTCGGCCAGCTTGCCTACCTGCTGCCAGCTGTACTCGATGTCGTCTTCGATCCACAGCCTGGCCGGCGATCGCCACCGCTCGCCGCGGATCAGGCTGGTCCAGGCGTCAGTCATAACCGCAGCCCCAGTTCGTCGATCACCATGCTGATGCTGATCAAGCTCAGTCGGAGGTCCCACTTGCCAGGCGCGGGGCTGGCGGCGACCTGGCGCAGCGCGTCTGGCCGGAAAATGCCGCTAGCCGCGACGAGGTCATGCCAGTCAGAGAGCAGCCGCTCATTGGCCACCGCAGCCAGCTCGTAGGCCGTGAACCCCTGCTTCGCGCGCCGCAGCACCGACGGAGGGACGATGTCGGCGTACGCCAGCTTGAGGCAGGCCTTGCCCTCGAAGTCCGCCACTTTATCGAGATCAGCGACGCGCAGCCCGAGCGATACCATCCGATTCCCGAGGAACGGGTACCGGCCTTCTACGGAGTTGGCCATAAGCATCGTGTCGCCATGATCTCCGAGCAGGTGACCGCTCAACTGCACGTACACGTCGGCGATGGACCGCAACTGCATCGGGGTCAGCCCGGCGAGCTCGGCTTCGGTAAAGGGAATCAGCCGGTCCCGCCAGAACTCATTGCCTGATATGGCCTCCAGAGCACGTGAATTCAGGCAAAGTTCCCTTCGGCGATCCACCTTCCGCCAGTCGACTTCCCAGCTGAAGTCGGCCCTGCCCCATGCTTGCTCGTTCTCGCAGCGGGCTTCTCCCGGCTTGCGCCGTGCGCAGTCAAAAGCGTAGGAATCATAGCCGAAAAAGAGTTCGTCGGCGCCTTCACCGGAGATCACACCCTTGATCCCCGTGAGAGCGACCTCGCGCGAGAGCAACAGCGCCGCGACGTTGTACGTCTCGCGCTGCGGATAACAGCAGTGGCGCACCATCGCGTTGAATTCCGACGCCACGTCGGCGGGACCGCAGCGCACCTGGTGATGTTCGCTGCCGACGGCTTCCGACACCTCCCGCTGGAATCGCCCCTCATCGAGTGCGACATCGTCGAACAGCACCGAGAATGTCTTCATCGGCTTCCCAAGGACGCTGGCCGCCACCATGACCAGGGTGGCGGAGTCGAATCCGCCGCTCAGATAGGCACCGATCTCGACGTCTGCGCGCAGGCGATCACGTACTGAGCACCGTAGGGCGTCCCTGATGCACTCGGCGCTCACCGGGCCGCCGGCCGCCTCGAATTCCCCGTACCTCCAGTACCTGATGGTCTGCTTGCCACCCGCGCCGAAACGGACCACGCACCCCGGCGGCACGGCGTGAACATCCTTCACAATGGTGCGCGGTGCGACAATGTTGCCGAGCGACAAATACTGGTCAACGGAGCTGACATCAAGCTCCCAAGACGCTGGCACGCAGTCCACGAGCGACTTCAGCTCCGAGCAAAAGTGCACCTGCGCATTTATTTCCGCATAAAATAAAGGGCATATACCGAAACGGTCTCGTCCGAGATACAGAAGACATTCAGCCCGGTCAAAAACCGCGGTCGCGAACTGCCCGTCGATGAGCTCGAGCCCCGCGGGCCCGTAACGCCTGAAGAGTTCCGGTATGACTGCGACATCGACCATGTTCGGCGGCCCGTGACCCCCGAGGCGCTCGCGCAGTTCGCCGTCGTTGAATATCTCGCCGTTGGTCATGGCGGCGAACCTGCCGCTGCTGTCCTCGGCAGGCTGCCAGCCATCTTTCAGCGCCCTCATGCCGAGGCGGCCGAGCTTCACCGACAACACGGGCGTGCTCAGTGAGTAGGCCTCGTCCGGTCCCCGGTGCACCAGCCGGCCCTGCATCGCCGCCGCGATCGAGCGGTCCGGGGTACCTGCCGGCGCGAACGTCCCGCATAGAGCGCACATAGCCTACACGCTCCATTCCCGCAACTGGTCGGCGAGCACCCGGAGGTTCTCCGCGCGCAGCACGTCCCTGACGCCGACGTCGAGCCAGCCCAGTTGCTTCATCTTGCTCACCAGCACGACCGCCGATGCCGAGTCGCCGCCGGCGTCGAAGAAGTTGTCGTCAAGGCCGATGTCGCTGATTCCGGTGAGGCCGCGGACCAAGTGCAGCACTTGCTCCCCCGGCGAGGCGGGCGGGCAGGGCAGGTCCGCTGGCCCATGCTGGTCCGCTGGCCCATGCTGGTCCGCTGCCAGCGCCTGACGACTGGCCAGCAGTGCGTCCCGGTCGACCTTGCCGTTCTCGGTATAGGGAAATGCCTCGAGGCGCGTGATCACCGAGGGGATCTTGTATGGGTCAAGTACACGATCGAGATGCTGGCGCACCGTTCGGGAATCGACGTCACCGAGGTAGTAGCAGACCAGGGCATCGGTATCCGTCGCGGCCGCGCCGTAGTGCGGCTCGGCCGCGACGACTGCGTCTGTGATCGATTCGAGCCTGCATACCGCGTTCTCGATCTCGCCCGGATCGAGCCGGTAGCCGCGAACCTTGACCTGCCGGTCAAGTCGCTCGACGAAGTGGAGCTGGCCATCGCGTAGCTCGACGACATCACCGGTACGGTACGCCGCCGTTCCAGCCTCATCGAACGGCCGCATGCCATGCTCGGTGAGGTAGCCGGCCGCCACGCTGGCGCCGGTGATGACGAGTTCGCCTCTGCGGGCAGCGCCATCAGCTGCCGCAGCCGACGGCTGGGCCTTGTCCGTTGGCCGGATGTAATAAGCGCAGTCGCCTACCGGTTCTCCCAGCGGCACCGACTGTGGGCAATCGCCGGGTTTGAGCCCGCCGCTCAGCAGATTGCAGATAGTTGTCTCGGTGAGGCCGTACGCGTTGTGGAAGCTCGCGATGGCTGACCACTTGCTCACCACCGAGAGCCGGCACGGGCCGCCGCCGTTGATCACGTGCTCAAGGCGCATCGCGCCACTCGGTTCGGTCACCGTAAGCGCGAAGGGCGTCGTCTTCAGATGGGTGATCGCGAACCGTTCGAGCGTAGCCTGCAGCACGGGACCTGGGGCTAGCCGCGATTCGTCGAGCACCACAAGGCATGCTCCGGCGGTCAGGGTCCAGAAGATCTCGGTGATGCACCCGTCGAAGGTCAGGCGGGCGAATTGCAGCGTCCTGCATCCTGGCCCGACGGCCAGGCGCTCGACGTGGTCACTGATGACCGAAGCGAGCGGCGCCGTGCGCACCAGGACGCACTTGGGCTCACCGGTCGATCCCGATGTGTAGATCGCATAGCAGAGGCCGCCGTCGGCGAAGAAGACGGCGACGGGAGATCCGCCGGGCTGACGGCAAGGCTGACGCCACTGCCCGGGTACGTCGGCGAGACTGACCAGGCTGTCTCCCGCTGAGGACCGGACCAGCAGCCGGACACCGAGTAACCGGACCTTGCGCGAGTTGGACACGTCGGTGTCGCGGCTGTCGATGACGACGAACGGGCGGTTCGCCTTCATGGCCCCGATCATGGCCGCAACCGCGCCGAAGCCGCGGTTGGCTTCAATGCCGACGAACTCGCCGGGCGCGGTGGCGGTCCTTAGCCGGCCAGCGAAATCGTCAGTCAGCCTGCCGAGTTCACGATAGGTGAGACTGCCGTCAGCGGTACGCAAGGCGTCGCTGTCGGGACGGTCAGTCGCGGCACGGGCGATACGGTCGAGTATGGTCATCTGCCTGCCTTGTTACCGAACCGGATGGGTAAGCGTGCCGACGTCCTGGACGACCGCCTGGACCGTATCGCCAGGGCTGATCACGGCCGCGCCGGGAGTTCCCGTGCAGATCACCGTGCCCGGGCTGAGCGTGCGGCCGGCGGTGAAATACTCGACAAGATATCCAAGTTCGTATTTCATCTCCGCCGGGGTCGCCGAGGCAATGGTTTCCCCGTTCCGCATCGTGGCGATGTCGACAGACTTCAGCGCGTCGTCGGTGAATTCGTCGATGGTCACCATGAGGGGGCCGATGCTGCAGAAGGTGTCGAATCCCTTGGCCCACGGGATGTAACGCGGGTTCTCGCGCACCATGTCTTCCGCCGTCATATCGAGAACGACGGTCACTCCGGCGACGACCGAGCGCCAGCCGGCGCGCGGTACGTTCTTGCACGCGGTTCCGATGATCAGTCCGAGTTCGGCTTCGGCGGTTACCCGCTTGGACTGCGCTGGCAGGTCGATATAGCCGCCGTTATCGATAAGGCAGCCGGCCGGGCGCAGATAGGAACCGGGGCCTGAGTCAGGCTGCCTGGCGTTCAAGTCGCTGGAATGACCGAGGTAATTAAGCCCGGCACCCCAGATGTCGGTGTACCGATCGGCGATCGCAGCTGTGGTGGCGAGATCGAATTCCGCCTCTATGCTGCCAGAACCGTGCTGACCGATTGTTTCAGCGAGCTTGCACAGTTCCTGGCCGGCCGCGAGGTCAGCGATTCGCGTGACCTTCTCATACCCGGGAAGGCTCGCCAGCCAAAGCCATCTTCCGTGCTGTCGCACGACGATGTCGCAGCTCGCCATCGACCCGGCTCGCGCTAGTCTCACCGTGCTTCTCCCGCGCCCAAGGCCGGCGTGTTCGGCACCCGGTCAAACAACTCGGCCTTATCGGCGAGCCTGCTCGCCGCAGTGTGGAAATCGGCCCGGCGCGGGCTCTGCTCGGCGATCATGACCGCCGTTTCCATGAGGGTAGCCGGATCGGCGTTGTATTTCATCGCCAGCTCCTCCACCAGCGGAAAGAAAGTTGAGTGGATGCCAATCACGCCACCGAGCACCTGCATTGTGCGATTCTCGGAGATAACGTTCATGTTGACCCGGCAGTATTCGGCGAGCTTCGCCAGTTGCCGGTAGTCGAAAAGGTCCGCTTTTAAAATCTTGATAATTCCGGCGAGTGACTCCGTCGGTGCGTTACCCGAGCCCCGGCCAATGCCGTTGAGTGTGCCGTCCACCACTGTAGCGCCGGCCTGCAGGGCGGTGATGCTGTTGATAGTCGCCATGCCCAGGTTGTCGTGACCGTGGAATCCGACAACGGGGAAGATGTTCTTCACGGCGCTCACGTACCTGTGGACGTCGGTCGGGAGCATCGCGCCGTAAGAGTCTACAACGTATACGCCGGCAACGGCCGGACTGACGGGGTGCAGCATGTCGAGCAGCTGACTGGTCGGCGTCGAGCCCGTTTTCATTAAGTTCAGATATACTTGACCGCAGACATCCGTGGCGCGGCGTATGTAGTCGAGATTTCCCGCGATCCGGTCCGGTTCCATGCCAACGCGGACGAAGGACATTCCGCGGCTGGATAACTCGGCGATGGTGCTTAGCTGGGTGAAGCCAGGCTGGGCGAACATGCCCCATGGCTTGTCAGGCAGCACGGAAACAGCGATGTCGCTCCAGCTGTAATGGTCGATGTTGCAGGCCCTGATGCCTGACCGCTCTGCCTCGATACCGACGCCGTGCCCGATCTCAATCTTGGAAACCGGAGTTTTGTTTAAGCAGGTTAGCAAGCGGGTCACGAATTCCGGGTCTAACTGGAAATCGACGGTATATGAGCCATCGCGCAGCGTGCAGTCGAGCAGCTCCACTTGTGACGCCTCGCTGAGCAGGTTGCTAGCAAAAAACATACCGCACCCCTGTATCCAATCAGTTGAGCATGCGCAAAGCACATGAAAAGTTAGATTTCACTATCACTGACCAAAATCACGTGTCGCCCCAGCACGCCCTAGCGCGCTCCAGCAACGCCCTAAGCAACGCATTCTTGGCCCGCAGTCGCCATAGACTGTCCATAAACCTCCCATATAAGTCCCTTAGTCGGCTATTGCGTACTGGCGAGGACGGCCCGTGTCAGTTCGGCCAGCAAACGCAGGCGATCTCCGGTCCAAATGGAGTGATGGCTGCCAGGCACAATGTGCTCGGTCAGGTTAGTTGCCAGCATCTTCCACCTCATCTTTCCCCGCTGCAGCGACTCAGAAGCGATTAGGTGCGTGACCGGGCCTTCGTACGGCTCGATTACCTCGTATCGCAGTGACGCCTCTACCAGCGCCCGGAACACTGCGTAGCGCTTGGCTAGCAGGTCAATCTCCAGTTCGGGCGGCAGCACGCCAGCGGATTTCGCGGCCTGGAAGATTTGCTCGCTGGTGTCCTCGTCCGCCCGCGTGGCCATTACCTGTTCAAGCTCATCTGGCGAAGCGCCCATTGTCGCTAGAATCTCCTGTAGGAACCGGCGCGCAGTCTCCCTTTCCTGCGGAAGTTTCAAAACTTCAGGCTCGTTTACGTCGATCATGATTAGCTGCGGTACGCGAACCCCGGCCGCGCTGAGCCGCTGCGCTAAATCGAAGGCGATCTTGCCTCCGACGGACCAGCCGAGCAGCACGAAGTCGCCCTCGGGACGGAACTCGCGCAAGGCTCGTGCGTACTCGGCGGATAAGGCGGCTACTGACCTGACCGGTTGTGCGTCATCGTCGAAGCCCGGTGCCTCGATGCCATAGACAGGCTGGTCCGCGCCGAGCAGCTGAGCCAGTTCGAAGTAGGTATAGGCCGACCCTGAACTGGCATGCACGCAGAAAAGCGGCGCGGCCGTACCGCCTGGGCTCAGGGGGATGACCTTTTCCAGATCTACCATTGACGTAGGGCTCGCCTCGCCGTCAGGCGGGACTGCCGCCAATCCTTTCATCTACTACGGCAGAGACCGCCCGCACGGTGACATTGCCGTACAACGTCCGGACGCCAAGCTTGATCCCGAATCCCTTGTTGATCCTGCTGACGGCGAGCATGGCCTTAAGCGAATTGCCGCCCGAGCTGAAGAAACTGTCGTCGGCACCCACCTTGGGCAGCGAAAGCACCGTTGCGAAAATATTCGCGACGGCCTGCTCGGTCGGCGTCGAAGGCTCCTCGCTGCCGCCGCCGCCTTCGGTTCTGGCTTGGGACCCGCCCTCGGACGTGGCTTCAGTCGCGGTGCGGCCGTCCTGGCCCGGTCGGCCGAGGAGGTCGAGCCGCAGATCGGAAGTCCAGCGAGCCAGGTCACCAGTCAGGTATGCCTGCCTGCCGGGGCAGAACGGGTCATCGACGGGCTCTTTGCGCGGTTCTTCGCCCTCAGGCTCGCCCGCGACGAGCAACTCACCTGCCACCCCACGCGGCACCAGGTTCATGGCGCGGTCAACCACGTAGACCTGCCGGCCGCGCCGCGATGGCAGGCTGTATCCCGCCACATCGCCACGGCCGGCCGCGAGCAGTTGCTCGCGCTCGGCGCCGGTCACCATCGGAATCTGCGATAGTCGCAAGCTCGGGTGGGCTGCCGCGGTACGCAGCACCGTCTCCAGATGGACGAGCATGGCCTCGACCCGCCAGCGGTCGAACATTGCGGAGTACTCGACGTTTGCCCGCAACGACGAGCCGTTGTCCTTGATGGTCACCGCGATGTCGAACCTGGAGCCGACGGCGGCCTGCGGCAAGAATTCGGTGGCTACTCCTGCGAGGGCGAGGCTCTCGCCAGAGTTGTCATCGCCCACTACCTGCAAACTGACCTGAAACAACGGGTTACGATCCGGATCGCGCACGGGTTGCACCGCATCGACCACTTCTTTGAAGGAAACCTCCTGGTGCTCATATAGCTCAAGGCTGGCATCGGCGACCCCGTCGATGAGTTCGCTGAAGGCCGGATCGCCAGCCAGGTCTGTTCGCAGCACCACCATGTTGACGAACATGCCAACAACTACTTCGAGTTCCGGCTCGGGCCGCCCAAGCATCGGGACTCCGGTCGGAATGTCGTCCAGGCCGGTGTATCTGCTTAATACCAGGCTGTAGGCGGCGGCGATAACCATGAACAGCGACGCGTTGTGGTCGTCAGCGAGTCGCTGGAGGATGCCGCGCAGATCGGCAGGGAAGCTCGCGATCACGGTACTGCCTTGGTAGCTGTCGCCGACCGGGCGCGGCCGGTCAGCCGGGAGTTCTAGTACCGGTAAGCCAGCCAGCCGCCGCTGCCAGAAGGCCAGTTCCCCGGCCAGCGCGTCACCTTGCAATCGCTCGCGCTGCGCCAGCGCGAACTCGGTGTAATCAAGCTGCCTTTCCCCGAAGACTGGCTCGGCGCCTTCGCACAGCCTGCCGTAGGTGGCAGACAACTCCTGGGCCATCAGGCTCATGGACCAGCCGTCGGCGATGATGTGGTGGACACACTGGCTGAAGATATACTCATCGTCAGCTAGCTGAATCAGCCGGAACCGGCATAGCGGTCCGGTCGGCAGATCGTACCCCTCGGCACGCTGCGCGTCGATTGCATCCTTGAGCCGCTGCTCACGCTCAGCCTCCGGCCACACGCGCAGGTCGGCAACCGGTAGCGGCAACTCGGTCACGGGAGTGACCATCTGGTACGGCGTGCCGTCATCATCGGCGATGGTGAGGCGCAGTGCCTCGTGGCGGCTCACCAGCAGGTTCACGCACCTCTGCAGTACGTCTACCCGGAGCGGGCCATGCAGTCGCCAGACCAGCAATATGTTGTAGACGGCACTGCCGGGTGCCAGCTGATCGAGAAACCAAAGCTGTTCCTGCGCGAACGACAGCGGCCGTACCTTCCCGCCCGGCCTCCCGCTGAACCCGGTGGCTGCATCCCTCGCGCCTATTGTCATGTCACATCGCCGGTGTCGTCGGGATCGGATCGGTCATCGGTTCCGGCATCGCGCGTAGCCTGACCACGCGTGACAGTGCGAGAGGCACGACCATTCCGGCCGAGCAGATGGCCACCAAGGTGATGCCGGCACGCAATCCCAGCGCACCACCGACAAGGCCAGCGGCGAGCCCGCCCAGCGCGGCACCGCCGAAAAGCAAGGTGCGAAAGGCGGCGTTCATCCTGCCCATCATTGACTGGGGTGTACAGGTCTGGCGCAGGGTAATCTGCATCACGTTAGATAGCCCGCTGCCGAAGTTGCAAATCAGGAACGTCAGCATGAACAGGCCGATCAGGACGGGTCGCGGGCCGCCAGCAACAGGCAGCAGCACCGGGCCAGCGTAGATACCAGCGAGCGCCAGGCCGTAGACCAGGCCGATCCGGTATCGGCGGATGATCGTCTTAGAGATCAGGGCGCCAGCCAAAGCGCCTACCGAGGCCACCGACAGCACGAGGCCGACCTGCGCCGGACTCAGCCCCTTGGCGCGCACTCCATATAGCAGGAACAACGTCAAGACGCACGTCAGCGAGAAGTTGGTGAACGGCGCGAACACGGCGAGCGCGCGCAGCGTCCTGTTGCCGAACACCCACCGCATGCCATCGGCCAGTTCCCTTCTGAACGACCGCGTGCCAGCGGTGATCGGCGGCGCAGGCTCGGGCGTCCTGATCAGAAGCAGGCCGACGAGCGAGGCGAGATAGGACAGGGCGTCGACCGACATCGCGGTTGGTGCCCCGAGCCAGCTGATGAGCACGCCAGCCACGCCGGGCCCCGACACATCGGTGGTCGACTGAGTAACGGCCAGCTTCTGATTCGCCTCGACATAGAGCGTGGAGTCCTTGACCAGCGCGGGTACGAAGGACATCCAGCTGACGTCAAACAGCACCGAGAAGATGCCCACACCGGTCGCGATCACCAGCAAGCCGGTAATAGTCAGCAGGTGCAAGTGCCACAGCAATGGGACCAGGGCGATCAGCACCATCCGGACGGCATTGGCCAGCATCATGACAGGCTTGCGCCGGCGCCTGTCCACCCAGACCCCGAACACCAAGGCTAGGAACAGATACGGTATTAACTGCAAGAAGCGCAGCAAACCTACCAGCTGTGCGCTGGAGTTGAAGGCAATCACCGCAGTCAGCGGTAATGCCAGATTGGTGACTTGGGTTCCGAATAGCGACAGGGCCTCGCCCGACCAGAACCTCAGGAAGTCGGGATTTCGCCACAGTGTCTGCGATCTCGCTGTTTGCGACGATCTCGCTGTTTGCGGCACAGAGCCTGTTTGGGGCACAGAGCCTGTTTGGGGCACAGAGCCTGTTTGCGGCATGGCAGCAGCCGAATCTTGCGCGATGTCCTCTTCCGGACTCCCGGCGACTACCATGCACCGTACCTTACCGCTAATGCATCTAGGGTCCAATAGCCAGCTCGCGATCATCATTTAATGTTCGAAATCTAGTCAATATTCTCGTACAAGTTGATAAGGGCAGATGGATGCAGCTATGCTGGCAATCTTTTGCCTTGTGGTGCCATGTGAGGTTAACTGCTACGCTGATCGCCTAAATTGAAGGGTTCACGAGCGTGACAAGTGACTTCAGTTCCGATCGCGTGGTCCTGTCGTTCGCGCAGCAGCAGTTATGGTTCAGCAGTCAGATGACGGCCGATGAGGCCTGCTACAACATCCGGCTCCACTACCGGCTACGCGGCCCGCTTGACGCCACCGCGCTGTGCCGGGCGCTGCACTGGATCGTTGGCCGGCACGAGATGCTGCGCGCCACGTTCGGCGGCACCGAGGGAACCCCGTCCTGCCTCATCGGGCCGCCACCCCCAGAAGTGGCACTGACAATGCTTGATCGCGTCGGCTACGAGGGCGCGGAACTTGAGCGGATCATCCGCACTGACCTGGCCGCTGCCACGGCCACGCCGTTTGACCTGGCAGCCGGCCCATTGTACCGGTTCACGCTGGTTCGGCTGGCTGACGATGACCACCTGCTCGGCCTGGCCTTCCACCGCATCGTCGCCGACGGCTGGTCGGTTGGGCTGACCACCAGCGAGCTTGCCGACGCTTACGGATGTTTCCGCGCCGGCCAGATTCCGCATCGACCGGCGCCTCAACTGACCTACCGAGACTTCGCTACCACGCAGGCTACCTATCTCGACTCGGCGATCTTGGCCGAAGACCTCGACTTCTGGGCTGCGCGCCTGGCCGGGCTGCCCGAACTTGACCTGCCCGCCGACCGGCCACGCCCGCTTACCTCAGGCACCGCTAGCGGTAACCTGGTGATCGACTACCCCGCTGACTTTTATCGCATGCTGCTCGACTTCACTGAACAGCGCGGCGTCCTGCTGTCCATCATGCTCACCGCCGCCGTAGCGGTGGTCCTCGGCCGGTATACCGGCCTGGATGACATCGCGATCGGCGTACCGATGTCCGGCCGTACCGGCCCCGAGCTGGAACAAGTGGTCGGCACGTTCGCGAACATAGTCGTGCTCCGCGTCGATCTGAGCGGCGACCCGTCCTTCGGCGACTTGCTCGATCGGATCAGCGAGGCTTCCGACGAACTGCACGATCACCAGGATGCGCCGCTCGAGCTGGTCGTGGACCGCATGGCTCAGGTGAGGCAAGCCGAGCCTAATCCGCTATTCCACGTATCTGTCCAGGTGCTCGGCCCGTCCAGTTCGCCAAGCGCGTTTACGTTGGCCGGGCTGGACGTCGAGTGGCTCGAACCGGTCACTAGCAGCGCCAGGTTCGATTTGGAGATCAGCTTCTTCCAGACCGCGCGCGGCCTGCGCCTGCACGTGGCATACCCGGCACAGATGTTCGACCGACGGCGGATCGAAGCGCTCGCCGGGCATGTCGCCCAGATACTGTGCGCGATGAGCGCGGATCCGGCCGCATCAGTGGCAGCAGCCATCCTGACCGACGCCGAACGGTACGAACTTGCGGCCAGTTCAGGCGAGCGCGGCTACGTGATCGACGCCGAGCCGGAAACAGTGTCGGCGAAAGACGCTGGCCTGGCCCAGGCGACACCGACCGAATCCGGGCTAGCCGAAATTTTCCGTAGCGTACTCGATACCTCCATTGTTGATCTTGATGCGAATTTCTTCGAGCTCGGCGGCAACTCGCTGCACGCGAACCGCATTGTCAACCGGGTAAAACAGGCCTGGGGCGTGCGGATGAGCATGCGGTTGTTGTATAGCGACAACAATGTCCGCGCGGTTGCGCGGGCCATTGATGAGCTGTGCGAGAAACCAGCATGACCATCATCCGCCGGCTGGCATGCCATCGCTCGCTCTTTGGACTTCTTGCCGAAGCTGCACTCGACAGGAATCTTCGTTGCAACCTGGAAAGCTTTGAATACTCCTGCGAGTCGTGAGGAAAGACTGCGATGTGTGGATTGAACTTACATCGGCTTGTCGAACGACAGGCAAGCTCTTCTCCGGACGCGGCGGCAGTATCCGTCGGCCAGCGCATAATGACCTACGGTGAGCTAAATGCCGCCGCCAATCGCTTAGCCAGGCGGCTAGCGGCTCACGGAGTCGGCCGCCAGACCCGGGTCGCGGTTGCCATGCCACGGTCGGCCGAGTTCGTCGTTACCGTACTGGCCGTATTAAAAGCTGGTGGCGCCTATGTACCGATCGATCCGGATTACCCCGCCGAACGCCAGGCGTTCATGCTGGCTGACTCGGAGGCGTCCGTTGCCGTCGCCGGCACGCTCGATTTCCGGGCTCCCGACGGCGTCACGGTCGTCGCGTTCGCCGGACCGCCCGATACCGACGCCGCGGATAGCGGTAATCTTACCGTCGAGGTTGATCGGGCCAGCCTTGCTTACATTATTTATACGTCGGGCTCAACCGGAGTGCCAAAAGGCGTCGCGGTGAGCCACGGCAATGTCGTCGATCTAGTCGAGTCCGACAGCCGGTTAGCGATCGGTCCAGGCGAGGTGGTAGCCGCTCTCGCCCCCACCGCGTTCGACGCCTCCACGTTCGAGATCTGGTGCCCGTTGGCCAGAGGCGGCCGGATCGCGTTACTGAGCAAAGAGCAGGTTTCAGTCAGCGAACTGGGCACGGCGCTGCGGCAGGTGCGGCCTGACTGGATGTTCGTCACCTCCGGACTTTTCCACCTGCTCGTCGAGCATGACGTGGATATGTTTGCCAGTGCGGGCGTGCTGCTGGCCGGCGGCGATGTGATGTCACCGCAGCATATGCAGGCTGCGGCCAGTGTCATTGGCCGCAACGTGTACGCGTGCTACGGCCCGACTGAGGCTACGGTGTTCGCGACAGTGCACCGGGTGGATGACAGCGCGAGTTATGAGCGAATGCCGCTCGGCGGAGCTCTTGCCGGTAACACCGTGCGTGTGCTCAACGCCGATCTAGACGAGTTGCCGGCTGGCGAGATCGGCGAAATTTTTATTGGCGGCGCGGGCGTAGCCCGCGGTTACCACCGCCGACCCGCGCTTACCGCACGAAGCTTCCTGCCTGACCCGTACTCGACTGAGCGGGGAGCCCGGATGTACCGGACCGGGGATCTCGGCCGGTTGCTTGACAACGGTGAGGTCGAGTTCATTGGCCGCGCTGACCGGCAAGTCAAGATCCGCGGCTTCCGGATCGAACTGGGCGAAGTGGAGACGGCGCTAGCCGCGAACGAGTCCGTCAGCGCCGCGGCGGTAGTGGTCATTGGCGACAACGAGATGGATAAGCGACTGGTCGCCTACGTCGCACCGGCCGGCACGGCAACACTGACGGCGACCGAACTGCGCGGCTGGATGTCCAGCCGGCTGCCCGCATACTTAGCGCCATCGCACTATGTGCTCTTGGACCGGCTCCCCCTTGATCAGAACGGCAAGGTCGACCGCAAGTCACTGCCGGCCCCATGGCGCTCACGCAAGGAGATGGGCCTCGGCCCGCTAATCGAGCCAAGAACCAGCACCGAGCGAATGCTGGGACAGGTGATTGCCGACGTTCTGGCAATCGACGAGGTGGGCATGGGCGACAACTTCTTCGAGCTTGGCGGTGACTCACTGCGCGGAATGCGGGCGCTTGAGAGCCTGCGGGTCAGCGGGATCGCCATGACCGCTCGGCAGTTCCTTGGCGCCCCGACGCTCGGCGAGCTCGCGACGACACTCGACGCCAGCACGGCCGCGCTGGCCGGAGGTGCTCAGTGAAGATAACCTCGCCGAGCCTGGACGCCCGCGCGCAGCTGCACGACGTCGACATGTACGACCCGGTACGCTACCGCGACCAGTGCCAGCACACGCTTTGGCAGACGTTGCGGCACGAGCAGCCGATTATCAGGCAGTACGCCCCTAACGGTACGCCGTTCTGGTCAGTGACCAGGTTCGCCGACTGCGAGCGATTGCTCAAAGAGCACGAGACATTCTCTTCCATGTGGGGCACTATCCTCAGCTCGGTCGGGATCGGCGACGCTGCGCGCGACAAGACCATGACGGTCAGCGATCCGCCACGGCACGGCCAGCTGCGCAATCCCGTTCTGCGCAAACTGAGCCGCGACGTTATCCGCCGTTGCACGGACGAGATGGAAGCAAGGATCAGCCGCTTGGTCTCGCCGTTATTGCATGACGGCGGCGGTGAGTTCATGGCCGTGCTGCACAAAATGCCCATGGCCATGCTGGCCCCGATGATGGGCATCCCCGAGGAGCTCACCGATGAGATCGCCCACTGGACAGCGGTGAGCGTGACTCCCGACGAGCCGTCCCTCAGCGACTGCGCAGACGCGCACACGGCGTCATTGCGCGCTCACATGCAGATGCTCGAACTGTTCGGGAGCGCGATCAAGCTCCGCAGGGAACAACCTGGCAACGACGTAATGACCGCGCTGACCGAGCTCTTGCTTGACGGGCAGCGGCTGACCGACGAGCAGGTGTCGCTTAACTGCTACAGCCTCATGATGGGAGCGCACGCGACAACGCCGCACGTGGCTAGTCAGACCATGGTGGCGATGATCGAGCGTCCGGCTGTATGGCAGAAGGTGCGGTCCAACCGGTCGCGCATCCCGGCGCTGGTCAACGAGGGCACCCGGTGGACCTCACCGACGAACCACCTGCTGCGGCGGGCTGTGGTGGATACCGAGTTGGCCGGCCAGCCGATCGCCGATGGCGACTGGATGTGCGGCTGGGTCGGATCGGCGAACCGGGACGTCACGATATGGGCCGATCCATACGAGTTCAGGCTGGACCGGAAACCCAGCACGCACCTAGGTTTCGGGGTTGGCCCGCACTACTGCATCGGCGCTCAGGTCTCCCGAGCCGCGCTGGCCGTGCTCTTCGGCGTTCTGGCTGAGCATGTGCGCGGGTTCGCGCTAGCCGGCGAACCGACGCACATCGTTTCCAACTGGATTAACGGCATGACGCGGCTCGAGCTGCGGCTGGACATGGACAAGGCGCCGGAATGACCAAGTGGTTTCTGCACCAGCCGCCGCGGGGCGGAGATTTTGTGGTGTTCGGGCTGCCATACGCGGGCACCGGCGCGTCGTCGTTTACCGAGTGGCCACGTCAGCTCGGCAGCGGATGGTTCTGCCCGGTCCAGCCCCCCGGCCGGGAGAACCGGTCACACGAAGATGTCCCGGCCAGTCACCAGGAATTCGCCGAGCAGTTCACCGACGCGCTGACCGAAGTCGCATTGGGCAACGAGGACCGGCCATTCGGGTTGCTTGGCCACTGCGGCGCGGTGCCATACCTGCTGCAGATCGCCGGGCAGCTGGAAGAGCAAGGCCTGCCCCTCCCGCACCGGCTGTTCGCCTCCTCGTGGGGTCCCCCCGACCAGGGTTTGTATGGGCGGCTCAACTTCGTCGAGCTCGAGACTGTGGACCTAGTGGCCGAGATCAACGCCTTGTGCACGGCGATGGGCCGGTCCATCGCGCCAGAAATGGCGGAAATCGCGGCGGAGACGATGCGTGCCGACCTGCGAGTGCAACGGCAGTACCGGTACGAGGACGCTCCGGTCACGACCGCGCCTGTATGCGTGATCGGGTGGACACGGGACGACGTGGTGCCAGCGGAGCAGGTGTGGCCGGGCTGGCAGCGGTGCGCGCTAGCGCACGGACACGTCCTGGACGGCGACCACTGGGAGCTTTTGCGTTGTCCATTGGCATTGCGCGAGCTGATCATCGCGGAGATGGCGGCGTGAGCCAGCCTGCGGCCTCCCGCGTCGATGGCTCCCAAGCCCGGAGGGCGCAGACGCGATGGGTTCAATCCCGCGGCACCCGCCCAGACGCCACGATCAACTTGGTGTGCATGCCGCACGCCGGCGGTTCGGCCAGCTTCTACCGCATCTGGGGCGACATCCTGCCCGTCCAGATCGAGACCCACCTCGTGCAGTATCCGGGCCGCGAGGAAAGGCTCGCCGAGCCATGCCTGCGCGTGATGGCCGAACTGGCCGACGCCGTCGCCGAGGCCATCGTGCCGCTATTCGCCCGGCCGGTCGTGTTGTTCGGTCACAGCCTCGGCGCGTCTTTGGCGTACGAGGTAACGCTGCGCTCCGAGCTGGTCGGGTTGCGTCCGCGGCTGCTGATCGCATCCGGGTCCCTGCCGCCGCACCGTCGGCCAAGGAAAACCTTTCATCTGGTCAGCGATGCCGCACTGGTGGCCGAGTTACGCCGCGAGGCGGCCACAAGCGAGGAAATGCTCGGCAGCAGCGAATTCCTTGAGATCCTCTTGCCGATGGTGCGCACCGACTACGAGCTCATCGAGACCTACCACCCGGCCAGCCCGGCGCTAGTGCACACCCCGCTGGCCGTGTTCCACGGGTCAGCCGATCCGGAAGTGACCGATCCGCAGGTCCGGGCCTGGAGCGAAGTGACCTCATCGGGTCGCCTCGCCTGCCACCGTGTCTTCGACGGCGGGCACTTCTACCTGCGTGATCATCAAACCGATGTACTGGCCGCGCTCACCGACTTGATCTGCGCCCTGCCCTAACGGTGAGCTAACCTCCGCCCGAGCGAAGATGCGCAGGCATGTGCCTCGCAGGAGGCGGCTGCTATGCGCAGATCAGGTGTCGGACGCGGCGACGCTTGCAGGTGGGGCACCCTGCTGCTGCCTGAGCGCAATGCCAGGAATTTAAGGGGTGTAACGGGTGGGTTACGGGTGGTGGGGGGTCGGCGTGGCTGCCTGGTATGTGGCGAAGCTCCCGCTAGAACGGCGATTGCGACATCGGCTGTTCTGGCAA